>JBEKFQ010000090.1:0-12069 GCA_050013235.1 Beijerinckiaceae bacterium
GGGTGAGAACGAGCAGCTTCTTGATCATGATAGCTCCAATAGGGTTAGCTCAACCATAACCGGATAGTTCAACTTAAGTTCCCGTGGGCGCCCTGCGGGAAGAAGACGGCTGCCGAAAAACACGGGTCGCCTTCGTCGAGCTGCCGTCGTCAGCTAGTCCGTCGCGATCGACAATCTGGTACGACGCATCCTTGAGATCATGATCTGATCAGACGAACGCGTAAGCGCGAACGCCCGCTTACGGGGCAGGATTGATAAGCGTCAAACGACCGACATGGGCGCGGAGCGAACGAGCAGATCGGGCCGAAAGCGGAATGGCGGCTATAGAGCGAGCCGAGTGAAAAGCTGCCATTCCCCAACTTTGCCCGAGCGGTCACTCTCGACCCAAGTCAGACGCTCGGTTATCCGAACTGCCGGCCCTGAATAGCGGAGCATGCTATTAGGTGGCCAGGCGTTCGAGGGTACGGACGTCATTTTCCGTTGCCGCACCCAGCTAAGAAAAATTCGTTGATATCATCGGTTGGACCTGCGGAATGAGCGTACGCCTCAAGCTCAATCACCGCCGTCTATGAAGCGGCGCTGCACGGTGACCCCCCTGCCGTTGCGAGCAAACTTTTGAAGCTGTTTCTATTTCTACGATTTGAATGGGGTCACGATCGGCACCGATCGTGACCCCATCCCGAACCAAAATTAAATGCGGTGTCAGAAACTTGGATAACGGGTCCGACGGGGTCAACCTTTCGCGCTAGATAACAAGATTGCGGCGCAGCCAACGTTGAACGCCGATTTACACCAACGAAGCTAATTGTTGCTCAGGGCGCCCGATAGCGCAGCGCATCGACCAGCAGAGCGAAAGCCGGCGTGTGTTGCCGGCGACTGGGGTAATAGAGGTGGTAGCCTGAAAAAGGCGGACACCAGTCGTCCAGCACGCGGACCAGCCGGCCTTCCGCAATGTGCTGCGCCGCCTGATCTGCCGGCACATAGGCGAGGCCCAGGCCGGCCAAAACGGCACTGACCTTCAGGTCGAGGTTGTTCAGCACCAATTGTCCCTCGACCCTCACCTTCAGCTCTCGCCCACCTTTCTCAAACTCCCAAGCATAGACGCCGCCAAGGGTCGGCAGGCGGAGGTTGATGCAGACGTGTCCGGTCAATTCCTGCGGCGTCCGGGGCTTCTTCCGTTTCGCGAAATAGGCCGGGGCGCCGACAACGGCCATGCGCATGTCCGGGCCGACCCGCACCGCGACCATGTCCTTCTCCACCTGTTCGCCGAGCCGGATGCCTGCATCGTAGCGCCCCGCGACGATGTCGGTCATGCCGTTTTCGACGACGATCTCGACGTTGATGTCTGGATAGTCCGGTAAAAGCCTCGCCAGGGCGGGCCAGAGAATGGTCTTGGCCGAATGTTCGGCGGTGTTGATGCGGATGGAGCCGGCGGGCTTCTCGCGCATTTCCTTCAGTGCAGCTAGCTCTGCGTCGATTTCGTCAAAGCGCGGCCCGATGTTCGAAAGGAGGCGTTCGCCCAGCTCGGTTGGGGCGACGCTGCGGGTGGTCCGTGTCAGGAGCCGCAGCCCGAGCCGCTCTTCGAGGCTGCGGATCGTGTGGCTCAGCGCCGACTGCGAGACGCCAAGCTTCGCCGCCGCCCGGGTAAAACTGCGCTCCCGCGCCACCGCCAGAAAGGCGATCAAGTCGTTTGTGTTGGGCGATGAATTCATGAATTCTACTCATAAGCCTATGCGTATTTTAGCGTCTAATCGAAAGGCGCGGAAAGAGCTAATTTCTCCTCGCAACAAGAAACGACGCGCCACTTGCTAATCTTTCGGCTGCCGGAGGCGAAGGCTGCGCACATACGCGTTGAGTAGATTCCGAGGCTGGGCGGCCCACCCCGCAGCTGTTTGTTTGCAACCTTTCGGTCGCGCCGATCTCCGGGGCGAGCTTTGACAACACGACCGCCCCAATCGAACCGCCGCATTTGCAAGAGGATTTGTCATGGTCACGAGGGTTTTGGGTTATGCCGCTCATTCGGCGCAAGACCGGCTCGCGCCCTGGAGTTTCGAGCGCCGCGACCCGCGCCCGGACGATGTGGTCATCGACATCCTGTACTGCGGCATTTGTCACTCCGACGTTCACAATGTGCGCAATGACTGGGGCGGCGCCGTCTATCCGATGGTTCCGGGCCACGAGATCATTGGCCGCGTCGCCCGCGTCGGATCGAAGGTCACGCGCTTCAAGGCCGGCGACAGCGTCGGCGTCGGCTGCATGATCGATTCCTGCCAGCACTGCAAACCCTGCCTGCGCGGGCTTGAGCAATATTGCGACAAGGGCTCGGCCTATACTTATGGCGGGACCGATCGCCTCGACCACACGCCGACCTATGGCGGCTATTCCAAAAACATCATCGTCTCCGACAAATTCGTCCTGAAGGTTCCCGAGGGCATAGACCTGAAGGGCGCCGCGCCGCTTCTCTGCGCCGGCATCACCACGTGGTCGCCGCTGCGCCATTGGAAAGTCGGCAAGGGCAGCGAAGTCGCGGTGGTTGGCCTCGGCGGCCTCGGCCACATGGCCCTGAAGCTCGCCAAGGCTTTGGGCGCGGAAGTCACGCTTTTCACCCATTCGCCCGGCAAGGAGGCCGACGCGCGCCGTCTTGGAGCCAGCAAAATTGTGATTTCGGCCGACGCCGCGCAGATGGCGGAGGTCAAGGGCCGGTTCGACCTCATCATCGACACCGTGCCGACGATCCACGACACCAATCCTTATGTGCAGACTTTGGGGCTCGACGGTACGCTGGTGCTGGTCGGCTATCTCGGCGATCTCAATCCGATGTTGAATACGGTCCCGATGATCATGGGGCGCAAGTCCATTGCCGGATCGCTGATCGGCGGCATAGCCGAGACGCAGGAAGTGCTCGATTTCTGCGGCAAGCATGGCATCTGCGCCGATGTCGAGATGATCCGGATCGACGAGATCAACGAGGCCTATGAGCGCATGCTGCGCAGCGACGTGAAATATCGCTTCGTGATCGACATGGCGTCGCTGAAGGCTTGAAGGGCAGAAACATGGACATCAAACGCAATGGCTCGCAGCCCTCCGGAAAGGGGCCTGCGGAATGGTTCACGGGAACGGTGCGGATCGACGCCTTATTCGCCGCCCCGGAGCCTGCCCATGTCTCCAGCGGCACGGTCACATTCGAGCCCGGCGCCCGCACCGCCTGGCATAGCCACCCCCTTGGCCAGACGCTGATCATCACGGCCGGGTGCGGGAGGGTTCAGCGCGAAGGCGGGCCGATTGAGGAAATCCGGCCCGCCGATGTCGTGTGGATTTCGCCGGGCGAAAAACACTGGCACGGCGCCGCGCCAACCACGGCCATGACCCATGTCGCCATTCAGGAAAGCCTTGATGGCAAGAGCGCCGACTGGATGGAGCAGGTCACCGACGCGCAATATTTCGGCTGATCGAATCAAGGGAACAGATATCTATGAAGAAGCGCAAACTTGAAAGCGGCGGCCCGGAGGTTTCGGCCATCGGTCTCGGCTGCATGGGCTTGAGTTTCGGGCTCGGCCCAGCAGTTGACAGGCTTGAGGGGATCGCCCTGATCCGGGCGGCCTACGAGCGTGGCGTCACTTTTTTCGACACCGCCGAAGTCTATGGTCCCTTCACCAATGAAGAACTTGTAGGCGAAGCCCTCGCTTCCATCCGCGATAAAGTCGTGATCGCCAGCAAGTTCGGTTTCGAGATTGCGAATGGCGGGATCGTTGGCCTCAACAGCCGCCCCGAACATATCAGGCAGGTCGCCGAAGCCTCGCTCAAGCGGCTGAAGACCGATCATATCGACCTGTTCTACCAGCACCGCGTCGATCCGAACGTGCCGATCGAGGATGTCGCCGGCGCGGTGAAGGAGTTGATCAAAGAAGGCAAGGTCAAGCATTTCGGCCTGTCCGAAGCCGGCGCAAAGACGATCCGGCGCGCACATGCGGTACAGCCGGTGACTGCCGTCCAGAACGAATATTCTTTGTGGACGCGCGACCCGGAAGCTGCGGTGCTGCCGACTTGCGAGGAACTCGGCATCGGCTTCGTGCCCTGGGGGCCGCTGGGCACGGGCTTCCTGACGGGCAAGGTCGCCGCCGATTCAAAATTCGACAGCGCGACCGATCTGCGAGCGACTTTTCCTCGCTTCACGCCCGAGGCGATGAAGGCCAATCAGGCCATCGTTGAGACCCTGCGCCAGATCGCGGTTCGGAAGAATGCAACGCCGGCTCAGCTGGCGCTCGGCTGGCTGCTCGCACAAAAGCCTTGGATCGTGCCGATTCCGGGCATGAACAAACCCGAACATCTCGATGAGAATCTTCGTGCTGCGGACATTGAGCTGACGCCCGATGATCTGCGTGAAATCGACAATACCTTTTCCAAACTCACGGTCCAAGGCGGCCGCCTTTCATCCGAGCACATGGCGCTCATCGACAGTTGACGGTCAAAGGAGCCTGCAATGCAGAAGCGCAAACTTGGAAGCAGCGGCCTTGAGGTCTCCGCCATCGGCCTCGGCTGCATGGGCATGAGCTTCGCCTATGGGCCTGCGCCCGACAGGGGGCGATGATCGCCCTGCTGCGGGCGGCTGTCGAACGCGGCGTCACCTTCTTTGACACAGCGGAAATTTACGGCCCGCTGGTCAATGAGGAGCTGGTCGGCGAGGCGCTTGAACCCTTTCGGGGCCAAGTGACGATAGCCACCAAATTCGGCTTCGACATTGATCCGACCGGCGCGAAAACCTGGCAAGGATTGAACAGCCGGCCAGAACATATCAAGCAGGTCGCCGAGGCCTCGCTGAAACGTCTCAGGGTTGACTCCATCGACCTATTGTATCAGCACCGCGTCGATCCCAATGTGCCGATCGAGGACGTCGCCGGCGCGGTAAAGGAATTGATCCAGCAGGGCAAGGTCAAGCATTTCGGCCTGTCCGAGGCGGCCGAAAAAACCATCCGCCGCGCCCATGCGGTCCAGCCTGTCACGGCGCTTGAAAGCGAATATTCCCTGTGGTGGCGGCGACCCGAAGAGGGTGTGCTGGCCACGCTGGAGGAGCTTGGAATCGGCCTCGTTCCCTATAGCCCGCTCGGCCGTGGCTTTTTGACCGGCGCCCTCAACGACAAGTCGAAGTTCGGCAAGGATGACACCCGCAGCACGCTGCCGCGTTTCACCCCGGAGGCGCTTCACGCCAATCAGGCGCTGGTCGACCTCCTAGCGGAGATCGCCAAGCGGAAAGCAGCGACGCAGGCGCAGATCGCACTGGCCTGGCTGCTGGCGCAAAAGCCCTGGATCGTGCCGATCCCCGGCACGACCAAGCTTCACCGCCTCGAAGAAAACATTGGCGCGGCGAATGTCGTTCTGACGCCGGACGATCTCCGCGACATCGAGAACGCCGCAACGAAAATCAACCTACTGGCCGACCGCTATCCCGAAGCCATGGAACAATTGACCGGACGCTGACGGCGGTAAAAGCGCCAACTGGATCGCGCCTTGGTCGAATGAAAGGACACCGTTCAATGCAGAAGCGCAAACTCGGCAACGGCCTGAAGGTCTCCGCTCTCGGGCTTGGTTGCATGGGGCTGAGCCACGCCTATGGCCAGTCCATCGACAAATCGGCGGGGATCGCGCTGATCCAGGCCGCGGTGGCGCAGGGCGTCACTTTTTTCGATACGGCCGAAGCCTATGGCCCCTTCACTAACGAGGAGATCGTCGGCGAGGCGCTCGCGCCGTTTAGAAACCAAGTAGTAATCGCCACCAAGTTCGGCTTCGACATCGATCTGAAGACGGGCGCACGCAGTGGCGGCGTCAACAGCCGCCCTGATCATATCAAGGCGGTCGCCGAAGCCTGCCTGAAGCGGCTTAAGACCGATGTCATCGATCTCTTCTACCAGCATCGCGTCGATCCCAACGTTGCCATCGAGGACGTCGCCGGCGCGATCAAGGAACTGATCGCTGAAGGCAAGGTCAAGCATTTCGGCCTATCGGAAGCCAGCGCCCAGACGATCCGTCGCGCTCATGCGGTCCAGCCTGTCACGGCGGTGCAGAGCGAATATTCGCTCTGGTATCGAGGTCCAGAGGCCGAGATTCTGCCGACGCTGGAGGAGCTTGGCATCGGCTTCGTTCCTTTCAGCCCGCTCGGCGCCGGCTTCCTGACCGGCAAGGTGGACGAGGCCACGCGGTTTTCCAGCTCGGATTTCCGCGCCAATGTTCCGCGCTTCGCGCCGGAGGCGCTGAAAGCGAATATGGCGCTGGTCGCTTTGCTGCGCGACGTGGCGCAGCGCAAGGGCGCCACCCCGGCCCAGATCGCGCTCGCCTGGCTGCTGGCCCAGAAGCCGTGGATTGTCCCGATCCCGGGCACCACGAAGCTTGAACGCCTGAGCGAAAATTTGCGCGCGGTTGAGGTTGAACTCTCCACCGGCGAAATCCGGGCAATCGATGCAGCGGCCTCGACCCTCAAGCCGCAAGGTGATCGGCTGCCCGCGGCCATGATGAAAATGACCGGGCTGTGACGAGAAAGTACACCGGGCGATGTCGTCCGCAGACCGCGCGAGCCATTGGAATGAGGCGCTGGGCAGCGGCAGCGATAAGCAAAACCGCCGTCGCGGAGGCGACCGAGGCCGCAGGTGCCTCAAGCCACGGTTGCTGATGGAGCGAAACACAGAGCGAAAGGAACTTTCGACATGCCCACACGGCTGATTACCGGCTGCTCAAGCGGTCTTGGCCGCCATCTCGCCGAGGCGGTGCTGAAACGCGGGTGGAATGCGGTCGTTACCGCGCGCAATCCCGCGAAAGTGCAGGACATCGTGGCCGGCTATCCAGACACAGCGCTCGCTCTCGCGCTGGACGTAACCGACCACGCGCAGGTCGCGGAGGCCGTACGGCAGGCTGAAGCAAAGTTCGGCGCGGTGGATGTACTCGTCAACAATGCCGGCCACGGTTACCGCTCTGCCGTCGAGGAAGCGGACGGGGCTGAAGTCGACGAGCTGTTCGCTGCCAACTTTTTCGGACCGGTAGCGCTGATCAAAGCGGTGCTGCCCGGGATGCGTAGGCGGCGTCATGGCGCCATCGTGAACCTTTCCTCGATCGCCGCCCGCAATCCCGGACCGGGATCGGGCTATTACGGGGCGACGAAATGCGCCCTCGAAGCAATATCGGGCAGCCTCCGAAAGGAGGTTGAGCCGCTCGGCGTCAAGGTGATCGCTGTGGAGCCCGGCGAATTCAGGACCGACTTCTCCGGCCGGTCGCTGCTTCAGTCCCGGACCGCCATCGCCGACTACGCCGAGACTTCGGGGCGCCGTCGCATAGAGAATGACAAGACCGACGGCCATCAGCGCGGCGACCCGGCGCGGGGCGCGCAGGTCATCATCAAGGCCGTCGAGGCCTCTGACGCGCCTCACCTGCTGCTGCTGGGCAGCGACGCCATCCAGGTGGTCGGCGCCGCGCTCGATGCCGACCGCGCGATGCTGGAGGCTTGGAAAGCGACCAGTTTGACCACGGACTTTCCGACTTGAGTCAACCGCAGGCTTCGACAGCATAGGCGATAAGGAAAAACACAATGGCTCCCAACCAACGAGCGCAGAAAAGCCACGACGAGCTGTTTCCCGATCATGTTTCTACATTGGCGGTGACGGACCCTGAACTGATTGAGACTTTTGACAATTTCGCCTTCGACGAAGTGCTTGCTCACGGCAATCTGGACGCCCGCACCCGGCTGATGGTTCAGCTCGCATCGATCATCGCCTGCCAAGCCCTCCGCGAATATCGTGTCATGCTCGGCGCCGCGCTCACCGTTGGAGTCACGCCGGTCGAGGTCAAAGAAATCGTGTATCAAGCTGTGTCCTATGTCGGCATGGCCAAGGTCTTCGACTTCATCCACGCGACAAACGAAGTTCTCGCGGAGCGCGGGATCGAGCTGCCCCTGCTGCCCCAGTCCACCACCACGCCCGAGACGCGCGTGGAAAAAGGGATTGCCGTCCAGAAGCAGATCATCGGGAACGAGTTGGTGGCGAAGCTCTACGCCTCATCGCCTGCCGACCAGCTTCACATTCAACGCTATCTCTCGGCCAATTGCTTCGGCGATAATTACACGCGCACTGGACTCGACGTGGCGATGCGCGAGCTTCTCACCTTCAGCATGCTCGTCTCGCTGGGCGGCTGCGATCCGCAGGTCAAGGGCCATGTCGCCGCCAATCTGCATGTAGGCAACGACCGGACGAAGCTCATCGACGTCTTGACCCAGTTGCTGCCCTTCATCGGCTATCCTCGCACGCTCAATGGGCTGCGGGCTGTCGATGAGGTCGCCGCGTCTTGAGCGCGACAGGCCACCAAAGCAAGGAAAGCTCATGACAACTCTCCGCATGACCGTATTGGTCGTTGGCGCCACCGGCAGTATCGGGCCCCTCGTCGTCGAAGAGGCGATTGGGCAGGGCCATGCGGTGCGCGCTCTGGCGCATAACCCCGGCAAGGCGCGTCAGCTTCCTCCCGAGGCACAAGTGGTCATCGGCGACGTGACCCGACCCGAAACGCTTGCCGGCGCGGTGGAAGGTGTCGACGCCGTCGTTTTCACCCTCGGCTCGGACGGCGCTGGCAGGGTCGGCGCCGAGAGCGTCGATTATGGCGGCGTGCGCAATGTCCTGTCCGCGCTGGGCTCGCGGCGAGCGCGCATCGCATTGATGACCTCCATAGGGGTCACCAACCGGAACGGCGCCTATAACCGGGCCACGGAAGCTCAGGATTGGAAGCGGCGCTCCGAGAGGTTGGTGCGCGCGGGCGGCTTGCCTTGCACGATTGTGCGCCCCGGCTGGTTCGACAATAATCGGCCTGATGAGCATCGGCTCGTCCTGTGGCAGGGCGACACGCGCTGGGCGGCCGATCCCAGCGACGGCGTTGTTGCGCGGCGTCAGATCGCCGAGGTTCTGGTCCGGAGCCTCAGCTCGGATCACGCCCTGCGCAAGACCTTCGAACTCGTCGCCATCAAAGGCCCGGAGCCGGAAGACTTCGACCCGCTTTTTGCCGCTCTCGATGCGGACCGTCAGGGCGCTCTGGATGGCGTGCACGACATGGCGAACATGCCGCTTGGGGAGGAGCCGCAGCGCATTCGGGATGACCTCAATGCGGCGCTCGTGCGCCAGTCCGCCGCCGTCTGAAATCGTGGCCTCTGGCGCGGGTCGCCACGCCCACACTGAAAATGGCTCCAATTCGAGGAAGCACCCCAATGACACAACGCACCTGGTTCATCACTGGCGTCAGCAGCGGCTTCGGACGCCAGATCACCGAGCAGCTCCTCAAGCGCGGTGACCGCGTTGTCGGAACCGTTCGCAAAACTGGCAAAGTCGCTGATCTGATTGAGAGCTATCCCGAAACGTTCCATGCCGAAGTGTTCGACGTGACCGACACGGCGGCGATCCGTGAGGTTGTTGAACGCGCATTCGCCCAGTTCGGACGCATCGACGTGGTCGTCAGCAACGCCGGCTATGGCCTGTTCGGCGCGGCGGAGGAGCTTTCCGACAAGCAGATCGATAAGATGATCGCGACCAATCTGGTCGGGTCGATCCAGCTCATCCGCGCCGTGCTGCCGCACCTTCGCAAGCAGGGCGGCGGGCGCATTATCCAGATTTCGTCCTACGGCGGACAGGTCGCGTTCCCGGGGAACTCGATGTACCACGCCACTAAATGGGGCATCGAAGGCTTCGTGGAATCGGTCGCCCAGGAAGTCGCATCCTTCGGGATCGGCATGACAATCGTCGAGCCCGGCGGCGCCCGAACCGAATTCCGCTATAGCAGCGCGCAAGTCGCTGACCTCATGTCCATCTACAACGATACCCCGGCGCACAGCTTCCTGCGGATGCTCGACCCCAAAAATGGCGCGGCCCCCGGCGACCCGGCCAGAATGGCGGCGCGCATTATCGAGAGCGCTGACGTGGAGCCCGCGCCGCTGCGCCTAATGCTCGGCTCCCAGGCGTTGGAGAGCACTCTGACGACATTGCGCAAGCGGATCGCCGGCTTCGAAGCACAGACCAAGCTTGCCGCGTCCACGGATTTTCCGCCAGGCGACTGAATAGCTGTCCGCTGCGCAAGCTCGCACGGCAGGCCGCCTTGCGTAGGACGGATCGCGTCATTGATGCGGTCACATTTCGAAAAAAACAACCCACAGAGGCGGCGGCGCTCCCGTTCTGGCGCGTCACGAAAAGGGAACCCTTTGGATACAAATCCGGGGCACCAATTCATTTGATTTACCACTGTAAAGTTCAGTCCGAACAACCGCTTTCCATCCGCCCGCTCCGTTTCATCAAGTTGAAAGGAATTGCGGCTTTGGATCAACAGCGCCATTCGCCCATACCGCTCAGGGGCTTCCGAATTGGGTCGGACCAGGCCTGGGGGGCGTTGAACAAACGATCATTATAGGGGTGCGGCTGTCGAGCTCCTAAATGACGTACATGGGCGCGAAGTGGAATCGGGATAGCGTCTTGCTCCGCATGGTCACGGGACGGCTTTCGACCCATTGCGGACCTTCGAGAGACGGCGCCGATCGCCTGAACGAAGAGAGACTGGCGGCGTTTTGTTGTCAGACATCGGCCGCATGACCTGGAGCCCCCTGAAATGTCCGACTACGACCTCTACTACTGGTCCGTACCGTTCCGCGGTCATTCATGGGCCCGCCCATGCTGTTCGACAAAAAAGTGGATGTCGCCATCGCCCAGATGCCGGCCATCGTTCTCTATCTGGGTGAAACCCTGGACCTCATGCCCGCTACCACCGCCCTCCGCGCCCTTTCCATCAAGATCGTCAACGACGCCAACGACGTGATCGACGAAATTACCCTGAATGGCGGCCGCGAGATGTGGACAGAAAAGCGCTGGCAGGACTTCGTCCCCCGCCTGAAGAGGTGGATGTCGTTCTGGGAGGAGATGGGACGCCGCCACGGCCTCAAGCGGAATTCCGGCTTCCTGTTGGGCGGCGAGGCGCCAGGCATTGCCGACATCGTGACGGCCACCCTGTGGTCGACCTTGGCAGACCGCTTCCCTAAGATCGAGGCGATCCTCGAAGAATCCGCACCCATGACCGCTGCCCTGACGCGGCGGGTCGCGGATCTGCCTGCGCTGGCCAAGCTGGCAGCCAAGGCGCGGCAAGACTATGGCGACGCCTATTGCGGTGGCCAGATCGAAGCGTCTTTGCGCAAGATCCTGGACGCTTAGTCCTTCAGGAGGCTAGGAATTGGGGGGCACGGGCGGTTGAGAGAACCGCTCAAGGCATCGTCCACTTTGCGTCCCGCGCCAATTTCTGCGTTATCAGCAGATACACCGTGATCGATCGGCGGCAACTGCGGTTTAATAAGATGCCCTTGACCCGATACGGTTCCCGATCTCAATAGCGGACTTTCACAAATACGGCTTACCAAGTCGTCCGGCTCGGACCGAATCTTGCCCGCTTTCTGGATGCAACCTCGGACGCTTAAATTACAGGGTTGGGCGCATCGCAGTCATAACGAGCCAGTCCCCAGCTTCATGTTGGTATAATTTCGTTCGTATCCACAAGACATTGCGGACTAGCCCAGCCATGGCGGCAGGGATCAGTGACCGGCTTTGGAGCATGGAAGAAGTGGTTGCTGTGATCGACGCGCACGAAGCAGTGCCGAAGAAGCGGGGACCGTATAAGAAGGCGAGCGCCTGATAGGAGGTTAGATATAAATGTGCAACACACTCAAAATCTCGGGGGCGGTCACCTTATTGAGATTGGCGAAGCTACATGGGACCCGCAGAACGCGCGTTCGATTCGCGATCGATGGCCCACTAGCACGGGCGGCTTTAGCCCACACAGCTCAAGTGAAGTACCGATCGAGTCACTCGTGCCGATGCTCACTTTTGCAGCGCAGCATGATGAACTGTCGGCAGCTGAATGCGCAGAAATCATCGCGGAACTCGCTAATTCGATTAGAGGCTTATCCCTTTGATTAAGGGTGGACTATATATAGTCGCCTAAGGGGTTTTGCCCGCGGGCGGAATTAGTAGCTTAAGCGTGGTAATAAGTTTCGGCAGATCGTCTTGAACGACAGCC
>JBEKFQ010000091.1:0-10451 GCA_050013235.1 Beijerinckiaceae bacterium
CGATCTGCTTGAGGCGTTCGCCGTCGCGGGCGTTCAGTAGGATGCTGACTGTCTGGGCCATGGCTCCAGACTCGCACGCCTCCACGACTTTGTGAATCCTATGTCTGGCTCAATGCACTAGATCGATCCACAAGCCACAAGGGAAGAACCATAGCAGCGTGGCTGTCAAATTCAGCTACGCTGCAAATGGTGTTCGCACCATCGACGCCAAACGAAGATGTTGCCGAGCCCGCTTCGACTGCGAAGCCCAGGCACCCATCCCGGTCACCCGGGAAGGGGCCGTCGACTGCTGTTCAGAAACAGGGCCTCTTTGTCCCGTCGGCGTCATAATACATACCGTTCCCATCGGATATGTAGGGATTGGTCAAATGGTTGGGGCAGTTGGCCGTGGAACTCCGGGTATTGTTTCCGTACTCGCTGTTAACGCTCGCTCGATTAACCGCACTGTCCCCGGATCCGGAACTGGTGCCAGCGAATGCAGGTGTGATTGATGCCACGCCTAACAGCGTGCCGAACGTCAGCACGGCAATAATAATCTTGCGATGGTCCATTGATTTGTCCTTTCGATTTCTGATCTATGTTGCGTGCGTCGTAAAGAGATTCGCACGTCATAGAGAACGAAAAGAAAACGTCATGCGATAGATTTCGTTTCATAAATTTTTATTTAATATGAGCCACTTGCAAAATAACACAGCCGTCGTGAATTTCTAAAATTTCCGTTGATTTTCAAAAGGTCGCGACACGCCAGGGCGCGGTTTTTGGTATGTTGAGTCGCCAAACACCACATCCAAGTTACGCGAAAGACCACCGGCGATGTCGCTACGCGAGAGCCTATCCGCATATTGGCGGGACATTCAAGCCGAACTTTTTCTGTTTCTCGATGAAGCTATTGGTCCTTCGATGTCCATGCACAGGCAAGTTGCGCTGGTGTTGGAAATGGCGCGTATCGAAGCCTTCGTGAACCACTGGCGGGGACTTCTCTCCTCGACGGCATCTAGTGCCAAAGCGTGGTCGCAGAAGCGCCACAAAGAGGGAGACCGTCCATGAAAAAGTTTATCCGAATTGGCGTCGATTTGGCCAAGAATTATTTTCAAATCCATGCGCTGGAGAGCGAAGGTGGTTCTGCGGTAACGCGCAAGTTGACGAGACTGAAGATGCGCGAATTTTTTTCGCGGATCGAACCCTGCCTCGTGGGCATGGAGGCGTGTGGTTCGGCGCATTATTGGGCGCGAGAACTTGAGTCGATGGGTCATGAGGTACTTCTGATGCCGCCGTCTTACACCAAACCTTACGTCAAACGGGGTAAGAACGACGCGGTCGACGCCGCAGCCTGTTGCGAAGCAATGTCGCGGCCAGGAATGCGCTTCGTGCCGATTAAGAGCGAGGAAATCCCGTGCTTGCGGCAGAGATCGGCGGCCTTGGCGCCTGCCTCGTGCTCCCGCAGAACCCCGATAATTTGCTCTTCCGAAAAACGTGACCGCTTCATCGTCCAGCCTCTTCAATGGGCCAGACTCTAAATCAGATTGGAGAAATTTTTCAGGGACCTGCTCTAGCTCGTTCCTCGTTGGAATTCATAAAAGATAGCCGGGGAGAAAAGAGGGCACAGTTCTATAGATCATGTAGGCGGCAACGACGAAGACCACCGCGGCGAAAATAGCAGGCAAGTGACCCGTCTTTCGTGCAAGGTGTTTGGCGGCGCGAATTCCAAGCAAACCACCTATTATCCCACCCGAAATCAAAACAGCTGCAAGTGGCCAATCGACTAGCTCAGATATTGCGTAATTGACCGCAGTTGTGAGACCGAAAGCCGTGACCGCGACGAGCGACGTCCCAATAGCATTGAGGATTGGCATCCCTGTCGATTCAACAAGACCGGGGACTATCAGAAATCCCCCTCCGATTCCAAAGAATCCGGAAAAGATACCCGTGATAAAGCCGTAACCAAGAACCTTCGGGGCCTTTTCGCGGGTGCATTCGACGCCGGGTTCGCCGAGGTTCTTGCGCCCGCGTAGCATTAAGATCCCAATCAGAACCATGACGATCGCGAATAAAAAGAGAAGCTTTTGCCCGTTAAACGTTTTGCCGACAGTCGAGCCGGCGATGGCGCCAATAAAACCGGCTAACGCATACATGCCCCCGTATTGCCACTTCACCGTTCCCGCATTCGCATGGTTGAACAAGCTGATCGCGGCATTGACGGCGACCACGAAAGCGCTCGTGCCTATCGCAATATGCGGATTTTTGACGCCCACGACATAAACCAACAAGGGCACGGCGAGGACGGAGCCTCCGCCACCGATCATGCCGAGCGAAAAGCCAATGAAAATGCCCGATAAAACCCCGAGCCCATATTGAAGGGGTTCGAGAGTCACGAAGAGCGCCTATCCCCAACCCGCGCCATCATCCGCAGACTGGCCATCCGTCCCCTGCCCTTCGACATGCCGCGCCAATAGAACGTGGGACGCATCCTATCTTTCAGAAACCAACGCTTCCGCAATCCTCTCAGTGAGCACGCTAACGACTTGGTTGCTAGACATTTCGCGGTCTTTGATCTGATTTATGGGCAAAATAAAATTGTAACCTGACGAAACTTGACGCTCCGCCGAGGTTAGGTAAATGAAAAAACGTGGGACGGGATCATTGCAGTCTCCGGCCATAAATCCAACGTGGATGACGTGCGATTGCCCGGTTGGAAACTGACGGAAGCTGCAACAGAGATCGAATTTTTCTGGTCCAAAGGCTAAGAGGTCAGATACAGCACCGGATATCGGAGCTTTTCGAAGCAACCTCCCTTCGTAGGCTCGTTCCACGCCCTCGCCAACGAGCTGCAGTATCATTGCCGCTTGCTCGAGATAGCTTGTCAAGATTTGGAGTTCCGCGCTGACATCGCCGGGAGAATATTTGGCCTCGTCACCCGTCATCATCTTAAGCCAGCGATAAGGCAAATCCTTATCGAATCGATCCCGGTCAAACCCGCGATGAAACATTTCAACAAGGAGCCATGCCTCGATTTCGGCGGATGATTTGCCCTCAACCTCCATCGCATGGGGCACGGGTTCCCCATTTTCGGAAAATTGAAGAATCAGATCGGGAAGCTGCAGCTGAAGCATTACATTGGCAGCGATTTCAGGTGTCGAAATAACTTTGGTGGCGCCATTCCACGATAGCGACGTGTCCATGGAGTCCTTGCGCGATTCTTCGAAACTAAGCGTCATTCGCGCGAGCCATTGTGCTAAGTTTTGCGCTTCGTCACGAGCCCTTACGAACTTGCCGGGATCATCAACCGTTGCCGTGAACACCCGCATACCGGTTTCTCCAACATTTGTCGTCTATAGCCGCGACGGCTCAAACCGCCGACCTGGCGATTGAATTTGCGTAGTCTAAGTGGTTGCGGGATTAGGGCAAATCATATTGGGCTATAACCATATTCGCTTTATCGAATTTAGGGATAGGGGTGATGTGACGACCGTTACGCTTGGAGAGACACTCTACGCGGAATGCCGATGCCGCTCCCGACCGACGTGCTATTGAGTGTATAGAGCATAGTTAACCCGTCTGCTTCAGCCCTCGGCGGCGTAGAATCTTAACGGAAGAAGATACGACACAGAGAGTTGCAGGTTTTAGAAACGAGTGAGCTGCGGGCCTGCCAATCGGTTGGCGCGGACCAGGCGATGATCCGCCGCCGGTCCCGCGCGCCGAACGATACGTCGTCGCCGGCGTGGCTTCGCGCGCTTGCGCGGGGGCGAAGACAACGGCACGATTCACCACCACCCGGGTTTACGTGACACGTGCTCGATCGCGGGGACCGGAAAAGATGCCGGCCAAACGCCTGGCCATGCCGAAATATCGCTCAGCCTGGCCAAAAGAATGACGCCGGGGTTCGAACTCAGTCGTCCTCCGTCGAAATCGGCTGTGACTTTATTGCAGCGACAGACGGAAACAAATACGGCAAGATCGCATGATTCGTCATGACGAAAGTGCCTCGCGCGGGGATGCGCGAAAGCATGGCCTGGACACCCAAACCTTACGTTGCATCAGTTCGTTAAGCTACGCTCGCCGGCCTTGTATACACTGCATTGTAATTAAGCCAAGATTCAACTGGGCTTTTGGCCCGCGCGCGATAGTTGATCCGGCTGGGTTTTCCAGAGCCGTTTTATAGCAGAGCCCTATATATCAATCATTATAAACAATTTTACGGTGCCTCTGTTTTTGGATGGCATATGACGATAAGCTTCATCATAAAAAAAAGAAGCTATTTTGGGAGGTCGCTTAATGACGAAGCAGTACACGAATGAAGTAGCGTCGTTGCTACCTGAAGCTTTGCAAGAGCCGATTGCGGCGCTGGAGGAAAAATTAGATATTGACTGCTCGAGGACGGTGAGTGGTCACAAGATACCATTCAAACAGGCTCTCCTCGTCGCTGTTGCCGCCGGGCTCGGTTATGGTTTCGACGCTTATGCCGTGAATATTTTCGGCTTGCTCAGTCCCGTGATCGGTAAAGATCTTCATATCAGCATCAATGAGATCGGACTCATTGGGTCGATCTTTCTAATCGGCTATACGATCGGGACGGTCTTCTTTGGTTACCTCGCGGACCGGGTCGGCCGGCGTAACGCGCTTCGATTCTCCATCCTTCTTTATGGACTAACGACGGTTCTCGGTGGCGTCGCTAGCAGCATGTACGCCATCACAGGTCTGAGATTCCTGACAGGTGTCGGCGGAGCAGGCGAACTGGCCGTCGGCGCGCCCTACACAGCTGAAATGTGGCCCCCCAAGCATAGAGCGCTCGGAACAGGCGGAATCATGTTCTCGCTATATTCCCTAGGCTATATAATTGCGGCTCTTGCCAGCTTGGCGATTGTTCCAATCTACGGATGGCGTTGGGCATTTGTCTTCGCCGGCATACCCGCTGGTCTGGTATTCTGGCTAAGGAATGTTGTCCAGGATTCGCCGCGTTTCAAGGAAGCACAAGAGGAGATGGAGCGCGTCGTCGCGATCGAGGGCGTGAAACACCCTCGTGAGAACATCTGGGTTATTCCAGGGGCGATGCGCCGAATCACAATTGGCTGGATGCTTTATGTCGCCAATACATGTGGCTACTGGGGTATTACATTTTTCTTAACAACCTTCATGGTGGCCAAATTCAAGGTCTCGCCCACAGAGGCGGTGTTCTATGCAATGATGTTCTACGTCGCCCAGTTTTTTCTTTCCTTGATTGGCACGGCGCTATCCGATCGGATTGGCCGGCGTGCTGGGGGTATATTGGGCGCGGTCATTATGATCGGTTGCACGATCATGGCAACTACTGCGGACAATTTTACTACATTCTTGATTTACGGCGGTCTGATGGTAGGTATGCTTGGTTGGCTTTGGGGTATCGGCGATACTTATTTGAGCGAATTTTTTCGCACATCATTGCGCGGTACTGGGTTCGGTATTATGGTTGGTGGTGGCCGCCTGGTCTCTATCGCGGCACCTATGCTCGTCGGTTGGGGTATTACTGAATTTGGCCCGACAGGTCCGTTCCTGGCAACTTCAGGACTGTGGATTTTGACCATCATCGCCTATCTTATGGGTCCGGAGACTGCCGGCCGGGAATTAGAGGAGGTTCAGCTCTAATCGGCCGTGACATTAAAGCAGGCGACGGCGCGCTTTTACTTGCATGCCGTCTCTTGCACTTCTCGGATACGACCCTCACGCCATTTCCCGCGGGCGAGTACGTGAGCGGTTTCCGTGACTACTAACTGACGATGAATGCAGACTTATCCAATCAAGGGGGGGCATTGCCACTTTGATTGGTTTGCGTTATCCTAAAATAGTAAACGATAAGAATACGGTATAAGAATCGACATAATGTTACCGGGGGGGATGAAATGAATAAAAGCCTAATAGTTGGCGCTATCTACCTGAGTTCTCTAGGTTTTGCGCACGCGGATGAACTGACGAATCTCAAGAAGGAACAAGAGCTGCTCGCAAAACAGAATAAAATTCTGATCGAAAAGCTTGCCAGCGTTGAAAAGCGACAGAAAATACTTGAGACGAAAGCTAAACAGGAAAACCACGCCGGGGCGCAAGCATTGGCTGCGCCTGGGCCTGGCGTACCCCCTGCGCAATGGACGGCCGCAGATTTAGGCCGCCGGCTTCTTGATCCTAACGATAACGGTCCATTGACCTTTAAGGGTATTACTATTTACGGCGTCATCGACGCTGGTGTGGCCTATCAGTCACACGGTAACCCTTTGAGCCCGATTATGCCTCCGGGGCTCGAGTATTTAATATCGAAGAACAGCAACCACTCGCAGTTTACCGCCGCGCCAAACGGGTTGGCGAATTCGAATATCGGAATCAAGGGCATTGAGGAATTATCGCCCGGGTGGTCTGCCGTTTTTAATCTTCAAACGATTTTCAATCCAACGTCGGGGCAGATTCAGAACGGACTTGGATCTCTCGTTCAAAACAATGGTGTTGCCCTTGCTAACCAGACGTCGCTGTCTGATTCGAGTAAGTCTGGTCAACCGTTTGCCAATGCTTATTTTGGCGTGAGTTCGCCCGTGTACGGGACATTGACTTTCGGGCGCCAAAACACTCTTGCTCTGGACGCTGTTTTTAATTACGACCCGATGGGGGGGTCGAATGCGTTCTCGCTCATCGGTTACTCCGGGGTTATCGCTGGATTCGGTTACACTGAGGATGCGCGCCTCGATAATGCTATAAAATATCGTGTCGATTACGGGCCTTTCCACGCGGGTGCGCTCTACAAGTTTGGCCAGTCAGGCAGTGCAAATGGCGATGCTTACGAGGGGCAGGCAGGCGTCGAGTACAAAGGGTTCGCGATTGATGCAATTGGTAGCCATGTCAATGATGCAATTAATGCGAGCTCGCTGTCGGCTGCCAATGTCGGGGCTGTTACGCCGAGTATGCTTGCCGGCGCAGGTAATGGGCTCGTAAATGCTACGGTTTCCGATAATACGGCGTTTATGCTGGCGGCAAGGTATACGATAGGGCAATTTAAGTTTTTTGGAGCATATGAAAACATCCGTTTCCAAGATCCGGCGACGCCACTTGTGCAGGGTGATGGCATACTCGGAGGTTACACGCTTGATGTTGTAACTAACAACCTGTACATCCATGATCGGGTTCTTCAAGTCTTTTGGACTGGCGTAAAATACGCCGTGCGGCCAGACGTGGATCTGAGCGTCGCCTATTATCACGAGGCGCAGAATAGCTATAGTGGCAATGGTTGTTCTACAAACGTGGCTGCCAACTGCAGCGGGAGTCTGGATGCAGTTTCTGGCTTGGTTGATTACCACCTGACCAAGCGCTTCGATGTTTATGCCGGTGCGATGTATTCTACAGTGGCCAACGGAATGGCGAATGGGTTCCTTAATTCTGGAACAATCGATCCAATGGTAGGTGGGCGGTTCCAGTTTTAATCAGCGTTTTAGACAGGCCGCTAACGAAAAATATTCCGCTCCTGCACTCGTAAGGCGGAATCGTGAACTTGAAGAAGAGAGGAGTCTTGGCTCACCGTAACACTCAAGGAGTGAAGGTGAGCCAAGACTCCAGCAACAACCGGTGAGGTCATCGTCGACGTCTCCCCGCGTTGCTTATATCATGTTGGATACCTGTTTACCCGAAGGGGAAAGTAGGTTGCTTCAAGGAGAACCGAAGGATAATACATAAGCATAATCAGTGGTTTTTACGTTCGAAAGAGTGCCGCTGGGCTGAGACAAAGCGAATAGAGAAATTGCGAGCAAAACCACCGATACCCCGATGGGTGCCCAGGAAAACTCTCCCATTATATAGCGGTGCGTTGGGCTTTTCCGTTCGGTAATTGCTGTCGACATGATGATACCCCTGTTTCTTTTGAAAGTACGCGGGAACTTTAATAATACCGAAGATTGAAGTTTATAAGGGCCGTTGACGCATACCAGCATTGACTTATCGCAATGGCGGAAGGATCCTAGACCACATGTTCGCCTGAGATAGGGCGACCCGTCTCACAATATGCAGGATTTACGAGGGTTGCGCTGGATGGTCCGGCGTAGAGCCTCATGCATAGGAGACGGGTCATGGACCATTCTATCATCTACATCGGCTTGGATGTGCACAAAGATACGATCGCTGTGGCGCTTGCCGAGGTGGGCAAGCGCGGTGAGGTGCGCGAACACGGCAAGATCACGAATACGCCGGCCGCCCTAACGAAGCTGGCGGCCAAGCTTTCTGATGGTGGACGAGAACTGCGATTTTGCTATGAAGCTGGCCCCTGTGGCTACGGCATTCAGCGGCAACTGAGCGAAGCGGGACACAAATGCGTCGTGGTCGCTCCCTCGTTAATCCCACGCAAGGCTGGTGACCGGATCAAAACCGACCGGCGCGATGCGATCAACCTCGCCAAATTACACCGGGCGGGTGAACTGACACCGGTCTGGATTCCCGATCAAGCCCATGAGGCGATCCGCGATCTCGTGCGCGCGCGGCTGGCGGCGGTGCGCGCATTGCGTCAGGCTCGCCAGCAACTGTCCGGCTTCTTGCTGCGCCATGGCCGTCACTACAACCGGCCGGCCTGGACACTCATGCACCGGCGCTGGCTCGCCGGGTTAAAGTTCGAGCAGGCCGCACACTACATCGTGCTGGAAGATTGTATCGCGGCCGTCGAGGCGGCAACGGCCCGGCGTGATCGTTTGGAAGCCCACATCAATGCCGCGCTGACAGACTGGTCTCTGGCGCCGGTCGTACGCGCGCTGCAAGCCTTACGCGGAATGGCACTCGTGGTGGCGGCGACACTCGTGGCGGAACTCGGCGACATCACGCGCTTCGCCAATCCGCGCCAGTTCATGGCGTATCTGGGGCTGGTTCCCTCCGAGCATTCCAGCGGAAGCACCCAGCGCCAGGGCGGGATCACCAAGGCGGGCAACGGCGCGGCCCGGCGTATGCTGATCGAGGCAGCCTGGAGCTACCGGTTCCCGGCCCGGATCAGCCGCGAACTCGTCTTGCGCCAGGAATGTCTGGCCAAGCCAGTCCGCGACATCGCATGGAAAGCCCAAGAGCGGCTGTGCCGCCGGTATCGCAAGCTCGCCCATGCGGGGAAGCTGAAGACGGTCATCATTGCCGCTATCGCGCGCGAACTGTCGGGCTTTGTTTGGGCGATCGCCAAACAGACGCAAGCCGCGAGCGTGTGACGCCTCGCGACCACGATTGAACGCACCCGAGGAGGAGCCCGCCGAACAAAATTCATCCAAAGCTAGGCAAGGCTGGAGCCACGGTCACGGCCAGGAGAACCCTCGTTTCCACTATCAGCCGGACCTCATCCGACGCTGGATTCTAGACAGAGGAAGCTCCGCGACGCATTACCGGTCCGGCGGTACCCAACCCGCGTATCAGAGCATGATCAACCGTCGTTTTCATGATCGTGTCTCCTGCCATACCTAGCGGCGGCCACGTTGAAACGCTTGAAACAGAGCATCAGGTTTTTAATGCCTGCAGCTTGAAACGTAAGCGCCAAGGTCGACCCATGTGGTGATCAGTGGACGTGGCGGCTATGAATAGCAGTGTGATTTGTTCTGCTGTGAGCTTCCATGTCTGCGCCTATGTCTGGTGATAGAAACTTCCATCTGATCGAGGCGGTCGTTGATCGTTTTGATGGCGCGCCGATTTCTCGCCGTCGCCGCTGGTCTGACGAATTCAAGGCGCGGGCCGTAGCGGCGACGCTGTCTCCCGGGACGAATATTTCGGCGATCGCGCGGGGGATGGACATTTCTCCATCGCAACTTTTTGGCTGGCGCCGGCAGGCGATGCGCGAAGGAGCGGTAACGCCGTCGACGGCGCGCGCCGCGTCTGAGAATGAGACGGATGCGGTCGCCAGGTCAGCTCCAGTTGTGGAAATCGCGATCGGCGCCGCAGTCATCCGCATCAGCGCCACGATTGGCGAAGCCGAGCTGCGGCGTGTGATCCGCGCGGTGCGCTCGGCATGATCGCGTCGGGCGTGAAGGTCTATCTGGCCAGCCAACCGGTCGATTTTCGTAAAGGCCCGGACAGTTTGCTGTCGCTGGTGCGCGATGTCGGCGCCGACCCGTTCAGCGGCGCGCTTTATGTGTTTCGGGCCAAGAGAGCCGATAGAATCAAGATCGTGTGGTTTGATGGGACTGGCGTATGCCTGTTCACAAAAAGATTGGAGGAATCGCAATTTTGCTGGCCGCGGATCGGGCCGAACCAGGTTCAACTCAACTACGCCCAGTTGATGGCGTTGGTCGACGGACTGGATTGGAAACGGGTGCATCCGGTAGACGTCAAGCGCCCGGCCAGCGCCGGCTGAATGACTAAAAAATAGGTAAGAGGGGCAAAACCCCGGGCGATTAAGCTGTCGCGGCGCGGGTTTTGATTATTTCGGGCAGCATCGCGATGCCGGCGTGGTTCGGCGCGCCGAGCCTCGCGCCGACATAATCCCAGAA
>JBEKFQ010000092.1:0-10155 GCA_050013235.1 Beijerinckiaceae bacterium
CCTGGAAACCGGAAACGATTCCTTCCGATTCAAACAGCGCAAAAAACAGCCGAAACTCGGCTGACTAACTGGAAACTTTTGGACGCTGTTACCTGGAAACTATTCAACGCTGATTGACAGCACTATCACGATCCGGCAGGTCACAACGACGCGCGCCGGACCCGGTCGATCGGTCCGCTTTGGAAGGGCATGAAGCGTGTCTTCGCCGACGGCTTCATCTCCGGTGACGCTGTCGAATGTTCGATTAACCTTCAGTTGGTCGGCGAGGCTTGCTTCACCAATCCGTTGATCGTGGCGGTCACCGAATGGGCGTCCGCCAACGGCGACGAAATCACGCCGACCGTGTTTCTGTCTATTGAGACCGACGAGCTGCGCCATATGGCGAATGGCTACCAAACTGTGGTGTCGATCGCCAACGATCCGGCGTCGCAAAAATATCTGAATACGGACCTCAACAACGCGTTCTGGACCCAGCAGAAATACTTTACGCCAGTCCTCGGTATGCTCTTCGAGTACGGGTCGAAATTCAAGGTCGAGCCTTGGGTCAAGACCTGGAACCGCTGGGTCTACGAAGATTGGGGTGGCATCTGGATCGGCCGTCTCGCGAAATATGGCGTCAATTCCCCCCCAAGCCTTCGCGACGCCAAGAAGGATGCGTATTGGGCTCACCATGACTTGTTCCTGTTGGCCTACGCTATGTGGCCCACCGGCTTCTTCAGGCTCTCTCTGCCGGACGAAGAAGACATGGAGTGGTTCGAGGCGAATTATCCTGGCTGGGACGCCCACTACGGTAAGATCTTGCGTGAATGGAAAGCGCTCGGCTGCGAGGATCCGAAAAGCGGATTCTTGCCGATCCAATGGCTCATCGCTAATGGCCACAAGGTCTATGTCGACCGGGTGTCGCAAGTTCCGTTCTGCCCGACCCTTGCCAAGTGCTCTGGTTCGCTCAGGGTGCATGAGTTCAATGGCCAGAAGCACTCCTTCAGCGATGATTGGGGCGAACGCATGTGGCTGTCGGAGCCCGAGCGTTACGAATGCCAGAGCGTCTTCGAGCAGTACAGCGGCCGTGAACTTTCGGATGTTGTTGTCGAAGGTCACGGGGTCCGGGCCGACGGCAATACCTTGATTGGTCAGCCTCATGTCCGGGGTGAAAATCTATGGACTGTCGAGGATCTCAAGCGCGCCAACTGCGTGTTCGCCGATCCCCTCGCTGAGTTCTAACGAATGTCTCTTCCGGGCCGGCCGCAAGGCCGGTCCGGAGCTTCTACTAATGTTCAAAAATTGGCCAGCTGCAGGCCATGAAACAAAATCAACGGAGGAAATGATCCATGGCTATTGCCTCAGCGACTAAACGCGGGCTAACGGATCCGGACATAAGCGCTCAAATTCTCGCAGCGATTCCGGATCATGAACTTGATACGCAACGCCGCATGAATTACTTCGTGACGCCGCGCTGGAAGCGGCTCAGCGAGTATGAAATCCTGACGTGCTACACCCAGCCGAATCCGGATTGGATCGCAGGCGGGCTCGATTGGGGCGATTGGACCCAAAAGTTTCATGGCGGACGGCCTTCTTGGGGCAACGAGAGCACCGAGCTCCGGACGACCGATTGGTACCGGCATCGCGATCCGGCACGGCGTTGGCACGCTCCTTACGTCAAGGATAAATCCGAGGAATGGCGCTACACGACGCGCTTCCTCGAAGCCTATTCGGCGGAAGGCGCTGTTCGCTCGATCGATCCGACGTGGCGCGACGAGATTCTAGACAAGTATTGGGGCGCTCTTCTATTCAGCGAATACGGGATGTTCAACGCGCATTCCTCGGTATCGCGCGACGCACTCTCCGATACGATCCGGTCGACAGCGACGTTCGCCGCTTTGGACAAGGTCGATAACGCTCAAATGATTCAGCTCGAGCGCAACTTCCTGTCGAAAATCGTGCCCGGCTTCCCAGAATCTACCGAAGGCCCAAAGAAGGTTTGGCTCACCAGTCCGATCTACCGGGGCGCACGCGAAACCGTCGAGGAATTCTGGCAGGGTATCCAAGATTTCAACGAAATCCTCTGGGCCGTGCACTGCGTCTACGATCCGATTTTTGGTCAGTTCGCGCGGCGTGAATTCTTCGGCCGGCTCGCTGCTGCCTACGGCGATGGCCTGACGCCATTCGTCCTCAACCAGACGCAGACCTACTTCCAAACGACCAAGGCTGCGATGGGAGATATGTTCTTCTACTCCTTGGCTGACGATCCGCACTTCGGCGCCCACAACCGGACATGGCTCCGCGCCTGGACGTCTAAGTGGTTGCAGAAGTCCGCGGAAGCGCTGCACGACTTCCTCGCGATCTACGACAAGGTCGACACAATCCCTGGCGTTAGCGACGCAGCCGGCATCAAGGCGGCTGTCGCGCGGGTCGTAAATGACTGGGTCGAGGATTACGCGAACAAAATCGACTTCAAGATAGACCCGGCTCAGCTGATTGCCAGCATCACCCGCGACGTTAAGTAAAGGGGAACAAAGTGACAGCTACACCTAATAAGAACGCGTATAATGCCGGAATCATGCAGAAGTCCGGGGCGGCGTTCGCGGACGAGTTTTTCGCCGAGAAAAACCAAGTCGTTCACGAATCCAACTCGGTCGTTCTCGTTCTCATGAAGAGCGACGAGATCGACGCCATCGTCGAGGAGATCATCCTCGGCGAAGAAGCGAAGCGCAACCCGACCTTGGTCGTCGAGAACCGTGGCGGTTTCTGGTGGATCAAGGCGGAGGGCTCCATCTCGATCGACTCGGAGAGGGCCAGCGACCTGCTCGGCAAGACCTTCAGCATTTACGATCTGCTCGTGAATGTCTCGTCGACGATCGGCCGCGCCTATACACTCGGAAATACCTTCACGATCACATCCGAGTTGATCGGCCTCGATAGCAAACTCGCCGATATCTAAGCGGCCGAAAGGGAGGAAACAGAAAATGCCCAATTATAATATCCATGAAAATCCCGTGCGGCATGAGTGGCTGCCGAAAATCGCGGCTCTGGCGACAGTGAATGACGCAACAGCGTTCATCCAGGACTTCCGGAAGACCCATACGTCGCCGTTCCGCGCGACCTATGCCCTCGATGTCGATTATCTCTTCATCGAGGCGAAGATCGAGGAGCGGCTCGCCGTTCTCAGGTCCTCGACCTTCTCCGAGTCCGATCTGTTCGCGAAAGCGACCACAGGGGAGACGGCCCAGGCTGTCGCGGATGCCTGGAAGGCCAAAATGGATGCGGAGAAGGACAAGTTCGCCGCCGAGAAAATCTTAATCACGTTCCGGCAGCTCTACAAGCCGCCGGTTCTTCCGGTAAACATGTTTTTCAAGGTGGATACCTATCTTGGAAGCCGTTTAATGGAATTACGAAACACCGACTACTACGCGGATTCCCTCGACGATTTGCGCAAGAAGCGCGGCGTCAAGGTTTTGAAACTCGGCAATTAAACTGAAGAGACCGTGATTTTCCGGGTGCCGGGAGACCGGCATCCGGAACTGATCGAGGGGTGCGGGCAATGAATTCAAGAATATTCTGGGCCGGCAAAGAGGACGAGACGTCTTTGAGCGCGCCAGCCCCCGCGGACGCAAACAGCCCGGATAAAGACTTCGGAGCAGCTGTCGGCGGAACGGAAATCTACAACCAAGGCCGCTACAGAGCGTTTACAGAGGATGTCGAATGCATGTGGCAATGGGAAATCCACAGGGACGACGAAGTCGTTCAAGTCGGATGCTCTCTCAGCGAGTCTTCTTCACGGGAGGCCGTAGCGCATGTCATCTCGTTTTATCAGCGCCGGGATCTCCGGCAGATCGACAAGAATAATTCAGGTAATTGAGCCCCGTGATCAAAGAGATCTAGAGCATTTTCATGTTGACGCTTCCGCCCAACGGCTAAGGAAACGCGATGAAAATAAAGAATAGAGCCAATCCACCGTAAGCCGGAAATGCTCGAAATATACCCGTCGTTGCGTTGTGAAGGTCTCACCGTGGGCTTCATGCTTCCCCCGGCCGTATTGACTTAATCCAACGCGGAAAATGTCCTGTTGACGGACGTCGTCTAATGCTCGTTCGCTTAATGCGCCAAGGAAGGTTTTATGTTTAAGGTTCGCGCTATAACAGAAGATCAGCGGGATTTAACTTTTGAGTGTTCTTCAAGTGAAGACGTCATTTCCGCAGGTCTCAAGCGAGACGTCATCCTGCTCTCCTCTTGCCGCGAAGGCGGCTGCGCCACATGTAAAGCTGACGTCATTGAGGGCGATTACGAGCTTGGAGCGTGCAGCGTTCAGGCCCTGCCGCCAGACGAAGAGGAAGCGGGCGTCGTTCTTCTGTGCCGGACCTTTCCCAAGAGCGATCTTGTTGTTCAGCTTCCCTACACGTACGATCGTATCTCCTTCCAAAAGGTCAATACGGATTGGCAGGGTGAGATTGTCTCCGTCGAAATACTCTCGTCCAATGTGGCGAGGCTCCAAATAGAACCGAAAGATCCAGAAACCGGGGCGGCTATAAAGATCCCCTTCGTTCCGGGGCAGTATCTAGATATTGAAATTCCAGGCTGCGGCGTCAGCCGCTCCTATTCCATGGCAACGACCAAAGATGAACCCCGCCTCGAATTTCTAATCAGACTTTTGCCTAACGGCCAGTTTTCTCATTTCCTGTCGACGGCGGCTAAAGCCGGTATGACAGTCAAACTTCGCGGCCCCTTCGGAGCCTTCAACCTTCATGAGAATGGCTTCCGGCCGCGATATTTCGTTGCCGGAGGGACCGGACTATCTCCTGTGTTGTCGATGATTCGGCATATGCAGGCCGAGGGGCATCCGCAGACGGCAAAACTCTTCTTTGGGGTCACGCACCATCACGAGTTGTTCTATGCCGATGAGTTGAAGAAGCTGGAGGCGTCGATGCCTAGCTTAACTGTGTACATCGCGGTGATGGAGCCAGACGCTAACTGGCAAGGAAGTAAAGGCACGGTCGTCGACGGCTTAATGGAGCATCTTGAAAAATCAAAGACAGCGCCAGATATCTATATGTGCGGCCCGCCTGGCATGGTCGACGCGACTTTTGCCGCTGCCGCAAATCACGGCGTGCCCAAAGATCACGTCCATGTCGAAAAGTTCCTTGCGACGGGCACGGCTGAGACGGCATCGTAGATAAGATCTCAAAAAAAAAGGCGCCTTAGTCTCTCAAGGCGGCGGGTCAACAATGGGTCAGTCAGTCGGTACCAAAAATAAGGATAACATACCGGAACTTCGGCCGCTCGAACAGGACGCCGGAAATTCTGACTCGCGATCTGCCTGTTGATTTTCTCAGGAAACTGACCAACGTCTAACCAGGAAGAAGGAGAGGGCGATCCAGTGACCTTGCCGCTGGCCATAAGGCAGCCTCCAGCCGAGAGCGACGCGCTCGTTGAGTGGGAAGCAAACGTAAACCGCTTGGCTTCTTCCGAGGCATCTGGATGTATTTCCGAACCGGCGCGGAAGCTCGGAATAACCTGGCTGACATTGTATCGTGAGATGGCTCGCCTTGGTTTACGACGGTGACGGCTCTGTCCACACCTCAGCAAGGAGGGGAAAATGGATGACGAAATCCAACAATTCATCACAAAGATGGCAGAAGGCGCCGACGCCACGACGCATGCATTGGAAGCAGAAGAAGAAACGCTGCGGGCTGTTATTGGCTTTGAGCGCGCTGCGGAATTGGAATTGCTCTGGACCAAGCGGCTCGATCCCACCGATGAAGAAGACGTGAAGCGCTACATGGATTGGAATGACAAGAAACTGATTTGGCTTTGGCATCAAATCGCAGTCTCACGGGAACGAAGGGCCGCTGCTGGACGCGCATACATGATCCGGAGCCAGGTCCGGAGCCGGGAGTGATGGTGTTGGCCTTCCCGCCGTCTGCAAAGGGGGCGGGGCGCCTACTCAGGAACTTCTAAGAAAAGGGAAGCTGGTAGCACTCTAGCAGGCTGCTGAAAAACTGTTTTGTTCACGGGACGGATCAGATTCAAACCGGGATCAATTCGGAATCGAAGGCTGAACATCCAACCTTTTTTCAGCCGCCTGCTAGAGCATTTTTCACAAAAACTGAAGACTTTTGGGAGTAAAAAAATGCTCAAACTTCTCGTAACGAAAACGGTTTCTTATCGCTTTGGTGGTTCCACCAAAGCGGAAAGCGCTTTAGGAGTATCAGCTGCGCCTTTTCGGGTTGCCTTCGCGCGTCTCTAACGTGATCGTTCGTCAGGGATTTGGGTTAAACTTTACGCCTATAGTTAAATTACAAACGACAAAAAACGACAGGGAGAACGCCGTCGGCGTTCTAAGGGAGGAAGCAATGGCAAAAGAAATTCGCTATGGGGAGACGGCGCGCCGTAGGATTCTCTCGGGCGCCAATCTCTTGGCAGATGCGGTTCAGGTAACGCTGGGGCCGTGCGGCCGCAACGTGTTGATTGAACACCGCACGACTGGAATTCTGCCGGTCGTGACCAAGGACGGGGTGACCGTCGCGCGATCGATCGCCGTCGACGACCGGTTCGAAAACGCTGGCGTCAATATGTTCAAGGAAATGGCCGGAAAGGTTTCGAAGCAATGTGGTGACGGCACCACGACTGCCATTGTGCTCGCACGCTACATCTCTAGCCGGGTGCTCAGGGCGATGAGTTCGGGCCTTGATCCGAACGGGCTGCGCACAGGGATCGAGCTTGCGACGGAGACGGCGGTCGAAGACTTGGAACGTCGCGCGAAGAGTTGCGCCGATGAACGATCTATCGTTCAAATCGCCGCAACCGCTTCGAACGGCGACTTGTCTGTTGGCGAACTCCTGGCCGCTGCCTTCAAAAAGGTAGGCCCGAACGGAGTCGTCAACGTCAATCTCGGCAATGGAATAAACGACGAGATCGAGTTCCAGGAGGGAGCGCGCTGGGAGCAAGGCTGGCGTTCGCCTTATTTCATGACCGACAAGACTCGCAGGATAGCGGAGCTTACGGACTCATACGTGTTGCTATACGATCGCCCGATCAAAGAATTGGATGAGCTCGTGCCGATCCTTGAGCAGATACAAAAGGCCAAGGGATCCCTCCTGATCATCGCCGACGAGGTCGAGGACGCGGCGCTTACGGGGCTTCTACTCAATCATATACGTTGCGTTCTCAAAGTCATTGTTGTGAAGCCGCCCGCTTATGGAGATCGTCGCAAGGAAACTCTCGCCGACTTGGCCTATCTTCTCGGTGGCCGTGCCATATTAGAGGAGAAGGGCGATGATCTAAGCCAAGTAAAGCTTGCCGACCTCGGTCGAGTGAAGCGTGTTCAGGTCACGGAAAGTTCGACGACTTTGATTGGGGGGGGCGGCAACGAAAGCGACATTGAGGAAAGGCTGCTCGCATTGCGCTTCGAAGTCGAACGTCTTCAAAACACGGATAAGGGTTCTCCTACCGGCAAAGTCCACGACATCGATGAACTCGAAGAGAGAATCTCCAATCTGTCCAAAATCACGGCGACCATCAATGTTGGTGGAGGCAGCGAACCGGAAATGAAAGAGCGTCTACAGCGCGTCGAGAACGCGAGGAATGCCGTATTGGCTGCGTTGGCGGAGGGCGGTCTTCCAGGTGGCGGAGCCGGCCTTCTGCGTTGCAGAAAGGCTCTAAATGGACTCTCGTCCGCAGACATCGCAATAAAACAAGGCATCCAGATTGTGACAGACGCCCTGAGAGAACCCGCGCGTTTGATCGCTGATAATGCCGGACACGATTCTTTTGCGATAATCCATGAAACTCTCGCGTCGGACGACGAGCTTTTTGGCTTCGATGCGAGGGCTGCGCGGTTCGGAAATCTCTTCGAGGCAGGAGTGATCGACCCATTGCGCGTGACACGCCTTGCGTTGCAGTTTGCCGCCGTCACGGCGAGCACTCTCATGACCACGGAATGCGTCGTCGCGAATCTGCCGCCCGACGATCCGACATTCGGTTACACACCGGAATGGGCGGCGGCGACACGCGAAGATCCGCGCGTATGATCTTCCACAAGTGACTGAGTGATCACGCCGGGCGAGCGAGTCGCCGATCCATTCTCATCGGCCGCGTCGCCCGGGTGGCGAACATGGATAATCCAACGGAGCGCGTGCGGTACTGTGAAACCAAACCAATCCATAGGCCGGCTCTGCCGCGCGAGATCAAAAATATCGGACCTAAGAAAAAAGGATGAAAGGTAATCGTAACATGGAGAATCCTACAAGTGAGCTTATCTCAGGGGATACGGCTCCCTTGAAGTTCTCGGTTCGGGAGATGTTCGAGAAGTACGGTATTCGGGCGACACAGCAACGTTGCGGCCTCGCGAAGATACTCTTCGGCAAGGGTAACAGGCATCTGACCGCCGAGACGCTGGCTGTCGAAGCTCAGGCCTTGAATATAAGGACGTCGTTAGCGACGGTATACAACGTCTTAAATCTGTTCTCCGAGATCGGGCTGGTCCGCGGTCTGGCGATAGACGGCGGCATAACGGTTTTCGATACAAACCTTTCTGACCATTCGCATTTCTTTTTGGAGGATACGAAGGAAGTCCGCGATATCGATTTAGGTGAGATTAATTTCGCTGACCACATCGAGGTGCCCGAAGGCTATGAGATCTCTAAGGTCGATTTTGTCGTCAGATTGTGTCCAAAGCCGGCCGTGCGTTCCCTGTCAATCGTCACTGATGCGGTGTCGCCGGCTGCGGATACCGGCCGCGATCCGGCCACCTATTCCATCTTGATCCTGGCTTGAAATGGACCCGGTTTTCGGGACCACCGGTTAAGTTGAAAAATGGCTGCTTCGTTTGATAGACGGAGCGGATGATGACGAAGAAGACGAGACGCAAGATTGATGCGACGCTGAAGGCGAAGATCGCGTTGGCCATGAAACCGGATCGCCTTCCAAGGAATTCGTAGGCTTTGTCCACGGACCAGTTCAATCAGCGCAGCCACGATGGGAGAGAAATATGGACGGAAATGATGCCGGAAACGCCGGCAAGTGCCCGGTAATGCATGGGGTTCGCCCCAACGCGACGTTCGGGGGCAGGTCGAACCGGGACTGGTGGCCGAACCAGCTGAACCTCAAGATACTGCACCAGCACTCTGCCTTGTCCGATCCCTTGGGCAAGGACTTCAACTACGCCGAGGCGTTTAAGACGCTCGACCTCGAGGCCCTCAAGAAGGACCTCTATGCGCTGATGACCGACTCGCAGGACTGGTGGCCGGCCGATTACGGTCATTACGGGCCGCTCTTCATCCGGATGGCGTGGCACAGCGCGGGCACCTACCGCACCGGGGATGGCCGTGGCGGCGCTGGCTCGGGCTCGCAACGTTTCGCGCCGCTCAACAGCTGGCCGGACAACGTAAACCTCGACAAAGCGCGCCGGCTGCTCTGGCCGGTCAAGCAGAAGTACGGCGACAAAATCTCTTGGGCCGACCTGATAATCCTCGCGGGCAATTGCGCACTGGAATCGATGGGGTTCAAGACCTTCGGCTTCGGCGGCGGGCGCGAGGACATCTGGGAGCCCGAAGAGGACATTTACTGGGGGAACGAAGATACCTGGCTCGGCGACAAGCGCTACAGCGGTGATCGGGAACTCGAGAACCCCCTCGCCGCCGTTCAAATGGGCCTGATCTACGTGAATCCGGAAGGGCCGAACGGCAATCCGGATCCCCTCGCGGCGGCCAAGGATATTCGCGAAACGTTTGCGCGCATGGCCATGAACGACGAAGAGACCGTCGCGCTCATCGCCGGCGGGCATACGTTCGGCAAGACCCACGGAGCGGGCGATGCGGCGCTTGTCGGTCCCGCACCCGAGGGCGCCAGTCTCGAAGAGCAAGGCCTTGGTTGGAAGAGCAGCTTTGGAAGCGGCAATGGCGGTGACACGATCTCGAGCGGTCTGGAAGTCGTCTGGACCACGACGCCAACGAAGTGGAGTAACAACTTCTTCTGGAACCTGTTCGGCTACGAATGGGAACTGACCAAGAGCCCCGCCGGTGCGCATCAGTGGAAACCGAAGCATGACGCAGGCGGCGGTACGGTGCCGGATGCGCACGACCCGTCAAAGCGTCACGCGCCAGCCATGCTGACCACTGACCTCGCCTTGCGGTTCGACCCTGTTTACGAAAAGATTTCAAG
>JBEKFQ010000093.1:0-9867 GCA_050013235.1 Beijerinckiaceae bacterium
ATCAACGTCCATCTGCTGCCGAATCCCGATTACAACCATGTGCTCGGGGGCGTCGGCGAACCCGGCGTGCCGCCGGTGGCGCCGGCGATCGTCAATGCGATCTTCGCCGCAACCGGACGGCGTATCCGGCAGTTGCCGGTCCGCAACCAGCTGAGCGCGTAAGCGCGAAGAGGTCCGGCACCGTGATCCGGGCGGCGGCGCCCTCCGGCTGGGGGGCGGGGCTCCCGGGTGCCGGCGGTTCGAACGCGGGAAAGCGCGCGGCATTCTCGTCGGGGGAAAAATCGCCGCGGGTATTTTTGTTGAGCTTTTGCTGAACGAAATGCACGGCTTTGCCGATTTCCCGGAGCAATTGGGTGCGGCTCGCTGGATCGGTGACGAGATGGTGGCGGGCGAGAATGAGATCGGCTTCGGGTCCAAAGAGGTCGTCGAGCGCCTGCTCCAGGGTGATCGAGACGATTCCGTCGTCGAAACCGGCGAAGGCTTCGAGCGCCATCAATTGGGGACCATAGGGCCTTTGCATCCTCGCCAGGGTCCGGGCGTCCTCGCCGCCGAGCCCATTGGGCAGGCCATCCTCGCCGGTCCGCCAGAAATCGGTAGCTGTCTCGAAGCCGTCGCGCTCCTTGATCACGCCATGCGGGACGAGATGGGGATCTTCCTCGAGCCGCTGGACCCGGCGTTGATAGGCTTCGCCGGCCAGCGCGACGATCTGTTTGTAGGGCAGCGGCTTGGGCCCGGCGCGGACGGCGTCCCAGTGCCGGGTCAGCGCGCCGATCGCCTCATGGAAGCGGGTTTTGGCGAGACCGGGGTCCTTGGTGCGCAAGGAGACGATGACCTTGTCCGACGTCTTGACGGTGATCAGCTTGCCCGCGACGGGCAGCCGCACCGCGGTGCCCTTGAGCGTCGCGGCGAGGCCTGCGGGAACCCGGACATTGAGGTGATAAACGCCGTTTTTGAGGGCGACGGGACGGGGGCATCGGGAGAGCCATGTGTAAGACCGCTGTGTAAGAGCGGACGGCGGACTATCCCATGTTTAACAGCAACTTATTGATTTTCTGTCACTAAACGGTGGTGCCCAGGAGAGGGCTCGAACCTCATGGATTGGCTAAAATACTCTGATTTTAAAGACTTTTTTTCGCCGCTTATGGATTGTTGGGTGAGAGTGCAGGGGGAGTGTAATACTAACTCGCTGAACCAAGCCAATCGATGATTGAGGCCGTGGAATTGTCTGTGAATCGGCTCGGGCGACTGCCCCCCAGACGGAAATTTTTCTCATTACAAATCAGAAGTTTCGTCTTTAACCCCCGTGCCGATAGGCGTCCAAATTGGTTGCTGAAACACAATCTAGACCATCTTCGGCCGGCGAAACCGGCTCTTGGCAACATTGTAGTGGCGTTGGTCGACCGAACCTTGATCTGGATCAGCCGGAATCGCCGTCTCTGTCGCGACTACGAGCGTCACACCGGCAAAGCCGCTGGCTTCGTCAGGCTCGCCATGATCCGCATCATGCTCAGGCGTCTCGCCATAAAGCCCTCAACATGAATCCAAAACTCTCGGATGGGCTCTTAGCGTCTTCACCGGCGCTCTCCTCTTGCCCCGGCAGTCTGCTATGCCGTGATCCAGGCCGCAGTATACGATTAAATTTCCTGGATGCTGCCTAAGCTGAAGAAGCGCCGGAGCCGGCCAATCGCATGGCCGGAACCGGCTCCGTCATGATGATCAGGCTGGCTTGCCCGATTTCTCTTCTTCAAAGCTCACCGCGACCGCCGCATTCGCTGAGAGGCGTACTTTCTGACCTTCGACTTCCGCGACCAGGCCTAGATCGATGAAATGATCGTGGCCCTTGTGATATCCCTCGCCGCTATCGGTTTTCGTGAGCTTGATCTTGCCGTTCTCGACACGATCGACGGTTCCGACATGGACGCCATCGGCCCCGATGACCTCCATATGTTCTTTAATGTGATTGCCACTCATTTCGTTCTCCCCGCTTTTGCGGTTTAAGGTCCGGCGATAGTCTCGTCCGGTTGCAGCCCGGTTTTGTTCGCGTATCCTTCATGAAGCGCGGACCGGAGAATGGCAAACCCGTTCCTAGAGCAAAACGTTGCAGCAGGCCGTCTGGTTATTACCAGCGGCGTTGTGCAACAGCGGCCCACAAAGACGATCTGGCCAGACTTGAATGAGCCGTTGCACGCACCATCGCGACCTCCGCGGCGCGGAAACTGTGAAATCGCTCCGAAGTGCGACCCCTCTGGCGAGCGGTCCTATGTATTTGAATATACATGTGAATCTGTCTTCGGCAATAGGGTCGCGTTTCGCGCGAAACTTGACCCCAGCAAATTCGCTATTCTAATTGTAAAATCCATATGTTGGACAATTTCATGGGAGGGGTCAGACTTCCGCGCGTATCTACAATCATGGGCTCTCCTCACCGCCACATACCGCGGACGCGCGCGCCGACGTCGATCCGTGCGCCCTGAGCGGACGCCCGCGAGACGCCATTCGGCGCGGCGGCCGGCCAGCTCGTCCTCTCGAAAAGGCTGATCAACGCATTTGGAATGAAGCGCGTCCGTGAGGCATAGACATGGCGATCGCCCATCGCATTTTGCTTATGGGTGAAGAAACGATGAGGCGTGATCAGATGGAGATCGTCCTTGGCGCGCGTCATGGCGACATAGAGAAGGCGCCGCTCCTCGTCGATTTCGGCCGTGGTGCCGGTTCCGAGATCCGACGGAATGCAGCCATCGACAGCATTTAGCACGAAGACGGATTTCCATTCCTGGCCTTTGGCCGAATGGATTGTCGATAGAATGAGATAATCCTCGTCGAGTAAAGGGACGCCGGCTTGATCGCTTGTCGCGTCAGGCGGATCAAGCGTGAGTTCGGTGAGAAACCGCTCGCGTGATGGATATCCGCTGGCGATCTGCTCGAGTTGGACGAGGTCGGCTTGACGAGTGATTGCATCCTCATGAATGCGATCAAGATGCGGTTCGTACCAAAGACGGGCGTATTCGATTTCTGCAGGCCAGCCAGGGGCGCCGGAGCGGAGCGCCTCAATGGTCTTGACGAAGTCTTGCCAGGCCTGACCTGCGCGCGGCGGGCAGGGAGCACTGGCGAGCGAAGCGATCGGATCGGACGTCCCTGCCATATGCTCGAGAACGCGCTGGGCGGCAGTGGGGCCGACGCCTTGCATGAGCTGCATCACCCGGAACCCCGCGACGCGATCGCGCGGATTTTCCACGAAGCGCAGCAAAGCCAGCATGTCTTTGACATGGGCCGTGTCCAAGAATTTGAGGCCGCCGAACTTCACAAACGGAATATTGCAGCGGGTGAGTTTGACTTCGAGCGGGCCGCTGTGGCTCGAGGTCCGGAACAAGACCGCCTGCTGCTTGAGCGCCGATCCGCCTTCGCGATTTTCGAGAACCCGTTCGACGATGTAGCCCGCTTGATCCGTCTCATCCCGGACGCTGACCAATTGCGGAACGGCCGGTCCTTGCCGGTCTGTCCAAAGGTTCTTGGTGAAGCGTTCTGGGGCCAGGGCGATCACACCGTTGGCGGCCGCAAGGATGGCTTGGGTCGAGCGGTAGTTCCGGTCGAGCGTAATGATCTCGGCGGCGGGACTGAAGCTCGCGGGGAAATCGAGGATATTGCGGATCGCCGCCGCCCGGAAGGAATAGATTGATTGCGCGTCGTCACCCACGACGGTGAGGCCGTAGCCTTCTGGTTTCAAAGCCAGCAGGATTGAAGCCTGTAACCGGTTGGTATCCTGGTACTCGTCGACCAGCACATGATCGAAGCGGTCCCCCATGTCTCGCGCGAGAGCGGGATCGGTGATGGCCTGCGCCCAATAGAGCAACAGGTCGTCATAATCGAGGACGTTCTGGCGCTGCTTCGCCTCGACATAGGCGATAAATAGCTCTTTCAGCTCGGCTGCCCAGGCGCAGCACCAGGGAAACGAACTCTTGAGGACGTCTTCGACCGGAGCTTCTGCATTCACACAGCGCGAATAGATCGTAACGCATGTTCCCTTGGCTGGAAAGCGGCTCTCGGTTTTTGAAAACCCAAGGTCATGCCGTGTAAGGTTCATGAGGTTGGCGGAATCTTCGCGGTCGTGGATCGTAAAGGCCGCGTCCAGACCGATTTGCTCCGCATAGGTTCGCAGAAGCCTGGCGCCGATCCCGTGGAACGTGCCTGCCCAAGCGAGTGCATCGGTCATGATACCGGCTTTCTCGCCGATGACTTTGCGCGCAATCCGCTCCACACGTTTTGCCATCTCGCCGGCGGCGCGGCGCGAGAAAGTCATCAGCAGGATGCGCCGGGGGTCTGCGCCGTTGACGATGAGATGGGCAACGCGATGGGCCAGCGTGTTCGTCTTGCCTGATCCGGCACCGGCGATGACGAGGAGCGGCCTGCCGGGTGCCGGATCGTTACCCGAGACGCCATGCTCGACGGCTCGTCTTTGCGCTGGATTAAGGGCGTCGAGATAATGGACCTTTGCTGCCATCGGTACGAATCATCCCCCGCCTGAAGCCGCCATAGTCCCTGATTCTTGTTTTGTTCGCAATAATATCAATTATGAGCCGCTTGCGTCCGGCTGACAGTCATTTTGCCACGCCTCGTTGTGAAATCGCTCCGAAGCGCGTATCTACAGGCTGCGCTTTGCCAGGTTTTTGCAATCGCACTTCGATTAATTTCAAACTGAGACACTCGCCATTGTCCGGTGACCTGCGTTGAATGATGAGCGAAGCCACTCGTCGAGCTTTGTCCATCGACGCCGCGCATTTGATGTCCTGACCGCGATGGTGAGCGCACGGCGCTGTCCAACGACGATAACGAGCCGCTTGCCCCGTGTGACGGCGGTGTAAAGGAGATTGCGGGCCAGCATGGGATAATGCTGGGTCGCGAGAGTGATCACCACGGCGGGGTATTCCGACCCCTGTGATTTATGGATCGTCGTGGCGTAGGCGGGAACGAGCGTGTCCAACTCGCCAAAGGCATATTCGACCTCGCGCCCGTCGAAATTGGCGACGAGGAGACCCTCGTCCTCGTCAATGCGCGCAACGATGCCGAGGTCGCCATTGAAGATCTCCTTATCATAGTCATTCTCCGTCTGCATGACCTTGTCGTCCGGCATGAAAACGCTGCCAAAGCGCTCGACCCGCGAAGTGGCGTTTGGATTGAGCGCCTTCTGCAGATCTGCGTTGAGCGCACGGGCACCCATCGCACCCCGCTGCATGGGGCACAGGACCTGGACGTCCCGAACCGGATCCAGACCAAAGCGGTGCGGGATGCGGTTGCCGACGATCTCAACCACTTTCGCGGCGCCATCCTCCGGGTCGTTGCATTCCACGAAGTAGAAATCGGAGTTGCTGCCGGCTCCCGGCCATTCCGGCATTTCGCCCCGGTTGATGCGATGGGCGTTGACGACGATCCGGCTTTCGGCAGCCTGGCGGAAGACCTCGGTCAGGCGCGCGACGGCGATGGACCCAGATTCGATCACGTCCGCCAGGACACGGCCAGGGCCGACCGAGGGGAGCTGGTCGACGTCGCCGACGAGGAGAAGGCCCGATCGCTTTGGAAGCGCCTTGGTGATCGCGTTCATCAGCGGGACGTCGATCATGCTGGTCTCGTCCAAGACCAGAAGGTCGCAGTCCAGAGGATCGTCGGCCCCCTTCTTGAAACCGCCGTTCTTCGGATCGATCTCAAGCAGGCGATGAACCGTCTTGGCCTCGATCCCGGTCTGCTCGCTCATGCGCTTCGCCGCCCGCCCGGTGGGCGCTGCTAGGAGCAGCTTGACGCCCTTGGTCACGAGAATGCGCAGGATCGTATCGAGGAGTGTCGTCTTTCCCACGCCTGGGCCACCTGTCACCACCGACACCTTGGACCGCAGGACGAGGTCGACCGCGACACGTTGTGAGGCGGAAAGAACCTTCCCGGTGCGTTGTTCGACCCAAGGGATCGCTCGCTCTACATCGATTCCCGGCCAAGGCAAATTGCCCCGTGCGAGCGCTCGCAATCGCTCCGCAACGTCGCGTTCCGCCGCGTATAGCCCTCTCAGGAACAAGCACGGCTGCCCCTCGATCGTGTCCTGAACGACCTGTCCGTCCAGAAGCTCGGCGTCGATGGCGGCCCCGATCGGGCCGCCTGGAACGTCGAGGAGCTTTTCGGCGAGGCGGACGAGGTCCTCGACGGGCAGGGCGCAGTGTCCTTCGTCTGTTGCGGTCTGCAGCGCGTAGGAGACGCCCGCGCGAAGCCGCTTCGGCGATTCCTTCGTCAGCCCGAGACGCATCGCGATCGCGTCCGCGCTCTTGAACCCGATGCCGCGGATATCGCGCGCCAAACGATAGGGGTCCTCCGTCATGACAGCGATCGCGTCGTGTCCATAAGTCTTGAAGATACGCACCGCTCGCGACGTGCTGACGCCGTGGCTGTGGAGGAAAACCATGATGTCGCGCACGGCCTTCTGCTCGGCCCAGCCCGCCGCGATCTTGCCCGCGCGGAATTCGCCGATGCCCGGAACTTCCCGGAGGCGGCTGGGGGCCGCCTCGATGATCTCAAACGTGTCGATCCCGAATTGCCCGACGATCCGTTCCGCGAGCTTCGGCCCTATGCCCCGCACCATGCCCGATCCGAGATAACGGGCCATGCCCTCCTTCGTCGTCGGCGGCGTGGTCTTGAGAAAATCGGCCTTGAACTGCAGACCATGCGTCCGGTCGGTCAGCCAAATTCCAGTGGCGTGGATATATTCGCCCGCCGAAATCGTGGCGGCATGTCCGACCAGCGCGACCAGGTCACGCCGGCCACGGGCCTTGACCTTTAGAACCGCGAAGCCGGTATCGGTGTTGTGGAAGGTGACCCGCTCGACACTGCCCACGAGCGTCTCACGCTCGGGCCCACGTGGATCGCCGGGCCGGCCGGGCCGGGCGTCTCCATTTGCCGTCCCTGCGTCGCCATTCCTGCTAATGTCGCCATCTCCCGTATAGGCGCTGACATGGCTGACCGGATCGCATATCCAAGCCTGGGCGCTTTGCGCCTATACTCATCAGTCTGACGATCATTCCGCAAGGCCGGGACCCATGGCGCGACAACCGGCGATGACGAAGGACACCCTGATTGCGCTCGGGGTCGAAAAGCTCGCGGCGCTGGTCCTCGACGAAGCCGGACATAATCCCGCATTCAAGAAGATGGCGGCTGCCGCTCTGGCCGGTGCCAAGGGACCTGGCGCCGTGGCCGCCATCGTCGATCGCCGTCTTGCAAGCCTCGCCCGTGCCCATGCCATGATCAATTGGGATAAGCGCAAAGCTTTCGCGGACGATTTGAAAGCGACGGTGGCGACCATCACCGGCGAACTCGGAAACGTGGATCCCGCCGCCGCTCTGGAGCGGTTAGTCCGCTTCCTCACGATGGCCGGGGGCGTTTACGAGCGTGTCGACGATTCCTCTGGACGAATTCAGGCGATTTTCGAAGACGCGGCGGCATCCGCCCCGCTCTTGGCTCAACGCTTGGAGAGCGAGGGCAGGGCCAAACTCGCAATGGGCCTTGTCCCGCTTTTGCTGCCGGACTTTCATGGCCTCATCGAAATGACCCTCCATGAAATTATTCGACTTCTCGCGCACCCGGACCTCAAGAAGGTCGACGCAACCCTGAAAGCCGCGCTGGCGGGGATCGCACCAGCTGGCGAAGATGATCGAGACTGGGAGCGGCTTGGCCGCCGTGACCGCGTGATCCGCGCGCGCCAAGCGGTGGCGGATCAAGCCGGTGACGTGGATGCCTTTATCGACATGGAGAGGCTTCGACCAGAGCGGCTGCAGGACGGTGAACGTGTTGCGGAACGTCTTCTCAAGGCCGGGCGGATGACAGAAGCGCTGGCGTGGGTCCGCAGGCCTCGCCGCCCCGGCTTGCGCGTCATGGGGCAGGAGGACGTGGCAGATGGTTTTATGGGCATCGATCTGGCCGATCATAGCCGGATCAGCCTGGAGGTCCGTATCCTGGCGGCACAGGGAAACAAAGCTGCAGCGCAAGACCTGCGATGGCGGACGTTTGAGCAGACGCTCGACGCAAACATGCTTCGCGACTATATCGCCAACTTGCCTGATTTCGAGGAGTTCGACGCGTTGGATCGTGCATTCGCGCATGTCACCGCCCATCCCCATCATTACCGGGCACTCGCCTTCTTCATCGACTGGCCGAAGCTCGATCTTGCCGCAAAACTGGTCCTCGAACATCGATCGACTTGGGAGGGCCGGCATTATGGGGCGCTCGCGCCAGCCGCCGAAACACTGGAACACGATCACCCGGTGGCCGCGACGGTCCTATACCGGGCGCTCATCAACGATATTCTCGCCCGTTCGCGCTCTCAGGCCTACGGCCATGCTGCGCGCTATTTCGTCAAGATCGCCTTCCTCGATATCAGCGATGCAGCCGCTATCGGTTTGGATACCCACTACGTCTATCAAACTGGCCTGAGGAAGGCTCATGGCCGGAAGTATGGTTTTTGGAGCCTGTTGGAAAGCGCGCCTTGAGTCATCCTCGAACTCTTAATATCCACAAGATCGAATCGGCCCATGGGCCAAATGAGTCAACGGAATCTCGACATAGCAAGGGGCGTGGGTAATTACGCGCCGCGGGCCCAGTTATCTCATTTCCGATAAGGATCCGATTTTCGACGAGGGATCCTGTTGACGAGCAGGGATCTTACCGCCGGGCAGGGATCCTTTTTTCAAGCAGGGATCCTGCTACCGAGCAGGAAAAAACGTTTCGATTCTCAAAAGCACCTTCGTGATTTTCCTATCTCTTATATATGCATGAAAAATAAAAATAGCATAACATATTGATCATAAATACCTTTTCGGACTGGGATTTTGAAGCTTCACGCATTCTTGGGCGGAACTTCACGCATTCTGGGGCGGCGTTCAGGGCCTGTTTTTCAGCGATTTCAGCGCCCATTTAACCCTAAAAGACCTTTAGACGGCCATAACTTCACGCAGAGATTCACCACACAGTGTGGAAAGTCCGGTGTGAACTTTTAAACGACATCCAATTTTTCGCCGAAATGGACGCTGAACGAGCCCCTGAAGTCGGTGCTGAACTGGGAAAAAACACCTATATAAACAGAATGTTAAGTCAACCGGATGTGTGGCGAGATCTTGTGCGATCCGGGACGAGATTTTGTGGCCAAATTTTTGGCAGCAAAACCGCAAAATCGACCCTTAATAAGGGCCTGAACTCCGCGTTGAACGCTCCGATAAAATATTGACTTTGTTTGGTTTAAATCAATAAGAAAACATCGGAAAAAACTCATTCATCGAGTTCTCTAATTGCGGAGGTCAAGCGGTTTGTTTCAAAGGCTGCGTTCTCGCCGGGCTCAGAGTTCTCTCCGCGGTCGCTCTCTTGGATCGCCGCATGTTGGCGTCGGATGGTGGATCGGCCGAAGTGGTCCGCGCGATAACCGGCGAAAGACGCCTGCTTCGCATTCAATGGGACGGCCTGATCCGCGCCATGCGTCCCGGCGGGGACGCTCCGTTGAAGTTGAGTTTAGGCTAGCATGTGTCTGATCATGCGTCCTGCAAAGCGCAAGCGTCGAGTTCATCCAAGAAAATGCCTGCCACATAAAAACCATCACGTGACGCTTGCGTCGTGCGTCGCCCGAGAGCTGGCACGACGCCGATGTTTTCAATCGACTCGCGCATTCGCAAACCATTACCCGTACAAATCGACCCCGGGGGTAACGAAAGATTCAAATTGGGTTGAGTTGAATCTAGAGGCTTCTGTGTGGTCGCGCGGCGCTCACGGATCGGCATGACGCGAGCGCGATCACATTGAAGCCTGATTGAACGAACCGCGGGATGGCGGTCTGTCTATGGGGATTTGGCT
>JBEKFQ010000094.1:0-9627 GCA_050013235.1 Beijerinckiaceae bacterium
AGCTCCGGGGCGGATAACGCGTCGATGTCGGGCAGCTGTTTCATTCCCAGAATGAATCAGAACATGCCCGCCAAGCCTACAAAAATATCAAGCCGCCGCCCGGGGTTTCGCCCCTGTTGCTGATTTTACTAGGTGTTGAACGATGCTTGCGAACGAGCAAAAGCGGTATTCGGGAGTCCCCAAAACAAGACGAGCGTTTTCCGCACCGGACTTATCCCGTGGGGAAAACGCTCGTTGTTAAACGCGAGGCGCCATGAAGCCTCGTTGGCCTTTGAGCCGTCCAGACGGGAAACTCAACCGCCGAGGACCAGGCTATTCAAAGCCGATTGAATGCCCGGCGAGCTGCTGGCCGCGGCTGGAGACGGCGCAAAAATCGCGGACAGAAGCGACCCGTAATTTCCGTCCTGCAATTTGACGAGTCCGAGCTTGGCGGCGGCGCTGTAATCGCTCGCGACATCACCGGCTGAATATTCGCCGTTAGCCTGCTTGTATAAGGCGATGGCATTGATGGCGGGCGACGCGGCCGCGGAAGAGATCGTGGATAAGGACATTGGAAACTCCCGATAAAGACTCCCTTAGGGTTACAAGTCATTTATATCGAAAGATGGTTACCCAATTGTTACCGCCCAAACGGAGATTTACGATCGTCAATATTCGTTTTCGTCCGGGCGGCCGTCACTTGTCTTCAAAGCGGAAGCGCTGCTGAAACGGATCCTGGGCCGGCGCGAATTCTGATTACGAGGCGGAAGCGGCGGCACAAGCCAGCGCGAAGGCATATTCCTCCGCGATTTCGGCCAGCCGGTCGAAGCGTCCGGAGGATCCGCCGTGACCTGCCCCCATATTCGTCTTGAGCAAAACCGGTCCATCCGAGGTCATCGTGGCACGCAACCGCGCCACCCATTTCGCGGGCTCCCAATAGGTCACACGCGGATCGGTCAGGCCTGCAAGAGCGAAAATCGGCGGATAAGTTTGGGGCCTGACATTATCGTAGGGCGAATAGCTCGCGATCGCCTCGAAGGCGGCGGCATCCTCGATCGGGTTCCCCCATTCCAGCCATTCCGCCGGCGTCAAGGGAAGACCGGCATCGAGCATGGTGTTCAACACATCGACGAAGGGCACATTGGCGATGATGCCCGAAAACAGCTCCGGCGCGAGATTGGCCACCGCCCCCATCAGCATGCCGCCGGCGCTTCCGCCATGCGCCACGATCCGGCCCCGGCTCGTATAGGCTTGCGCGATCAGATGATGGGCCGCCGCGATAAAATCCGAGAATGTGTTGGGCTTCTTCGTGAGCTTGCCATCCAAATACCAATGCCAGCCCTTGTCCGTCCCGCCGCGCACATGCGCCAGCGCATAGACGAATCCGCGATCGACGAGCGACAAGACATTGGCGCTGAAAGACGCCGCCAGCGGGTGGCCATAGGCGCCATAGCCATAAAGCAACAGCGGCGCGCGTCCATCGAGCGCGAGGCCCGCCCTGTGCAGCACCGTGACCGGCACGCTCTCGCCATCTGGCGCCGTGGCGTAAAGCCTGTGCGTGACATAGCGGGCGGGATCATGGCCCGAGGGGATCTCTTGCCGCTTGCGCAGCACGCGCATGTGCGTTTGCAGATGATAGTCGTAGGTCTCGCGCGGCGTGGTGGGCGAGGCATAAGTGAAGCGCAACGCCGGCGCATCGAATTCGTAGCGGCCCTCGAACGAGAGGCTATAGGCTTCCTCGTCGAACGCGACCGTCGAATCCTCGCCCGAGGCAAAGGGCCGGATGACGATGGACGGCAAACCATTCTCGCGCTCGAGCCGGACGAGATAATCGGGGTAGACGGTATGCGCGACGATGATACGCCCCTGGCGATGGGCGACTTCGTCGCGCCAATTCGCGCGTCCCGGCGCGTCGAGCGGCGTGCTGACGATTTTGAAATCTTCCGCCCCATCGGCATTGCTGAGGATGTAAAGCCTCGTCCCGCGATGCTCCACGGAATAGCGCAGATCCAGCGCGCGCGGCTCGATACAGCGGGGTTGCGCCTGGGGGTCGTCCAAATCGAGGAGATGGCATTCCGACGCATTGTGGTCGCTGACCCGGACGATCGCGAAGGCGCCAGACTGGCTGCGCTCGATCCCGACGAACCAAGCGGGGTCGAGCTCCTCGAACACGAGCTTGTCCTCGCTGTCACCAATCCGGTGGCGAAAGACTTGCGCGGTGCGGTGATTGTCATCGACGCGCACATAATAGAACCCGCTGGAATCGTTCAGCCAGACGAGACCGCCTTCGGTTTGCTCGACGCGGTCGCTCAAATCGGCGCCGCTCGCGAGATCGCGGACCCGAATCGTGTGGAGTTCCGACCCCTTGATATCGGCGCTCCAGCCGAGAAGGGCATGGTTGGGCGCATGAACGGCTTCGCCGATCGAGAAAAAGGGATGCCCCTCGCGCTCACGGTCGCCATCGAGAAGCACGGTTTCCGCGCCATCGGCGCCCGGCTTGCGGCAAAACAGGGGTTGCTCCCCGCCCTCGCGGTAACGCTTGTAGTAAAGCCAGGGTCCATCGGCCAAGGGCACGGTCGAATCGTCTTCCTTGATCCGCCCGCGCATTTCCGCCGCCAATTCGCGGCTCAAGCCTTCGAGAGGTCTAAGGATCGCCGCGCTATAGGCGTTCTCCGCCTCGAGCACGCCGCGAATATCTTGCGGAAGCGCCGCGGGGTCGCGCAGAACGCCTTGCCAATTCTCCGCGCGCAACCATGCATAATCGTCCTCGATCACATGGCCGTGAAACGAGCGGACGACAGGCCGCCGCTCCACCGCGCGGGGCGGAACCGCAAGGCCAAAGGCGGGCGGAGTTGGAACGGCGGCCATGTGTTATTCCTTATGCGCAGGCTTAAAATTCAAGGCTTGCCCATTGATGCAATAGCGCAAACCCGTCGGTTTCGGCCCATCGGGAAAGACGTGACCGAGATGCGCATCGCAACGCGCGCAACGGATCTCGGTGCGGCGCATGAACAGCGACTTATCCACATGCTCCTCGACGGCGTCCGGCGCAACCGGCGCATAAAAACTCGGCCAGCCCGAACCGGAATCATATTTCGTCGCGGCGTCGAAGAGAGGCTCGCCGCAACAGATACAGGAATAAAGCCCTGGCTTCTTTTCGTCCCAATAGGGACCGGTGAACGCCCGTTCCGTACCGTGTTTGCGGGCCACGGCATATTGCTCCGGAGTCAGCTTCGCGCGCCATTCCTCGTCGCTTTTATGCAGCTTGTCTTTGTCCGGGTCGACTGTCATCGCCATGTCCTTTCTTGATCGCGCCTTGATCATGGTCCGCGAATATTTCACCGGCCTCGTAAAATGAAGCGCCGCTTGACCGGCGTGATCACAATCCCCCGCCTGCCGCGCCACAAGTTGCGCCTTTAAACCTCAATATGGGAAGCCGCGCGGGGTTTCTCACGCTTCCTAACCGTAAGCTCACTAATTTGTCATTCGCTATACACAGGAAGTTCAAACATCCCCTTCGTCTTCATCATCTACCAATTGATAAATCCCGTTTGGTACTTGCCGCCAATACGTTTTTATCATAGATAAGCCTCATGCAGAATAGCGAGTCGTAGCAAGCGTGGACGAGGCTGGCAAAGTTTCCATGAGGCTGGGAAGGTCTTCATGAGGCTTCGATAAAACGGATTCATCAGATCTGTTTGCCGCCGAAACATCACGTTGACCGGGATAGAGAGCGCCATGAGCGAAGTGTCAGAGAACGAAAACTACATCGAATTGGCGGCCGATATTGTATCCGCTTACGTCAGCAACAACTCCGTCCCGTCCAGCGATCTGCCCGCGCTGATCAACGAAGTTCATGCGGCTTTGGTGCGAGTGACGGCGGGATCGGTTGCGCAAGCCGTCGAGCCGCCCAAGCCAGCCGTTCCAGCCAAGAAGTCGATTACCAACGAATTTATCATTTGCTTGGAAGATGGCCGCAAATTCAAGTCCTTGAAGCGCCACTTGCGCACGCAATACAATATGTCTCCCGACGAATATCGCGAGAAATGGGGCCTTCCGCCGGACTATCCGATGGTCGCGCCCAATTACGCCAAGGCCCGTTCCAACCTCGCCAAGCAAATGGGTTTGGGCCAGCAGCGCCGCCGGAAGCGCTAGAGCGCGTTCCAAATGGGGCGAGTCACCCATGTGATAAGAACCGCTTTCATCTTACAAAGTTAGGGCATGTCCTCGATCACGAAAGTCCGCGACTTTCGTGGGAAATGCTCCAAGCCCGGCGTCTCCAAGGAAGAGCGGCTCCTCTCATTGATGTCCGCCTGTCCCGCCAGCCGCATTCCCTTGCGGCTGGTATTGCTTTTTCGCGCGGAGCGCGCCGGGCGTTACACCGGAATTGACAGAAAATCTAACCGCGGGCCCAAATCTAACCGCGGGCCAATGCCTCGCGAGCATCCTTCTTGATGCGCTCGACCATCGAGCGCACGCCATTGGACCGCTGTGGCGTGAGATGGGAGGAAAGGCCGAGGCTTTCGAAAAGCTGTTGGGCGTCTATGTCCAAAATCGCTTGGCACGTCTGCCCGGAATAAAGGGCGAAAACCAAAGCAACCAGTCCCCGCACGATATGAGCGTCGCTATCGCCGCGAAGCTCGAGCCGGACCGAGCCGTCATCGCCATGCACGACGGTCGATTCGACCCAGACCTGGCTCGCGCATCCCCGCACCTTGTTATGATCGTTATGCGCGGCTTCGTCCAAAGGCTCGAGATCCCGGCCAAGCTCGATCAAATAGCGATAACGATCCTCCCAATCGTCCAAGATGCTGAAGTTTTCGATAATTTCACTGAGATCTTGAGCCACACGCATCATCCGGTAAAGCCTGGACGCCTTTTGGTTTCCGGGCAGCTTGTGAGAAGCCGGCGGAATCCGGGTTCCGGCCTCTTCCAGCGCGACAGGCCATCCCAGGGGAAAGACTATCGCTCCCCGTCCCATCCCGCCAGCGTTTTACGAATTTTAGCGTGCCGTGATCCTGACAGCGGCGCGGTGCTTCGGCGTGGGTAGCAAGACGCCGCTTCCGGTATTATCGGCGGCCTCTTCGGACTGGTTCGCCGCGATGAGCGCCGTCAAACGGGCGGCATCTCGCGCGCAGACGTCATCCGTGGCGACACACCATTGCCGCGCTTGGTTTGCAGCGGCTTGGCCCGGAACGGCTTGGTTTGCAGCGGGCTGGGTTGAACTCCTGCCGGTGAGGTAGGAGAGCGCCGCCTTTTCAAGGAGCTGCCTGGTCTTATCTCCCGCGCCATCCATCACCTGGGCCTCGATCTGCCCCAGCGCCGCGCTTGCCACGGCGGACCCGCTTTCCGCGACCGCTTCGCCAAGAGCCTGAGGACCGGGATGTGGACCCGGCCGCATGTCGCCCACCGTCCAAGACATGGAGGTGAAGACGATGGTGAGCCAGAAGATGGAACGCAAGAGAAACAACACGCCTAAGGCCCTTTCGCCTAAACGATTTCTATCACCTGGGCGGTCGCCCCGGTGGAAAGCGCTTTCGAAGACATGATTGATCCTAGGCACGGATCTCGAAGATTTTCGCCAATTCCGGCGTGTGTGTTTGAGCGATCTTTTTCATCTTTCGCTCACCATGATTAACGGCGCGCGGCCCACAAGCCGCGAGTCGGGCTCTGGCTTAGTGTTCGTTTAAGAGCCGAGTGCCAAGATCATTGGCAATTGCGGCAGGCGTTGCCGTGGCCACAGAGCGGGCGCGTGGAGTTTTGATCTCGTGAATGTCAGCCGGAGCCTTGCGGCTCTCACCTTTGCTCTGGTCCATCCAGCAGGCCTTCAATCCGCCCTGGAGACAGCGCGCCATCAAACCTTCATGCTGCGCACGCTGACCATCGTGTTTTTCACTTTGGCGTCCGCCCCGCTCTTCCTTGCGTTCCACGGCGCGCCATCCCCAGCCGAAACCGCCATTTTCAGTTTCTGCCTTGCGCCGATTGGAGCCGTGATGCTCGTATCCAAAACCGGACAGCTGGATTTAGGCCATTTGATCTGCGTCTTGTGTCTGATCGGCCTGAGCACGACACTCGCGATGACCACGACGGTTGGGCTGAGCTGCGCGCTCGCCTGGTTGATTGTGGCGCAAACCGAAAGTCTTCTCTCCTTCAATAACCGCCTGATGCTTTGGAGCGCCGCGGCCTGCGTGGCCGTCTTTGCCGTTCTGGCCGTGCTCGTGCTTTGGAATCCCGCCGCCCCGCCGCGCAGCGGGACATATGCCGGCCTTCTAACCGGCCTCGCCCTCGCCCTGGCGGCCATCAACACGCTGTCCTTCGCGGCTCAGCGCAGGCTGAACCGCGGCGCGGAAGACGAGCGAAACAACCGCCTCGCGTCGATCGCGGATACGGTCGACGATATCGTCGTATCCTACGATGCCAATGGCACCGCCGATTTCGTCTCTCCGGCCTGCGAACAGCGATTCGGACTCCCCGCCCACAGCCTCATGGGACGCGGTCTGTTCGAACATATTCATGTCGCCGACCGCCCGATTTTCCTGAAAGCGATCGCCGACGCGGCCCATGGCGATCAAACCGTCACCGTGAGCGTCCGCCTGCGAGGCTCGCTCCCGCCCGCGGGAACCGGCCATGCCACGGATCAAAGCTTCTTTTGGATTGAAATGCGCGCGCGGCGGCTGACGCGGCCCGGTTCCAATCCCGGCGTCATATCGCTGCTACGGGATATCACCGGAATCAAACAAGTCATCGGCGACCTCGAGGCCGCGCGTCAATCGGCGGAAGCCGCGAGCCAAACGCGCGATCAGTTCCTGGCGAATATGAGCCACGAATTGCGTACGCCCCTCAACGCCATCATCGGTTTTTCCGAAGTGTTGGGAGACCCCGCTCTGCGCCCAGCCGATCCCGCCAAGCAGAAGGAATATGCCGGGATCATCCACCAATCCGGCCAGCACTTGCTCTCCGTGGTCAATTCCATCCTGGACATGTCGAAACTCCAGTCCGGCACATTTTCGATCATCCCGGAACATTTCGACGTGGGTCCGTTGATCGACTCCTGTTGCGAGATCGTCACCCTCAAAGCCCAGGAAGGGCATGTCGAAATCGTCCGGTCCTACCGGCAAAACATCGATCCCGTAGTCGGCGACCGGCGCGCCTGTAAGCAGATTCTCATTAATCTCCTCTCCAATGCGGTGAAATTCACGCCGAAAAACGGACGCGTGACCGTATCGGCGCGACCAGAGGGCAACTCGCTCTTGATTTGCGTGAGCGATACCGGAATCGGAATCGCCGCCGCCGATCTCACCCGGCTGGGCGACCCCTTCTTTCAGGCGAAATCATCGCTCGACCGGCCGTTCGAAGGCACGGGGCTCGGTCTCTCGGTGGTGCGGGGCCTTGTCGGCTTGCATGGCGGGACGATCTCGATTGAAAGCGAGCCCGGCCATGGCACCAGCGTCTCCATCAGGCTCCCCCTGGATTGCCGCCATGCCAACCCCGCCGGCATGACGGCGAAGATCGAGACTATCGCCCGGCGCCACCGGCCCGAACGCCCATTTCCGCAGCAAAATGACCAGATGGTGAAGAAAATTGCGTAACGCAGCCGCCCGCCTCGACGATGAGTTTGGCTTTGGCCAACCCGTGAGCAAGAGCAAGCCACGGCCGAAGTCCGCTGCCGTCAAATCTAACAAGAAGACCGCCCGCCGCCCCAAGAAGAGTAAGACCCGCTATATCCATTACGCCGCCGTAAGCCTCACGGCAGTGCTGACCCTGGGAATCGTGATCAATGCGCTCGGCTTGCAAAGTAGCAGGCATCCCGCGCCCCTTTTCGGCAAAGCCATCCAACTTGGCGATCAACCCGCTCCCATGACCGCTTCGCTCGAGGCGCCGGTGCCGCCCGTACACGCCGCGGCCACGGAAACAGCCGCCAATCCGTCCGCCGCCGGAGCCACCGTCAATCATGACAATCCGGCGCCGGCGGCGCATCCGCATCACACCGTCATGGACCCCGCTCCGGCTCGTCACGCCCGGCCGGAAAAAGGCGACAAGGGCGACGACCCCATTGCAGCCTTGCTGAAAGTATCGGCCCCCAGCGCACCGGCTGAAAAGCCAAGAGAGGATCCCAAGACCGTTCTGGCCGCGCAGCACGCTTTGCTCAAACTCGGCTATGTCGTCGCCCCAAATGGCGCATTCGGCGCCGCCACGCGCACGGCCCTTCAAGCCTTCGAGCGCGAGCAACATCTACCCATCAGCGGCGAATTATCCCGCAAGGTCTTGAAGCAACTCAGCGCCGAATCCGGCGTCGCCATCGATTGAGCTTGGCTGCGGGGCTCGAACCGTAAGATTTCGTTAACCACGATCGTCTTTTATCGGAATGGCATTCCGGAGTAATTCCATGACACCGATCGCGGCAATCGCCCAACAGGATAATGTTATCCAACAACAAATCGTGCATCACCAGCTTGTTCTGCAGAGCCAGGAGGCGCAAAACGTCGAGCAGGCAAATATCACTCAGCAAAATTTAATTGCGCAACAACAGCAACAAATATTCGAGCAGCAAGCCATTTTGCAAGAGCAGGAATTGCAGCAGACCGAGGAGAGCGAGGCCGTTGACGCGGAGCAAGCGGCGAGCACCGCAAGCATGCAGGCGACGGCAAGCGCAACATCGGCGTCAGCCCCCATGGTCGATCCCAGCGAAGCGCCGCTGGTCTCGGGCGCCGTCAGCTCCGCCTTCACGCAACTCATCGCCGGCACGGCGGCCACAAGCACCCCGAGCGTAAGGAGCCCGGAAAGCGCGGCGCAATCCGATCCCCAGCAAATCGGCCACGAAACCGATCTGGTGATTCGGGCCTATAGCTTGCTTTGACGGGATGGCGGAGGTGCGGCGCGGACTCCGAGAGTCATGAAAAAGGCCGGACCTTTCGATCACGGCACTTTCACCCAACTATTCTTCGAATATCTATATTGGGCGCCAGTCAATTGCCTCATCAATCACACGACCGTGATCGTTAGTGACATAGCTTTTAAGGCAGCACGTCTAAATAGAAACTTTTCCTTAAAACAATCGTGTCAAACTTGTTACGTTGGAGGCGTATAGAAGTATCGCTCCTTCTTGTGCGACGAATAGAAGTATATGGCATACTTCTTGCAGGCTTGATATTGTCAGCCTTGCACGGCGCACCGGTGTTAAGCCGGTAAAATCAAGCTTATGCTTAGATAAGCTTGTAACGATCTTCCAAAAATCAGATTTATAAGCTCGTTTTAGGGGGTGGTGTACTGTGACGCCTAGACGCTCATGGAACTCGTCTTTAATTAAAGTCGTGCGATCATTCACGCTCTGTGAGGATGGGGCAACCGCAATCGAATACGGTTTGATTGCGGGGCTGATTGCAGTCGCCATTATCACCGCGGTCTCAAGCGTTGGAACGAGCTTGGTCAACCTGTTGAATGAAGTAGCGGGAAATCTGACCTGAATATTTCAGATTGGAATGGGGATGGGTAGGTGTGCGTCGTTGAGCCCTGGGCACACGAACTCATACCAACGCGCGTTGAATGAGACTCGTGGGCTTTTCAAAATTAATTTTGTCTGAATCAATGTGGCGGATCGAGAGGGATTCGCCATGACGGTTGCGCTTGCTTTACGCGGTGATTTTGATG
>JBEKFQ010000095.1:0-9567 GCA_050013235.1 Beijerinckiaceae bacterium
CTTGGCCAAGGATCTTGAAGCCAAGACCAGAAAGGCGCTCGCGTTCCTCAAACTGGCGTCGATACGACTCATGATGCGAAAGCTATGCAATCCTTGCTAAACTTTTCGAATGGACTCTAAGGGTTTCATTGTTAGGGTGCTGACGAAAGAGGAACGTAGCGATCAATTTGTGACTACCATTCGACGAAACAAACAGAAGGCGCTGCCCTTCGGTCTCGCTTATCAAATAGTCGACTTTTTAGGTGACGATGATGACTATGCCAACGCTTACGATCTGGAGATCAATTGCTCTTTAGAAAATACCCAGCTCATCGTCGAATCCATACCCTTAAACAGATGCTTAAAAAAGTTCAGCCTTCTTATATCTTGTGCTCCATCTCTCGAGTATTGCTATCTATTCGAAATGGCCCATCAATATTCACTCAAAGGTTTTGGTGAGTTTGATCATACAGGCAAGGAAGTAGTGAGGCGATGGTATCGCGTTAGTTGGAACGATGGTGCTAGCGGTTTGATCGATAAAATATCATCGTCTTATATTAGTCTTCTTCGCTCTAACATAGACGATGCAATCGGAAAGATTGGTTAAGCAACAGAATTCTCCGCGAATTTGCAATGTAGGCACGGTCTACGTTGATAAAGAATCAGTGACGGCGTCGTCGCCGCTGTCGGTCGGGCGCTGTAGCGGGGCGTGGGCTCCGTATCCGCGCCAGGATTGTCGATCCGTGCCATATCACGCTGGAACAATTTGGCGTTCGCCGGTCATCGCCCCCATCCTTTTTGAACGGATACTCGACGAAGTTGTGGAGGACGAACGGGCCGGGGATGTGGATCAGCGCCCTGACCAACACTCCCACCTTCCTTCCCCCTCCGCTTTCAATCCGCTATTCTTACCGCTCCCAGTAAGAAAGCCTCGCCCATGCGGATCACCTCGAAAGGCCAAGTGACGATCCCGTAGGAGGTTCGCGAGCAGGCGGGCCTCATGCCTGGCACGGATGTCGAGTTCAGAGTGGAAGGCGGGCCGTTCGCTTGGTCAAGGCGGCGCCGAAGCCGCAGCGGAAAACCCGTGGCGAAAGGCTTGTCGCGCGCCTGCGAGGGAAGGGCGACTTCAAGATGACGACGGACGAGGTCCTCGCGCTGATGCGCTGACCGGCCGCGCGCCCCCAACTCCCATCACGAAAACGGCTGCGTCACCCAGTTCTGCGAGGATTTCTTGGGCCGCTTGTAGCTCGTATCGAGGCGGCGCGGCGGCAGGTCCAATTCGACGGGGCGGAGATCCTTGTAGGGGATCTGGTGTAGAATATGAGCGATGCAATTGAGCCGCGCCTTTTTCTTGTTGTCGGCGTCGATCATGTACCAGGGCGAAGTCTTGGTATCGGTATGCTCGAGCATCGCATCCTTCGCCTTCGAATATTCGACCCACAACTCGCGCGATTTGAGGTCCATCGGCGAGAGCTTCCAGCGCTTGATCGGGTTGCGCATCCGCTCGTGAAAGCGGCGCTCTTGTTCCTCGTCGCTGACCGAGAACCAGTATTTGAGCAGGATGATTCCCGAACGCAGCAGCATGTCCTCGAAGATCGGGCAGGAGGCGAGGAATTCCTCGTATTCCTCCGGCGTGCAAAATCCCATCACGTGCTCGACGCCCGCGCGGTTGTACCAGCTGCGGTCGAACAGCACCATTTCACCACGGGCGGGCAACTGCGCGGCATATCGCTGAAAATACCATTGTCCGCGCTCGCGCTCGGTGGGCGTCGTCAGGGCGACGATGCGGCAGATGCGGGGGTTGAGGGCCTCGGTGATGCGTTTGATCACGCCACCCTTGCCGGCGGCGTCGCGGCCCTCGAATAGGATCACGACCCGGAGCCCGTTGATGCGAATCCATTCCTGAAGCTTGATCAGCTCGAATTGAAGGCGGACCAACTCGTCGATATAATTATAATCCCCATTGGGCTTTACCGGCGGCGTCCCAGGGCCGACGATCTGCCAATGACCTTCGAGCCGGACCTCCTCCTCGACGTCGCGCCGCACTTCGCCTCCATCGGCAAGGGAGGCTTTCTTTTTCTTCTTCGCTGGCATCGGCGTTTCCTTTCTCCGTCCGCCACCTTGGCGACATGACTTCGATCATGGCGGCAGATTAGCAGACGCGGCGCCCAAGCCCATGATCCATGTCATGGGTTATCTGGACAGGATCCTCGGCTCCGGTTTCGCCCGATTGACCTGTGTCAAGGACGGGCGCGGACCGGTAGGGTCCTAACTCAGCCCGTAAATCGAAGTGAGCCCGAGCCCGATGAACCATAAGCACCGCGCAACGTTGCATGCCCTATTCGCGCATCCCATCAGCAGCAACATCGATCCCAAGGCCGTTAAATCCCTGCTGGAGGCACTGGGCGCGGAGGTTGCGCATAGCGGACACAGCCATTTGGTCATTAAGCTGAACGGCCATAGTCATGGCTTTCACGATACGCTCCACAGCCTGTCAAAGGATGAGGTTTCGGGGGTGCGGAAGCTCTTGGAAGATGCGGGGATCGACCCGGTGCGCGACTACCCGCTGTAAAATCCATGCGAGAGCCTGGGCCGGTGAGGCCGGGTTTGGGCTGACAGGCGCGGCGGGCCGGCCGCAGTGTGGACCGGTTCCCGCCGTTCGCCGCCGATGCGCTCGCCGACACGGCGACGGTTTTGCGGAAACAGGTATCGCGAGCGGTCCTCGAGCGAAATTCCGCGCCCCCAAATTACTTGATCAAAAGCCTGATCCCATAGGCGACAATGCCAAGCGCGCAAACGCTAGCGGCCCAAATTCCAACGAACCAGGCGAGCTTGCGCCAAAGCGGGCCGCCGTCCGCTCGATCGGGCGGCCGTTCCAATTGCGATGGCGCCATCAGTGATAGCCTCCAACCGCGTTCACCTTTCCGCGAAAGACCCAATAGGAATAGACGGTATAGGCGAGGATGATGGGGATCAACACACTGGCGCCAACCAGCAGAAAGGCGAGGCTGTTGTCCGGCGCGGCCGCGTCCCAAATCGTCACGCTATTGGGCACGATGTGCGGGTAGAAGCTGATGCCGAGGCCGATGAAGCAGAGAACGAAAAGAGCCAGCGAGGCGAAGAAGGGGCTGACCTCGTGCCGCCCGGTCAAGCCTTTGTACAGGATGAAGGCCGTTACCAGGACGAGGAGCGGCACGGGAACCGCCAGCATGATTTGCGGCCAAACGAACCAGCGTTTCATGTAGACCGCATTGAGAAAGGGCGTCCAGGCGCTGACGAGGCCGATCAAGACGAGGGTGGCCGGGGCGGCCCAACGGGCGATCTCATAGGCGCGGCACTGAACGTGGTTTTCCGTCTTCCAGATCAACCAGGTGGCGCCGAGCAGCGCGTATCCGATGACCAGGGCGATCCCGGTGAGAAGGCTGAAGGGCGTCAGCCAATCCCACCAACCCCCGGCATAGGCCCGGTTGGCGACGGGAATGCCCTGCACCAGAGCGCCGAGCGCGATGCCTTGCGCGAAAGCCGCGATGGTCGAGCCGCCCGCGAAGGCCCAATCCCACAGGAATTGACTACGCTTTGTCTTCCAACGGAATTCGAACGCCACGCCGCGAAAGATCAGGCCCAGCAGCATGACGATGATCGGGGCGTAGAGCGCCGGCATGATGATGGAATAGGCCAGGGGAAACACGGCGAACAATCCACCGCCGCCGAGCACCAGCCAGGTTTCGTTGCCGTCCCAGACAGGGGCGACGGAGTTCATCATCTCGTCGCGATGGGCCTCGCCCTTCACGAAGGGAAATAGGATGCCGACGCCGAGATCGAAGCCGTCGAGGATGACATAAGCGAGAACGGCGAAGGCAATCAGGCCGGCCCAGATGAAGGGAAGATCAAGGATCATGGCGAAGGCTCCTCATCCGGCCGGGTTCAAGGTGCCGCGCGTTTCCATCGCGGGAGCCGGCATGATCCCGCCGGCGCGGATCGGTTGGCCCGGTGAAAGGCCACCCTCATGAGATTCCGGCGGCTTGTTCATCAGACGCAGGATGTAAAACGTTCCCGCGCCGAACAGCGCGAAATAAACCACGATGAAGGCTACGAGAGACGCGCCCACGGCCGGCGCGCCAATCGGCGAGACAGATTGAGCCGTCGTGAGCAGGCCGTAGATCGTATAGGGCTGGCGCCCAACCTCCGTGGTGATCCAGCCCGCGATGACGGCGATGAAACCGGCGGGGCCGAGCAGGACCGCCACGCGATGCATCCACGGCGTCTCGTAGAGCCGGTGCTTGGCGCGCAGCCACAGGCTCCAGAGTCCAAGACCGAGCATGGCGAAGCCGATGGCCACCATGATCCGGAAGCTCCAGAATATGATCGCGACAGGAGGTTGTTTGTCGACCGGGAAAGTGTCGAGCCCAGCCAGGGGGGCGTTGAGATCGTGCTTCAGGATCAATGATCCCATCTTCGGGATTTCGATTGCATAATCGATGCGCTTCTCCGCCGGGTTGGGGAGGCCGAACAAGATGAGAGGCGCGCCCTCCGGGTGGCTCTGGTAATCCCCCTCCATCGCCAGGATCTTGGCGGGCTGGTATTCGAGCGTGTTGAGACCTTGGGTATCGCCGGCGGCGATTTGCAGAGGGGCGACGAGGGCCGCCATCCACATGGCCATCGAGAACATGACGCGCGCGCTGGGATTGTCGCGATCGCGCAAGAGATGCCGGGCCCCCACCGCGCCGACGGCGAAGGCCGTGGTCAGGTAAGCCGCCAACACCATGTGGACCAGTCTATAAGGGAAGGACGGATTGAAGATCACCGCCCACCAATCCGTCACCACGAATTGTCCCGCCGCGTTCGTCGCATAACCGGCGGGCGTCTGCATCCAGCTGTTGACGGAGAGAATCCAGAACGCCGAGAAAAACGTTCCGAAGGCGACCATGAGCGTCGCGAGGAAATGGAGTTTTGGGCCGACGCGCTCGCGTCCAAACAGCATTACGCCGAGAAAACCGGCTTCCAGGAAGAAGGCCGACAGCACCTCGTAGCCCATCAGCGGGCCGATCACCGGGCCGGCTTTGTCGGAAAAGACGCTCCAGTTCGTGCCGAACTGGTAGCTCATGACGATCCCGGAGACGACGCCCATGCCGAAGGCAACCGCGAAGATCTTTTTCCAATAGTTGAACAGGTCGAGGAACACCGTTCGTCCGGTCCAGAGCCCCAAGCCGTTCAAAACAGCGAGGTAGCTGGCGACTCCGATCGAGAACGCCGGGAAAATGATGTGGAAGGTCAAGGTGAACGCGAATTGGAGGCGCGCCAAAGTCAGGGCGTCGAACAGATCCATGGGAGGCCTCCTTCAATCGTCGTCTGGGACTTGGGTACCGTGCTATGTTTCAAAAAAGCGATGTTGTCGATGGGACGTTTGCCACGGCGGGCCTCGTAACTGGAGACGCCGCGCAGCGCTACGCTTCGCACAGTTTTGATGGTGAGGGTGCGGGGCTTGTTTAAGCGCGCCGGAGTGCCATCCTTTTAACCGGCCGGGAATGCTCCATCGCGGTTCGGCCGGTTTACATGGGAGGCTTGGCACCCCATTTTCAACCTGTGGCAACCGCCGCCAATTTGCGAGACCTCGAATGACTGGCCAACGTCTGCCCACGCTCATGATTCCCCATGGCGGGGGGCCGTGCTTTTTCATGGACCCGCCCGCGCATGCGCCGCACCTTTGGGATCGCATGGCTGCCTATCTGCGCGGCCTCGATGCGGAAATCGGGCGTCGGCCCAAAGCGGTGCTGGTGATTTCGGCGCATTGGGAAACCGAGGTTCCCACCCTGCATTACGCTGAGCGGCAGTCGCTACTTTTCGATTATTACAATTTTCCCGCCCATACCTACGAGCTGACCTATCCGGCCAAGGGGGCGCCAGAGGTGGCGCGCCGGGCGGCCGCGTTGCTCGCGGCGGCGGGAATTGCCACGGCGGCCGAAACCGCCCGTGGGCTCGACCATGGCGTCTTCATCCCGTTCAAGCTCATCTATCCCGATGCGGATGTTCCGCTGGTGCAACTCTCCCTGCAAAAGGATCTGTCTCCGGCGCTGCACATTCAAATCGGCCAGGCCCTGGCGCCTCTGCGCGACGAAGACGTGCTGATCGTGGGGTCCGGCATGACGTTCCATAATCTGCGCGAGATTTTTTCGGGCCGGGCCACCGCGGCATCCGTGGAATTCGACACTTGGCTGGCGGAGGTGTTGGATACGTCCGATGCCGCCGCGCGAGCGCAAAACCTCGTGGCTTGGGCCGGGGCGCCCGGCGCCCGTCTTTCCCATCCCGAAGAGGAACATCTTCTTCCCCTGATGGTCGTGGCGGGGGCGGCCGGGTCCGATCCCGGCAAACGCAATTATTCCGAAAATTTGGGAGGAACCTCCGCGCAATCCGGCTTCCGTTTCGGTTAGCTCACCTCTCGCAGGACGTGTCCATCATGGCCGTTTCAATCGACCCCAAAATCAAGCGCACCGGCATTTTAGTGTTGCATATCTTGGTCGCTCTCGCCTTTCTCGCGTCCGGTGGCCTGAAGCTCTCCGGGGCTCCCAAGATGGTGGAAGATTTCGAAGCCCTCGGGTTTGGCCAATGGTTGCGGACCGTCACGGGCGTGATCGAGGTCGCCGGCGCGATCTTGGTGTTGGTGCCGGCCACCAGCCGGTTGGGCGGTCTCGTGCTCCTGGCCATCTGCGTGGGGGTGTTTTTTTCGCGGGTGTTCAAGCTCGATGGCGATTTGGTGCATGTCTTCGTGCTGTTTACCCTCACGGCGCTCGTGGTTTGGTCCGGCGCGCCCGTGACGAGGCTGCTCTTTGGAGGGCGCGGCCGAGGGGGGCGGACGTCCCTCGAAATCGATTGAGCGGCCTTAGGCCGGTTTTCGCCGCCACAACTTGAAAGATATGGTTCTTTAACGTTTGCCATGCAAATCGTTAACGATTATCTCCGGTCCGGTGGACGGAGTTATGCTCCGGCCGAGCGTCTTCGCTGGGGTGTCGTTCCAGCCATCGAAAGGTCCGGCGATGTTGTTTGTCTTGCGTTTCGTCTTTCCTTTCGCGCTCGCTATTTTGTTTTTTCCCCAACATCTCTTGGCCGAGGAGGCCGGAGCCAAAGGTGATTCCGCCGAGACCAAGGGCGGCGAGGCCGGGGAGCCGTTCGACGCCGAGCATATTTTCGGATTCGTCGACGGGTCGGATATTGGCGAAAAGGGGGAGCAAGAAATCGAAAGTGTGACCGTTGGGCGGTTTGGCCGGATTGGCAGCTATAACAATGCCGCCAACGAAACATCTTACCGTAATACGCTGACCGACAATATCCGCCTCTCCTTCGGGACGGAGACCGATTATTATAATATCCATAATGTGGCGGGTTACGGGAATATTAGCGCCGCGACATTCAGCGGACTGACCGCCGAATTTCGAGTGAATGTCCTCAACCGCGCAACCTCTGCCTTCGGGATGAGCATTTCCTTCAATCCGGAATGGCGTCAGTTCGATCCCGATTCCGGCGCGCGGGCGCAAAACTATGCGCTTCCGGTGACGCTCCTTCTCGATAAGGAACTGATCGAGCAGAAATTTTTCGCGGGATCGAGCCTGTCTTATGCTCCCTCGTTTCTCCGTGTGAACAACAGTTTCGAACATGATGATTCGTTGACGGTGACATCGGCGGGTTCTTATCAAGTCGTGCGGAATATTTTTGCCGCGGCGGAAATTCGTCATGAAAATACGGCCGTCAACGGCAACGTGACAGCGCATGCCCTCTATGTCGGGCCAAGCATCTATTATAAGGTTTTGCCGAACCTCAGCGTCAAGGTCGCTTGGGCCGCGCAAATTCCCGATGTCGCGGCAAGGTCGCTCGATCTCACGACCTACGACCGCAATCAGTTCGAGCTCCATCTGTCTTACGGTTTCTAGGGCCGCGCACGGCGGGGGGCGGTCGCTGGCCTGCTTTACATCTCGAGCTTATCGCATTTACACGGGTGGCCGGCCGCCAAATCCGGCGGCTCCATTCCAACGCAAGCAAGGTGACGCGGTTGCCCTCTCCAAGCCAATGACGGGCATCGATCTGTCCACCCTCTTCATCCTTTTTGTCGTCGCGCTTGTCGCCGCCGGCTTTGACGCGATCGCGGGCGGCGGCGGGCTTCTGACCTTGCCGGCCCTGCTCATGGCGGGGCTCGATCCCGTTTCGGCCATCGCGACGAATAAATTGCAGAGTTCGGGTGGCTCCGTCTCGGCCAGTTTGCATTTTGCCCGTCGTGGTCTGATCGAGCGCCGGAATGCCTGGGCTTTTGTGCTGGGTGCTGGCGGCGGCGCGGTGCTGGGCGCCTTGAGCGTGGCCCTTCTTCCAGGCGCCGTTTTGAAGGCGGCGGTCCCGGTGATCCTCATGGCCATCGCGGTTTATTTCGGTTTCGCGCACCGGCCCGGAGCGGAGGATGCGCGGGCGCGGATGACGCCTTTGGTTTTTGCCGCCACTTATGCTGTCGCCACGGGCTTTTACGATGGTATCTTTGGGCCGGGAGCCGGTTCGTTTTACATGGCGGGCTTCGTGGCGTTGCTAGGCTACGGATTGGTCCGCGCCACCGCGCACACGAAGCTTGCCAATGCCGCCAGCAATCTTGGTGGATTAGCCTTTTTCGCGCTGGCCGGTAAGGTCGTGTGGCCGGTGGGCCTTGTCATGGCGGTGGGGGCCTTCATTGGCGGTCAAATCGGCTCGCGCCTTGCCATCAGTCACGGCGCCCGGTTGATCCGCCCGCTGCTGGTGACGATCTCTTGCGTGATGGCCATCCGTCTTCTCGCCGATCCCACGAACCCGTTACGGCAGCTCGTTTCGCGCTTATTCATCCATGCCGGAGGGATGTGAAAATGCTGGCCCGGGATGGTGGGCTCCGCCGCTCCATCCGGCTGGTGGTGGCGCTGAATCTTGGCTTTTTCGTCATCGAGACGATCGCGGCGCTGTCGACCGGTTCGGTGTCGTTGTTTGCCGATAGCGTCGATTTTCTCGAGGATGCCTCGATCAATCTGCTGATCTTGGCGGGCTTGGCTTGGACGGGGCGGGCGAGGGCGCGGCTCGGCATGAGCCTCGCCGGGATTATTCTGCTGCCAAGCCTCGCGGCATTTGTCATGGCGTGGCACCGGTTCATGACGGGGACGGCGCCCGATGCCGTGGTCCTCGGCGTGACGGGCCTTGGCGCGCTCGCCGTCAACAGCGCCTGCGCCTTGTTGCTCGCGCGTCATCGCGCCAGCGGCGGGACGCTGACGAAGGCCGCCTTTCTATCGGCGCGCAACGATACGATTGCCAATATCGCGATTATCGCGGCGGGCGTCCTCACCGCCGCAACCCGCTCGCCTTGGCCGGATCTCAGTGTGGGCTTGGCCATCGCTCTTCTCAATGCCGGTGCCGCGCATGAGGTTTTTACCGCCGCGCGGGTGGAGGGGCGGGATTAGGACATGTCCCGAAAGCGCTAGTGCACGGAGTCAGTCGGATGGTTCAGGCAGTCGCCTGAGCTTTGCGAGGATGGTTTCGGCGGGTTTCGTCCAGATGAAGGGCGTGGGATCGGCGTTCTGACGTCGAATATAGGCG
>JBEKFQ010000096.1:0-9434 GCA_050013235.1 Beijerinckiaceae bacterium
CGAAGTCGAGGGTGCTGGCGTAGGCCGGCGTCCGAAAGCCGCCCATGCACGAACCCGCGGGCCCTGCGCGCCGTGGCTATGGGGATTTAAGGAGTTTGGTCCCGTGCCGGAGGGGGCGCGGCAATGCCAGCGCGCTTCTCACGACCGGCGATGTGGGGCGAGGATGGACTGCGAGAACGCTTGTCGGGCCATTTTCTGGAGGAAGACGGACCGGTGCAGGCACCATACGCCCGGTGATGGCGGTCGCGGTCGCGTTAGGCATACACGGCCCCGATGGCCGAAGCGGCACGGCTCCGGCGAGAGGTCGAAGTTGGTCGCGCCGCCTCACGACGCCATCATCCCGGAGCAGGCGGGTGGTGCACGGGGTTGAGCGACACCGCGGAAGATCTCGACGACGACCATGCGGCCGCCGCAGCATGGGCATGGCGGCCGTGGATCGGGCGGCGGCCCGGTGTGCGCGAGCGGCGGTCTCGATTGCATCACCGGAAGGGTCGGCCCTACTGGATTTGCAGTCTATAGGCATTTTGGTCTTCAAACCTATAAATCTGAGTTGTGTTCGTCCCATTAGAATAGTACCCTGTACAAACAGATGGGGTAAAAATATGGATATGTCAACTTATATTTGGACAATGTACAAATGAGCCCCGTTCAAATGCGGATGGCTCGGGCGGCCTTAGGTTGGGGTGTCCGCGAGCTGGCGGAAAAAGCTGGGGTTACCGCGAACACGGTTTCGCGGATCGAACTAGGCGCCGACGCTAAGCAGTCGACGATTGTTGCCATCAAGGCTGCGTTCGAATCGGCTGGCGTCATCTTCGTTGCGGAGAACGGCGAAGGAGCTGGCGTCCGGCTGCGGAAGACGCACTCTCACGAGGCGCTCACAAGGAAAATCGATGCGATCGATGCGCACCTTGAGACCGCAATACTGGAGCAAACGCCAAGCCCCGCTCGCGGTATGCAGCTACTGGAGCGTGGGCATAAGGCGGAAGTCTCGAAAAAGCTGAAGCAACGTCGTGCAAAGCTTGAAGATAAGGCATAGGACAGCGTCCGGCTATAGAAGAGCAAATGACTTCAGGTTCCAAAAAGTCGAAGAAGCCGGAAAAAGAGGCTCCCAGGTTTAATGACGCATTTTCCGAGTTAACCCGGATTATGCAGCGCTAAAGCTCGAATTGAGGGTCATGCTGGCTACGAGCCAGCACCGAGGGAAAACAGACTGCCCAAAAAGACTTGATTCATGCCAAATGCCGCAGAAACGCTAAACGCCACGCATGCGTCATTAACATTTTATCCCAGTACCATCAGGCCAGAGGCCTAATGGTTTGGAGTCTTGGTGTGATCCATACCCAATTTGATGACTCCTACCAAAAGGACGGCAATCCCGCCGGCGACAGCGCCCGTGAGACCTTGGATCACGGCTTGTTCCACGGGGTTTGAGGCCATGACGTCGCCGGTGCCAGTGACCAAAGTGCCAGCAATGGTTTGTAAGAAGCAACCGCTCAGAATCCCTCCGATTGCGCCTGCAATCGTATGGCCGAGCGCTCCGAAGTTATGCTCCTTTGTGGCGGCTGCAGCGGCATGCCCGCCCAAAATGCCGAAGATGATCTGAATCACCAAGTTCGTTACGGTCCAAGCCATTTTGTACTCTTTCTTTCTTATGCCGGCAGGGTTGCGGAGGAAAAAGGCGAGGCGGCTGCGCCAAGCCTGATTATCGAGTTCAGTTCTATGCTTTGACGGCGACGTTCTTGATGGCTGGCTTTTTCTCTCCGCTTTGTGAAGAAGCCGTCGTCAGGCCGCTTTACCTCGGATCGCCAGTTCGGTTGCGCCGTCCATTGCGCCGATCTCCGCGAGCTTGCGTTTCAACGTCGCCAAATCGAGCGCCTCGATGTCGAGATTGACGAAAGCGGTGATGCGCGCCGCAATGCGCCGGTAGGCTTCCATGAAGGCCGCGCGTTTTTCAGCCTCCGTCCCTTCCACTGATGCGGGGTCTGGAATTCCCCAATGCGCGACGAGCGGATGACCCGGCCAATAAGGGCAGGCTTCGGCCGCCGCGGAATCGCAAACCGTTATGATGAAATCCATTTTCGGAGCATCAGGCGTGGCAAATTCGTCCCAACTTTTCGAGCGGAACTGGTCGGTCTCGTAGCCAAGCTCGTTCAGGAGCGCGAGCGCATAAGGGTTCGGCTCGCCCTTCGGTTGGCTACCTGCGGAAAATGCGTGGATGCGGCCTGCGCCTTCGCGATTCAGAATTGCTTCCGCTAAAATCGAACGGGATGAATTTCCGGTGCAGAGAACGAGAACGTTGTAAGTCTTAGCCGACATGTAGCCCTCACGTTTGGCAGGAAACGGTAATCTCTCATCGCTGGCCGCGAGAACGTCACAAACTTCGCCGGACAGGTTGCAACAATTGGCGAGAAGAAAATTCGTGAGCTGATGCGCCCGGTTGCGATTGGCGGTATAGATGATCGAGCGGCCTTCACGGCGCGAAACGACGAGCTGCGCCTGTTCGAGCGACGCCAGATGAGTTGAAAGCGTATTGTGGGGAATGGCCAAGAGCCGGGCGATGTCGCCAGCGGGAAGCCCATAGGGCAAATAACGCACGAGAAGCCGGAAAACTTCCAGCCGCGACGATTGCGACAGTGACGCAAGAACCTCGATGGCTTCGGGCGCTTCGAAGCGATGCGCTAACGGCACCACGCTGGGTATTTTCGATGCGGATGGCCGTTTCATGCTGCCGCCTTCCGGTGGGTCGCTTGCGTGAAAATCTGCATCACGTGCTCTCCCCACGAGGGACGGCTTTGCCGATTTCGTCGAGGCGGTGCTGCAACGAGAGCCTGTCGATGCTCTTCAACGGTAAAGCGGTGAAAATCGCGATGCGATTGTTGAGCATCCGGAACGTGTCGGCGAAGGCCAGGTGCTTTTCGGCTTCGCTACCGTCGACGACGGCAGGATCCGGTAGGCCCCACTGCGCGGTCATGGGCTGACCTGGCCAATAAGGACATTTCTCCGCGGCGGCGTCATCGCAAAGGGTAAAGACGAAATCGAGAGGCGGAGCGCCCGCGCCGATAAATTCGTCCCAGCTTTTCGAGCGGACCCCGTCGACCGGCATACTGGCTTTTTTTATAGTCGCGAGCGCGTACGGATTGACCTCATCCTTCGGATGAGATCCTGCGCTGAACGCTCTGAACCGTCCCCGGCCGAGCTGATTGAGGATTGCTTCCGCCATGATCGAGCGCGCCGAATTGCCTGTGCAGAGAAACAGCACGTTGAAGACTTTTTCCATGTCCATGGCGCCCTCCCTCATGCTCATATCGATTATTCTATATGTATCGAGATATCGAATTTTATGGCATAACGCAAGCTGGGATAACCAGCGAGATCGAGGAGAGACGCTTGCGTCGCGCATTATAATTCTGTAAGTCTCGACTTATGGACAAAGAAACCACAATCCTCGCTTTAGCGGCCTTGGCGCAAGGCACGCGCCTCGACACGTTCAAGCTGCTCGTCAAGCATGAGCCCGACGGACTACCGGCGGGCGAAATCGCCCGTCAGCTCGCCGTGCCGCACAACACCATGTCCACTCACCTCGCCGTGCTGACGCGCGCGGGTCTGATTGAGGCCGAACGCCATAGCCGCTCGATCACTTACCGCGCCAACCTCGCCAGACTTCGCGAGATGACGCTCTTTCTCGTCAGGGATTGTTGCGGCGGCCGGGTTGAACTGTGCGCGCCACTGATCGCCGGTCTCACGCCATGCTGTCCGCCTGCGGAGGCCGCTCATGGCTGAACCTCTCTATAACGTCCTGTTTCTCTGCACCGGCAACAGCGCCCGCTCGATCATCGCTGAATCCATTTTGCGCAAGGACGGGGCAGGACGTTTCAATGCCTTTTCGGCGGGAAGCCAACCTAGGGGAACGGTCAACCCGCTCGCCATCGCTATTCTCGAAAACATGAATTATCCAACCGGCAACTTGTGCTCGAAAAGTTGGAACGAATTCATAGGCCCCGGCGCGCCTAAAATCGATTTTGCGTTCACGGTCTGCGACAGCGCTCGTGGCGAAGTTTGTCCGGTTTGGCCGGACCGCCCAGTCACGTCGCATTGGGGAATCGACGATCCCACAGCTGTCGGGGGAAAGGATTTCATAAAAGGGGTCGCCTTCGGAAATGCGTTCCGTTACCTAAAAATGCGGATTTCCGGCTTCATGAGCCTGCCGCTTACGAGCCTGGACGCTATGTCCCTCAAAGACCAGCTGCGCAAAATCGGCCTGCTCGAAGGCGCGACGAAACTTCGCCCGGAGGTTACCTGATGGACGTTATCATTTATCACAACCCCGCCTGCGCTACCTCGCGCAACACGCTCGGCCTGATCCGCAATGCCGGTATCGAGCCGCATGTGATCGAGTATCTAAAAACCCCTCCATCCCGCGCGCTGCTGATGCAGCTAATCGAACGCATGGGCATCACGCCCCGCGCGCTGCTGCGGGAAAAGGGGACGCCGTTTCGAGAGCTGGGCCTCGATAATCCCACACTTGACGATGCAGCCTTGGTCGACGCGATGGTGGCCCACCCGATCCTGATAAATCGACCGATTGTCGTCGCGCCCAAAGGCGTTCGGCTCTGCCGTCCGTCGGAAGCCGTGATTGATCTGCTGCCGCCGCAGCGCGGGGAATTCTTTAGAGAAGACGGCGAGCGCGTCATCGACGAACAGGGCCGCCGCGTCGCTACCGCCTGAAGGATCAACCATGTCGAAGTTTGAACGCTACCTCACCCTTTGGGTGGCTCTGTGCATCGTCGCCGGGATCGGCCTCGGGCAACTCGCGCCGGGCCTGTTTCAGGCAATCAGCGCGGCGGAAATCGCCAAGGTCAATCTGCCGGTCGCGCTGCTGATCTGGCTGATGATTATCCCCATGCTCATCAAGATCGACTTCGCCGCGCTCGGCCAAGTGGGGCGCCATTGGCGCGGTATCGGGGTGACCCTCTTCATCAATTGGGCGGTCAAGCCCTTTTCTATGGCGGCTCTTGGCTGGCTTTTCATCGGCCACCTATTCCGGCCTTATCTGCCCGCCGATCAAATCGACTCCTACATCGCCGGGCTGATCATACTGGCGGCGGCTCCTTGCACCGCGATGGTCTTCGTCTGGTCGAACCTGACCAGGGGCGAGCCGCATTTTACCTTGAGCCAAGTTGCCCTCAACGACGTGATCATGGTCTTTGCCTTCGCGCCCATCGTCGGCTTGCTGCTCGGCCTCTCCGCGATCACGGTTCCATGGAATACGCTGATCCTGTCGGTCGTGCTTTACATCGTTGTGCCGGTGATCTTCGCGCAACTGCTACGTCGTGCCGTACTGTCCAACGGCGGCGAGACCGCGCTTGCGCGGCTCCTTGCCACGCTCGGACCTGTCTCTTTGGTGGCGCTGCTCGCAACCCTCGTGCTGTTGTTCGGCTTTCAAGGCGAGCAGATTATCAAGCAGCCGGTTGTCATCGCCTTGCTGGCGGTGCCGATCCTGATTCAGGTCTATTTCAATTCCGGCTTTGCTTATCTGCTCAACCGCATGACCGGCGAGGCGCATTGCGTCGCCGGGCCGTCGGCGCTGATCGGTGCGAGCAATTTCTTCGAACTCGCGGTCGCGGCAGCGATCAGCCTTTTCGGTTTCCACTCCGGTGCGGCCTTGGCGACGGTCGTGGGCGTTCTGATCGAAGTGCCGGTGATGCTGTCCGTTGTCGCGATCGTCAATCGCAGCAAGGGCTGGTACGAGCGTGGCGCTTCCCCCAAGCCAATCGTGAGGCAGCCCATTGGTTGACGACAAATCAATTCCGAACCTCGACCCGGCTGCATTCGAGCCCGTCGATCTTGCCGCCCTGCACAGGCCCGCGCTCACGCATCCACCGCGTATCCTGCTGCTCTATGGGTCGCTGCGCGAACGTTCGTTTAGCCGTTTTCTGACCTTTGAGGCGGCCCGGCTGCTGGAGGCATTCGGAGCGGAAACGCGCATTTTCAATCCTGCCGGGCTACCGCTGCCAGATGCGGCACCTGCCGATCATCCTAAAGTCAAAGAGCTGCGCGATTTGGCCGAATGGTCTGAGGGGCAAGTCTGGACCAGCCCGGAGCGGCATGGCGCGATGACCGGTATCCTCAAGGCGCAAATAGACTGGATTCCTCTTTCTTCCGGCTCTATCCGGCCAACGCAAGGCAAGACGCTCGCCGTCATGCAAGTGAGCGGAGGTTCGCAGTCTTTCAACGCGGTCAATCAGCTGCGAGTTCTGGGGCGTTGGATGCGAATGCTCACGATTCCGAACCAATCGTCGGTCGCCAAGGCCTTCGAGGAATTCGACGAAGCCGGGCGCATGAAGCCTTCGCCTTATTACGATCGCGTGGTGGACGTGATGGAAGAGCTGATGAAATTCACGCTGCTGACGCGCGGCGCGTCTGGCTATCTGACCAGCCGCTACAGCGAGCGTAAGGAAACGGCGGAAAAACTCGAACAGCGCGTGAAGCTCGGCGCGATTTGACCGGCTCAAGCGTATTGCGTTTTCAATCTCCGTTTGCTTCGCGCGTCTCAATCTCAGAACGCGATCATCGCATAAAGCAAAGTGGTGCTGTTGCCGGAGGCGCTATGACCGGCGCCGTCGAAATTCGAGGTGCCGCCGTAGACCTGTAGATATTGCGTATAGGAAACGCCGATGCGGGCATTGGCATAGGGCCAGAAAGACGGTCCGCCATGGCTGAAGGGCAAATAGGCCGCATCGAAGATCAGTCCATTTCCGTTCGGGCTGTTGAGCACCGAATTGGCGCCGTAGAGCCCGGCATCGGACGAGCCCGACACATTGAAATAGCCCGCCGAGAGACTGTAGGTATGATCGTAGACCCAGGAGCCGTTGGCCTTAAAACTGTTCAGCCAATTGCTGGCATTGGTGGAATTGCCTTGCGCAAAGGTCGAATTCAGCCGCTGCGTTTCATAGATATCGGTCAGTTTCAGCGTGAAACTCTGTTGGTCGCCGGCATATTGATACTGCGAATCAAACCCGACATCGGTGACGTGATCGACGCCGAAACCGGCGATGCGTCCAGGCAGGATATTCATATCCATGCCGAAGGTTCCCACTTCGAGATAATGATCGCCCCAATGCGGCTCGATCGCGAGGCGCCAATAGGGAGGGATCGGCTCTAAAAGGGCCGAGAGCCGACAGGCCGCTTTCCAGGCAAACCGCTTGATATAATCGTCAATGACGATGCGAAGGGCCGGCGCTGTTTTCGACACGCTTATGAACGGAGAGCGCCCCGCCCAGCGGGGCGCCCGATAGCAGCGTTAGGGAATCATCCACGGGAAAACATATTGTTGCAGGACGACCAAGACGCCCAGCAAGATCGTGAGCAAAATACTGTGCTTGAAGGTGCGCGCGAAGACGACGCCTTCCTGCCCCTTGAGGTCCGTAACCGCGACGCCCGTGGCAATATTCTGGGGCGAGATCATCTTGCCCATGACACCGCCCGACGAGTTTGTCGCCGCGATCAAAACCGGGTTGAGACCAAGCTGGTTCGCGGCGACAACCTGAAGGTTGCCAAACAACGCATTGCCCGAAGTATCGCTCCCCGACAGAAACACAGCGACCCAGCCCAAGAATGCCGAAAGCATCGGGAAAAAGATCCCAGCGGATGCAACACCGAGGCCGAGCGTATAATTCAGACCCGAATAGTTCATGAGATAGGCCAGAGCCACGATCAGCGCCACGGTGAGGATTGCAATTCTGCTCTGCCGCCAAGTCGTTTGGACCGCTTCCAGAAAACGCCCTGGACCGACGCCGACGATCGCCGATGTGATGATCGCCGCAAGCAAAATCGCGGTTCCGCTGGCCAAGGGCTGGAAGACCCAAACCGCCGCATAGGGCTTGTTGTAGAGTGTGATGAATATTTGCTTATCCAGGCCCGGCCACGGGATCGCGTTTTGGCCGAATGCGAAAATTTTCATATGGGTCCAGAAAATGACAACCGCCGTAATGACGATCCACGGGATCCATCCTTGCCAGGCCGGTATTTGTTTTCCACTTTGCGCTCCAACCAGCGCGGCAGCCTCACCCGCGGCATTCGTGGACGCCTTCGGCGCAATCGCAAATTCGGGGTCGGTCTTGGGCGACCAGAACCGGAGAAAAATGAGAGTTACGATCAGGGATGTCAGCGACGAGAACACGTCCGTGAGTGCATAGTCGAGATAGTTAGAGGAAACGAACTGCCCGGCGGCGAAGCTGCCCCCCGCGACCAGCAGCATCGGCCAAAGAGCCCGTACAGACCGGCGGCCGCCGTAAAGCGCCATCACGTAGAAAGGAAGCAGCAATGCGAAGAAAGGCAATTGCCGCCCGATCATCGCGCCCAAGGTAACCGGGGAAAGGCCGGTAACCTGCCCGAGAACGGTAACGGGCGCGCCCAACGCGCCGAAGGCCACGGGAGCGGTATTGAAAACCAGCGTGAACGTGAGCGCTTCTAAGGGTGGAAAGCCAACCAAAATCAACAGAGCGCTCGTGATCGCGACTGGCGTTCCAAAGCCCGAAACACCTTCCAGCAGACATCCGAAGCAGAACCCGATGACCACGAGCACGACGCGCCGGTCATTCGGCAGATGAGCGACAATCCAGCCGCGAAACGCGTCGAACCGTCCCGATATGACCGCAATATTGTAAAGCAGAAGTCCGTTGAAGACGATCCACATGACCGGCCACAATGCGAATACGGCACCCGCAGCGGCGCTATCCAGCGCCAGGCCAACAGGAACCTTCCAGATCAATGTTGCAATGAGGAACGCGACGACAAGCCCGCTCAGCGAGGCCTGCCATGCCGGCTTGCGCAAGCCGCCTAACACGAAGAGAACTACGGCAATGGGAAGGATAGCCACGAGAAAAGACAGGGGCAGGCTTCCGGCGACGGGCGTCAGGATCTGATGGAACATTGTCTGCTCTTCGAAGGAGGGGCGCTCAATCTGAGATAGAACGGGACGTCTTTTGTCAACGGCCGAATGATTTCCGGGTCTTTAGTTGGTCCGGTTTTGCGCCAGCCATTAGTTTGATGGCCTGCGTCCGGCGAGTGGCGCGTCTCATTGGCCGATGATCGAAAATAGCATCGCGGATCCACCGGACCAATGCCAATGGGCGCTCGCCGCCGGAACGCGCCATGCTGCACCGCAACCCTACGGTACATTGATGATGTCGAATTGTGCATGGCGATCGAGAACCTGCTCAACAGGATCGAACTCGGCAATCGATTCACTCGCGCGATCGCTGTTGGCAATCCGCGCGAATTCAGTGCCGGAGACAAGGAAGAGCAGGAGATTGTAGATACGCGCGGAAGTCTGACCCCTCCCATGAAATTGTCCAACGTATGGATTTTACAATTAGAATAGAGAATTTGCTGGGGTCAAGTTTCGCGCGAAACGCGACCCTATTGCCGAAGAC
>JBEKFQ010000097.1:0-9267 GCA_050013235.1 Beijerinckiaceae bacterium
CGCGCCTATATTCGACGTCAGAACGCCGATCCCACGCCCTTCATCTGGACGAAACCCGCCGAAACCATCCTCGCAAAGCCCAGGCGACTGCCTGAACCATCCGACTGACTCCGTGCACTAGGGGATAAGCATGAAACTTTATATTGCCACCGCGGCCTCCATGGATAGACCATCACCTTGAGGCCGAATCAGCCGGAGTGAGGCTCGAAATGATTTCGCGATCCCGCCTATTCGCCGCCGCCCTAGGCGCCGCCCTCTTCGCAGCGCCCGCCGCGAGCGCGCAAGAGCGTGGCACGCTCGACCCTAAACCATTGCCGCCGCTCAGCAATCCCCGCGACCCTGGGCTGCCCGCGAAGCAAGTGTTCGGCCGGGAAACGGCGCCTGCCGCCCTGCCGGTTCATGTCTATGGCTTCTATTCCAAGGGCTGCATCGCCGGCGCGCATCCCCTGCCTTTGGACGGACCGGATTGGCAGGTGATGCGTCCCTCGCGGAACCGGTTCTGGGGCCATCCGGCCTTGATCGCCTTCCTCGAGCGTTATGCGGCCCGTGTCCGGCAGACCACGCGTTGGCCCGGCATATTAATTGGCGATATGGCGCAACCGCGCGGCGGCCCCATGTTCAACGGCCACGCATCGCATCAAATCGGGCTCGATGCCGATGTCTGGTTGCGGCCCATGCCGGACCGGCGTCTTACCCAGGAGGAGCGGGAGGAGATGCCTTCGCTGATGATGGTGCGCGAGGACCGCCTAGATGTCGATCCCCGCGTTTGGACTCCAGATGCGATGGGCGCCATCGAAGCCGCCGCGCGCGATCGCCAAGTCGAGCGTATTTTCGTGAATGCCGCGATCAAGCGGGCCATCTGCCGGGAGGCCAAGGGGGATCGGTCCTGGCTTGCCAAGGTGCGGCCGATGTGGGGCCACGATTATCATTTCCACATCCGCCTGGCCTGCCCCGCGAACGAGACTGCCTGCAAGGAGCAAGAGCCCATCCCTGGCAATGGCGATGGCTGCGATGGCTCGCTCGCGCATTGGTTCTCGGACGGGATCCTGCATCCACGCCCCAGCCCGCATCCACCACGGCCCAAGCCGCCCATCACCATGGCGGCCATGCCGACGGAATGCCGCATGGTGGTGGCGGCCCCAGACCAGCGATAAAAAGGCAGCGGCACTTATCAAGCGCGAGCGCCGGATCTCCCGCCGGACCGGCTTTGCTAAATCCCATGGAAAGCGGCACGAAAGTGCCGGAGTCCCGCTAACGGTCCGGACGACCCTTACGAAGAAGGCCCTGCCGCCCGGATCGTCATGGGGACTTCAAACTATTTGTTTTACGTAATAATTCATCGAAATAAGAGATCGTGTTGATCAAACCTTCGCGCAACTGAATCGTAGGCTCCCAACCCAATATCTCCCGCGCGATCTTAATGTCGGGCTGGCGCTGCTTAGGATCGTCCGCCGGCAGAGGCTCGTGGACGAGAGGCGAACGCGAGCCCGTGAGATCGATCACGAGTTCCGCGAGTTGTTTGATCGTGAATTCGCAGGGATTGCCGATATTGACCGGCCCCGTGAAGCCATCCGGCGAATCCATCAGCCGGATGAATCCTTCGATGAGATCGTCGACATAGCAAAACGAGCGTGTCTGTAGCCCCTCGCCGTAAAGTGTGATCGGCGCGCCCTGCAAAGCTTGCACGATGAAATTCGAGACGACACGCCCATCCTTGGGATGCATCCGCGGCCCATAGGTATTGAAAATACGCACGACCTTGATGTCGAGGTGATGCTGGCGATGATAGTCGAAAAACAAAGTCTCCGCGCAACGCTTGCCCTCGTCATAACAGGCGCGCGGCCCGGTGGTGCTGACATTGCCCCAATAGGTTTCCGGCTGCGGATGAACCGACGGATCGCCATAGACTTCGGACGTCGACGCTTGAAAAATCTTCGCTTTCAGCCGTTTCGCGAGGCCGAGCATGTTGATCGCACCGAGAACGCTGGTCTTCGTCGTTTGGACGGGATCGAATTGGTAATGGATAGGCGATGCTGGACAGGCCAGGTTATAAATCTCATCGACTTCGACAAAGAGAGGGTGCGTTATATCGTGCCGCAACAATTCAAAGTTACGGTTCTCGAAAAGATGCACGATGTTTTGCCGCCGTCCCGTGAAGAAATTATCGACGCACAAGACTTCATGACCAGCACTCAGTAACCGATCACAAAGATGAGACCCGAGAAATCCAGCGCCACCGGTGACTAAAATTCTTCGGCCTGTCGTCATTTCGTCCTCAAAAGTCATCGCGAAGCGACTCGCCGCCCCAAACGATCGTCAGATTAGCTAGCATTCTCCCCAAGTCCAGGCAACCTCATGGGCCAGATCGGGCTGGACGGCGCCGCTGATCCAGGCTCGAAGATGTCCTTCCATTTGATTGAGAGGCCGCCCCGTCAATACAAATCACGTCAACATCGCGATTAGACGAGAGGAAGCTCGATCCCCTCGACGTCTGCCATCGTTTTAATTGCGGCATCGAAGGATACTTGATCCGGATTGTCGGCTGATTGCGCCGAAAGAGCCTCGAACAAAGCATCTTGCTCCAAAAGGAAAGCCGTTCCATCGCGAAGTTGTGCGTAAGCCGCCCAAGGAACAAATTTCGTCAGCGGGAAGAGAAGGCCGCCGCGCGGCGATATGTCGATATTCACCCCGGATATGAATAGGACATTTTTGCCTTGGTGAGCTGGTTCGCGCTGGATCGAGCGGTAGGTGCGATCGAATTCGATTTGCGTGTGATAACGCGCGGCGTCCAGAGCAGGATGCGGCGAGGTCACGAGGTCAGGCATCACCGGCGCGATGGCCTCTTCAAGCAAATCGTGTCCTTCCGGTCCGGCGTCCGGTTGGCGGCGGAAAAAGAACAGATCGGCGGACAGGAGACCGCCGGCCGGCTGCGGCGCCTCCGGCCAGCTCTCCGGCGGCAGTTTGGAACGGAGCGCTTGGGAGGCCAGGAAGCCTTTCGAGGTGCTGAACACACGCAGAGGGTGAGGCCTTGACACATCTATCATGCGATCAAGGTGCAGGAACAGACCTTCCGTGCGGCTGACGTCGAGCAACGCATTATCGATAAAGACCACGGCCTCGCCATCGAGCGACCCAATCCGCACATTTTCCCGGGCATGCTCATACTCGCATTGATACCATGCCAGAACAGCCGATAATTTCCCGCAATTGGGACCATGCCCGCCATTCGTTGTCCTTGGCCGGGGATAAAAACCGAACCGCCACGCCTCGGGGTCGAAACCGACATGACTGGCCTGAATGATGACGAGGTCCTCGCCGTGATGGGCATGCGGGCCATGCCGGTCGGTCGCCACTTTGCCGCCAACCCGCCCATGGTCGAATGGGAACGTCCCGAAATGCTGGGCAAGAAGAATGACAGGGTAGCCCTGACTTTCATCGGAGCAAAAGGCGCGTGACGGCATCATGCGATCACGTTCAAACCCCAATGAGAGACAGTAATTGTAGAGTTTTGGAACAAACTGGCTGTAGCGGATCGCCATTGGGCCGAGCCGCAAGTCTCCCATCACGGAATGCATTTACGCCCCCCTCGAAAACTCGCAACACCGCTATTTCGGGGACCTATACCCGATCGGCGAATTCCAGACAAACCACATAAAAATCGTGTCTTCGATACGGGAAAGCTTCTTGCGATGACCCGGTTTCGGGCCGGGATCCCCCTTTGGATTGCCGGCGGTCTTAAAGCTTGGCCACTGTCATAATAGAGTCATTGCTCGCGGGTTAGCGTAAAGCGCAACAAGGTTGGGAACATGGCAGGATCGACATGCCGTGTTTTTTGTGTTGGCCGAAAGGACGTTTCATATGGGAAATTCTAATCCAAAAGAGCAGGTGAACGATCAATTTCACGCGAATCCGGCTCCAGAGGCTCATAACGGCCATGCGCATTCCGAAAATGCTCACGCCGAGCCCTCGGCCGACACGGACGCAAGCGCTACCGGGGAACCGGCGGCAACGACGAGCGATCGCGACAAAATCGTCGTGACGGCGGCCACGATCGGCATTGCCGGTGTTGCCGCTGTCGTCTTCGAGGCGGCGCTCATCGAGCGACACGGCTTCCGCTAAACGATCGGCATGGGCCATGGCTTTTGGGCGCCGGTTCCAGGACTCATGCATGGCGTTGACGGTGAGCGCGACGCAGTGCGCGAATAGGGCCTGGCGGCTATCGCTGTCGAGCACCAGAAGCCAATCCCATAAGGCGTCCGATTCGGCAGGCAATTGCCCGGCCCAAACACGATGCCGGGCTTCGACGGTTGCGGCCATTGGCGTATCCGATAGACCCGGCGCGACGCTGATGGACATGACCGTCTTTGCTTCGATCTCAAGGCAGGAGTCGAGCGAATAACGATAGAAAAGCTTGAGGCAGAGGACGTGAAGCATGGCGAGAAAGGCGGTCTCCGGATCGGCTCCGATGGCTTCGCGAAGTGCGAGCGTGCGGTAGGCCGTGAGCTCGGTCATAAGCCGGTCCGGCAAGGACCGGAGATCCTCCACATCGTCGTCATCATCTAGGCCCGATTGAATTGTTTGATCGCCCGCTGACGAATGTGCGGCTGGGATCGCCTGAGAATGAAAGACGTCGTCGTCATCGTCCCGATTTAGAACTTCGGGCTCCGAGATTGGCGCTTCGTCCTCCGGCCGCACATATCCGCGTTCAATGCGAAGTCGCCCGGAGCCGTCGATACTGACGAAGGCGCCGGCCCGCGCTAAATCTTGGGGATCATAGACCATCGGGCGCTTCTCGATGGCGGCAAGCGCGGCCTCGATTTCATCGATCCGTCGGCAGACCTCTTCGGGATATTCCTCGGCATCTGCGTGGGCTTCTTCGAGTTTCTCGGCCTCGGCCCGGAGCGTCGTGGCCGCTTCGGCTTCGTCCCCGGTCAGATCTGGTTGCTCGCCATGGATCAGGCGGAGGCCATAGGTGTGCCTATATGGAAACTCAGCCGCTACCTCGACCCATTTCCAGCCCTCGGTGCGAACGGTCTCCGACTCCCGCGCGAGCTTGTCGACCGCCAAGCGGTCGAGAAGCGCAACATCCTGGAACCAGCCGCCATCGTCTTGCTGAAAGAGGTCGCGCAGGACGGCTCCGCCTGCGTCGGCGTAATCTTCGCCGGCATATCTCGCGCGCTTATCCGAGGCGCGCATCGCATTTTCAGTGAGCAAGCGGCGGATTTGGTAGGGCTCCTTGTTGTAGCTGTGCTGGATTGTTTCCCAAACCTGCTCCTGACGTTCATGATCCGGGCTGACTGTAAAGGCCATGAGCTTGTCGAGCGTCATGCCATCATCAGCATAAACGTCGAGAAGTCTTGACGAGACCGAGGCAAGCCGCAGCCGCTGCTTGACGACGCTCGCCGAGACAAAAAAGGCCGCCGCGATCTCTTCCTCGCGCTGGCCTTTCTCGCGAAGAGCCAGGAAGGCCCGGAACTGATCGAGCGGATGGAGCGGAGCACGCTGAATATTTTCGGCGAGGCTGTCTTCCTCGGCAATTCCGTCTGTCCGTATGACGCACGGAATCGGCGCCGTGCGCGATAGGCGCTTTTGCTTCACCAGCAATTCAAGCGCCCGGTATCGTCTGCCGCCGGCTGGAATTTCGAACATACCGGTCTCGGTGCCGTCCGCGTCGAGAACGGCGCGAACGGTAATGCTTTGTAGGAGGGTCCGCTGAGCGATATCGCCGGCCAGCTCTTCGATTGAAACTTCCGCCTTTACACGCCGGACGTTCGATTGAGACAAAACAAGCTTATTGAAGGGGATGTCGCGAGGCGCTGAGAGTGATCTTCTGAACGGACTTGACCATTTGATTGCTCCGCGACGGGCGGTCGGGAGCCTCTCTCTCGACCTAAACCCGTCACAAAGACGGGCGCAGCCCTTTTCCTCTCGTTCACTCGGGCCGTGCCGCTGCGCGGGAGGTGGAACCGTATTTTCAGCTCTATCTCTTCACCTGTTACCGCATGCTCGCCAGGAGCTTGGCGGCCTTGCCTTCTAAGTCTAGCCGCGTATCTTGGTGCGGCTTGGTCCTGGCCAGTGCGGTGATGCCCTGAACGAAGTCGAAGATCGATTCTGGAGCGCGTCCTTCCTCGGCCAAGACGTTGGCGATGATCTTCGCCGTGTCGGGTTTGGAAAATCCTTGTTTTCGTAAAAAGGCTTCGCGATCGTCGTCCTTCCGCGCGACGATCCGTTCGCGCGCCGCCTTGATCCCGGCCATGAACGGCGCTGGCGAGGAATTGGCGAAATTTTCCAACGCCGGCGCCGCCTGATGCGCAAAGCGGTGCGCCGCGAATTTGCTATGCCGGATGCTGATTTCCTCAAAGCCTTCCGCGCCCCAGATGTTCCGGTTCATGCGTACGGCCCGGAGATAAAAAGACGCCATGCCCAATGTCTTCGATCCCACCTCGCTATTCCAGCAATAGAAACCGCGAAAGTACAGGTTAGGGTCGCCGTTGGGCAGGCGGCCGGCTTCGATGGGATGGGTGTCGTCCACCAGAAACAGAAAAACATCGCGATCGCTGGCGTAAAGCGTCGTGGTGTCCTTCGTGACCTCGACGAAAGGGTTGTGGGTCATGCTCGTCCAGTCGAGTACGCCCGGGACCTTCCCGCGTATCGCCGATATCATCGCCGGCGATTTTCATGACCGCAGCGACCAACTCGTGATCCCAGATGCGGCCATAGTCCGGCCCGGTTACTGCGCGTAATTCAACCCGGCCATCGTCGGCCTCCAGCGTCTTGATGAGCTCCGAGCGGTGCGACAGCAGGCCGTGTTGCAGGTTAACGGCAGCAAGCGGCGCCGGAAGCTGCCGAAGGTAGCTGGCGGGCGCGCCGACGAGACCGCTCAACTGGCCAAAGGACCAATGTGTGGGCGCAACAGGTTCGGCGCGCCCTGGCACCATCAGGGCCAGGCGCCCGGCATTGTCACGGCTCGCCTCGACCAGCAAGTTTCGCGTTTCGACGGTGCGCACGCGGGCACGACCCGCCCGCGCGCAGACTGCGTCATAGAGGGCGCTCAGGGACAGGTAACGCTCGTCATCAGGCCGGAAAAACCATTCGGACGATACGCGACCAATCCGCTCGCCCCGCGAGATATCGACATTATAAGCCGACGAGACCGGCATGCCTGACGTTGCAAGAGAATGACCGGCCGCGCCGGAATTGAGAACGTTGATCGAGTTCATGGCAAAAATCTCCGCGACGGGCGCCGGAAGAACTCTCCCGAACCTCAACCCGTCACGAAAAGCGATTCGCACTCTTCCTCTTCATCTGCGGGCTGTTCCGGTCGCAGGCTTTGTTGTTATTGTAGCGCTTTGAGACGCGTTTCTGCGGGCCGGCGGCAACCTAAAGTCATCATGCTCTAGCGCACCAGCACATCACGGCTCCGGTGCAGCATCAGAATCCTTGTTGTTCTTCGCTCTTGATCGGCACGAAACTCACGTGCGAAAATGACGTTGCCTCGGCGATGGCAATCGCCTGCTTCGCATCATTCTTTTTGCCGCGCTGCACATAGGCCTTCACCCGAGTGAGCACAATCAGCCGCACTTCATGCCCCAGCGTTAAAGCCTGAGATTAGTGAAGCGCGCCTTTGCCTTGGATCTGAGCGAATCGAGCCAAGAATGGCGAAAGCCACGGCCCTTTCGGAACCGTGGCTCGATGTTTAGTGCGATAAAATTACACCAGCGCTTTGTCGAAAGGCTGGGCCTCGCGGCCTGACTTTTCCGTTTTAGAGAACCGGAAGATCAATAACGCGCGACGACCGGAGCGAGCATGTCGAACTTGTAGCTGAAGCCAGCCTCGACCTTGTTGTCGGTGTCGTGCTTGATGATGGGTCCGAGCCCTGCTGTGTAAAAATCAGTAGAATGGCCCAAATCCGTGTAGCGATATTCAGCCCGGACGGACCAGTTGTGGTCGATGGCATATTCCACACCGCCGCCAATGGTGTAGCCAATGCGCGTATGGGTCGAGACGCCAGCGCTCCCTTTGTAATTGTCGGTGATGCCGCCGACGGCCACGCCGCCGGTAGCATAGAACAGAGCGCGATCAAAGGCGTAACCGACACGGCCGCGAAGGGAACCCAGGGTACCCTCGTTATAGACGCCATTAAAGGCCGGATACACTGTCGTTGCCTTGGTGCTCGTGCCCTCGACATCGCCTTCCAAGCCCGCGACAAGGTTATTGGTCAATTGGTAGTTGTAGCCGATATGCGCGCCGCCGATTACCCCCGAGGCGGAGGTGGATGACGGATAGAAGTTGTTCGAATCCTTCCCGAATTCATAACCGATCTGGCCACCGACATAGACCCCGGTCCAGGTAAACACGGGGATTGGCGGGGGCGCATAAACTGGGGGAGCGTTGCGCGATGGGAGATCGGCCGCGAAAGCCGTCCCGGCGAGCGCGGCCAAGGCCACCGTCGACAAGAAGAGTTTATTGATCACAAGCTTACCCTTTCAAAGAAATAGCAGCGCTTTTATTTACCGAAAGACCGGCCCGCGCAATATCAAAGACGCTGCCTAAACACCCGCAAGCTTTTATCGCGGGAGGTGTATCATATTCGTCGCGAAATCTTATCTGAAAAGTGACAGAACCATGACAAATAAGGATCTTTTGGGGGCACCGTTTTGCGTCTGCTAGAGCGCGGGACGTTTGGTTATACGCATATCGGGCATTGTACGCATATCTAGCGGCAACGATATGATTCCAGCCCTCTTGAGGGGTGAATAGGTCACAGATACTTCCGATGGCCTTCCAGCGGGCATCAAAAGTCCGAACGCCGGCGGCGCGCAGGTGGGCCTTGAGTTGAAAAGGCCATCTCAATCGGATTGAGGCCGGGGCTACAGGGCGGCAGGAACAGGAACCAGGAGCCTTTGTCCTTCAGGATTTGAGGGGCCTTGGCGCGCTTGTGAACGGCGAGATTGTCAGGAATGACGACGTCGCCGCTTTCAAGCGTCGGCGCGAGCTGCGTCTCGAGCCAGAGATCGAAGGCGGCGCGGTGCCATGGCCTTGTCAACGATCCGTGGCGCGGTGATGCCATGACAACGCAAACCGGAATCTCCTCACGGGTCAAATTCCGCGCCACCCGGTATTAACGGTACTTATACCAACCCTCAGTGTCCGTTCCAAAAGTTGTTGAGTCCGGTGAATCGTTTGTGATTCAAGAGAAGTCGCTCGATTCGGAGGGGCTCTTTGATGTGGACCGTGGAAAATCGTTCTCGTTACGACCGTACTCGT
>JBEKFQ010000098.1:0-9243 GCA_050013235.1 Beijerinckiaceae bacterium
CGATCTGCTTGAGGCGTTCGCCGTCGCGGGCGTTCAGTAGGATGCTGACTGTCTGGGCCATGGCTCCAGACTCGCACGCCTCCACGACTTTGTGAATCCTATGTCTGGCTCAATGCACTAGCTTCGAGGCCGCCGGCAGAAAGGGCGCGACCAACGTCCATTCAGTCTCGGTAAGATCGCTTGCATAACGCAAGGCGTCGCGCCGATAGTGCACTCGGGTGGTTTCAGTCCAAGCCAACATGACCACCATTGAGCTTCGCAACCCAACGGAATCACAACCGATTGAAATCACCCAACTTAATTTTCAGTCAGACTTTTAGCACTGACGGAAGACGCAGCGGAAACAGCTCATGATAACGGTGGCCATCGGAGATATTCATGGGATGTACTCTATGCTCGATAGCCTTCTGAGCAAAATCGATGCTTTTGCACGTCAGAAACGCTTAGCACAACGTCCGCGAATTATCTTCCTGGGGGATTACGTGGATCGCGGGCCAGACTCTAGGCTAGTAGTGCGCCGAGTGCGCGCGTTACAGAGTGACTTTGTCATTTGCCTGCGTGGAAACCACGAAGACATGATGGCAAGATGCAAAGATCAGCCGATTGATTGGCAGAATTTTCTCATCAACGGCGGCAAGCAGACACTCGAATCTTATGCCGGGCACGAGGAGGAATTTGATGACGACAGACGTTGGGCAGGAGAACTGCCGACATCCTATGAGGATGAGAAAAGGATATTCGTTCACGCTGGCATCATGCCAAGACAACCTCTTGCGGCTCAAACAGATTACACGAAGATGTGGGTTAGAAGTGAATTTCTGAGGTTTTCCGGCGCTTTTCCCAAGTATGTGGTCCACGGCCACACACCCACGATCGAAATCTCAGCTATTCAGCGATCGCCTGACATACGCGACAACAGATGCAACGTTGACACTGGCGCTTATTTAGGTGGCACGCTGTCGGCGGCAATCTTCAATACCAGCGAGGCTAAGCCGTTTGACACGATCAGCGTTGAATGACGGCAATTACCCACGCCTATTTCCATGGCCTGATGTTCTGGCGCCGATGGTCTTGAGGATGGTCCCGAAGGTATTGGCCCCGGGCCTGAGACGGGCCGTGTCGACCACGGTCCTGACGCCGGTCTCCAGTCGGGGCTCGCCCCTCCCTTCGATCGGCGCCGCAGGACGGGCCCCTGCCCGGCCAAGATAGTTGTCGGTGAACCGGCCACGCTAATTGTCGCCGCGCAGTGTGTTATAGTCTCAGATGCGGAAGCGCTGGACCGGTTGAGCAGAGCGGAAGGTCATCGCGTGTTGGCTCGCGGACTTCGTTGCTCCCAACTATCAAGGCCTGCTAGATATTCGGCTAAGCGCTATTGGAAAAACAGTGAAGGTTCAGCCTAGCGAATATGCCTATCGTGCCCAGGTTGCCGCACTGCCGATCCGCAGCGGCATTGCCGAGGGTATCGAGGTCTTGCTGATTCGATCACGCGAGACGCGTCGCTGGATCATCCCGAAGGGCTGGCCGATGAAGGGGCGAAAGGATCATCAAGCTGCAGCGAAGGAAGCGCTTGAAGAGGCGGGGGTCATAGGAAAAGTCCGCGCACATCCGGTTGGCGGCTATACCTACCAGAAGCGGCTCAACGACCACGTTCAGCCATGCCGAGTCATGGTCTATCGACTTGATGTCGAGAAGCAGCTTGAGACGTGGCCTGAGAAGGCTCAACGCGAACGTCAATGGTTTCCAGCCGGTGAAGCGGCTGAAAATGTCTCCGAACCCGGTCTGGCGCGCATGATCCTACGGATGGAACATGATGATACGGCCTGAGAGGCCGCGCACTTGCGCCAAAGTCGGAGTGCACCCAGCACTTCGATGCTCGTGCCCCTTCAGAGGCCAAAGGGGTACGTCTCATCCTCCCCGGCAGTCACTTTCGCCGGCAAAGGTATCACCGCATGGGTCTCGTCGAACCATGCGAAGGCGTCGTACTGGTCGGGAAGCGTCGCGTAGGTGTAATGGCTCCAGCGCTCTGTCTCAGGCCTGTAGATGACTCCAATGTAACGTTCCAATCGGGGCTGTGCCAGGGCGCGACGGAGATCGTCTTGCTGCCCGGGCCGCAGGTCCAGCAGGAAGCGTTCATAGCCGGTCTGGTGGCACAAGGCCTCGTAACTGTCCGGACGAGACGGCCGTACGGTCTTGATCTCCATCGGCGCATCCCATTCGGACGCGGCCGCGACAGTGCCGGTATGCGTGCCGAAGCCGATCAAGGCAGCATCGCGTCCGTAAGACTGGCGGCACAGCTGGCCGATGTTCAGCTCGCCGCGCTCCATGCCCATGTCGGTGAACCGTGCGTCTCCGATATGGGAGTTATGCGCCCAGATAACAGCTTTCTTGTCTGCGCCGGCCCACGCCAGGATATGCTGCAGCGTCTCGAACATGTGTTGGTCACGTAGATTCCAGGATTCGTGGGAACCGTAATACATGGCCCGGTAGTAGCGCTCCGCGTCGGCTACCAGACGGGCGTTCTGCGCCGCGTCGAAAAAACGTGCACCACCCTGGCTTGCATATCGGAGCTCCTTCTGCAGCAGATCGACGAGAATGCGGGTCACCGGCTGTTCGCACAGTGCATAGCCTTCGGTGAGCGAAGCCCGCCCATAGGCCGCCGGCTCCCGAGACCAGGGCGATAGGCAAGCATAACGTGCGCGCGCCACTTCCGCTGCCTTGGGATCGACGCGATCGAGGTACGTGAGGACGGCAGCGATCGAGGCGGTCATATTATACAGATCCAGGCCGTAGAACCCCACCTTCTCGCCGGGCGACTTCGTGGCATTGTGGCCCCGCAGAAAGCTTATGAAGTCGTCGACATCCTTGTTGCGCCACATCCAAGTTGGGAAGCGAGTGAATGGCACTGAACTCATCGGCTGATGTGGGCTTTGCCGCACATAGCGGTCGATGGCGGCGGCATCCGGCCAGTCAGCCTCCACGGCCACGATCGTAAAGCCGTGGCGCTCGATCAGGCGGCGAGTAATGGCGGCGCGGGCGCGATAGAACTCCGACGTGCCGTGCGAGGCCTCGCCAAGCAATACGACACGCGACTGGGCAAACCGGTCGAAGGCGGTGGCGAAGGCCGGATCATCCAACGAAGGCAATTGCTCAGCTGCGGCACGCAGCACTGCCGCCGCCGATACCGGCTGCGCCACTGAGGGCGCTGGAGCGTGCCTGCGCACTAATGGCGACAGATAGTGCTGGAACCAGGCGCTTGCCATGCTGGTCACCGCCTCCAGCGCGCCGGGCTCCTCGAACAGATGGCTCGCGTTGGGGACAATCTTCAGCAGTTTTTCACACGTCAGCGCGCCGAACGCCTGCCTGTTCAGTGCGAGGACATGGTGGTCGTCGCCGCCGACGATCAGCAGGGTTGGCGCGCCGACCTGGGCCAATCGTGGTCCGGCCAAATCGGGGCGGCCGCCGCGCGAGACCACAGCCTCCACCCGGCCATGAAGTTCCGCCGCGGCCAGCATGGCTGCCCCGGCGCCCGTGCTCGCACCAAACAGGCCCAGCGGCAGATCGGCGATGTCGGGCTCAGCGCTGATCCATAGCGCCGCCTCCTGCACGCGCTGTGCGAGCAGCGGAATATCGAAGACGTTACGGCGGTCTTTCGCCTCATCCGCCGTCAGCAGGTCCAGCAGAAGAGTGGCGAAGCCCTGGGTGTTCAGTGTGTCGGCGACGGCGATGTTGCGCGGACTAAGCCGGCTCGACCCACTTCCATGGGCGAACAGAATGATGCCGCGTGGTTCCGGCGGCACGCACAGATCGCCGGCCAAGCCAAGTGGCGGCACCGCAATCTGGCGCTTGGCAGATGCCTGGTGCAATCCGGGAGAGGCTTCACGGTCCTCCGCCCAACCCTGACGCAGCAGCCCGACAGTCTCTTCATCGGTGAGCTGGTGGAAATCGCTGTAGAACGCGCCGACCCCATTGAAACGCTTGGCGGGATGCAGGCACACGACAAGGTCGGCGTGCTTGCTTATATCGGCCAGCGCTTCCTCCGGCGCCACGGGGATCGCGAGTATAATCTTGGCCGCACCCTGGCGTTTGATTGCGATGAGCGCGGCTTTCGCGGTGGCCCCTGTGGCAAGACCGTCATCGACGACGATGGCGGTGCATCCCGCCGGGTCTAAGCGCGGACGGTTGCCCAGGTATAGGGTGCGGCGGCGTTCGAGTTCCACCAGTTCGCGCTGGCGGGCACGCTCAATATAAATGTCCTCCGCGCCGGAAATGCGCCGCACTTCTTCATTGATCACGGTTTGCGGGTATTCGCCTTCGACGACGGCGCCGAGGGCCACTTCCGGCGCGCCTGGCGCACCGATCTTGCGCACCAGCACAAGGTCGAGCGGGGCATGCAGGGCTCGCGCGATTTCCAGTGCCACAGGCACGCCGCCACGCGGCAATGCATACACGACCGGACGATCAAGCCCTATCGCGACCAGCTTGGCGGCCAACTGGCGGCCGGCATCGGCCCGGTCAATGAATTTAAAATGCAAATTATCCATGATATTACTACGACCCAACGATAAGCATGGCACATTGATCTAGCTCAAACTTGCCGTGCCCGCGCTGGAGTAAACATAACGTTTAGCAACCATCCTCTCTCAACATGCGCCCGAACGTCCAGCGAAGGCGGACAACGCCGATCACCTCGCAACGGATCACGGAGTCCAGCTTCGCCGTCACCCGTAGCCTTACGGACGGTTGCGGGCATCACGACCTCCCCGTCGGTCCAGGTAGCTGGCCACCATAAGAAGGCATGGAAGCGGGGCGGCGTTCGCGTTCCCGGAATGAATCCGAAATGCCACAATCCGCATGGCGAAAATAAAAACGCGGACTGGAGTTTCGCCTCTGTTCCGTCCGATTGTAACAGGGGCAAAACCCTGGGCGCTCAGGCTGGAACGGCGCGGCTTCGGATGATGTCCGGCAGCATCGCGACGGTGGCGTGGTGAGGCACGGCGAGTCTCGCACCGATATAATCCCAGAAAGTAATGCCAAGCTTGGTGCAGGTTTTGGCGAGGCCGAGAAAGGCGTCGCGGCAGTCGCGTCCGGGATCGCTTCGGGTCCCGCCGCTGATCTTTCGTTTTGTCACGTGGCAGCGGATGTCGCGTTCCGAGCCGTTGGTGTGGAGCGGAATGTCCGGCCGGTCGAGCACGACCAGAAGTTCGGGTTTGTTGGCGAGCAGCCGTTTCAATAGGCGATCGAGCATGACGAACCCGGTTCGCCGCTTGAAAATCCTGTCGAAGCGCGCCTTCAATTCAGCCTTGCGGCGGGGTGTGGGCTCGCGCTGGTAGGCGAGAAGATCGCGATAAAACCACCAGATCAGGCCGCGCACCCTTTCCTTGACCACGCGATCCGATTCCGGGAAGGCGTCCAGCTTGTGAACCAGCCGCTCGGCATGGATCCAGCACAGAGCGTGGGTGCCGATGTTGAACTGCCCCGTATCGTCGCTGACGATGACGGCCTGGCTCAAGAAGCCGTGTTCTTTGATACTACCCCAAAGCGCCCCCTCGGTCGCGACGCGCGCGGGATTCGGGGTGACATCGAGGTCGCGGATGCCGAGGCTCGCAAGATGCGCACTCCAAGCCGTCTCATCGGCGAAGTGGCGCGCCGGATGGGCGGCCAGGAAGGCGATGAGCGGCCCGGCGAGAGCATGCCCGGCCATATAGGCGAGGGCTTCTTCGTTGATCACATAATCACTGTGACCGGCGCGCAGGCACTCCAGGAAATTCACCCGGCTTTTCGAACCGGTGGTTTTGAACCAGGTGAAAATCTCGTTGCCGATCTGGGTGCAAACGCCGTTCTTGCCCTTGTGGCGCGCCCCGGTATCGTCGACGCTGATCCAGCCCGCCGTCGCCAAGCCCGCGCGCAACACATCCTGCGCCTCGTCTAAAAAATCATCCTGGTTGGCGATCAGCAGCCGCATGAGCTGGCGCTTGGAGATATCGATCCCGATCGCGCGAAGCTGGTCCAGCAGGCGGGGAACGGTCACTTGCCCCTGGTGATACTGAACCAGGATATAGCGGCGCAATTCAGGGCCGAAGTGGCCATCGACACCGGTGGGGAACGGCGCGACCACGCTCTCGCCCGAGGGCGTCAGCCAGCGCTCGCGGCGATAGCGGATTGCATGCGGACGCAGAACCAGGTCCTGCACCACGAAGTCCTCGTAGCTCTTGAACCGGGAGCCCGGCGGCACGGCCGCCTCGATAACGCGGTCTTCGTGAATGGTTCGCTTGGCGGTCTTCGGCCCGTCGCCGCGCCGCTTCGGCTTTCCCTCACCAGTGGAACGGCTCGCCTTTTCCATCCCGCTCGGAGTTGATGGCTTGATGTCCGGCCGGCCCTTCAGACGCTTCAGCCGTGCGATCTCCTTGCGATGCTCCATCACAACCCGGCTCAACTCGCCAACCCGCTCCAGCAACTCAACAACAAGAGCCCGCAATTCCTGGGCGGTCAGCGCATCGATATCGGGCGTGCGGTTCATTCCCGGAATGAATCGGAACTCAGCCGCCACGACTAAAAAAATATCAACCCGCGGCCCGGACTTTCGCCCCTGTTACCGTGACCCCGCCAAGCAACTAATAAAAGCGCAATCTACGAATCGACCCCGACGTCGATTCGTCTCGTGACCCCGCGCCGGAACACAGGCAAGGATCAAAAAGCGCCATTTCACCCTATAATGCTGGCGTTTTTTGGTGTTTCAAAAATCTTTTTGACGTCGTGGCGCAAACTCAATTTGGAACATGCATCCACAGCGCGACGTCAAATAGGATACCCGCCAAACCAAAACCCAATGCGAATAATACGATCACGGCGAGGGTGAAACGCCAGCGTTAGCCGGTAGCCTTATGTGTCTGGATATGATGCAATTCTTCGAGCGATAATAGAAGCTCGTGATGCTCGTCAAAACGGTGTGGGGTCAAGTGACCCGAATGTTCGTCGAAGTGGAGATCGAAATTGCCCATGGCGTAATGCTCTGAGTTCCTATTCTGCGACAGACTTCTATCGGACACCAAAAAGCTACGCACAGAGCATTTGAAGAAGCCTTAACTCTTTGATTCGTGCGCGGACGATTGCGGGGCTGGTGCCGTCGCCGGTTAGGCCTTGGTGTCAAAGACGGATGTTCTACATCCGCAGGATTTCTCGGATTGGACGGGCGGGCACGGGACCGAGCCGTAAGAACAGAAGACGCAACAATCGCCTAATTTAGGACGAAGAACAGCGCCGCAGCCTTCGCACTGGTAGAAAAATTGACATGCGTCAGTCGGCATTGTTTCGACCTTCCGATGTCCGCAATGCGGACATTTAATCTCGGACCGAAGCTCAAGCTGCATGATGTCCTACCCGTTTTGCGATGATGTTCGCCAAACGTAGAAGCCCGTCAGCCGTCGCGCCAGGATTATAGTCGAGCCTGAACATTGGATGACAGCGCCCGAACCGATCAAGCCGCCCTCAATCTACAGGAGTGTAAAAACGCCCTTTAATTGAGGGAGGCTGTCAACTCCTTTTCATCTCCTCGAAACAGGAACATCCCCTCTTGTCCATTCGGGCGGGCGTCTCGCATTGTGTCCTAAGCCACAGCCAATTGGCCTGGTTTTACTCCGCCACAGCGATTGGATTTTAGTCCGCCGTTGACAAGTCAACCTTCGGCATCAGAAATTATGACTGAGGGCCTTGCCGGAGTCATCGGGGTGCCACCGCGATGGCCGCTTTGTCGCCCATCCAGAGAGGCAATCGACGACATAGCCTGCTTCGAACGGCCCGAAGAGCGAAATAGAGACGAGTAGTTCGTGTCGATTGAGGGAATAGATCGAACATCTGCCGCCATTTTCGTGGGCTTCGATTCCGCCTGGGCAGATAACCCGAGGGTGCCGGGCGCAATCTGCTCGGTGGTCTTTGATTGTGATCGTTTCGTGGATTTCCGTCCTCCCGAACTCGTTGGGTTCCAGCAGGCGCTTGGCTATATTCAGGCGCTGCAGCGCCCGGACTGGCCGACCTTGGTGGCCCTTGATCAGCCGACAATCGTACCAAACGTTTCGAGCATGCGGCCCGTTGAGAAGGCGGTGGCAAGCCTGATCTCCTGGATGGGGGGCGGCGTCCAGCCAGCCAATAGAGGCAAGCTCGCCATATTCGGTCCAGATGCACCGATCTGGGTGTTCCTAAAGGGGCTCATGGCAAGGCAGAACCCAGAGGATGCCCGGACAGCGATTCGGGGGCTGCACCTTATGGAGGTCTTTCCAGCGCTGGCATTGGCCTCCCTTGAAACTCGATTCTTCGGTCGGCTGACGGGTCCTCGCTATAATCCCGGCAGGCGACAGACATTTCGGATTGAAGATTGGCAAGCCGTAATCGCGGCGGTGTACGCGGAGGCAAACCGATTCGAGTGTAAAGCATTGGCCGGCTGGCTCGAGAAATTGCGCGTTTTGGAAAAGCCAAAAAAATCAGATCAGGATTGTCTCGACGCAACAATATGCTTGTTGATCGCGATCAGATGGCGACTTGGAAAGCGCGACGAGTCAGTCGTCCTCGGCGATCTGTCGACCGGTTACATGATTTCGCCGGTCTCAAGACCGGTCATGGACCGGCTTTCGAAAGAGGCAAATAAGTGTGGTGTCCCGGTGAACGCCTTTGTGCCTGGTGCGGACTGATATGAACCGCCTGGAAGCCGCTCCATGCAGCTGTTCCGTGGCTTAACGACTAATGTGTGGACCGGCGCCATGTCCCGCCCTCCGGCGTAAAGTATTTCATAAACAACATCTAAAGACTTGCATGGTTGCTTCGACGCCGGCCGGCGTCGATACCTCTCGCCGTTTTACAATCCGTCGAGAAAAAGACCCAGACAGATGATGGAAGACGCGGCGCTTTTCAGCGCTCCGGAGGGCTTTGGCACCCGGACACCCATCCATTGCCTGCCGCTACGGTCCAGCATTGCCCGGAAAGCCAAACCAGGGCAAGATAAGGTTGAAACCGGAGGCAATCGGGGAAATGCCGGCTTGGCCAGCGAAAGGTCATTTGTCTGCCGGGGCCTGGCAACAGGACAAGGAGCACCGGCATGATGCCAAACTTTCTCCCAAGTAGCTTGCGCGAGAACCCCTTCAGGGGCGAGCTGACCGACGAGCAGTTCCAGACGATATTCGCGCAGAATATTTGCTACAGCGTGCTCGACGAAAACGCCATCATCGCCATTACCGATGTGAAGGGTATCATAAA
>JBEKFQ010000099.1:0-9163 GCA_050013235.1 Beijerinckiaceae bacterium
GTCATGACGAGTGCTTCGCTGGCGGTATCGTGTGTTTCGGCAACGGATTTGGACGCCGATCGGCGTCGGGGTCACATTTCAAGCTTTTGATTTGTAGCAAGAAAAATTAGTGTCCGGGGGGCAGCCATCGACGCCGATTTACAGCACACCCGCTTGCGGCCTATTTCTTCAGCTTTTCGGCCTCGGAATCCAGTTTCGCATGGTCGTTGCCAAACTTATTGATCAGCATCTCCGCCCGGTCCCTGGTGATCCCATGCTTTTTGGCGAAAGCGGCCACCTCGTAAGGCCCATCGCCTGCTATTTCGCGTCGATCTCCCGAGCTGCGTGTGCCCTTGTCGTCCGCCATGTCGGTATTCCCATTCTTGCATTCTGACCGCCGGTATTGGCTGCATCCTGACCCCGCCGCCACGAGCCTATGTATAGCGCATGAAGGTAGGTGCGGCGCGATGCTATCGATCTTACAAATCTTTGGGGGTGGTCTGCACGCAATTTCGGGAAAGCCGACGCGACGGGGCTATTTCTGAGTTTTCCTCGCTATCCCAGGGAACCCACATATGGACTTATCGGGTATGTTCCCGGTACGTTCTGAATATGCCGACGCTCGCCTTATACCCCTATGTCATCGTCAGGCTCGGGTGCTCAAGGTGCAGCCCAAAAGGTCAATACCGCCTCGCGCGGCTTGAGGCAAAATACGGGTCCGAGATCGAGATGACGCGCTTGCTCGCAAACCTCGCTGGCGACTGTGCCTTGTGGGAGCGCCGAAGGCACCCCGGCTTGGAACATGGAGCGACTGCAGCATCATGAGGGCCAAAAAACCGCAGGCCCTTACGACTTGATCATCCCCTTCGCCATTAGCGCCAGCAGGCCTTTGATCAGCATGATCGGAGTAGGCGGGCAGCCTGAAATGTAGAGATCGACCGGAATGACTTCCGACACGCCGCCAACGCAGGCGTAACTGCTCGAATAGACGCCGCCGTCCAGCGCGCACGCCCCGACGGCAATCACCCATTTGGGCGCTGGCGTCGCGTCATAGGTCCGCAACAGCGCCTCGCGCATGTTCCGGGTCACCGGCCCGGTGACCAGCAGCACGTCGGCGTGTCGCGGCGAGGCGACGAATTTCAAGCCAAACCGTTCAAGATCGTAAAACGGATTGTTGAGCGCATGGATCTCCAACTCGCAAGCATTGCACGAGCCGGCGTCGACATGGCGGATTGACAGGCTGCGGCCGAAAAAAGCATCAATGCCTTGCTTGAGCTGGGTCGTCAGCGCAAGCAATTCAGCATCGTCGGCAGCCGGACGCGGCTCGGTCAATGGAGCGCACAGCACACTTTGAAGCAGAATTTTGCGCATGGCGAAGCCTACAGATCGTGCCCCGAATAGGAGCAGTTGAAGGATTTGTTGCAGAGCGGGAAGTCGGCGACGATATTCCCTTCGATGGCCGCTTCCAGAACGGGCCACTGGAACCAGGACGGATCGCGCAGATGGCAACGTGCGACCGTCCCGCCCGGCGCCATACGCACCCAGGCGAGGATATCGCCCCTGAATCCCTCCACCATAGCGAGGCCTTCGCCGGCGCCATCTTCTGGCGTACGCACATTAGCGAAAATGCGCCCGGACGGCAACGTCTCAAGGATCTGCTCGATCAGAGTCAGACTTTGCTCAACTTCCTCGATACGTATCCAGACCCGTGCGTTGACGTCGCCCTCTTGCCGAAGCGGAACGTCGAACTTGAGCTGATCGTAAGGCGGATAGGCGAGATCACGGCGGACGTCGAACGAGCGTCCCGAAGCCCGCCCAACAAAGCCGCCACAACCAAATTGCCGGGCCAGGGCTGGACTCAGATAGCCTGCTCCGACCGTTCGGTCTTGCAGGGAAGCGGTATTGTCATAGAGCCCGACGAGTTGTGGAAAGGCGGCCCGGATCGTCGCGACGAGGTCGCGAAGAATGGTTGGCCCGTGTTCGCTGAAATCGACGCTCAGCCCGCCGGGAACAACCGCGTCCATCATCAGCCGATGGCCAAAGCAGGCGTGACAGGCGCGCAGGACGCGTTCGCGCAACACGCTGCAATGGGCAAGCATGAACGCGAAGGCGGCGTCATTGCAGATTGCGCCAATGTCGCCCAAATGGTTGGCGAGACGCTCAAGTTCCGCCATCAAGGCCCGGACCCAAATCGCCCGCGCCGGAACGTCGACGCCCAGCGCCGCTTCGACGGCGCGCGCGAACGCGATCGAATAGGCGACCGTACTGTCGCCCGAACAGCGCGCCGCCAGTTTGGCCCCTTGGTCGATTGGCGCTCCCGCCATCAGCCCTTCAATTCCCTTGTGGGTGTAGCCAAGCCGCTCCTCCAGCCGGACGATGGTTTCGCCGCTGGCGGTGAACCGGAAGTGGCCGGGTTCAATAATGCCGGCATGGACCGGGCCAACCGGAATCTGGTGCAGTCCTTCGCCGACGCTCGGCAGGAATGGATAGGGAGGCGGCGACGGAGGGGCCGGAGTTTTCGCGCCGAGCGGCGAGCTGATGGGCCAGCGGCCGTGGTCGAGCCACGGCCTTTCGTCGGCGGCGCCGTCGGCTTCAAGGCCGAACAGGTCGCGGGTGGCCCGTTCAAGCCGGATTGCTGGCGGATGATGCCGGCCCACTGACGGGAACCGCCCGTTGGCGCATTCGAGGCTGGCGACGGCGACCGAATATGGCTCGCCATCGAGCAGAGCCATATGGACCATGCCGACGTCGCCCCAAAGGCCGAGCAGCGACATTTTTCTTGCAGCCAGCTGACCGGTCAGGGCGCGCCAGGTGTCCGCATCCACCACACGCCGTAGCCACGGGCGATGGTTTTCCACCGGAGGAAAAGCGCTCAAAATTTCGGTCAGGTTTGGCATTTCGCCCCCGGGATCAGCGCAACATGATGGCGACGTGCTGGAACCAGGCGACCAGCGGCGGAGGAAGATAAATCCCGGCCAGCAGCACCAGACCGAGATGCATCGCCAGGGGCAGGGATGACGCCTTGACGGGCGCCGTACTGCCAGTCGGTTCGCCAAAGGCCAATCCATGCAGCCGCAGCAGCAAGGCTCCGAACGCGACCAGAAGCCCGATCACCAGCGGAACGGCGAGAAGAGGCGCGCGGGCGATCGTCGAGCTGACGATCAAGAACTCGCTCATGAAAACGCCCGTGGGCGGCATTCCCGCGATGGCGATGACCCCGACGACAAGTCCCCAACCCAGCAACGGATGGGTGACGGTCAGTCCGCGGATATTGGCGATTTTTTGTGTGCCTTTTGCCTGCGCGATTTGTCCCACGGCGAAGAAGATCGCCGACTTGGTCAGACTGTGCATGGTCATGTGCAGGAGGCCGGCGAAGTTGGCGAGCGGCCCGCCCATGCCGAAGGCGAAAGCGATAATGCCCATATGCTCGATCGAGGAATAGGCGAACATCCGCTTGATGTCTTTGCGCCGGTACAGCATGAAGCCTGCGAACACGAGCGACAGCAGTCCCAGCGTCGCCATCAGCGGCCCCGGCGCGATGGCTTTGGGGTTCGCCGCCATCAGCAGCTTGAAGCGCAGCACGGCGTAAAGGGCGACATTTAGCAGCAATCCGGACAGGACGGCCGAAATCGGGGTCGGACCCTCGGCGTGCGCGTCGGGAAGCCAGGCGTGCAACGGCGCCAAACCCACCTTGGTGCCGTAGCCCAGTAGCAGAAACACGAAGGCGAGGTTCAGCAGCGCAGGGTCAAACTCCGCGACATGCGCGATAAGCACGGTCCAGACCATGCCGTTCAGGCCTTCGCCAACGACCGGCTGGGCCGCCATATAGATCAGGATGGTGCCAAACAGCGCCAAGGCAATGCCGACGCTGCCCAGGATGAAATATTTCCACGCGGCTTCCAGCGCCCGATCGGTGCGATAGATACCGACCATGAGCACGGTGGTCAGCGTTGCGACTTCGATGGCCACCCACATCAGGCCGATGTTGTTGGCGATCAGCGCAAGGTTCATGGCGCCGAGCAGCACCTGATACATGGTGTGATAGAAGCGCAGATGCGTTTCAGTCAGATGGCCGGTCTCCAGTTCATGCGCTATGTAGCTGGCGCTGAACACGCTGGTCGTGAACGCCACGAAGGTGTTCAGGACCACGAAGACGATATTGAGATCGTCGATCAGCAGATAGTGGCCGGACACCGGCTTGTCGATGAACAGCGACAAGGCCGCCAGGAAAGTCAAAAACGCCGACGCCATGTTGATCCGGGCCGACAGGCGATAGCCCGGCAGGACCGCCAGTACGGTGGCCGTCAGCATCGGCAGGAACAGGATCAGATATACATTGTTCGCGACAAACGCGTTCATCGGCTCTTACCTCGGGACTCGTCGAGCGCCTGCATATCCACCGAGTCGAAACGCTCGCGGATGCGGAACAGGAAGATGCCGACGACGATGAGCGCGATAAGGATCGAGAAGGCGACGCTGATCTCGACGACGAGCGGCATGCCCTTGGCGCCCGTCGCCGCCAGAATGAGCCCGTTCTCAAGCGACATGAAGCCGACCACCTGACTGACGGCGTTGCTCCGCGTGACCATCATCAGGAGCCCAAGCAGAACCACCGACAGCGCGAAAGCCAGGTCCTCGCGCGCCAGCGCGTCCGCGCCCTGCGTCACACGCAGCATGACGACCATGGACAGCGCCACCAGCGCGATGCCAGCCAGCATCGTCGGCACCGCGCTGACCACCGTCTCAACCTCGCGGTGGATGCCTAGCCGCGCGACGATCCGGTGAAGCGCGACAGGGATCACGATCGCCTTGAAGACCAAAGTGATGGCGGCGGTGATGTAAAGGTGCGGCGCATGCTGGATCGAGGCCTGCCAGGCCACGGAAAGGGCAAGCACCAACGCCTGCATGGCGAACATGTTCAACAGCGCATAGAGGCGGTCCTGATAGAGTAGCATGAAGCTGACCAGGACGAGCGCGCCAGCGAACATATGCGCGATGTCGAAATTTAGCCGGTCCATATTACAAGCCTCGCGACATGAAGCGCAGGAGCGTGGCGAGCAACCCCAGCATCAGCGCCACGCCCAAAAAATCCGGCACACGGAAGACGCGCATTTTCGCCACCGCTGTTTCAAACAGGGCCAGCATGAGTCCTGCCCCGGTGAGCTTGCCGACATAGGCGACGGCGCCGCCCAAATGCACCGGGAAACTTGCAGCGACCGGCGCCAGTCCCCACGGCACGAACACACAGGCGATCAGGGAAATATAGAGCAGAAGCTTGATTTGCGATGAGAGTTCGATCATCGCCAGATGCCGGCCTGAATATTCCAGCACCATGGCCTCATGGATCATGGTGAGTTCCAGATGGGTCGCCGGGTTATCGACCGGGATGCGCGCGTTCTCCGCGATCGCCACGATCACCAAAGCGATCAGCGCGAGGGCCAGGGAGACGCGCAGGCCAACGACGGGTGACAGCATGAAGGTGGCGACCGTCGACAACTGGGTGGATCCGGCGATGAGCGCCAATGTGAACACGATCATGATCAGCGCCGGCTCGGCCAAGGTGGCGAACATCATTTCGCGGCTGGAGCCAATGCCGCCAAAACTCGTGCCGACATCCATTCCGGCCAAGGCCAGAAAAAATCGCGCGCTTCCGAGCAGCGCGGTAATGGCGATCAGGTCGGCCGACCAGCTGAATAACAAGCCTGTCGCGAATGTGGGCACCAATGCGGCCGCCACCCAGGTGGTCGCAAACACTATATAAGGCGCGACCCGGAACAGCCAGGACGCGCTCTCCGCTACGACCGCTTCTTTTCGCGCAAGCTTTACGAGGTCGAGGTAGGGCTGAAGCAAGGGCGGCCCCTGTCGCCGCAAAAGACGCGCCTTGGTCTTGCGGATAAATCCGGTCAGCAGGGGCGCCAGCAGCAGCACCACCAGCATCTCCGAGATTTGGATCGAGAGATCGCCTATCAGCCCCATGATGCGAGAACCAGAAGAAGGAAGACCAAGGCCGCGAAGACCAGACTGAGGTATTGCCGTATGGTGAGGAATTGCATTCTGTTCAGCCAATCCGCCAATCTGCCCACGACGCCGATGACCGGCGCGTACAAGACATCCCAGGCAAGGTCGAGCAATTCGACTTTGAGAAGGGAAGGGCGGAGATCGCCGGGCGGCGGCATCTCTACATGCTCTCGCGCGCGAAACGCGAAATTGCCGAATACCCGCCGCACGGGCTGGGCGTAACTCTCGGCCGAATATTGCGTGACTGGGCTAGCATCGGGAAATCCGCAGTCCCAGGCCGGCGCCCGGCGGATCACGTTGGAAGCAAGCCGGTGAATTACGTAAGCCGCGAGCAACGCGGAACTGGTGATGAAGAAGAAGACAAGAAGGCCGTTGTATGAACTTCTGCTCTCGGCGATTGGCGCGATCGAGAGCCATGGGATCTCCGATTGGGAGATCATGTTGGCGCCGATCAACGCGCGCACGACGGGCGTAAGGGCGTCGATCAGTCTCCCTGGAAAGATTCCCGCCAGTAGGCAGAGGTAGGCGAGCGCGCCCATCGCAGTCAGAGAGAAGCGGTCGACCTCGACGGCGTTTTGCGCAGCGAGACCGCGCGGACGTCCCAGAAAGGCAATGCCGAACAGCCGGACGAAACAGGCGCCGGCCAGCGCCGCCGCTAGCGCCAGCATGGCGCCAGCCGCCGGGATCAGCAGCTTCAGCGCCCAGCTTGGGAGCGCTGGACTGAGAAGGATCGCTTGGAAAACGAGCCATTCGGAGACGAAGCCGTTCAACGGCGGCAAGGCCGAAATCGCCGCGCAGCCGACAAGCACAAACAGACCCGTCGCCGGCATCCGGTTCAAAAGGCCGCCCATAAGGCCCATTTCGCGCGACCCGGTCGAAGTCAGGACGGCTCCGGCACCGAAGAACAGCAGGCTCTTGAACAGCGAGTGATTCAAGACATGGAAAAGCGCCGCTGTCATCGCCAGAGCGGCGGCGGCGGAAAAACCGCTGGCCAAAAACCCAAGCGACAGCCCAAGAGCGACGAAGATCACGCCAATATTTTCAATCGTCGAGTAGGCGAGGACGCGCTTCAGGTCGGTCTGCATCAGCGCAAACAGCACGCCGACCACCGCCGTCGCCGCGCCGGTGACCAGCACGGGTATGCCCCACCACCACGCGGCCGGTCCGAGCAGATCGAACACGACCCGGATGAAGCCGTAGACGGCCACCTTGGTCATGACGCCGCTCATCAAGGCCGAGACATGGCTCGGCGCCGCCGGATGCGCCAGCGGCAGCCAGACATGCAGGGGAACGAGACCCGCCTTCGACCCGGCGCCGAAAAGGACGAGGCCCAGAACCATCGCCGCGATAAGCGGCGCGGGCGGATGGGCGCGCATGTCGGCGAAAGCATAGCCGCCATCGGATCCCGCGAGAAGGCCGAAAGCCAGCAGCAGGGCGAATGTGCCCACGCTCGCCATGATGATGTAGACTAGACCGGCGCGAAGATTGTCCTCCTCGCGGTGATGCGCCATCACAAGCGCCCAGGACGACAACGACATGAACTCCCATGACAGAAGAAAAGTGAAGGCGTCGTCAGCGGTCAGGACGAGGTTCATGCCAGCGAGGAAGACGGGAAAAAAGGGAAGCACCCGAAGGGGCTCGTGCTCATGCCGGCCGTAGCCGATCCCATAAAGACTGGCTGCAGCCCCGCCAAAATTTATGATCGCCAGAAAAAAGGCGGACAGGGCGTCGATACGGAAATTCGCGCCCAGCCAGGGCAGGCCCAGCGGCAGCACGAGCGTCGATGGCGGCGTCGCCATTAAAAGGCGCATCGCCGCCGCGCCGAACAACAGGAGCGAGAGGACGAGTGCGCCAGAATAGATGATTGAGGAGCCGGCGCTGCGGCGACCCACCACGAGGGCCGCAGCGCCCAAGGCGAGCAGGGCGGCGTCGCCGACGAGAAAACCGGCGAGCGGCATCAAAGGCGGCCCCACTGCGACCGTTTCGCCCTCTCGGCGCCGCCGGGGGGCGTGACACTGCGGGCGCATGAAGCTCTGCCCCATCCATCTATAGTCATGCGTGACCCATCAGTTCTGATATCAAATCACCAAAAGGTCAGCAAGGGCCAGCAGCATCACGCTTTGCTGGTCAGACGCGAACACGTGTGGAGTTTGGACCGCTTTGCCTTCGGCAGATCGTTTCAAAGCACCCGCTTCGGAGATATCGGCGCTCGTCATCAGTTTGAACTGCTCAAGGACCGCCGCCACATCAAACGACTGGAGTTTGGCGACCGCCTCGAAGAACGGCGCCCAGTCCTTGGCGTGATCGATCCAGCTTTCCCACTTCGCGTCGAACTCGTCTTCAATCCCATCGGTCAAATGCCACAGGGTCGCGCAATTCGGCGGATTGAACACCTGCGCGCAGCGACCCTCTGCAACCGCGAAAACGGACCTCGCTTGCGCAAAATAGTGCGTGCGCGGGAAACCACGGCGCAGAACCTTGGCTCCAAGCGGGCCGAGTTGGCCGTTGGTGTTCCACCATTTGTTGGCATCCATCTCGCCGCAGCGGGCAATGACGACCCGTACGCGAAATAGCCAATCGAGATCGATTTTATGCTTCACTTTGACTTTGCCCGCGACTTCCGTTTCCCAAGGAGCCAATCCGGCCGTGTGCCGGCCGTATCGGCGTATGTGCCACACCGTTGCTAGCCGGAAGGCTCTTTCGCGCGAGCTTTCTTGCCCCGGCGGGCAAGCCACTGCCGGGTTGTTTCCTCCACGATGTCGTAGACGTTGCGGTCGTCATCCAGCGCGGCTTTCTTCAGTTCCTTGATGAGGCCCGCGTCCATGTAGACGAGCAACCCCTTCCTCCCGTCGGTTCGGGATCGAGGGGCCTTTGGGTCTGATTCTGGTTTGGGTTTTAGCATGGAATTCCAGATAGCTGGCTAGCTGACCGTCTGTATGGTTAAGTTCGCATGAGAATCATCGATCGACAAGTCGGATTTTCCGGTGGTTGCGACAGAGCAGGACGCTCTACACCTTAACCAATGGTCCCAAATTCGGGGTCCACAGAGCTGGCCTCGCAAATTTGAACAGATCGATAAGTGGATTTTCTGCCTGACAGCGGCGAACATGAGCCGCGATTCAGGAGTTGTCATGACGAAGCGCACGCGCCGGAACCACGCACCGAC
>JBEKFQ010000100.1:0-8980 GCA_050013235.1 Beijerinckiaceae bacterium
GCAACCTCCGAATCAGGTTGCTCTCCATAGATTCAGAGACTTTTCGTCAGGAAAAGCGGAAAATCACATCACACAAAGTGCGACGCTCCGGCACAAAGTTGAGAGCGTTGAACAGCCCTGGCTCACCCCCTAGGGTTTGAGCCGCCAATACAGCGCGTCTCCTTGCCTTTCGCATTCCAACACGCGACGATGCGAGACCAAGACGTTCCGAACTTTAATGACTATCTTATTCATAGCTGCGACGGTCGAGGCGTCAAGCCGGAAATCCGCGACGATTTGAGAAGCGATATCGCGAATCGTCATTGGCCCGGTAGCGCGCCGGATCGTATCGAGCACAGCCTTGCTGAATTGGCCGTACCGGAAATGCGCGGGTGGCTTGCGTTTGAGCTTGGGCCGGATCGTCTGCGGTGCCAGCGACGGATCAAAGACTCGGATTGCGCCATCTATGCTTTCGAGATCGGAGCGAAGTTGAATGATGCGCTTTTCGGTCTGGCGTAATTCGCCGTCGAGTTCAGCGCGTTTGGAACGGAGAGCGGAGATCACGTGGGTTTCGGACATGCCCAGAATCTAGGGAGTAGGGATTCCTTTTTCTTGTGGCAGGTGCTACATAATACCGCGATTTCTACAATTTGAGCAGGGTCACGATCGGCGCCGATCGTGACCCTGCTCCGAACCCGAAATTAAAAGCGGTGTCAAGAACTTGGATGACGGATCCATCGGGGTCAATCTTCTGCGCATAATAACACCGCTCTGGCCACCCAAAAATCCATGAAATAGAAATAGGCGCGGCCGTGACGGCCGCGCCTTCGAGCTTTGGTCTTTTTGGCGGATGCCCTACTTTTTCTGTTGGCGATGGCGGCGCAAGATGTCTTCGATGGCGGCCAAAAGCATGTCGCCGTCAGACGCGTCCCTGGGAGAAAATTCGTAGAATTCCTGGGCTTCCGAGACACGAGGGGCTCCCCCCATCGCCGCGTTTTCGCCGATCAGGTAGATGGTGAGACGCTTTGAAATAATCGCGGTTTGCCGCAGATGCAGCGCGCGGGATTCAAGCGCTTTGCGCAGAGCATTATCGAAACTCCGGGCTGTCAAACCGGGCGGCAGGTCGATCGCGATGGATCGCGGGAGGACCTTAATCCCGGGATCGGCGGAGTTCCGGCTTGTGGCGATCGCGAGCGCGATCCAGGCATCGAACCCGGGCTCGACGACGATTCCGCTCCCTTGACGCACAGCCGCGCCATATTTGTCTCCGGCGGTTTCCGCCAAGCGCTTTTCGATACTTGGATTACAGGTCGTGCCGATCTTGTACACCTTATGATTGTTGAGTTTTGACAACCGGAGGCAGCCACTTGAACCTGCGATGTAGACGTAAATGCGCTCGCCGCCGCCCGGGATGGCGAGGCTGGCCGGAGGCGATCCCAACGGTTGAACCGGCAAGACACCCGGCAAACCGGGGCGCTGCGCCGTCGCGTATTCCGGCAACGCGCCATGCTTAAATGACCCGATTCCGAAACAATTCATGAGATGAAGGGCTGCCGCGGCGAATTTCTCGATCGCTTCTTGAACTTGTTTGTCTTCGTTCACTTTTATTGTCCTTATTTACTTTGGGGGTAGACTCATTTCTCCTCCGTCTCATGGCTTTTTGACTCTCGTTTTGGATTATGCCGGTGCCGTGCACCATCGTCCTTGTCTAGCTTAGCCGCAAACATCGATGACTAAACGAACCGCCACTGGACGGCATGAATCTAAGCTTGTGTGGCGGATGCCTTCCTCCGGAAGGTCAAAGCCAGGTTAGCCATTGGTGGCGACGGCTACCTCTCCGCGACGGGGGAAAGCCATTGAAATCGTTTCAAAAGCGACCCCTCTGGCGAACGGTCCTATGTATTTGAATATACATGTGAATCTGTCTACGGCTATAGGGTCGCGTTTCGCGCGAAACTCGACCCCAGCAAATTCGCTATTCTAATTGTAAAATCAACATGTTAGACAATTTCATGGAAGGGGTCAGACTTCCGCGCGTATCTGCGCGTCCTGTCAGTCACGCGAAGCCGGCGCGGCCTCGCCGTTGCGCAGAAAGCGGAAACGGGGCGCTGGCGCGGCCTCTTGCGGCGTTTCGGTCAGGAACTTTGACCGTGCTTGCAGTCGCGAACGACCTGATGGTGCGTGGCTGCGGCGCGGCGGTGGCCGTGTACGACCTCAGACATCCTCGTCCTCCACGCCGGGCGCATTCAGCAACCTCTCCAGCTTGACCACGCTCTCGAGCACCTGATCAAATTCGGGCACCGGTCCAAATATCATCGCGGCCATGGCCCCATAGTCACGCCGTAGGGCGGCCACCATGCCGTTATGAGGTAGAACCGCGAAGCTGGGCGGCCGGGCGGAGGCGAGGTCATAGTCGGCACGATTGAAGAACATACGGGCGTGGGCCACGCAATCAGCGCCGAGTGCCCTGTTCGCCAGCGCCCGGCGGCCGGCATCGGACTCCATGAGCCGATGGATGTCATAATAGTGGCGGGAAATCCGCTGGCCGCCGCCGCGCAGTTCCCCACGCCGTTCATACCAACGGCGCAAGCCGTGAAGGATCACCACCTTGTCCCAGAATGTCCGTTCCGGATCGACCGTGGTGACATTCGCTACGGCCAGATCGAGACCGGACGCGTCGTCGTTCACGTAGGGTCGAATGATCTGGACCGTGTTAGGGTCGAGCGCCGATTTCGCGCCTGACTCGATTTTTATGGCCGGACGAACATAGGGGTCCGCGGGGGACGCGGCCGGATACCAGACAAGGAGAGTCTGATCATCGTCCTCGTCGGCGCGCACCTGGAAGGCGTCGCGCGGCAACCCTGTTCGCGTGGCGGTCGCTGCTACGATGGCGCTTAAATTCTCTAATAGCGGCCCCTGAATATGGGCCTTACAAGCTGCCGCGATGGCGTTCAGCTTGGCCGTGCGTTTTGTGCTGCTCAGAGCCTGCAGATCTTCGACGGTCGCGTTTACCCGCAGATCCTCTCGGAACACCGTCACATCGATGTCTTCGGAAAACCGGCTGATCAGTCCGAAACCCTTGGACAGCGAGGTGCCGCCCTTGAAGAGCAGTCGTGGGCCGCCAACGGGCAAACCATTGAAGAGTGCGTCCAACGTCCAGCAGACCCAGAAATCCTTCTCGATGTTTTGCGGTGTGGAGCCGAGACGTAGGGCCGTCGCAGTGAAGAGGCCCGCGCGGGTCTCTGCGTCAGCGCTTAGGACCTGGTCATAGGAAGGGTTCATCGGCTTGGCGCCTCTCTGCGGGCGGCGCCAATTGGCCCAACGCTGCTTATCGACGCGGCGCCGTCACCAATCGTGTCTGAGGTGTCGTCCGCCAGAAGCGGCTTTAGAAAGACCTGCATCCAAGCGGGCAAGGTGGATAGACCTTCCCGCAGATCATTCTTCAGGCGTGGACCTTGCTCCGAATCGTTCAGCAACCGGCGCAGGCGTCGCAGCAGCATGCGATCGTCTTCTTCCCGCCCCATCATGTCGCGCAGCCAATGCAGGGCCTGCACGATGCGCATGGCTGGCCGATCCGCCCAATAGAGTTTGCTTGCCGCCGTGGGCCGGAAGGTGATGTTGAGGGCGTTCAGGTGGATCGGCCGCAGCCGGGCATCCGTGTGGACAACAATCCGGGCCGGTACGGCGTCTGTCAGGCCAAGATCGTTGGCCGCCGTCATGCCATCGACAAGCACCCGGATCTGATCGCGGCGCGCCACGGCATCAATAACGCCGCGCGGGTCAGGTGGGCTCTTCTGGCGGGTCAGCTTGTTGAGCGCCGGTCGATCGTAGAGGCCGCGATCGATCCGTCGCAACTCGTTGGCGGCGACAAGGCGCTGCAGCGTCTTGTCGACCGCATCGCGGCTGCCGAGGTCAAGAAAGTCGGCAGGCGTCCAAACGGTCCGCGGCGGGCGGGCGCCCATGCGGTTTTGAATCATCGCCTTCAGCTGGGATCGACTACCGGTCATGTCCGAAATATGTACATGAGTTTCGGACAGTTGGCTAGATCCACTTTGTCCGAAGAATGTCTACAAATTTCGGACGGTCGTAATCGCCGGTCTCCGCGTCGAGCGCGGCGCTCGCGATACGAGCTTACGGTTCGGCGGCTTTGCTGAAAGCCGGAAGGTGGGAGGGGAAGGCCTTCCCCTGACGGGCGCCGCGGTCGCCGGCACACAACCTTCTGCCGGGAAGCCCCGCAACGCCCCCGAGAGTGAGCGGCGGACCGGGTTTGCCGTGGCGGGTTGAAGGTCGCGAGAGAGGCTCGCGGCGCCCGTCGCGGAGTTCCGCGAGTCCAGACACACCGCTCGCGCCCGTTCCGGCCAGGATCGGACAAGTCTCTATACCGGAATCACCGGCAAGATCATCGCCGAACTGGGAGCCCGCCGTGCGCCCTGGGTCCAGCCCTGGGGGACGGCGGCGGCGAAGGCGCCGCTCGCCATGCCGAAGAACGCCGCGCATGACCTCCGGCCACGGTGACGAGACCGGCCACGAGGGCAAAAACCAGCAGGAAGATCGCGATGAAATTTGTCACGGTTTAACCATCCGGCTATCCTAATCGCGTGCCGCGCCGCGATATTGGTTTTAGACCGTCATGACCGGCTGTCGCTGGGGGAAACAAATGAGGCTCGCAGGGCCGCAATAGCTGATCACGGCTATTCAGCCTGTCCTGGCTGATTCAAATCCGGGGCGAGCCCCCGACGCGGCCGTTGAACCTTTTACCGGATCGCGCGTCCGATCCGGACGTCGTCGATGGAAATCACCGGCAACGCCCGGTCATGGCCCTTCACGCCGGCGACATTGGCCGACGCCAGTCCGACCGACTGGCTGGACTGGTAGTGACTGCGGGTCACCGCCGGCCCTTTATGCCGCAGGGCCACGGTGCCGTGGCCGGGCTCGCCATCGGCCATCGAGTCAGACGCCTCGATCGCACGCAATAGGTGACACCAGATGCGAAAATCGAGTTCTTTCAGGCTGATCCGGGGCACGATGTCCTGAAACGCGCTGGCCCTCAACCCATCGCCGTAACGCGACATCCAAAAGATCTCCTCGTTGATGCCGGGCTGAATGCTAGCGATGAGCGGACGAATGACATCGGCGTAAATATCGAGCAGCGGCGTCATCCAGTCCGGCAGCGGCTGGAAAATCGTCTCTCCGTTTTTGGTGAACTCACCCGGAATCGTGATCGTCCAGGGTGTCCCGCGATGGATGAATGTTCCCGTTCGGAGCAAGGCCATGTTATTGACCCTCAGCGCGATCACCGAAAAGACGACGAACAGAAGTCCGTTTCTGTATTGCTCGGCGAGTGTCCTCAGCTCTCGATAGGCATGCGTGGCCGCCAGGAGACCGGTCAGAAGCCGCCATGATCGCCAAATCAATTTTCGCCCGAGCCGTTCGATATCCCGCGGTGAAACATCATCGGGCACGTCAACCGGATCGCGGCCGATCTCTTTTTTGAGCTCGCGAATTCGCTCGCCTAAAATTTCGGTCGAGAGACCTCCCGTTTCGAAATAGATGCGATCGAGGGCCCCTTTCACCTCGGTCAGACGCGCGGCAACCGTGCTCGTTTGACAGTGTGTCATCGTCCGCTCGAAGCACGCGGCGGCGGCCTCGAGATCGCGGTCGCGATAGTCCACATTCGCGAGCGCCGGCTCGTTCGCAATTGATTTGTGAAACTTGCCGAACGAATATTTTACCGTGGCAATGATGGAGGGACGAAGGGCGCCCGGTTCATCGGCCGTGCGATCCTTGGCCTTTCGCGATAATGCGGCCTCAAGGAGCGCCCGCTCGATCACTGGCACGTAGGTCTCGTAGTCCCGGTTGGCCTCGAACCGCGCGATCCCGTAACCGGCTAAAACCGTCCCGATGGCGGCGGAGGCATCAATGGCCCGCAGGGCCGATTGCAATGTATAGAGGGATTGTACGGCGGCGGTGTCGCTGCCGGGGTCACAGGAGCGGCGGATATAGATCTCGAGGTGGTCAACCGTGACGAGGGTTCCGGCCGTCAGCCTTCCAATGTCGATCCCGGCATTTTTCAGCGCCCCGAGATAGCGCCGGACCACCCCGCGCAAAGTGTTCCGCGACTTGAGGGGGCCGAGAATCTTCCCGGTCCTCGATACCTGGACCGCTTGATCGATGGCCTCGAAGAGAAAGCGCAACGCCGCCGGAATTTCGTTTTCCGGCAAAGCATAGCGGCGCGGCGTGAGTGCTCCCGCGCGCTTGGGGAGCGATCGCAGGCGGCGAAGCTCCGCTTTGAAGCCTGGAAAATCGTGTCCCGGAAAAATCGCTTGGTAGCCGCTTGCGAGCTTCGAGACCCGCTTGATCGCTTCGTATGAACCAACCTGCTGGTAGACGGCGTCTCCGAAGCGGCGCAAGGTGTCCGCCGGCACATAGGACACGAGATCTCCGGGAGACCGGTCCGGATGATCCTGGATCACGAACGCCAGGAAACATCTGAACCGGGCGGCGTAATCTCGCACGGTCGCGGCTTTCAGGCCGCGATTCCCCAACGCGCAGAGGTGACGATGCGCTTCGAGCGGAATGTCGTCGAAGCGCAGAGATAGGAATCGTTCTTCGCCAGAAGATGCCATCGCTGCGGTATAATTAGATTTCAAACTATCGGTCTGAGCGGAATCCGCCGGCGCTGGACCCGCCGTCTGGATCATTCCAGCCATTCGTTGATGATCAATCTCGTTCATGGCGCTGTCCCGGGCCGGCGCTTTTGTTTGCGGCGCAAGGTGGCGATTGCGTTGATCAGAACCTGGTAGCGCTTGAGGAAATTGCGTTCGGAGACGAAGCGTGCCGCGAGCGCCATTTCGGCGTCGCTCATCGTGCCGTCCCAGATCATGTCGGAGACCGCGAGGTCGGCGAGACCGAGCGGCGTGAGGCCGGTCCCGAGCTCGGCCAGAATCATTTGGAGCCGGCGCACGAATGCGCTCGGCTTCATCCGGTCGCCGTCATCGGTCACGAAAAATTCACCGGCGGCGCGCAACTCGTCCGGCATTTGCGCCCAATAGATATCCACGAGCACCAAGAATTTTTCTGGAAAGCGCCGCTCCACAGGCTCATGAGGGGCATCGCGGGCCATCAGCAACGGCCGCGGCCCCCACGGCGTTTGGCGGCGGGGACCCGCGAGATCGAAACCCAGCGAATAGACGAAACCGGGGGTGGCGATGGCATAGTAACAGAACAACGCGGCGAACCCGCCTTGCAGCCGCCGCAGCGGCCACAACGCCGGCCATCCGCTCCCGGTCTCGACCGCGACGGCGGCAATTTTCGTGATCTCGCGATCACGCACGCGCACATCATTGAAGCGCGCGAGCGCCTGAAGGCGCGCCAGCGGCAGGCCATCCGCGCATTTACCCATGCTTGCAATTTGTGTTTTGATTGCCTTGCGCGCCGCTTTATCCTGCGCATAGCGGGCGACACTGAGAAGCAGACTCATCAGTTTTTTGCGCCCGCCAGAGGCCTGGCCGGAATCGCCATAAGCGTCGATGATGGCATCGCGCGATGCCTCGCTGAGGAGATCCGTGACCGTCGTGGGTGGAATGCCGGCGGCGGCGCAGTGCCGCGCCGCCAGCCGCAGCGCCGCCGGATGCTTTCGTGCGATGCTCTTATTGACCTTTGCCGTCCGGCCAGTTGGCGTGCTCATGACCGCGACGTAGCTGGCGATGCTGGCGCTGAAGTCCTGGCCGAATTCGTCCTTTTTCTCTTGACGCGCGGCCTCCGATGGCGTGAGGATCCGCGGACAGACGGCGAGATTGAGCTCGGGATGGCGAGCCGACATTTTGCCGAGATTTTTAAGCCCGCTGTTGACCATCATCACGGGATCGGCGATGACGCCGTCGAGCGCGTGGAGCAGCATGTCCCGTTCGGCCGGTCCGAAGCTGGGCGCGAGATTATGGGCTTGGCAATGGTGGGCGAGCCGCCCGGCCATCAAGATTTCGTTTCGGTTGCGGGCCAGCTGCAACACCGCCGCCCAGCCGGGGTCAGCCATGATGGTCGCCTCCCAAACGTTCCATGAGAAGGACTGGAGTCCCCGTCGGGGCGATACAGGAGACCGGAGCGATGGGTTGCCGCCGCATCGGCGCAACGCTTGGTTCCCGCAGGCGGCGCAACCACGCCTGGGAAGATGCCGTACGCATGAAGCCCGGGACCGGCCGGGGAACCTTTGGGGGGCGTTGTGGAATTTGACCAGGGACCACCGCGCCTGAGAAGACATATAAGGAGGCTTCAAACGAACAGCGGCGTTGATCCGCAGATGGTGGCCGGCTCGAATCGAGCCGCGGACGCCCGGCAAGCGCCTTTCCGGAATCCATCATGCCGCGCTCGCCCGCGGCAGTGGGCAGGCCCGGCCGGACGGCCGGAACCAGCGGCCTCACGACCTCGCCTCCGGCCCGTGGTGCGGAGATTTGACAAATTTGGCCCGGCCGATATTTCTTGGCCGTCCGCGGCTGCGCCTTTTGGTCCGCGCGTCGAGCCACGCGAGGGCATCCTGAACTGGGATTGGCCGTGCATCTCCAGGCTTGCCGAGAGCCGGCATTCCGGAGGCGACATAGCGAGCGATCGTCCGGACATGGACGCCGATGAGGTCCGCAAAGGGCGCGTAGCGCATAAAGCGCGGAAGATTAGGATAAGGGAGTTGGGTCGGCACGTGAAGCTCCGGATCCGGCTCAAAGCCGAATTGCCATGGACCTTGGCGCACCCTCGTGCCTGCCGGTCCTCAGAGCTGATCATGAACATGTCGAAACGTGCAGCGGCTGGCCACGACCTCAGCCATAAATCCGCTGTTTATAAGAATAGATTATTCTCTTCGAATTGGCAAGGGGTCGTCATGCAGGGGTCAGGGGAATCGCATATCGAATTCGCTTGCGTGTGATTTGGTGATCGATTCTGCGCCGCTCAGGCTTTTTGGCTTGAGAGGGTGGGTCGATGGAAGGGTTCTTGGCCTGTTTCGCGGGGCTTG
>JBEKFQ010000101.1:0-8719 GCA_050013235.1 Beijerinckiaceae bacterium
GCGGAGCGGGCCGTTGGTCTTCTCTCGATCGCCCAGCGTTGTCCGGCGGGGCCTCATCTCCTCCATCATTTCCGCAAGGCCGCCCTGGCCTGGACGCGCGACGAAAAAGCTCTCGCGCAGTTTCATCTCGCTTACGCGAGGATTGCGCCGCTGGAGAGCCGCGAGGATGCCAAGCGCCTGTTTCTCGCGGAAGCGCTGATCGAAGCGGGTGTGCCGCCATTGCAGCTGGCGAGAATGGTTGGCGCCGGATCGCCGGAATTCGAAAAGAGAGGGGGTACAATCCCGATCAGCCCCGAAATCCAGCGGGAAGCGGGGATGTATCGGGGCGATGGACAAACGGATCGGACGGTGGCGGAGATTCTGCCCAGGCGCCTGCGGCGTCCGCTAAACCGACTCTAGCTTTTGTCGCCCCTCCGCCAGGTTTAATTGGCAAGATCCTATCCAAGGAGGCGCGTGATTTCCTGATCGCGACGGCCAAGCGTGTCTCCGCCGATTTGATCGAAGGCGGAGGAGCTGCCGTCGCCGCCGTCGAAATCTTTCGCACGGTCTTCATCCCATCGCCCAACGACGGGGTGATCTCGCAGGGCGAGTTGCCCGGCCAGCCCGGCGTTCGCTACGAGGCCAATCACGATACCGGCACGCTGACAATCGATGCCAGCAATGGACCTAATCAGCCGGTTGTCGCCTTGCTAGGACAGGGCGGGATTTACCGCGAGGTTCAGAGCGGCGTCATGATCGCCCAGAACTTGGGCGACGGCATAGTGATGCTCGACCCCGACGTTCTCGCGACGCTCGATCAGCCGGAGGGGTCGAGCCGCATAGAATATCGGTCCGATGATCCCAAGCTATGTCCCGATCCCATCCCAGAACGCGGCGGTAGCGCGGATCCATTTGCTTCAATCTACCAATAATTCGTCCGAGACTATGTCAATCCGCAACGCGTTCCTCAAATGCCACGAGGTCTTACCCACGCCTTGGCAGGGAATACTACCTCTGGATGGGTCTATTTTGACGATTGCCGGGAGTCGAACGGCAACATGATCGAGGCGAAGTCGGACCAAACCGGCTACATGCACACCACAATTGGCGAAGAACGATTGACGCAAAGATATCTCGAGCAAGCCGAAAACCAGTACAAAGCACTCGGAGACCGCCGCAGCGAATGGTATTTTCATCGAAAAGAAAATGCCGATTTCGCGCGTCAACTTTTCGAAAAGTACAATTTGAGCGATAAAATATCCGTCTTCCATTTGCCCTATCCCGGCGAAATTTCCGGTTCGAAGACAAGGAACAAGCGATGACCGCACCCACTTCGAAAATAAAATATGAAATCAATTGCCAATGGGGTGCTCGGGCCGCGTCTCCGGAAAGCCTTGCGCCGCGCTTCCTCAGTACCATCGATCAATTGCGGCGCGTCGATCCAGGCCTTGACGGGTGGAATTGGTATAATGAAAACGAGTATCTTGAATCTGGGGGAGTTTATGGCGTTACGCCGCTTATCGAAGTCCGTCCCTGGATGGTTGAAGCTATCAAAGAGAATATGTGCCGCGATTACGACACCAATTTACCCGACCCGCAGTTAGGTTACACGATGCCTGCCGGTATGTTTAAAAACTCTGGATCCAATTATATTGACATTTCGATCACCGACGGAGATCCCTGGCCCGATAAGACTTATGCAAAGAACTGCGCGCGTTTTGTAAATAATGACGATGACTTCGCAAACGACGTTTTCGTAACTTTCCGCGTTTATAAAGCCGCCATGCTAATCCTGTCCGAAACCTGGGAGGCAACTTGGGCCAAGGCTTTCCCATGCGACATGGTGCAAAAAACCGACTGGGACGGGATGAAACCCGGCTGGGGGTGGATGGTCTATGTCTGCCCGCATCTCGCCAAGCTTGTCACGCCGCCATCCGGCGTCCTCGTCGAGCGCCGGCCTAACGGCGGATTGTTCTTGGCCGCGACGGACGAGGTCTTCGACGCCGACAATCCACGCCACATCGCGGCGGCTCGGCTGATCCGAGACGCGATGCGGCCCGTCACCAGCCTCAAAGAGCCGTTCGTCGTGCCGTATCTTTAAGCCGGAGCTCCTACACCCGCATCGGCATGAGCACGTAAAGCGCCGCCGCGCCTTCGCGATCTTGCACCAGGGTCGGGGATCCCGGATCGGCGAGCTTGAACAGAGCTGTGTCGCTGTCGATCTGCGCGGTAATATCGAGCAAGTAGCGGGCGTTGAAACCGATGTCGATGGGGGCGGAATCGTAATCCACCTCGAGTTCTTCGACGGCGGAGCCGGAATCAGGGTTGGTGACCGAGAGCGTCAGTTTGCCATCGGCAACCGCCAGCTTGACCGCCCGGCCGCGTTCGGACGAAATCGTGGACACGCGGTCGACGGCTGCGGCGAAAGGCGCGCGTTCGACCACCAGCCTTTTGTCGTTTCCGGTGGGAATGACCCGGAGATAATCGGGGAAGGTGCCGTCGATCAGCTTCGAGGTCAGGACGAGGCCGTCGAAGGTGAAGCGGATTTTGGCCGGCGAGACCTCGACCTTGACCGTCTCCGACCCGCCGTCGATGAGCTTTTGGACCTCGGCGACCGTTTTGCGCGGCACGATAATGCCGGGCATGCCGGAAGCCCCTTCGGGGGCCGGCACTTCGACGCGGGCGAGACGATGGCCATCGGTCGCGACCGCGCGCAACATCGTATGCCCCTCGACATCGATCGTGTGCATATAAATGCCGTTGAGGTAGTAGCGCGTCTCTTCGTTGGAAATGGCGAATTGCGTCTTGTCGATCAAGCGCTTGAGATCGGCCGCATCGACGGTGAAGGAATGCGAGAGATCGCCGGCCGCGAGATCGGGAAAATCGGTCTCGGGCAGGGATTGCAGATTGAAGCGGGACCGGCCGGAGCGAAGCACGAGCTGGCCCGTTTCCCCCACCGTCTCCAACGAGACCTGCGCGCCATCGGGAAATTTACGAACGATGTCGTAGAGAATATGGGCGGGCAGCGTGGTTCCGCCGGGCTGCCCGACATCGGCCGCCACAATCTCCGTGACTTCCAGGTCGAGATCGGTCGCTTTGAGGGTCAAGCTCTGGCCCTCGGCGTGCAGCAGCACATTGGACAGAATCGGAATCGTATTGCGCCGCTCCACCACGCGATGGACGTGGCCCAGCGATTTCAACAATACGGCGCGTTCCAATGTAACTTTCATGACGCAAATCCAATCCGGGTCCCAGTTTTTCTTAGCTAGGGGCGAGATTTTGGCTGGGGGCGAGACTTTGGCGCGGCTTGCCGTAAATCGCAAGCATCTCAGGCGCAGAAATCGGATTCGCCCCCACTTTGCTTCGCGCCGTCCCCGGAATTGCCATTTTACCCGCCTTTAAGGCGGGGCTGCTAGGCTGAGGTTTGGCGCATCCTTTTCGTGGTGGCTTCAAAACACAAGGCTTTGGCTCACCATCATGACGAAGCGCTCTCCTCCCGAACGCCGCGAACCGCGCTTCGATCGCGACTATGACGAAGAAGAGCACGCCGGGCGGCGGGCAAGCCGGGACAAGCCGAGGAAATCCAAGGGCCGCGGCCGGCGCAAGACCTCCCTCTTAGGTCTTCTCCTGCGCTGGACGCTGGTGGCTTGCATCTGGACCGGCATCGCGGGAACGGCGGCGGTGGCCTATTACGCCTCCAAACTGCCGCCCATCGATCAGCTCACCGTGCCCAAGCGGCCGCCTAATATCGCGATCATGAGTGTCGACGGCCAGCTTCTGGCGAACCGGGGCGATACGGGCGGGGCGGCCGTCCACATCGCCGATCTGCCGCCCTATCTGCCCAAGGCCTTCGTGGCGATCGAGGACCGCCGGTTCTATTCTCATTTCGGAGTCGATCCGTTCGGGATTCTGCGCGCGGTGTTGCGCAATGTGACCGGGCGCGGGACGATGCAGGGCGGCTCGACCCTGACGCAGCAACTCGCCAAAAACCTCTTTCTGACGCAAGAGCGGACGCTGCCGCGCAAAATCCAGGAAGCGATCCTGGCGCTGTGGCTGGAGCACCGTTATTCCAAGACGCAGATACTCGAACTCTATCTCAACCGCGTCTATTTCGGGTCCGGCGCCTTTGGCGTCGAGGCGGCCTCGCGCAAATATTTCGGCCACGGCGCCAAGGATGTGACGTTGCAAGAAGCGGCGATGCTAGCGGGCCTGATGAAGGCGCCGAGCAAGCTCGCGCCCAACCGCAATCCGGACGCCGCCACCGAACGCGCCGCGCAGGTCGTCGCGGCGATGAAGGACGAGGATTTCATAACGGACGGCATGGCGAAACTGGCGCTCGCCAAGGCCGCCCAAGCCGTGAAGGAAACAGGCGCCGGCTCGATCAATTACGCCGCCGATTACGTCGTGGATACGCTCGACGATACGATTGGCGCGATCGAGGACGATATTGTCGTGACCACCACCATCAGCCAGCCCCTGCAGGCCGGAGCCGAGAAAGCGCTGACGGAGGAACTCGACAAGAAGGGCGGGAAATTCGGGGTCACCCAAGGCGCCATGGTCGCGATGGACCCCGACGGATCAATCCGCGTCCTCATCGGCGGCCGCGATTATGCCGCAAGTCAATTCGACCGCGCGGTTTCCGCCAAGCGTCAGCCCGGCTCCTCGTTCAAGCCGTTCGTCTATCTCGCCGCGCTGGAACGCGGTCTGACGCCCGGGACCGTCCGCGAGGATGGCCCCATCAACGTCCGGGGATGGCAGCCTGAAAATTACTCGCACGAATATTTCGGGCCAGTGACCCTGACCAAGGCTTTGTCATTGTCGCTCAATACGGTCGCCGTCCGCGTCTGCCTCGAGGCTGGCCCGAGAACCGTCGCCACCACCGCGCACCGGCTCGGCATCACCTCGGAGCTGCAAGCCAATGCCTCGATCGCCCTGGGAACCTCCGAAGTCTCGCCGCTGGAAATGGTGACGGCTTATACGCCCTTCGCTAACGGCGGCATCGGCGTGCAGCCGCATATCATCATGCGGGTGAAGACCGCGAGCGGGCGGCTGCTTTATCAGCGCAAGACCGGCAGCAATGGCCGCGTGATCGACCCGCGCTACGTCGAGATGATGAATACGATGATGACGGAGACGTTGATCAGCGGCACGGCCCGCAAGGGCGAGATCCCAGGCTGGCAGGCGGCAGGCAAAACCGGAACGAGCCAGGATTGGCGCGATGCCTGGTTCATCGGCTACACCAGCCGCCTGGTGACGGCCGTATGGCTCGGCAACGACGATTCCTCGCCGACCAAAAAAGCCTCGGGTGGCAATCTTCCCGTCGAAATCTGGTCGCGTTTCATGAAACAGGCGATGGCCGGCGAGCAACCCGAGCCCTTGCCGCTCGGAACCTGGCATGGCGACGGCCCGGCCAACGAAGCCTCGCCTCTGTTTGGCCGCGAGCCGCGCGAAAGCCCCGTGGCAAATGCGGCGCCGCCACCGCCGCGGCCTCGCGACCCCGTAGCCGGCGAAAGAGCAGCCTATGGTTATCAGCCGGCGCCGCGGCAAGCTCGCCGCGACGCCGGCGAACCGGTGCCGCCCGCCGATATTCCCGCCGAGGGCGGCGATTACCGCCGCGTCGCAAGCCCCTCGATGTTCGAGCGGATTTTTGGCGGGGGGTAGAGCGCTTATCAATTGGGTGGAATCACCCAATTGATAAGAAATCGCTCTCTTTATAAGAAGTTAAAGTATTGCCTCAATCACAAAAGTCTGCAACTTTTGTGGGAAATGCTTTAGTGCAAGCTGACCATATGCAGCTCGTTCTCCATGGCATTGGCGAGCGCCGCATCGCGGGAATCCGTCACGATCAATGGCTTGCCACTGGCGCCGAGCAGCGCGAACAATTTGAGGCCGGGTTGCACGGCGGGCGCGCCAGGAAACAGGCTACACAGATCCTCCGAGCGGATCGGCTTGACGTAGGCGACCTGGCCTTCGCCGAGGTTCGCGAGCTGCTCTTCCGTCAAAACCGCTGGAGTGGCGTTTTCGATTGTCTGGGGAACCATTTTACTCTCCTCTCAGCGTTCGCTAGGCGACCCGCTTGATGTGCGGACATTTAGTCCCGCACGGTGATGTCGATCACCTGGCCCCGGCGCTGCGGTTCCGGCCGGAAGAGATCGACGGATAAAAGGCCATTTTCGAGACCGGCCCCGCTGACTTGCATCCCGTCGGCGAGAAGAAACACACGCTGGAACTGCCGCGCGGCAATGCCACGGTGCAGATAGGCGCGGGCCTTGTCGTCGGTCTGCTTGCCCTTGATCAAGAGTTGGCCATCCTCCACCAGAATTTCAAGCTGATCGCGGGTAAAACCCGCCACCGCCAGAGTAATTCGCAGCGTCTCCGCTTGCGTTTCGGTCTGGTCGATTCGCTCGATATTGTACGGGGGATAGCCATCCCCGGTGGAGCGGGTGACGCGCTCGAGCGCACGCTCGATCTCGTCGAAACCCAGCAAGAACGGGGAATTCAAAGACGGTACCCGGGTCATGATCGAAGCCTTTATGGCCTTCGGTTGAACAGAGCCCTCTCGAGAGGCACTCCACGGCTCGCGCCGCACCTCATGATATGGCAAGCGGCGGCGGGCATTCAAGGCCGCCGGATTTCCGGAAAGCCGGGTTTGTTGGGCCTCCCTTGCTCTAAAGATACGGCCCGGCGAACGGCTCTTCGAGGCTTGTGACCGGCCGCATCGCGTCCCGGATCAGCCGCGCCGCCGCGATATGCTGGGGATTGTCGGCGTCGAAAACCTCCTCCGTCGCCGCCAAGAACAACCCGCCGTTGGGCCGGCGCTCAACGATGACGCCCGGCGGCGGCGTGACGAGCTTGGCGAGATGCGGGCAGACATAGACTATCCACCCCCAGCCGGGTTTCATCCCGTCCCAGTCGGTTTTTTGCACCATGTTGTTAGGAAAGGCCTTGGCCCAAGTCGCCTCCCAGGTTTCGGCCAGGATCAGCATGGCGGCTTTGAAGATGGGAAAGGTGACGAGGGGATTTTTCGCTGCGTTATCGCCACGAATTGTCAAATCAGCGTGGTTTTTGGCGTACGTCTTGTAAGGCCACGAATTCCCGTCATAGATGGAGATGTGAACAGTTTGGCTGCCGGATTTCTTGCTCCGATATACGGGCATTGCATAACCTAAATCAGAGTTTGGTTCTCTGGTGTCGATATCGCGGCGAATATTCTCCGCGATAGCTTTTTCCATATTGATAAGGATTTCTGTGAGCGGTATACTTCCAGATTCTCCATCTGAATCGTAAGATATCTCTTCATTGTACCATATCCATCCACCAAAACATGGATCGATATTGTGTAATTGATCGATCGTCCTTAGGAAGCGAGGTACGAGGCCGCCGGGGGTCGTAGCGCGCGCGCCCCAGGCGCAGTAAATCCCATACTCTTTCTCAGGTTTTAGCGCAGTCATAGCTATTTCCTTAGCTTGGAGACCGGAATTACACCGGGGTAGGGCAAGTGATAGACGGATATTTTGTCGCTCAAGCTGTTCGCATCGAAAAGCTGCCGGGCGAAATCGGCATTCTCTTTGCGATGGAAATACCATTCGGCGCGACGGGCGCCGAGCACCTTGTATTGATCGCGGGCTTGATCAAGGTATCTTTCGGCTACGTTTTTTTGGCCTTCCTCACTATGCATGTACCCCGTTTTATCCGACTTCGCCTCGATCATGTTGCCGTTCGACTCGCGGCAGTCGTCAAAATAGACCCAGCCGGAGGCAGTATTGCCTGGCAAGGCATGAGTAAGACTTCGTGGCATCTGAGGAATGCGCTGCGGGTTGACATAGTCCCGGACGAATTGTTGGTAGATTGAAGGAAAGGGATCCTTGCTACCGCCTCGCTCCGAGATGGGATCTTGACATAGCTTGGGATCATCGGACCGATTTTCTATGCTGCTCGACCCCTTCGGCTGATCGAGCGTCGCGAGCACGTCGGGGTCGAGCATCACGATGCCGTCGCCCAAGTTCTGGGCGATCATGACGCCGCTCTCGACCTCGCGGTAAATCCCGCCCTGTCCTAGCAAGGCGACGACCGGCTGATTAGGTCCATTGTCGGCATCGATTGTCAGCGTGCCGGTATCGTGATTGGCCTCGTAGCGAACACCGGGCTGGCCGGGCAACTCGCCCTGCGAGATCACCCCGTCGTTGGGCGACGGGATAAACACCGCGCGAAAGATTTCAACGGCGGCGACGGCAGCTCCTCCGCCCTCGATCAAATCGGCGAAGGCACGCTTGGCCGTCGCGATCAGAAAATCACGCGCCTCGTTGGACAGGATCTTGCCGACCAAGCTTGGCGGAGGGGCAAAAGCGAGACGGGGATGAACGGTAATCGTGTGTTCGGCCCCGCCGTCTCCACCCGGCCCTTTTGTCCATTCCCCCGATACATCCCCGCTTCCCGCTGGATTCCGTGGCTGATCGGGATTGTACCCCCCTCTCTTTTCGAATTCCGGTGGTCCGGCGCCAACCATTCTCGCCAGCTGCAATGGCGGCACGCCCGCTTCGATCAACGCTTCCGCGAGAAACAGGCGCTTGGCATCCTCGCGGCTCTCCAGCGGCACAATCCTCGCGTAAGCGAGATGGAACTGCGCGAGAGCTTTTTCGTCGCGCGTCCAGGCCAGGGCGGCCTTGCGGAAATGATGGAGGAGATGAGGCCCCGCCGGACAACGCTGGGCGATCGAGAGAAGACCAACGGCCCGCTCCGC
>JBEKFQ010000102.1:0-8634 GCA_050013235.1 Beijerinckiaceae bacterium
TAGAAGTTTCCCGAAGCAGCCTCTTTCAGGATGAGCTTCTCTAGCGTGAGATCCGACACAGCACGCCGGAGCCGGGCATTCTCAGCTTCAAGATCCTTCAGCCGCTTGACCTGGTCGCCCTTAAGGCCGCCGTATTCCTGCCGCCACCGGTAATAGGTGACCTCCGTCACCGCAATCGCACGGACCGCTTCAGCGACCGGCTTACCTTGCGAGACCAACACATCAACCTGCCGTAACTTGGCAACAATCTCTTCGGGTTTGTGTCTCTTCTTCGACATCTCGACGTCCTCCTCCTGGCAAAAAGCCATACATCAGGGAGGACCACTTTTCAGGGGGCAGACCAGGCGCTGCCGGCCCCTATTGTCGCGGCCATTAAGGGCGGCACCTCCATCATCATCGAGCTAATTCACAATTAGATATTTGTGGCTGGAACAGTCTAAGCGTGACGAGAGTGATCGGGAAGGTCAGGAATACCAGGATCGGCCGGACGAAAGCGCAGGTCAATGAGCTTGGCGAACACAGCACCTATCTGCGTCCACCGATCTCGTTGATATGATGCAAGAGATCGGCAGGATCCTCGTAGACGCGGATCGCACCGGCCTGCCGCAATTCGTTAGGACCGTAACCGCCACTGAGCAGGCCCACGCCGAGGGCCCTGCAGCGTGTTGCCGCCAGCATGTCCCAGATACTGTCACCGACGACAATAGCGGTCCCGATCGGCGCGCCGAGCCGTTCGGCGGCGGCCAGGAATAGGTCCGGATCGGGCTTGGCGTAACGGACCTGGTCGCGGGTCACGACAGGCGTATGCTCTGGATCGACACCGAGTGCGATGAGGTTGACGCAAGCGGTCTCCATCCGGCCACTGGTCGCGATCGCCCAGGGTATGCCCGCGTCTGTCAGCCATGAGAGCAGTTCGCGCGCACCCGGCAGCGGACGGACGGCACGCGCGTGGCGGAGGTAACTCCCGGCGTGATTGCATTGCAACCGTTCGACGCGTTCCTCGCTAATCTCTACGCCCGTCTCGCGCAGGAGGTGATTGGCGAAGAGTCCCCCGCTCATGCCGATTTTGCGATGAATGCGCCAAACGGAGAGTTCAATTCCCTCCGCGTCGAGCGCCTCCTTCCAAGCATGAACGTGCTGATAGACGCTGTCGACCTTCAACCGCGACTCCACCTCTGCAGTATCTAGGCCCGCGGGGGTTGTCGCGAGTCGTGCGAGAAGCCGATCTACCGGCTCCTTCCAGATTTCGTTGTAGGCAATTTTACCATTCGCAGGGTGTTGGATGCGACTACTACGGTCGGGCTACGCCCTCCCTGCATCACACCCAACACCCTGCGCCCTCTAACGATATCAACCCGGCAGAACGCCACTTATCATTCGCGGGAAACTGTTCAGACAACCGGAATCAGCTCTCTCGGCGGGAGGCTGTGCACGTCTAATGGCTTGATCGCCATCAGGTCCTTTTGCATCTTGTTGCTATTTGTAAACATAACATTTTATTGCTCACGCCGCCCGGCGTTGGAAAAACCTTCTACATGGGCAGCATCGCACGCGCCATCGGCACGGCCTTCATCCCGATCTCCACGAATTTTACCTCCGACCGCTGGCGGCTCTCAGGGCTCAGTTCGGTCTTCAAATACGTCAAGATCGGCAAGCTAGCCAAGGGGCTCCTGGAATGTCCCACCGCCTCGCCGCTCTTCACGTTCGACGAGCTGGACAAGGCGCCGTCGATCTCCGGAGACATCGTGATCGACGTGTTGCTGTCGGTCCTAGAGCCGCCAAGTTCAGCGCCCATTCCACGTTCTGTTCGACCGGAAGCAGGGTCACGCCAGCGGCTTTCAAGGCATGGAACAAATCGTCTGTCCGCAGATCGTCAGCCGCCGAAGTGAAGAGCCTTCCGGGCAAAGCTTTCGATATAGGCGACAAGGTCGTCGGACGCCTTTGCGGCGGCGTCCGGCTGCCCTCGCGATACCGCGTTGGCAACATGGGCGTGAAGCTTTGCGGCATGCGGCAAATCGGCCGCTTGTTTATAATGTTGATACCAGAAACGGCGCGACAGCCCGTTCATGAGACCCATCGAACGGGTGGCGAATTCGTTGCGGGATGCCGCCGCGATCAAGGCATTGAATTTCTGGTCGAGCCGCATGAAGGCGCGGTCGTCCGATTTATCCGCGGCGGCGAGCATGCCCTTGGCGATCTCGGCGAAGGCATGGCGTTGCGTCTCGTCGGCGCGTTCCGCCGCCAGCTTTGCCATCAGCCGCTCCAGCTCCCGGCGGACTTCCAAAAGCTTGAGTTGCGTTTCCAGATTGATCGCCGAAACGAGAATGCCCCGGCGCGGGAGAACCGTGACGAGGCCATCCCGGGCAAGACGCTGGAGGGCTTCCCGGATCGGCGTCCGCCCGATTTTCAAATCATTCGCCAGGCCTTGCTCCGACAGGACGGATCCCGGCGCGAGGCTGAGTGTGACGATACGTTCCTCAAGCTCATGATAGGCGCGATCGGTATAAGACAATTCCGCGGCCTCCCGCCCCGCGCCGGTGTCGATGTCCAGACCGGGAGCCCGCGCGGCAGGCCGTTGCCTGAGCGGGGCCTGCTTCGTCCCTGCCTTGCGCCGCCGCGGCGAAACCCGCTCGGATGCTGTCATCGAGAAACTCCCCCCAGGACGCCGGTTACTGCCCATCCCGCATGATTGGCATGACTCGCGCCCAAAAGCAGCATGCGCGCACACTATTTAGCGCAAGGGAACCGGATGCCTCCAGGCGAAAGCGTCTCGCAGCGATGGCGCGCCTCTCGCTATCGTGGCCGGTCCTTCCGATCGAAGCCTTGCACTGGTGCGGCGGACAGTAATATATCAACCATATACTAAATATGTAAGTCCGGGGAGGAAGAATGTCCATGACGGAGCACGGCGATATCAAGGCGGAGGCTCGCAAATCCAGCGTCAGGCGCGAGAAGCGCACGATCCTGGATATTCGCGCGACCAAACAGACTGGTGAAAAGCTGGTCTACATGTCCGTGCCCGATTACACCTCCGCGCAATGGGCCGAAATGGCGGGGATCGACGTTGCCGTCATTGGCGATAGTTTGGCGATGGTGGCGCATGGACACGCCAATACGATCCCGGCGACAATGGATATGATGATCTTGCACGCGCAGGCGGTCCGGCGCGGGGCACCCAATACCTTCACGCTCGGATGCATGCCCTACCAGAGTTATAATACAGTCGATCGTGCCTTGACCAACGCGACCCGGTTTATGCAGGAGGCCCTGTGCGACGCGGTCAAGCCTCAAGGGGGGCGTTCACAGGCTTCGATTTTGAAGGCCATGGTCGACGCCGGCATTCCGACGGCCTCGCACATCGGTTTGACCCCCCACACGATCGCGGCGATGGGCGGGTTCAAGATCCAGGGCCGGACGGCCGAGACGGCCATGAAAATTCTGGAAGACGCGTTGGCGATCGAGGATGCCGGTTGTTTCATGCTGGAATTCGAGGCCGTACCCGCCAGGATCGCCAAGGTGATTTCGGAACAATTGACCATTCCGACGATCGGGATCGGCGCCGGCGCGGGTTGCGATGGGCAGATCCTGCTTTGCTACGACCTTCTCGGGGTCTTCACCGACTTCAAGCCGAAATTCACGAAGCGCTACGCGAAGCTCACCGAAGCCGCGGTCGAGGGCATCGAGCGTTATGCGCGGGAAGTCAGAACCGGCGCGTTTCCCGATGACGATCATTCCTACACGGTCAAGGATCAAGAATACGACAAATTCCTGTCGTTGGTCGAGAAACGCCGCCAAATTTAACATCGCCGCCATAGGCGGCCGCTGGGTTCGTGACCCGGCTGGCCGCCGGCTTTAGCTAAAGATCGGCCAAACGGATCCAAACGCCAACCGCCACAGCAGCGGCGGCGCCGAGCGCGATAATACCAGCACTAGGCATGCCGCCGACGATTTGCGACGCGACGAGGATCCATAGAATAAAGCAGCCGAACGCGATCACGAAACCGCCGACGAGCGAGGCGATATTGCGTTGGACCGGCTTTGCGCCGTCTTTCATGTCGCGAGCTGTAATGGGCATGGTCTTCTCCTTATTCCGCGGCCACGGTGCCGGATGTCACATCGGCGCTGGAACGGACCTTTGGAAGATCCTTGCGGACATAACGTGTGTCATAACCATTGAATAAAGTGCCGAGCAATCCGCGATTCAAGTCGCTCGTGCCGAATAGCCAGTCCGCGAACGGATAGGTCAGGTTCATGTTCTTGTTCATCATGATCGACGTATCGTGGTGGGCAATATGATGCCGCCGGATCGTGTTCACGAAGGGAATATGTTTGAGGATGCGGTCATCGCGCACGTGACAGCACCAATGGAAGAATTCGTAATTCATATACATGCCGGCTGCGGTCGCGACCAAGATCATCGCGGCGTTCGCCGACCAAATCAGGCTGACAACGCTGCCCATGCCGGCCGCCATGACAAGAAAAGCGATCTCGGCATAGGGAGGGAAGAAAACGATCCGGTAGTCCTTCGTCGTATCGTGAAACGGCTCATGTTCGGTGAAGAACTGATGATGCGCGAGCGTGTGGCGCTTGTAGATCCCCATGAACCCCTTGCGCGGCCGGTGCATCACCTGCGCATGCAAGAACCACTCGAAAACGTTGGCGAAGACCACGACCACCGGGATCACGGCGAGTTCGAGGGCGTTTGGCGCATGGATATTCTGGATGCAATACCAGAGAGCGGCGCCTCCGATCAGATAGATGAGAATGACGTGTAAGACGCCGTCGTAAAGGGACGCGATCTGCGCGCGATACGCGGTCCGGAACGCCTCTTGCCGTGGGGTCATCATGATAGTGAACTCCGCAAATTCCGATCACCACAATCTAACATACACCTGATATATCAGAAAGCGTTTTATCCGTTTTTCTCGAGGCAGGCGTCGATTTCGGCGCTATTCATCCGCCAGGCGTTATCGAGAAAAGCGACGACGTTACGGGCGAAAGCCTCGCTAAGCTCGAGCGCTTTGGTATCGTCGCCGAGATGGTCGGCCAAGATCGCGAACGCGAGCTGCCGGGGTCCCGCTCCGGCATAGGTCCATTCGAAACCCATCTTGGAAAAGGTCTTGACGCCGAATTTCGGGTCGAGCGGTTTGCCGTCGACGGTAACCACCGCGCCTGAAAGTCCGCGTTCGCCCTCATAAACTTTCATACGGCTTCCTTCCGATCTTTAGAGCATTTTCACCCCGGCGGAATCGCCGGGGTGATAAAAGCGGTTCTTCCGGTAAACATTCGCTCTAGCGAGCGATGTCTTCGAGCACGCGGCCACGAGTTTCTTCCCCGAGGAAGAGGACAACGGCCGCCGCCAGGACGAAGGCGCCGGCGCCGAGCGTAAACACACCGTTTTGCCCCGCGACCGGAAGCACGATTCCGATGACGTAAGGTCCAACAAGCGATCCGAGACGCCCGACTGCGGAGGCACAGCCAGCTCCTGTCGCCCGGATGCGAGTCGGATAAAGCTCGGGCGTGTAGGCGTAGAGGACGGACCACATGCCGAACTGACAGAATTGCAGGCACAAGCCGAACACGATTACCTCTTCGAGGGTGACTGCGGTCCCGTAGAAATAGGCGGCGCAGGCGCTGCCGAGAAGCATCGCGATCAGCGTCACCTTGCGGCCTATCCGCTCGAGCAGCCAAGCCGAGGTGAGAAAGCCTGGGATGCCGGCCAGCGAAATCAGGACGGTATAGAAAACCGACTTGGTGACCGGGAAGCCCTTTTGCTGGAGCAACGCGCCAAGCCAAGTGGTGAGCCCGTAGAAGCCGAGCAAGGCAAAGAACCAGAGGCTCCAGAGCATCACCGTCCGTTTCGCTAGGTTTCCTCCGAACAAGGCCGAAATGCCGCCTGCCGTGTTCAATGGCGCCGGCACGGAGGTTCCGGGTTCGGCGAGCGCGTTACCTGCGGGCAGGCGGTTGCGGACCTGTGCCTCGATGCCGTCCATCACCCGTTCGGCTTCTCCGGTGCGGCCTCGCGCGGCCAGCCAGCGCGGTGATTCCGGCACTTTGCGGCGTACGATCAGGACGAAAATCGCGGGAAGTCCCTCAATGATGAAGACCCAACGCCACGTTGCAAACGAAAGGACCGCGTAGCAGAGGAGACCCGATGCAATGAAGCCAATCGGCCAAAAGCCTTCGAGATAGGCAATATAGCGCCCACGGTTCTTGGCCGGCATGATTTCGGACAACATGGATTGCGCGCAGGGAAATTCCATTCCCATGCCGAAGCCGAGCAGGATGCGCGCGAGCCCAAGCAATTCGACATTGGGCGCGAGGCCGCAGAAAATGCTGCCGAGACCCCAGAAAATCATGCTGACCTGGAAGACCGCTTTGCGGCCGAACCGGTCGGCGAGGAGGCCGGCCGTGCTTGCCCCGAGGAACATCCCCAAGAAGCTCGTGCTGGAGAGAAGGCCGGCCTGCGCGGCGCTGAGCCCAAAATCCGTTTTGATCGAGCCCAGCACAAAGGTCAGCGCGCCGAGGTCGAGGCTGTCGAAAAACCACGCCGTCGCGATGATCAGGAAGATCCCGCGCTGATAGGATGTGAGGGGAAGCCGTTCAAGTCGCGCCGCAATGGCGGCGGCAGCCCGGCTTGCACTAGCTGTGGCCAAACCGGCCTTCTCTTCGGCGAACGGTCCGTCCGTTGCGATGATCGACATGTCCCCTCCAAATATCCCGGCTTACGCGGTTTATCTGACATATCAGTCATACATCTTTCGCATGTCAATTGGCCGGATGACGGTTGTTGCCGATCTATCCCGCGACGCTTTCCGGCAGCGGCTGGCGCCGGGGTCACGATCCCGGTGCCTGAAATTGAACGGGTAGGGCGGATGCTTCCGGGGCCAGGCGGCCACGCCGGATCATAGGCCGTGGCGAATTGTGGTTCCCGCCGGGCATCAGGCGATCCGCCGTTATGACTATAGAAATGCGCCAACTGCGACTCGCCGCAGTTGACGAGACTCGGTTGTGGAAACGCGCCACACGGTGACCCCCATGCCGACTCCCGGAAACCCTTGAGCCGATTTGGCTTTCTGTGCTTTGGCAGGGGTCGCGATCGGACCGATCGTGCCCCCTGCCTGAAACCGCAATTAATTACGATTTCAAGAACTTGAATGACAGATGCCCTGGGATCAACCTTCGACGCCTATCGACACGTGGGCTCGTGCACAACGTGATCAAAGGTCAAAGAACAGATATTTTCCGCGTCAGGCAGAGCACGCTGGACACACATCTCGCTTGGCTGGAGGCGCAATGGGCCAGCGATTGCCACAAAGGCGCGGAACTCTGGCGGCGCATGAGAGCAAGGGGTTTCCACGGCTCTATGCGCGTTGTCAGCGAGTGGGCGACGCGGCGGCGGCGCGCCGAAAAAGCTTCCGATCAACAGCTGCAAAAAGTGCCGTCCGCGAGGACGATTGCGCGTTTGATGACCATGGCGCGCGATCATTTGAGCAAGGCTGACAGCATCATGATAACCGCGATCGAGACCGGCGTGTCCGCGCTCACCGAAGCCCATCTGCTCATCGATCGTTTCCATAAAATGATCAGGACGAAGGTTGAGACTGATCTCGACAGCTGGATCGCGGACGCAAGCAAAAGCCTCCTCAGTTCCTTCGCCACGGGTATCGCCAACGACAAGGCTGCTGTCCGAGCAGCCATTACCGAGCCCTGGTCCAACGGTCAGACCGAAGGCATGTCAATCGGCTCAAGGTGCTCAAACGCCAAATGTATGGTCGCGCGAAAATCGATCTTCTCGAAGCCAGATTGATCGGCGCGGCATGAACATGCCGGACATCATCGAGATTGCGTCAGAACCGTTGTTGGATGCGTTTTTACAACCCAAGTTCGCACAGCCAACATTCCCCTCACCGTCGATCACCTAAATCTTCTGATCAACGCGTTAGAAATTCTAAGCCCCGACAATGATAAGGTTTATAAACTTCACAAGGAAACCCTCGAAGTTCTCGACTACGCCTATCAGATCCTAAACTCCGACAACACCGAAGGAGAAAACCAATGACCGAAACCGAAACCGAAACCGAGACCAACCCCATCCCCACCAAAAGCGAGCAGATCGTCGGCGTCAAGCTCATATCGCCAACGCCCAACAAACATCAGATTTGGGTGGACCGCCTTGTGGAGTGCACCTCTTACGTCAAGCCAACCCCAGAAGACCCGATCGTCAAGAGGATCAACACCTATACCTTTCGCGATATGGTCTTCGAGAGTGAGGACATGAAGGAGGCGATCAAAGAGGCATCACGTCTTCTGGAAACGGTGAGACTGGCGAGCCCAACGGTAAAACACCAATGAGTGTAAAATCGCCCTTTAATTGCGGGAGGCTGTCAACTCCTTTTCAGCTTCTCGAAAGACTGCCGTTTTCTTCGGCATGGCGCGCTCCGGTTCACTTGTTTCGGGCCAACCGGTCACCGGCTGGCGAGCTAGAGGATTAGCGTCAGGACAATGCTGATGATCCGACACCCATCGTTGGAGCACTCAAAACTAGAGTCTTCCATCTTTTTCACGATGGCGGGCTGGCAGCGCCATCGGGAATCATCAACGCGGCCGGGGGCTTGTTGCCGATGGCCCCAT
>JBEKFQ010000103.1:0-8387 GCA_050013235.1 Beijerinckiaceae bacterium
CGCCCGCGATCTCTGGCGCCAGCCCTTTTCCAAAGTGTCCATTGAAATCAAAAGCGCCCTCCATCGCACGCGATGCCGGGCTTGACTATGGATTAATATAGAGATGAAGAATAGAAGAGAGCGGGAAGGGCCTCAATACATGATTGGGAGGCGATTTCGTCTAAAATATAATAATCAATATTTCAGCCGCGTTTTGCGGGCGTTTCCCCGCTCATTCCCCCTTGATCCGCGCCAGCCAATCCTCTTCGCTGAGCACTTCGATCCCCAGTTCCGCCGCCTTTTTCAGCTTCGATCCCGCGCCGGGCCCGGCAACGACGATGTCGGTGGTCTTGGAGACGGAGCCTGCTACCTGGGCGCCCAAGCGCTCGGCCTGGGCCTTGGCCTCTTCGCGGGTCATGCGCTCCAGCGCGCCCGTAAAGACCACGGTCTTGCCCGCGACCGGGCTCGTCGAAACGATCGCCTCCATCGGCTGCGGCTCGATTTCGCGCAGAAGATCGTCCAGTGCGGCTTCGTTATGCGGCTCGGCGAAAAAATCATGGACGCATTCCGAGACCACCGTGCCGATATCTTGGATATTATCGATCTCCGCGCGGGCCTCCGAGCCTTCCACCGCCGCGCGCGCGGTATCGCGTAGCGCCTCGAAGGTGCCGAAATGACGGGCGAGACGTTTCGAGCCGCCCTCGCCGACATGCCGGATCCCGAGCGCGAAGATCAGCCGGTTGAGCGGGATGGTGCGGCGTGCCTCGATGGCCTCGAAAAGCTTCTTCACCGAGGCGGGGCCGTAGCCTTCGCGGTCTTTCAGCTTCTTCAAACTCCGCGCGTCGCGCTGGGCCAAAGTGAAAATATCGGCCGGGTGCTTGATCAGCCCGTCATGGTAGAATTGCTCGATCTGCTTGTCGCCGAGCCCTTCGATATCGAACGCATTGCGCGAGGCGAAATGTTTCAACCGCTCGATTGCCTGAGCCGGGCAGATCAAGCTGCCGGTGCAGCGGCGCACGACATCCGCGTTGCCGGTCTTTTCGTCGATTTCGCGCAAAGCGGCCGAGCCGCAGACCGGGCAAACCTGGGGAAAGACATAAGGTTTAGAATCCGCCGGACGCTTGGCCAAAATCGGGCCGAGCACTTGCGGGATGACGTCGCCCGCCCGTTGCACCCGCACCGTATCGCCCTCGCGAATATCCTTGCGCGCGATCTCGTCCTCGTTGTGCAGCGTGGCATTGGTGACGACCACGCCGCCGACGGTCACGGGGTCGAGCCGCGCGACAGGGGTGAGCGCCCCCGTGCGCCCGACCTGGATTTCGATTTTCCGCAGCACGGTCGTCGCCCGTTCCGCCGGGAATTTATGCGCCACGGCCCAGCGCGGCGTGCGCGAGATGAACCCCAGCCGCTCCTGCAGGGCGAGCGACTCGACCTTATAAACCACCCCGTCGATGTCGTAAGGCAGCGAGGCGCGTTGGGCCTCGATGGTCCGGTATTGCGCCAGCAGGCCCTCCGCGCTGTCGCACAGAACCATCAGCGGATTGACCGGCAGGCCATAGCTTTTGAAGACCGCGATCATGCCGCTTTGCGTCTTCGCCGGACGCGGCTCCGCCTCGCCCCAGGCATAGGCGAAAAATTGCAGCGGCCGCGAGGCCGTGATCGCGGAATCGAGCTGGCGTAGCGAGCCTGCCGCCGCATTGCGCGGATTGGCGAACGGCGGCTTACCCGCCTCCGCCTGCCGCGCATTGACGGCGGCAAAGCCCGCCTTGGTCATGTAAATCTCGCCACGCACGTCGAGCACGCCCTTGGGCTTGCCTGCGAGCACATGGGGGACTTCGCCAATGGTGCGGACATTGGCGGTGACGTCCTCGCCCTCGTAGCCATCGCCCCGCGTCGCCGCTTGCACAAGCACGCCGTCCTCATAGCGCAACGAGCAGGAGAGCCCGTCGATCTTCGGTTCGGCGGTCATCGGCAACGGCTCGCTGTCGTCCATCCCGAGAAACTTGCGGACCCGGGCGCAAAACTCAGCCACCTCTTCGTCCTCGAAAATATTGCCCAACGACAGCATGGGAACGCCGTGCCGCACCTTGGCGAATTTTTCCGATGGCGCGGCCCCGATCTTGAGGCTTGGGGATTCCGCGCCGACGAATTCGGGATGCGCCGCCTCGAGCGCCTCGAGCTTCCGGCGCAAGGCGTCATAGGCGGCATCGCTGATCGTGGGCGCGTCTTCGGCATGGTAGCGCCGGTCGTGCTCCGCGATTTCGGCCGCGAGCGCCCGGTACGCCGCCTCGTCATTTCCGGGTTTGGGTGATTTGCTTCGAGCCATGGCGTCGCCATATCATGGAGACGGCCTCGCCGAACATCTCTTCGGCCCCAAAAAGAGAGCGTCTTCATGTCCTCGATCTATGATTTTTCGCTCACCCGGCTCGACGGAACCGAAGAGCCCTTGTCGGACTACAAAAACAGCGTGCTCCTCATCGTCAATACCGCGAGCAAATGCGGCTTCACGCCGCAATACGAGGGGCTGGAGAAGCTGCAACGGACCTATGCCGGCAGGGGTTTTTCCGTGCTCGGTTTTCCCTGCAACCAGTTTGGCGGCCAAGAGCCTGGGAATGCCGAGGAAATCGCCAATTTCTGCAAGCTGACCTACGATGTCGGCTTCCCCCTATTCGCTAAGATCGAGGTGAACGGGGAGGGCGCTCACCCGCTCTACAAATTTCTCAAGGCCGCCAAGCCCGGTCTCATGGGGATTGAAGCGATCAAATGGAATTTTACGAAATTCCTGATCGACCGCCACGGCCAGGTGGTGGAACGTTACGCCCCGACAACCGCGCCGGCCGCGCTCGCGGGGGCGATCGAAGCGCTTTTATAGCGGGCGTCAGAGCATGTCCCGAAAAAGTTGCAGACTTTTTCGATCGGGGACATGCTCCAACTCTTTAATAAAAGAGCGATTTCTTATCGCTTTGGTGGTTCCACCAAAGCGATAAGCGCTCTACCGCACATCCGGCAGAAGCGGGTTCCGGAGAAAGCTGTAGCCCGTTTCGTCCTGCGTCAGTTTCTCCATGTGGGCCTTGGCCTTGCGGCAGACGGCGTAATCATGGGTGCCGGGCCTCAGGCCATAGGAGCGGCAGCTCGCATCGTCTTGCGGAAAGGCGTTGGGAGCCATGTTGCAATCCTGATGGGCGATCCCGATGATTTCGAGGAGACAGCCGTCGGCGTGGCAGCCGGTCGAGATCAGAACGAGGACGAGTGAAGCTACCAAACGCATCGCAAAACCTCGTTATTTCGCGTTTTTCGCCAGCCATGCCTTGAGCAGGGCAATTTCCTTATCTTGCGCGGCAATGATCTCCGTTGCCAGCGTTTTCAGCTCGGGATCCTTGCCAAATTGCAGCTCGGCCTTGGCGAGATCGATCGAGGCTTGATCGTGGGGCAGCAGAAAGCGGGCGAAATCGCTGTCCGTGTCGCCTGTCGGCATGCTCTGATGCATCCCGATCATCTCGCCTTTCATCGCCTGCAGAAAGGCCGCATCGGCAGGATTTTCGCCGTTGTCCACCGGGGCGGCGAAACAAGGCGGCGCCAAGATCAAAGCGATGGCGGCGGCGAGTAGCAAGCGAGGAAGGGTCAAAAGCGGCTCCTGCCAAGGGCGTTCCGGCGGGATGGCCGGAGGGTTTTCCTATAGCATGGAGCCAGGGAGGGAAAGCCGCCACCCCCTCAAAACACCGCAGCCCCTCTCGCATTGAGCCCGGCCGAAACGCGGTCCAGCGCCTTGGCCCGCAGCTTGTAAAACGTCGCGGGCGCCCAGCCTTTTTCCCGGCACAGGGCGCGCACGGAGCGGTTGCGGGCGGCGCGGATGGCCCAAAGGCTCGTCACCAGCGCGAGGCCGCTGTCGATGGCGCGCAGATCCCGCAACCAGTCGAGCGCCGCTTCCATCCGGCCGATCTCGGCGCCGGTGGGCCGCAACAGCGCGCGATTCCGCAGATCCATGCGCTCGCGCTTTTCGCTGTCCGGCAATTCGGCCTGGGCCAATTGGTCCGCCCATTCCACTTTGTGGCGCGGCCAGTGCTGGCCGGGCGCGCGCGGCCCCCGGACGCCGGGCATGCGGTCGAGCGTCGCGAAAGCCTCGACGAGACGTTTCGCGACATGGTCCGGCGTCCAGCTCAGGGGCAAGGGCACCGTGTCGAAGAGGGCGTCCGGGAGTCCGGAATCCGCGGCGGGGTCATGGTTGAGATACATGTCAGAACCCATCGTCGAGAATGTTTTCGATCAGCCCGTCGTCCTCGGCGGCGGTGACGAGCAGCACCCGGATCAGCCCTTCGCGCGTCAGGCCGCGTTTGGCGGCGGCGGCGTCGTAAAGTTCTCCGGCTTCGGGCGGCAGGCGGAACGTGCCGACCGGCGCGTCGCGAAAGGCCAGGCCGAAACGTTGCGCCTGGTGATGCACGTTGTTGGGGGTCGAGGCGATCAAGGGATCGCCTGCGATTCTCTTGGCGTCCATGCCTTGGCCGATGAGAAAGCCGAGGCGGGCGATGCGCTCGTTGGACCAACGAGTTTTCGGGGGGAGGGTGCAATCTGTGCTCATGCCGTGATATTCGGTAAAATTACCTCAGCTGTCAACGGTTATTTTACCGGATGCAATGGGGGTGTTTTTCGGTTATTCTACCGCAATGGAACTGCATGATGTCTTATTCCGTATCGAAAGCCGTCTCGAGGCCCTCGGTCTTTCCGCCAATCGCGCCTCGGCCTTGGCGAAAAAGCCGGATGCGATCCGCAATTTGAAGCGCGCCGTGCAAAGCGGCGAGCGGCGTGGCGTCACGACGGAAACGCTGGCGGCTCTCGCGCCGGTGTTGAAAACCACGGCGGCCTGGCTTCTCGAGGGCGTGGGGGAGCAAGAGGCCAAGGCACCCATCCGCGTCGTCGGGCGCATTGGGGCTGGGGCCGAAATCCTGCCGGAATTCGAGCAAATTCCGCCCGAGGGCCTGTTCGAAATCGAGTTGGATTTTCCTCTGCCGCCGGAATCCGTTGCTTTCGCGGTGGAGGGCGATTCGATGTGGCCGCGCTATGATTCCGGCGACATCGTGATTTGCGGCAAGCCCGAGGCCGACGCGAATGCCATTACCGGCAGCGAGGCCGCCGTGCGGACCTCCGATGGCAAGCGCTATTTGAAAACCATCCGGCGCGGACCGGTGGCCGGGACCTTCGATCTCGAAAGCCATAATGCGCCGCCGATCCGGGGCGTGGGCATCGAATGGGCTGCCCGGATTCTGATGATCCTGCCCAGCAGCCAATGGCGCCGCGCCCTCGCGCATAGGTAAGATTACCAAAAAAGCACGGTAACGTTACCTTGAACTAGGTATTTTTACCGTATACGGCTTTGGCTCGACCTGGAGCCGAGCCATGATCACCGAAACATATCTCCGCGACGATCCATTCGCCGCCGCCGCCGCCCGCACTGCGGCTCATATGATCAAGAGCCGCGCCCGCCATTACCTCAGGCGCCCGCCGGCCCTAGAGGCTCTTTATCCCGGCCTGTCCCACGCCGGGCCGCAAAAAATGATCGCCATATCGGCCCATTTGATCGAGCGCGAAAGCCTCTCGCCGCGCCGCTGGTTCGGCTTCGGCGGCGAGGTCAATCTGATCAATGCCAAGGCGGCCGGTTTGCTCGGGCGGGTGATGCGAAGGGCGGAGGGGCGAGGGGAGCGAGGGGTCTGACGGCTGTCACCCCCGCCCCCGCCGCCCTACAGCGTCGGCGCGCGCCAAATCTCCTCGGCATATTCGCGGATCGTGCGATCCGAGGAGAACCAGCCCATCGAGGAAATATTGTGGATCCGGGCCTTGGCCCAACCGGCCGTGTCGTTCCACAGCGCATCCACCTTGCTTTGCGCTGCCCAATAGTCGTCGAAATCCGCGCCAACCATGAATGTGTCGTAGCCGAGAACGGCGTCGATCAGCGATTTGTAACGGTCGCGATCGTCGGGCGAGAACATGCCGTCGTAAATGGCATCGAGCACATTTCTCAGGCGCGGCGAGAGGGCGGCGGCATCGCGGCCGCGGAATCCCTCGGCCCGCTTCGCCGCGACTTCGGCCGTGGTCAGGCCGAAGATGAAGATATTGTCGAGACCGACGGCTTCGCTGATCTCGATATTGGCGCCGTCGAGCGTGCCGATCGTCAGCGCGCCGTTCAAGGCCATCTTCATGTTGCCGGTGCCCGAGGCTTCCATCCCGGCCGTCGAAATCTGTTCGGAGAGATCGGCGGCGGGAATGATGACTTCGGCGAGGCTGACATTATAGTTCGGGAGGAAGGCGACCTTCAAACGATCGCCCACCACGGGATCGTTGTTGACGATCTGCGCGACATCGTTGGCGAGTTTGATGATCAGCTTGGCGCGGGCATAGCTCGCCGCCGCCTTGCCCGCGAAGATCTTGACCCGGGGCACGTAAGAAGCGTTGGGCTCCTGCTTGATTTGGAGATAAAGCGCGGCCGTCGAGAGAATATTGAGGAGTTGGCGCTTATATTCGTGAATGCGCTTGATCTGCACATCGAACAGGGCATCCGGGCTGATGGTAATTTTAAGCCGGTCCTCGACGACGTTCGCCAAAGCCTGCTTGCTGCGCCGGCGTAGCTTGGCGACCCGTTCCTGAATCGCCGCGTCTTCCGCGAAAGCCGCGAATCCCTTCAGCAACGTGGGCTGGTCGAGCACGCGGGGCGAGAGTGTCTCGGCGAGCAGGGAGGTCAGTTCCGGATTGGCCTCGTAGAGCCAGCGGCGGAAGGTGATTCCATTGGTCTTATTGACGATCCGGCCAGGGTAGATCGAGGAGAGATCGTGGAAAATCGTCTCCTTCATCAGTTCGGTGTGGAGCGCGGAGACGCCGTTGATCCTCCGCGAGCCGATAAAGGCGAGGTGCCCCATGCGGACGTGCTTGCCATCGCCCTCGCCGATCAGCGAGGCCGCGGCAAGGCCATGCCCGTCATGGATTACCGCCCGCACGCGTTTCATATGCATGTGGTTGATCAGAAAGATGATCTGCATATGCCGGGGCAGCAGATCGTTCATCAGATCGACCGGCCAGACCTCGAGGGCTTCGGGGAGCAAGGTATGATTCGTGTAGTTGAGCGTCGAGGAGGTGATTTTCCAGGCCTCGGCAAAATCGAATCCTTCGTCGTCGATCAAGATGCGCATCAGTTCCGCCACGGCGATGGCGGGATGCGTATCGTTCATATGGATGGCGGCATGGTCGGGCAGGTTGGCGAGGCTTCTGTGCCGGGACAAATGGCGGCGTACCAAGTCTTGCAGCGAGGCCGAGGTGAAGAAATATTCCTGCCGTAACCGCAAGGCTTGGCCCGAGGGGGTCTCGTCGCTGGGATAGAGCACGCGGGAGATCGATTCCGCGTAAGCCCGCGCCGCGAACGAGCCGATGTGATCGCCGCGATTGAAGGCCGTGAGTTCGATGGGATCGGTCGAGCGGGCGGACCAAAGCCGTAAGGTATTGGCATGTTTGCCCTGCCAGCCAATGATAGGCGTATCGAAGCCCGCCGCCATGACGGTCTCGCGCGGGTGCCAAACATCCCGCGGCTTATCTTCCTCGCTATTCACACGCTCCACGTAGCCGCCGAAATGAATGGGGTAGACGACTTCCGGCCGTTCGAACTCCCAGGGATTGCCGTGGCGGAGCCAATCTTCGGGCACTTCGTGTTGCCAGCCGTCGGAAATCACCTGCCGGAACAGGCCGAGATCATAACGAATGCCATAGCCATAGGCAGGCAGGCCGACGCTCGCCATGCTTTCCATGAAGCAGGCGGCGAGGCGGCCGAGACCGCCATTGCCCAAGGCCGCATCGGGCTCTTCCTGGCGGATCTCGTCGAGATCGACGCCGAGCGCGGCGAGGGCGTCGCGAGCCGTCTCGGTGAGACCGAGATTCACCAGCCCATCGAACAAAAGCCGCCCGATCAGAAACTCCACCGAGAGATAATAAACCGTCTTTCCACCGGCCTGATGGGTCCGCCGCGTCGCGCTCATCCAGCGATCGACGATGCGATCGCGGACGGCGAGAGCCAGGGCCACGAACCAGTCGTGCGGGCTCGCGGTCTTCGTGTCCTTGCCGACCGCGTAAATCAGCTTGGCCAGAATGGCCTCGCGGAGTTCTTCGCTGTCTTTCGGCGCGGTCCAAGATTCCGGGGCATCTTTTTTCGCGGCTTCGAACTCGGTTTTCGGCATTCTTTGTTCCGTTCTTCGTTCGGCTAGACTAGCGAGGGAATCATTTTTCGCGCCAACGCCGGTGCGTGATCACCTTAGTGTCCGTTCCGAAAGTTGTTGAGTCCGGTGAATCGTTTGTGATTCAAGAGAAGTCGCTCGATTCGGAGGGGCTCTTTGATGTGGACCGTGGAAAATCGTTCTCGTTACGACCGTACTCGT
>JBEKFQ010000104.1:0-8265 GCA_050013235.1 Beijerinckiaceae bacterium
CCTTGAACATCGTCACCAAGGAAACGACAAAGATTTCCAAACGGCGAAAATTTCAAAAAGCTGGATGGAGCAACGAATTTCTACGCAAGCTCATCCTTCAAATTTGATATGCGATTGCCCTGATGTAAATGGTCAGATTGTCATGTTGCTTTCCGTCCTAAACGGCTTCTATGTCCCATGGTCAAAACGAGGACGTGTCAATGTTAGGCTCGCGTAGGCATATACTCGGACTGGGAGCTGGAGTGGTCATGACAGGTCTTGTACCGGAGACTGCGGCGGCGAGCGATTCCGCGCCTCTGTTCAAGGTGACGCCAAGTCTGCTTCCCGTTGCTGGCCAGGCCGGGACTTTTCCGGTGCGCCGGATTTATTGCATCGGCCGCAATTATCCCGATCATGCCAAGGAAATGGGCGGCGACCCCAAGACCGAGCCGCCCTTTTTCTTCCAGAAAGCTAGCGATGCCGTGCAAATCGTCCCTGCGGGCGCGACGGTGGAGCACCCCTATCCGCCGCTCACCAACAATTATCATTACGAGCTCGAATTGGTCGCCGTGTTGAAGAGCGGCGGCCGGAATATTCCAGAGGCTTCCGCGCTCGATCATGTCTTCGGCTACGCCGTTGGCCTCGACATGACGCGCCGGGATTTGCAGCAGGCCATGAAGGATCAGCGCAAGCCCTGGGAAATCGGCAAGAGTTTCGACCATGCCGCGCCCATCGGGCCCATCTTGCCGGTGGTCGAGACCGGCCATTTCACCAAGGGCGCGATCCGCCTCACCGTCAATGGGGTCGTGAAGCAGAAGGATGATCTCGCCTCGATGATCTGGAGCGTCGCCGAACAGATTTCGAAACTGTCGGAATCGAGCGAGCTTGTGGCGGGCGATATTATTTTCTCCGGCACGCCCGCCGGTGTGGGTCCGGTCGTGAGAGGCGATGTGATCACCGGGCATATCGATGGCCTGCCGGACTTGACGATCAAGATCGTTTAGGCGGCGGTTTCACCGCTCCGGATTTGACGCGCCGGCCGTCACGCAATAGGCAAGGCGGCAACCTTGACCTGTGGTGAGTTATTCCATGAGCGCGTCCGCGCCCGGCCCTTTCGATCCCAGCCGCTCGTTTCAGGGGCTGATCCTGACCCTGCAACAATTTTGGGCGGCGCAGGGCTGCGTGGTGCTTCAACCCTACGACATGGAAATGGGCGCGGCGACGTTTCATCCCGCGACGACCTTGCGCTCGCTCGGCCCCAAACCCTGGCGCGCGGCTTACGTTCAGGCTTGCCGGCGCCCCAAGGACGGGCGCTATGGCGAGAACCCCAACCGTCTCCAGCATTATTACCAGTTTCAGGTGATCCTCAAACCGTCGCCGCCGGACTTGCAAGACCTCTATTTGAAGTCGCTTCAGGCCATCGGCGTCGATACCGGTCTCCACGACATCCGCTTCGTCGAGGACGATTGGGAAAGTCCGACGCTGGGGGCCTGGGGGCTCGGCTGGGAATGCTGGTGCGACGGGATGGAAGTCTCGCAATTCACCTATTTCCAGCAGGTCGCGGGGATCGAATGCGCGCCGGTCTCGGGCGAGCTGACCTATGGTTTGGAGCGCCTCGCCATGTATGTGCAGGGCGTGGATTCGATCTACGACCTCAATTTTAATGGCCAAGAGGGCGAGGCCAAAGTCACTTATGGCGATGTCTTCAAGCAGGCTGAACAGGAATATTCCCGCCATAACTTTGAAGCCGCCGATGTCGAAAAGCTGTTCCAGCATTTTAAGGACGCCGAGGGCGAATGCCGGGCACTCCTCGAAAAGGGCGACCAGGGCGAGCGTCATCTGATGGTGCTGCCCGCCTACGATCAATGTATCAAGGCCTCGCACGCCTTCAACCTGCTCGACGCCCGCGGCGTGATCTCCGTCACCGAGCGCCAAAGCTATATTTTGCGCGTGCGGGAGTTGGCGAAGGCCTGCGGGTCGGCCTGGTTGAAGACGGAAGCGGGTGGGGCAGGGGCTGCGGCATAAGTCTGTCTAGGCACATGCCAGGCCTTTCAATTCCATAGGCGACAGGCCCGGACGATCACGCTAAACGGGCGTTGCAAACTTTAGCGGAACCCCATGCCCGACCTCCTTCTCGAATTGTTCTCCGAAGAAATTCCCGCGCGCATGCAGACGCAGGCGGCGGAGGATTTGCGTAAGCTCGTCACCGATGCGCTCGTCGCCAAGGGCTTGCTCTACGAGGGCGCCGCCGCTTTTTCGACGCCGCGAAGGCTCGCGCTGCATGTCGCGGGACTGCCCGCCGCGCAGCCCGATACGCGCGAGGAGCGCAAGGGGCCACGAGTCGGCTCGCCCGAGGCGGCGATTGCGGGATTTCTAAAGAGCGCCGGGCTCGCCTCGCTCGATCAGGCCAGGATCGAGAGCGACGGCAAGAAAGGCGAGGTCTATGTCGCCGTGATGGAGCGCCGGGGCCGGCCCACCATCAAGGTGCTGGCCGAGATCCTGCCCGGCATTATCGAGACGTTTCCCTGGCCGAAATCAATGCACTGGGGAGATTATCGACCTGCTAGGCCTGGTGCATTAATAGGAGGTTTCGGCTTCAACACCACCGGGTTTAATGATCCAGGGGCACCAGGTCGTAACACATTGCGCTGGGTGCGCCCGCTGCATTCCATTCTCGCGACGTTCGGGCCGGACACCGAAGAGCCCGAGATCGTGCCCTTTTCCGTCCATGGCATCGCGGCGGGTGTGGTGACGCGCGGCCATCGCTTCTTGGCACCGGGCGAGATCGCGGTGCGCCGGTTCGACGATTATGTCCCGGCGCTGGAGCGAGCCCGCGTGGTGCTCGACGCGGCGCGGCGGCGCGACATCATTCTCTTCGATGCCCGCACCTTGGCGCATGCCCAGGGGTTCGATCTCGTCGAGGACGAGGGGTTGTTGCACGAGGTCGCGGGGTTGGTGGAGTGGCCCGTCGTACTGATGGGCGAATTCGAGCAAGAATTCCTGGAAATCCCGCCCGAAGTCATCCGGGCGACCATTCGCGCCAACCAAAAGTGTTTCGTTTTGAAACAGGCCGGCACGGAGAAGCTCGCGAATCGGTTTATCCTGGTGGCGAATATCGAGGCCAGCGACGGCGGCGTCGCGATTGCGGCCGGCAATGGCAAAGTGGTGCGCGCGCGGCTGTCGGATGCGCGATTCTTCTGGGAGAGCGATCTGAGGATCAAGCTCGACGACCGCCTGCCGAAGCTGGATTCCATCGTGTTTCACGCCAAGCTCGGCACCCAGGGCGAGCGCGTCGCCCGGCTGAAGCTTTTGGCCGCCGATCTCGCGCCGCTGGTTGGCGCGGACCCGGCGCAAGCGTCCCGCGCGGCGGAGCTTGCGAAAGCCGATCTCGTGACCGAGATGGTCGGGGAATTCCCGGAACTGCAAGGCCTGATGGGCCGCTATTACGCGAGCGCCCAAGGCGAGGCGCCCGAAGTCGCGGCGGCGGTCGAGGATCACTACCGCCCGCAAGGCCCCGGCGACCGCGTGCCCACCGCGCCGGTTTCGATTGCCGTGGCGCTGGCGGACAAGCTCGACACGCTGGTAGGGTTTTGGACCATCGACGAGAAGCCGACGGGGTCGAAGGACCCTTATGCGCTGCGCCGCGCCGCGCTGGGCGTCATCCGGCTGGTGCTGGAGAATGGCTTGCGTATTTCGCTCCTCAACGTCATTGGCCGGACGATCTACCGGCAAGCTTCCACCTTTGGAGAAAACGCTTTCCTGGATTTTGAGCCGACGCTCGATAATATTGAGAAGTACGTTGGAAAGCTTTCTTCGGCGGAAACCATTATCGAGGAGGTTGTAAGTCAAGAAAAAGAAGCGGCGTTGCTCGAATATCGGAAAAAACGGGAGCCGGTCCCTAACGATCTCCTCGCCTTCTTCGCCGAGCGCCTCAAGGTCTATCTCCGCGAGACCAAGGCGCGGCATGATCTCATCGATGCCGTGTTCGGTAGCGCGGGCTCGGATGATTTCACGCTCGTCGTGCGCCGCGTCGCCGCGCTTGGCGCGTTTTTGGCCACCGACGAGGGCGCGAACCTGCTTGCGGGCTACCGCCGCGCCGCCAACATCTTGAAGGCCGAGGAGAAGAAGGCGCCGAAGGAAGCCGCCGGCTATGCCGAGCCGTTCGACCCCGCGCTGCTGGCCGAGCCCGCCGAAAAGGCACTCGCCGCGACGCTTAGTCCCGCCGCCGTGGAAGCCGCCGCCTGCGTGGCGCGCGAAGATTTCGAGGGCGCCATGCGCGCGCTCGCCGCGCTTCGTGCCCCGCTCGATCTCTTCTTCGACGATGTGACCGTGAACGCCCCCGACTCGGCCCTGCGCCTGAACCGCCTGCGCCTCCTCAACGGCTTCCGCAATGCCGTGCATGAAGTCGCGGATTTTGCGCGGATCGGGGGGTGAAGGAAATCAAAGTGGCCAGCTTCAAATAGCCCTCATGCTGAGGAGCCGCCGAAGGCGAGCGTCTCGAAGCACGAGGGCGGTCCCTCAATGTTGGGGAGCGTTTGGGCTGCTGCGGCCTAACGAGTCCCTCGCCCTTCGAGACGCGCTTTGCGCCCTCAGGGAGAGGGGATTGGAGCGTTCTTGTAATTCTCGCGTTGCCACTTCACGCCACATCCAGCGGCTCGGTCCCCGTTACTTTCCCGTTCGCGCCGAGCGTGATCTTCTCGATCCGCGCCTCGGCGTTTTTCAGCAGAGCGTCGCAATGGGCCTTCAGCGCCTCGCCGCGCTCGTAGATGGCGATAGACTCCTCGAGCGAAACCGTCCCTTTTTCCAATTTGTCGACGATGGATTCCAATTCCTTCATCGCGGCCTCGAAGGGCATTGCGGCGATATCGGCGGTTTTGTCTGTCACGATGCGGGGTTCCCGGAATAGTTGAGATCGAGGGAGAAGGGGACGCCTTCAAAACAGTCTTCGCCGCGTCCGATCGAGGCAATGGCCTCGATCATGCGGCCCTCGCGGGCGAGCAGACGGTCGGCGATTTCGATCATGCGGGCGTTGGGGGTCGCGGTCGGCGAGCGCTGGCGCAATTCGCGCGCGAGGGCGAATTCGCAGCGGCTCTCGTCGAGCGCGCAAGCCGCGATATAGGCCGCCGCCGTTGAGCGGCTGACGCCGGCCCAGCAATGGATCACGAGGGGTTCGGCGCGGTCCCAGGCGCGGACGAAGGCCAGGACGTCCTCGACATGTTCCTCGGCCGGCAGAATGTGCCCGTCTTCCGCGATGATAATATCCGACATGGCGACGAAGCGGTGCCGCTCGGGCGCGATCTCCTCCGGCCGGGGCACCTCGGTGCCGTGGTTGATCAGGGTCAGCAAGCTGCGCGCGCCGCTGAGGCGGACGGTATCGGGAATCTGCGCGAGCGGGCAAACATAGATTTGGGGCACGAAGACCTCGGCACGAGGGAAGCACGAGCCTCTTGAGTGTCATAGGAGGCCCGCGGTTTCAAGCCGTCCCGCGCCTCTTACTCCCCCCGCGCCCGCGCCTGCAACGCCTGGAGTTCCCGCAAAAACCGCTCCGCCGCCACGCCCGGCGTCCAGGGTTCCCAAGGTGTGCAATCGTACACCGCCGCGAGCGGGTCTTGGGTCAGGGGCTCGAAGGGGATGCGCAAAGTGTTGCGGACTTCGTCCCGCGTCCAGCCCACCACATGGACGGCCTCCGAGGCGGCGGCGATCCGGTCGGCTTTTTTATGCGCGCGGTATTCCGCCTCGGAATAGGGCTGGAGCCGGTAGCGGATCGCAACGGCGGTCTCCAGCTCCACGGTCAGCGCGCGAAAAGCTTCGCCCAGAAACGGCTTGACGACGGAAATGCAATCGAAGCCGAGCAGGCCTTCGTCGGCATCGTGCAGCAATTCGCGTAGCTCGGCTTTGGGATCGCGCGCGCGGGGTTTCGACAAGCGATGCAGCGCGAGCACCAACAGCGAATGCTGCGCGACCGAGAGCGGCAGCGGCCAAGCGGAATGACCACCCCAACGATAGGTGCGCGCCAGGCCCAGCGCCAGATCCTCGTCGTCCCAATCGAGGGGAGTGGGGTGGAGCAGATCGAGCCGCTTACCCGAGGGCAGGCGGACCCAGGCGCGAGTCTCTGTCATGGAAGATTTTGTCTCCGCGCGGCGGCGTTCAGGCCAAGGCCTGCGCGATGAGCGCGGCATGGGCTTTCAGCACGGCTGGCGGCGCCATTTCGCCGGTATGAGGGCGCAGCGCGACGCCTTCGAACCGAGGCAGCACGTGGAAGTGCAGATGAAAGACCTGCTGACCGCCCGCCGTTTCGTTGAACTGCTGAAGCGTCAGGCCGTCGGCCGCGAAGGCCTTGACGGCGGCCGCGCCCACCTTTTGCACGCGGGTGATCAGGCTGGACAGTGCTTCGGGGGAAACATCGAGGAGGCCACGGGCGGCGACCTTGGGGACGACCAAGGTGTGTCCATCGCCGCGCGGCATCACATCCATGAAGGCTAAGGCCACTTCGTCCTCGAAGACCTTGTGGCAGGGAATCTCGCCGCGCAGGATCTTCGCGAAAATATTGTTGGAATCATAGGAAATGCTCATGTTGTCTCCATGCCCGAAGTGGAGCCCTTTTTGAAGGGGGCCATTTCGCCGTATTCTTCCAAAGCTTCGTCCACCGCCGCGCGTTCACGCTGGAGATAATCCTCGATGGCGTGAGCGAAGCGTTTGTCGGGAATATCATGGGCGGAATAGGTTGGCACGGCGCCATAGCCGCGCGCGAGCTTATGCTCGCCTTGAGCACCGGCCTCGATGCGGGAAAGGCCGCGCCCGATCGCGAATTCGATCGCCTGGTAATAACAGACTTCGAAATGTAGGAAGGGGTGGTCCTCGACAGCGCCCCAATTGCGCCCATAGAGCGCGTCGTCGCCGATGAAATTGATGGCGCCCGCGATATAGCGGCCCTCGCGCTTGGCCATGACGAGAAGAATCCGATCCGCCAGCGTTTTGCCAATCTGGGAGAAAAATGCGTGGGTGAGATAGGGCCGTCCCCATTTGCGCGAGCCGGTATCGATATAAAAGGCGTAGAATGCGTTCCAGTGTGCTTGCGTGATCGCATTGCCTGTCAACTGTTCCACGCTAATGCCGCCGTTCAACGCCTCGCGCCGCTCGCGCTTGATCATTTTGCGCTTGCGCGAGGCGAGCGTTCCGAGAAAAGCGTCGAAATCGGCAAAGCCGGCGTTGATAAAATGAAATTGCTGGCCAGTGCGCTGGAGGAAGCCCGCGGCGCCCAGAGCCTCCCATTCGCCCTTGGTAGGAAAAGTAACATGGATCGAGGAGGCCTCGATCTTGGCGCGCCAAGCTCGCAGGCCTGCGATCAGCGTATCTCGCGCCATCGGATCGGCATCCGCAGCCACCAGCAGGCGGCGTCCGGTCACCGGCGTGAAGGGCACGCTGACTTGGAGTTTGGGATAATAAGCGAGACCAACGCGTTCATAAGCCTCTGCCCAAGCGTGATCGAAGACATATTCGCCCATGGAATGGGCTTTGACGTAGCAGGGCGCCGCCGCCATCAAGCGCCCCGCTTTATTCTCGACAAGCACATGGGTTGGCGTCCAGCCGGAGCGGCCGCCGACCGATTTCGAGACTTCGAGCGCATGGAGAAAAGCATGGGTGATGAAGGGGTTGAATCGCTCGCGTTGCGCGGCGTCTTCCATTTCGACGCCAAGCGGAGCGGCGGGATTGGCGCAGGCGTCCCATTGCGCGGGATCGACCTGCGCAAGGGACTGCGCAATACGGACCGAGAGGGATGATGGCATCAAACGCACCTTCCTGATGCCTCGAGCCTAGCTGAGGGCGCGTATATCAGGCAATCGCCGATAACGCCGCGGCATGGCCGGGACGCGGCTTGGCGTTTCGGTAGCGCTCGCGCCGCCCAGGCCGGACATGTCCCCGGCGGAGAAAATCAACAGTCTTGTTTAGAAGCATTCAAAAGTAGTGTTGGTAAAGCTACAAAATAGAATTGTTCTAATTATAAACTGACTTTGTAGCGTTGACACTATTTTTCGTAGCAGCTACGGGTATTTTAAGGAAAGCGGAAGGATAATTGAGGCTGGGGAGGCAATAAAATTCGCCTCATGGCACGATTCTGGCTTTTCTATCCGCGAATAGATGCCGCTGAACACGCAAGCTGAATAATAATACCAACGCGCGTTGAATGAGACTCGTGGGCTTTTCAAAATTAATTTTGTCTGAATCAATGTGGCGGATCGAGAGGGATTCGCCATGACGGTTGCGCTTGCTTTACGCGGTGATTTT
>JBEKFQ010000105.1:0-8113 GCA_050013235.1 Beijerinckiaceae bacterium
GTCGGCAAGAGTTGGTTGACTTGCGCTCTCGGCCAGAAGGCCTGCCGGGAGGATCTTCCCGTCCTCTACCACCGCGTCTCGCGGCTCTTCACCGCGCTCGCCCTGGCGCGCGGCGATGGCCGCTACGCCAAGCTGATGGCCTCGCTCAGCCGCGTCAAGCTTCTCATCCTGGATGATTGGGGACCTGAAACGCTCTCGGCGGATCAAGCCCGCGATCTCTTGGAAATTATCGAAGACCGCATGGACGTAGGCTCGATCATCATCACAGCCTCCTCAAGTAGGCTCGGGAACAAACGCTCCGCCGCCGCATCAAGTCGGTCAATTTCGTCCTGGTGAAAATGATGCCAATTCGTCGCCCGAAACAACCGGGCCTCGATCAGCGTGTATGAGCGGGGACTGCGCTCCAAAACTCGGACAACGTCCTCAGCGTGAATCCAATTGAGCTGGCCCTGCAACACGGGGGCCAGACGGGACTGCCAGCCAGAGATCATGTCGAAGCGCGGATGTCGGGCCAATTGCTTGAACCCTCGCCAGAGGGGAACGTTCTCGTTGTGCTGTGGCAACGGGGATCGAGGATCGAAGTGCTGAACAAACCGATAGAGGAGACCCGAAAGCACCGGACCGATTTCCGGCGTCTCGATCAGAAGCACGAGCGCACACAGAGTTTCAAAAAGTTCGTCAGCACCTGACGATATATAACGCAGCAAGAGGGGCACGATGCGGCCATCAACGTATTTCGTGACCGGAACTGGCAACGCCGCATTGCAAAGGCGCGGCAGCAGAGGATCGGCGTGAGCCTCAAGCTCCTCGTAGAATCTGCCGCTCTCGTTCTCTGCATCCAGTGAAGCGAAAAGTCGCGGAATATAAGTCCCGGCATGGACCGTGGTTAGCAAATCCTCGTGCCATGGAATTTGGATTCCAAAACGATTGGCGGCCGCAATAGCGGGTCTAATTAAGGCGGCGGGCGCTTCTCCGCCTTTCGACGTTACCGTGCGTCGAGTAACGATATGGCCATTTGGCGTAAATAACACACCGGGCACGAACTTCTCGACGGAAGGATAATGGTCATTCGCTGGATCGGCTAATCTTACCAGCCGTTCGAACTGTTCTTTGTCGGACGCTGCAACCACCACCGGCCCACTGTGGTTGAAGGTCGAGCTGGGATCAGAGAGAATACGTACCGCTTCGTCATAGGTCAGACGCTTAATCGCGGGGGGCTTCGCATCACCAGTTGCTCTGCCAAGCGCGGGTGTCGCTACGGGAGGCGCCACGTCACTGTCAGGTATTTCTGCAAGAATGCGTTGCAGAAACGGCGCGTCCCTAACCGGAGAGAGTGCGATCAATCCCTTCAGCCTGGATTTAAGCTGCGGATCGCGCTGGCCGGCGCGCCGTCGCTCTTGCACGCACTTTGTCGCAAGCCAGACGTATGACGCGTTCGGGAGTTGGGCCTCGATCTGTTCGGGCTGACCAGCCAAACGAAGCGACCTAAGGACGGCACCCTGGAGCATGGGGATGTGTATTTCGTTCAGCAATTGGTCGGGGGCATCGCGCTTGGTGGGCCACCCATAGTGGTGGAGTCGATCGAAAACCCATCCAGCGAGTTCGGCCCCCGATGGCAATCCCTCCCGGGACATCGACTGTTGCCATTGGCCCTCAAAAATATCCCCAAAGAAGTCCCCAAACCCTTCGCGCCCGCGACGAAAGATTTGTAACAGGCTCTGAACATCGCATAGGACCATCGAAGATACGGCTTCATGGCACTGCAGATTTGAACTCTCGTCCAGAGTCAACGAGAACTGCTCCTGCATGATCGCCGGCACGATCCTTTCAAGCGCTGCTTCATAGGGCATACGCCCGGCCGCAAATATCGCGGCCCGCCGTACCTGCCAGTTTTGGGTACGATCGGTCGCCATCGCGACGATCTCGTCGGCTGCCGCTGTGTCCCGCAGGCGTGTCGCCAGGATGCATCGCCAGAGTCGCGTAGCCAGCGTATCGGGCCGCGCCGACTGAAGGTCGGCGACCGAAGTTGGGCCCGACGCTAGGATGGCACTGGCCTGTGAAGCGATGAGGCTCCCGTCTTCCTCAGCGGCAAATTGAGCACGGAGGCCAGATAAAGCGGCCCGAGAGCGCCGCTGGCTGAGCGAGACAGCCGCGCAAAGCCGGATTTCTCGATTCGGATTCGAGAGAGCCTTGATCAGCAATCCCGTGACTTGGAGGTCGGGAAGTTCGGACAACTTAGAGAGTACGGCAGTAATAATCGCAGTCGCCGCCGGGTCGGCCGCACTCATGAACCTATCAAGTAGCGATACTGCATCGGCGAACGGAGCCTGCGCACAAGCTAGCAGGAAGACCCCACCAAGCGCGCCCAAGTTTGCTGCATTTTCCTTGTCGCTGACGACGCGCCTGAGAAGAGGACCAAGATCAACCCCAGCAAAGGCGAGCACCTGCACAGCCGCAGCGCGATCGTTCATGCTGAGTTTAACATCTAGGACCCGTGCCTCATAAAGAGCCGGGTCGCAAACACCCGGAAGCATCGCCGGTACCAGCCTGGCGAGCCATCCAACCTTGTCCTGCCGTTCTAGGAGCGGCTCGCAATAATCCCAAACAGATCGCTCGCCCAAGAAAACGAGCACTCTTATGGCACCTTCCAGGACTGCTTCTTCCGCATTCGCATCCTTCAGTATTTGCACGCAGTGCGTTTGAAGTTCCTTTCGTCTAGGCCAGATCAGGCTGCCGAGCGATCCCAGCAAAGGAGATTTTGTGATGATCATTCCAGCGTAATCAACGTCTAGAAGCGCCGCGAGAAATTCAACGGTGTCTTGACAATCACTAATCCGTAGTGACGGTTCATTCCACGGTCGAGGGCGACCTCTTCCCGACGATAGATCGGCGAGGTTTGTTAGAAATCTGAGGGCCGGTCGCAAAGTGTCCCGGCGACGGCTCTGCAGAAGAAACGGAAGCATTTTATGCTTCACCTCCGGCGAAGCTTCGTTGAACATCGCAACAATCGGCGGACCGATCTGTACGTCTTTGCGACGCACAACGATCATGAGCCAGCTTAACGCCGCTTCGCCGCGGTTCGGATCGGCGATTTCCACCGCGATTGAGATCAGTTCCTGTAACCGCGCAGGATCTCGTTCGAGAGTAGCCTCGACGATCGCAAGCCCCCATTGATGGTCTGTGGCAAACCGTTCAGGCTGCGCGCGAAGAATTGAAATCAACCGATCGGCTTCCTGACCCGATCCGAGGGCACGCAATAAGTCAGGAACAACATGGCAATCTTCAGTGGGATCGGTGCTCGCAATTCTGCTGAGAACTTCGTCTGCCGATACCAGCTTGTGCTGCATCACGTAGGAGGCAAGCGCACCCCAATGTTTGCCGAGAAGAAAGACCTCGCGTGCACGCCCATGTGCGCCAGCTTGATTGCCGGCCTTTTCGAGATGAAGAATCTCGGCGGTCACCAAGCCTCGACTGGCGTACCAAGCAGCCAGCGCCTGATGCGCCGCGCCTCGCACATTGACTGCGATACCCCCTTCGAGGCCTGCCCGCACAATCTCATGCATTTCGAACGAGTCGATATCGTGAGGGCGGAGCAACCCGAGCATCAACAATTCTTGTAACGCTGTTCCGATATTGTCGTCCGGGAAAACCTCCTCCGCGTCCTTGCGGCGAAACGGAAGTGCGAAGCATACGAGCTTTTCGGCAGCACTCCGCGCATTGCTGGTCACCCGCGCAAATCGCGCCTGTTCCGCGTACGAAACCATCTCCTCGGCTGGCTTTGCCGCGATCACGGCCATCTCCGCGATCGATGGCGAGCTTGCTATCGAATGAGCGAGCCTTGCGAAAAGTCCAGCCTCGCGCCCGGCCGTGACCCGCGTGAAGATGCCCGAAAGGTTCGCCCGGTCCGCAAGAGGATGATATTGTGCGACGAGCTTGACGAACTCCTCAAAGCCAAATCCTCGGATGTCCGTCCGAGCGACGCTGTACTGTTCTCTTTCCAACCCGCTAAGGGCCCGGAATGCGCTTTCTTGCCCGAAGACGGCTATCCGTAACGCCGGTGCCGGTAATAGCGATCTGACGAAGGTCGCGAGACCTTGCGCAAACGCGTCTTCACTCGAGCCTTCGACAAGGTCGACGAGCAAAAGTATGGGTTGCGTGAGCGACGAATAGCTCTTGGCCAAAGTCGCCAGCACGTCGTTATCCGCGGGGCCGGCTTCGACCGACTCCGCGAATAAAGCGGTCAGTCCCCGCCTATGGAGATGAAACGACAACCCAACCAGGACGTCCCGCAAGGTAACGTTCGGGCGCACCTCCGCATAGTAGACCAGTCGCGCCGGATCGGAGGCTGCCGACTTCTCTCCAACCTCCGCCGTGAGCATCGTTTTACCCGAACCCGAAATTCCAACGGCCTCGATGGCCGTCCCGGCCCAACGTGTCGTAAAACGATCTGATAGGTCCGGCCTCGGGATATGGTTCTCGCCGAGCAAAGGAACGTCCTTGATCGGAACCATATGCGGCCAGATATTCCGCAATTCCAATTCAAACTCGGTTTTGTCGAAAACGCGCCCCGGCTGTTTCGAGATGTCGACTATGAATCCACGCAAATTGCGAAAGAGCGCGTTTTCGATGACCGAGCGCTGAAGTCCATATTGTTGCCCAAGCCGATCCTGGATTCGCACGCCGACTTCACGTTCGGTTCCGTATGTTGGCAACACCCGCGTTCTGGCTAGGATCTCCGGCAGGCACTGATGTAGTTCCGCGACCTTTGCGCAATATCGGTCGGACATCGCGTTCGGAGCGCCGATACTGCTGGTCTCCTGGCGAAACGCCTCGGTCATTGCGCTGAGAACGTCGGCCGGCTGGGCCCGGCCATCAATGGTAGGGCGCCAGCGGAGAAGTTTGTTCCTTTGCGGCGCATCGAACTTCCCGCCGTCTATTATTTCATTGCGCACAAGCAGATGAATCGCGGTCCAATAGGCTTCCGCGGCGACGGTTGGGGAATCGACCCCACCATCGAGAAGGGATCGTAACTCATCGGAGGCGGCGTCCCCGATGAGCCAAGTCTGCTCGAATTGGTTGCCGCGCAGATTTCTGATTGTGTTCGGCAGCAGCTCGGTAACTGCCTCAGATAGCGTCCAGGGTCTCGGTTTAAGATGACCGTCGTTATCTTCTCTCGGCTTCTTTATCTGCAAGTAGTGACGTCGTTCGATCGCACCTACCGTCCAGTAAAGATCGAGGTCTTCAATGCCTTCAGGACGCACGCGTGCAGTCGGACCATTCCGATCAAAATGGTCGAAGAGGCGATCCAGGATAACCGTGGCCTGATACTCAAAGCCTTTGATTGCGTTGATGCCGTTTGACATTGGAGGGACGCCGCGTTCCTACCGGCCCCCAATTGGGACCGGTGTCCGATCATGATGTATAGCTGTGTAGTCTTCTATCTTCGAGTTAACCTGATAGAGCGTTGGCAAAACTGCTGCAGCTGCTGATCGTTGATTATCTCGGTCTGATAAGCGGCATTGGTATCGTGATGGAACTTGTTCGCGTATTCGAGCAAATCCTGTAGTTCTGCGGAATCCGTCGCCGTCAATATCTCATGTGGGCCGCCGACACGCTGCTTGCATAGTCCGAGGAAGGGGCCAAGCAATGTGTCAGGCGGAAACTCCTGCGGATATGCCACGCGCATAAAGGCTTCGAGAAGTGGCCGGAGCGACGCGGCAACCTCACGCTCGTCGGCAGCGTTATTCGAAGCGATGTATGCGACCACCTTGGCATGTCGCTTATCGTGCTCGGTAATCGAGTCCTGCTGCACGTTCCAGGCAACCAGGTTAGATCCATCGTTCTCGCGGATGACCTTTATGGCTGCACGGGAAACTCGATCAGCCTTCTCCCACACGGTGCATAAGAACGGTCGGGAGTGGGAGAGCACGATAACTTGCCCCACCCTGTCTACGAGGCGGCGCAATTCCTGCACTGTCGTGAGCGATCGGCTTTCGTCTAAACTGGTCATCGGATCATCGATCACGACTATCTTTTGAGCGAGGTTCGCATCTCGGTCGAGGGATGCAAAAAAGAAAGCCAGCGCCAAGGTATTGCGGTCGCCCGCGCTGAGCGTGTTTTTGAACGCCGGTTCGCCGGGATTGCCGGTCAAGGGAACGGCGATACTATCGATAATTACGTTATAGGTGCAGGATGATCCGCCCCGGCTATTGACGGACGATACGGCTCCGAGACGAAATCCCGCTCCGAATTTTCGGAGATAATCGTTGATAGCGGACTCATATGCGGGAAATACCGACGCCCGATAAGCTTCCAAAGCTGCCCGCGCCGTATCACGCAGGGTTTCCGTCGCCTTCTTGGCTGCTTTTTCCTCCAGGTACGACTGGCACAACGGCGCTATTTTTTCGCTGTGCCGTGCCTCGACGGCCTTAAGCTTCGCAAGATCGGCGGTAAGAGTTGCGACATTCGCGGCCGCGGCCTTCTCCTTTACGACCGTGATCTGCTCGTTAGTCGATGCGAGCGAAGAAGAGGCCGTAGTCACGATCTTGCTCAGCGCATCATACTCGCCGATGGCCTTTTTTGCCTCCGCGGAAAGAACGAGCTTATCGAGCGGTGCAGACTTCTTTTGCTGGAGAAGTCCCAGCACCGCATCCCTGGCAGTCTTCCATGCGCGGGCAATGACGGCGGTATCGATGGTGATCTCCGGGACGGACAGGAAGTCCTTCCAGAACTGGCGTCGCTGTTCCCAGAGACGGATGTCTCGCTCGAACGCAGCCGGCACGTCACCTCCGTGCGCAGTTCGCACTTCCCTGATCATCGCGTCAATATCGTGATTGAGGTTGGTATAGCCTTCGCTGAAATAGGCGCGGTAATATTTAATCAAGGGCGAATTTGCCAAATCCTGCGCGCAAAACGGACACGGTTCGTGTCCTTTGGGTTCAACAGGTATAAGGCCCATCCCTTGATTGACCCAACGCTCGGCGCCGTCGCCGAGGGCTGTGAAGTGCTGTTGAACTTGGGCGGCGGCTTGCGCTTCCAAATCAGGAAGACTGCGTTTAAGCAACTCTTCGATGGCCGTGATATCGAAGGCGGACAGCTTTAGTGCCTCGAAATCCTTTTCTTTCCGCACGGCGTCGGACGACTGCGCGGCTGACAGGCTGCGTTCTGCTTCCTTTATCGCTTCGGCGACATTTGCGTTTGCCTTCAAAGCGCAGAATTGATCGACGGTTAACGAGCCACGCGCTGCAGCTGGGACTGCTGACTCCCGGATACGAAGCTCTTTGTTATGCTCTTCGACCTTCTCGACATGCGTTTGTACCGCAGTATTGAGTGCTACTCCCTGCGCGCCCAGGATCAATTCATGGAGATTTTGCCGGTGCCCCACCTCGATGTCGATGCCGGAGCAAACATTTTGCGCTACGAACGCGTCGTCAAAAGTGACGACATTCGGCAACGTAGCTGTCCAGGCGCCGTTCTGGAAAACGTGCGACGAGCCGCCAGCAATACCGACTACGACGTGTGGCGGGTGCCGAGAGGTAACGCGCTTTCGCTCGGTAATATGGATTGGATTTCCATCCCCCAGGGAGCGCAGAACCGCTGCTAGCGTGGTCTTGCCGCGACCGTTTTCGGCATACAAAAGAGTGAGTTTCGAGAATGGAAGTTGCGCGCCGGCATTTACCGAGTCGAATTTTCCGACATTTCGCAGAAGTTGAAGATACTCGACCACGGATAAAACCCCCGACACAACCATCAATTCAGAATGGCAAATGGGGGCTGATACACGCAAGATAATTCGGGATACTTTGACTAAAGAGCGCTTATCGCGGCGCAATAGATACGACTTTGTCCCAAGGGCCCACCCCTTTACCCAAACATATCGGCAGCGATCATATCCATGGCCTTCTTATGGTCATCTGACTTGAACAAATGGCCATAGCGGTCCATCGTTACCTGCAGGCTGCTATGACCGGCGAAGGTCTGAACGGTCACTCAGTGTCCGTTCCGAAAGTTGTTGAGTCCGGTGAATCGTTTGTGATTCAAGAGAAGTCGCTCGATTCGGAGGGGCTCTTTGATGTGGACCGTGGAAAATCGTTCTCGTTACGACCGTACTCGT
>JBEKFQ010000106.1:0-7997 GCA_050013235.1 Beijerinckiaceae bacterium
AACAAACAGCCCGCGAGCTATTGGGACATCATCAAGCGAGACAATCCACGCAAAAGCGCGAGTCGCCCACAACGCCGCGCCTACTACATATAGACGAACCTGAGTCAACGGGATAAGCCCTATCAATTGTCTCTGCCAAGTCCTTATACATTGTGCTCATGGCATCACACGAGGTCAGTCGCTTGAAGGGCTACAGGGTTAACCAGCGATTGTTACACTGCTTGTGACCGTTTATAAATACCGTATTTTCGGATTACACCGATAGGAAATGGTGTTTTACTAATTTGGCCATAGCGAAAAGTATTACCGCTTTTATGACGCTGAGTTTGTCCTAGTACAAAATGATTAATGGCCGGCCGAGAAGGTTGTAAGAGGCGCGGGTTACCAACTTTCTTATCTCCCATTTAGCCTATTGTGTGTCGCCCGCCTCGAGGTATAGACATTTGGGCCGGAGTTCATAGGCTGACCGGCTTGATCGTTATTTTGAGCTTAGCAGGATGTAGGATCCCGATTGTATTCGAGACGAGGTACGTGGAACCAGTAAGCCTTTTTGAAACTTGTACGCGTGTCATAAGGGAGTAGTGCCATGAAAACTTCGGAGTTCTCAAATGCCGATCATTGGCTGTGCCCGCAGGGTGACCGGTGTCTTTTCCAGGAGTCGGGCGTTAAAAAAATCCTGATTGTTGACCAATACGTCATGCGGCGTGAAAGCCTCCATCTTATGTTGAGCTCACAGGCCAAAGACCTTCAGTTTCAAAGTATTTTCGCGCCCAGCGCTGCAATGACGAGCAAATTCGATGCCGCTCTGTTTTTAATAGAGGGCAACGATAACTCTATTAAGCAATCATGCACGACAATGGCGGAGATTCATGCTTCCGTTGGTGAAATTCCAGTCATAGCTGTTGCGGAACGAGAAAACGCTAATACTGCTGGTCAGCTTTTGCGTTTTGGGTTTCGCGGTTACATCTGCATGTCCATGGAAGTACACCTTGTGATTGCTGCTATTCGCCTCGTATGTGCTGGCGGAACGTTTATCCCCGAATGCGCGCTCGTCCGTTCTTGCTCAGCCTTTAAGGATAGAGCTTATATAACGGATGGGTCTTCTAACGAAAACGATCTAACTCATCGGGAAGAGCAGATCATCGATCTTGTTCGTGAAGGAAAGCCGAACAAGATCATTGCGCATCAGCTTTGCATTTCGGAGAGCACCGTGAAGGTTCATCTGCAACATGTCATGCGTAAATTGCATGCCTCGAACCGGACCGAGGTTGCGCTGCGAGGCCACGAAATAATATTTTGAGTCCGGTGCGTGCCGGATCTTCGTAAATCGCTCCCGGTGCCGGAACATGCCGGAGCTTTGAACTATACCCTTTGACCGCTTGGCCGCAGCCGGATTCATCCGGTAAGGTGAGGAATGCGGCCGGTTTGCCGGGACGATCCCGGTTTGGGCCGCTGTTTTCCGGAAGCTTGGAAAAACCGCCAGGAGGGACTGCCGGGATTTCCACGGATGGATCGGTCACATCATGCCGAGGCCTGCGCCGGTCAGCTCCGGCGTCCTTGGCGCGGCAAATCCGCTCAAGCGCAGCCGGCGGCGCTGGCCGGCTGCTTAGTAAGCGGCTCGGATCGGCTTCTGATCGTCAAGCAGGTTGAAGTGATAATTTATGCCGGCCCGGACGATCTGGCCGTTGAAATGGACGCTCGATGTTGGGAGCGCGGTGCTCGACACGCCGGCAAAGCTGGTCGTCAGAGGGCTGCCAGCAAAACGTTCGCTACCTAAATCATAATACAGGTATTCCGCCTTGATGCTCATGTTTGGCATGAACATCCATTCGAGGCCGCCGCCCAGCGTCCAACCAACCAAGGTGCTCGACAAATGCCCAGTCGAGCCTGAGGATACCAATGTGTTGCCAATAGTACCGCTAAATTGCTGACTGGTGGCGGTTTGCGCCGAGACCCCGCCAATGGCGAGCCCCCCGGTGCCGTAAGCAAGCAAATTCGGGTTCGCGAGATAGCCGAGACGCCCACGAATGGTGCTGATCCAGTCAACGGACTTCTCGGTTTCGATAGATGACGACACCGGGTTCGGTGATCCAAGGACAAACGCGGTCGCGCTCCCTTGAGATAGCGAGCGGCCCCAGATGCCGGAACCGTCGATATCGCCTTCCGCGCCCAAGACGAAATTATCGGCTTTATAATTATAACCAATCTGCGCGCCGCCATTAAAGCCGTTAGCAGCCGCACTTGATTGGCCGCTCGCACTTCGCGCCGATGCTAGGCTAAAATCGCCATGTAAAGTCGAATCAAGAGTCGTGGTTCTGGGAACAGCGGTGGTCGAGACGCCGCGCGTCGCATCCCAATCATAGCCGGTATTCAACCCGGCGTAGAGGCCGGCCCAGCGGCGAGGCGCGTCTTCATGGGCATAAGCAGCGACGGCCGCTCCCGCATTGGCACCCCAAAGCCAAGAATTTAGGGATCCTGGATCTTCAAACGAATTGAAGTGGTAGTTGAGGCCCACCCGCACGATTTGTCCGTCGTAACGAGTAGATGACGTTGAAGCCACCGTGTTGGGGGCGAAACCAGGAAGGGTCGTTTGAAGAGAATTGGGGGAAGATCTGTCAGAGCCGAGGTCGTAATAGAGATATTCCGCCTTGAGGCTCATATTGGGCGTAAACATCCATTCGAAGCCTGCGCCTAACGTCCACCCAACCATTGTGCGGGAAGTGAAGCTCGTCGCGCCCGATGATCGCAACAACGGGCTGATGATCGTCCCGTTCCATTGTTGCGTCTCGAGGTTACCGTCCGAGACGCCGCCATAGGCAAGGCCGCCGGTTCCGTAAGCCAGCAAGCCCGGCGTCACCACATAGCCAAGCCTTGCGCGCGCCGTTCCGAGCCAATCAACCGCTTTCTCATTCTGAAGGGTCGTGGTCACGGTGTCGGTATCGCCCGCATTCGTCACTGAGCCGTGGCCCACGAACGTGGATTGACCGCGAATGCCCGAACCTTGGATGTCCGTCTCGGCGCCCCAGACGACGCGATCGGACCGGAAGTTGTAGCCAAGCTGACCGCCGCCAATAATGCCATCATCCGCGACGCTCGATTGCCCGCTCGCACTTCCGGCGGAGGCCCCACTGTAGTTGAGAGTGGTGAGCGTATCGAGGAAGGTGGCAACGGGAACAGCGTTGTTAGACACTTTCGTGTCGCCGCTGAACCCGTATCCTGCATTCAAACCAGTGTAAAAGCCGGTCCAGAACGGTGCCGACGCCTGGTTTTCCGATCTGCCGGCCGAGTGTGCTGGTGTCTCGAAAGGGGTTCCCGAATATCGCAGAACATAGCTGAAAGTCGCGCGGTAGTCGCTGTCCTCATACGGGATTGCCGAAAAAGGAACGTTGGTGAAATTCTTCGCGACTTCGAAGCTGAACGTTTCCTGAAACGCGTCACCGAAGAAGACGTTCGCATTGGCGTGAAAACCAGCGCCGATCGATTCTGCCTGAATAAACGCGGCTTGACCCACTAACGGCTGTACGTGATCGCCTTCTCCCCAAGCGGCGAACACATAGGGGGTCACCGTAGTTTTGCTGTTAAAAATATCGGTGGCGAACGTGCGCGATAGCTCCGCGCGGGCGAGAATGCCGCTATCGACGTTCAGGGTGCCCGCCGCGAACCCGGAGAGCGCGTCGACCCCGTCGAGCGACAATTGCTCGGGGAGCATCAATGAGTCGCCGAAGCTGGTTTGCGCCTTCACGAAAAGCGAGAGTTGAAAGTCGTCGGGCAGCGGTTGGACCACGCGCGCGTCGAGCTTGAGCTTCTCGAACGTGGGGCTCGCGCCGGGCTGGGATAGCGGCACCAGCGACGTATCCGAAGCCGTGCGTCCCCCCAAACCACGGGTATAAAAGAGGGCGCTCGTCGCCTGGCCGCCGAGGGACCAGGGAAATTGGGTGACCCACTCGCCGGCGAGCCTGACGTCTTCGTACCGGTCCTGGCTCAAGTCGAAGACGGATGTTCCTGAGGGCAAAGCGATAAAAGCTGGCTCCGGCCCAACCCGGTTCTGATTATCGATATGCTCGAAGCCCAGCTGCACGCGGACGATGTCCTTGAGCGTCAACAGCAGCGGGTATGTCGCGCGCAGAGTTGTCCGGTCGAACGTGGCAACAGCGCGCTCCTCGGCCGTCGTGAACGTTCCTGGCTCCGGTACCGGCACCGTGCGTACTTCGGAAAACGCCGCCGCGATATTGAATCCGTCATTGCCGATCGGGAGCGTGAAACCGCCGCCATAGGCCTGCAACTTGGACGCACTGTCAAAAAAGTGATTGAAGTCGGTTCCAGACGAGACTTCCGCGTGCAGTTGCTCGCCCCAGCCAAACGCGTTGTTGAGCGCAAAGGAGTCCGAGATTTCCCAACGGCCAAGCGAATCCGGCAGACGGTTGTCGATGCTCGTCGCGAACGAAATCATCTTTTCCGTGGCTGTGATGACCAATATATTTTCGTCCGCCCGAGTCCCTGACCGGACGGTGCTGGACCCAACAAGACCAGCGATGTCTCCAAGGAGAAGAACCCGGCGCTCGATTTCCTTCTGCATCACATGGTGCTGACCAATGAGCGGTTGAAGCCGTGCCTTGACGAGCTCGCGCGACCGCGCCGGCACGCCTGTGAGGTCTAGGCTTTCGATGACGCCGTCGATGATCGAGATATGAATGTCGCCGCTTTGGAGATTTTGCTTCGGCACCACGACGCGCGCCAATATGTAGCCCTCGGTGACATAGGCCGCTTGAAGATCGTCTCCAAATTTATAGACCTCCGCAAGGCTTACGCGCCGCCCTTGAATCTGGCCGATTAGCGCCGCGGTTTGCTGAGCCAACTCCGGAAATGTGCCTTCAATCTGAACATCACGCACCGTGAGGAACACTTTGTCGGCATTGCTAGGCTTCGAGGGCGCTTGTGCCTTCGGACCTCCCGAGACGCCAAAGGTTTCCCTGGGAGCAGGACGTGGTTCCGGCGCAAGCTGCCCGGGGTTGATCGTCGCGGCCGTCTGGGCAGCCGCTGGTCCTTCCAGCGCCGCGCCGAAGCAGAAGGACACGGAAACGAGCAAAGCGCGCCACGGCCTCCGGTCAACCAACTTCCGTCTCACGCCAATCTCACCAGATATCATAAACCTGCTCGGATTCGTTGCGATTTCAAGAGCAGGTTATCCTAGAAGCAAGATTGGTTGTCACCCTTTCCCGGCTCCACAGCGAACTTAAACGCCTTCTGCGGCATTCGTACCACAGGTCGATTCAAGCGCTTTGCTTCTAGGCCGAAGGCCGATGGTCTGGCACCTCATTCAAAAAACCGGACGTTCAGGTATCATACTTACGATCTAACCAATGCGACTCCAGGTTAGTCCGCGTATACGCTGGAGATACAAAATAATTACAATCGTTAACTTTTGTCCATCTCGACCGGCATGAATTATTATAGATATAAAACACACGAAGTCTGAAATTTGGCTTCAGAAAAAAGGCTAGCCTAGTAATTAGGCTTGGCGTGTCGCAAATAGACGGGATTTTGCCATGAAAAAGCTTCTCATGATCTCTACCGTTCTTGTGTTCTCGTCAGTTTCCGCCTTTGCGGCGGGAAGCGGAAACATTAATATCGCTGGTACCGGGCAGCTTGGGTTTCATAACAAGTCTTCCGTTACACAAGGTGGAACCAATAACCTCAACGTCGCACTGACGGGACAGGTTGGTGGAGGCAACAAGTCGACGGTAAAGCAGGGCGGAACCGCCAACGCCAATTTCGCGGGCACTCTGCAATTTGGCGGCGGCAACAGCTCGAGCATCACGCAGAACTGAACGTTGTCTTCTCCAGACAGCATACTTTGTGTGCGGGGGTTGTGTTGCGTTGTCAGTATATCGCAGCCCCCTCACCAATAATGTAATCGCGAAAGTAATAACTTTGCGATTGCATTGATGTAAGCCTACGTTGATGCGGCGTATTTAACGATTTTTAGAAGGACAGGATCATGTCTAAAAATTCAAAAGCCGTTGCTGTTCTACTGTGCGGAATAGCTGCGGCAACCACAATGGCAGCACAACCGGCGCCAGCAGCTGCAGGCACTACGACGACCTCGCCTGGCCAGATCACCTATGTCTACACGAGCCCGCTTGTAAGTGTTTATGCAGGTGTGCAAGTCGGAAACAACGTGACGACCAACGTCAATCAGAATAGCGCTGTCAATATTTCTGGCGTCACCCAAGTTGGCAACAAGACGACGGCGACCGTCACGCAAACCGGCGTGAAAAACTCGTCGGCTATTTCGCAAACTGGCCATAACACGTCGGCGACCGTCATTCAGTTTGGCACTGGCGGTAGCCTTTTGGATTGACTGCGAGAGCGTGTCTCGACGCCTGATTTGATCGTTACTAGGCGGGTTCATATCCGTTTTGCCGGCTGGAGCGTCCGTGACCGCCCCACCGAAACCTCGTGTTGATTCGTGGAGGTTGCCATGGCGCGAAACTTTGCTTTTATCTGCGGTTTGTTTGCTGCTGCTGGGACGGGCGCCGCGGCGCAGACGACGGTGATTACGCGCTCAAACAACGGCACGAACCACGCGGAAATCATTCAGAGCGGACCCAGCGACGAGAAGCCGTCCGTGAAAGTCCGGAAGGGTCCCGGCTTTGTCGTCATCGAACAGCACAGCAACAACAATAGCGCCGTGGTCATTCAGGGCGATTAGCGGAGCCATCAACGTCCGGCCTGAAGTGGTCCTTCGCGGCAGCCCGCCAAATGGGGGCGGTCCGCGCAAGGCTTCCGCTTCATGCGCGTTTTGCGGCCCCCTTAAATCTGGAAGATTCCGAGGATATGACGAAAAAGCGGGAAAATCAGGGGGCGGATTGATCATGCCTACGCCAAAACGCCCTGGCTCCGGCTTTCATATCCGCCGCCGACATAAAAACATAACAATTTCAGGATATTATGATTTTAAATTGGAGGCCTCGGAGGGAATCGAACCCCCGTACAAGGATTTGCAGTCCTCTGCGTCACCACTCCGCCACGAGGCCTCATGTGCACCGGCGGCGGACCGGCACGCCGCGCGCTATAGCAAAGAACATCCCCCGCCCGCAACAGCCCCATGCCGATTTGGAATGTATGAGTGAATAAAGATCCAAAGGCGCCGGATCTTGAAAATGGGCGCTTTGCAATCGCGAACAAGCTTGCTATACGGCCCCCCACGCCAATGTGCATTCCCTGATAGCTCAGCTGGTAGAGCAGTCGACTGTTAATCGACTTGTCGCAGGTTCGAGTCCTGCTCAGGGAGCCAGCAATTCCAAAGACTTAGCCCCGGCGCCTAGAAGCGTAAAAATGGCCGGGGTAACGTTGAGAGTAACGGCTATCTCACGATCCTGAGGGGTGCGACGCTGGGCCGATTCGGTTCGGACTTGGGGCAGCCCCCCGCGAGCGCCGCTCTGGCATCCATAAGGCCGCCCATAGGACAGCCGCGACGCTCCCTCTGGACTCCGAGTTAAGGATCGTTCAGCGCTGTATAAAATCAAAGGCTTAGCGGATAAACCTAACCTCTTACTGGACCGGGGATTAGGCGCCGGACAATATCGAAGTTGTTTCGCTTTTTTCACCGGAATTGGATCGTCCGGCGGTGGTCCGCCAGCCCAACCATAAAAAAGACGCCTCGGCACGGATGCCGGGCGTCAGAGGTTTTGGGAGGGCGCACCCAAGAATGATGGCCGCCTCAACATCACAGCGCTTTATGGTTAACGATTGGTTAACCTTGGCCGTGAGCGTCGCCTGTTGGCTAGATCTCCCATATTTCATAAAGGATAATGGTATCGGTGGTCAGCTGATCGGCTTTTCCGCTATGAGAAGCGGCAGCCTTGGCATGATCCTTTGCCTTGGCGTGCTCACCTTGATTGAGTTTATGAGCCGCCGCCAAATGATGATGTTCAGCTGCCGCATGTTGAGAAGCGGCCGCGAGATGAGCTTCGGCGGTCGGTTTCTTCCCGGCC
>JBEKFQ010000107.1:0-7963 GCA_050013235.1 Beijerinckiaceae bacterium
ACATGGGGCGGTCGGTTTTCCAGCGGCTTGCCATGAGAACATAATAGGAACTAGAGGCCGTTTTGTCAAGGCTGCAAATCGCTACTTATAGATTTACCGGAGGCAACGGGATAAGCCACTACTGTAATTCTAAATAAAACATATATATAGATATTATGTTATAATATATATCTATACATAACGTATGCTGGACGTGTATGCCTTTTAATATTATACAGACACCAGAAAAACCCACTGCAATGCCAGGCAAATATTTTCATTTAGGTGCTGTCCGGAAGAACCTCAATTACTCAACTCCAGTTGCCGTAATTACAATGCACCTACTATTGATTGAAAGTAGGCGGTGCCAGGCGTAGAAAAGGCAGAAAATACCTCAATAGACAACCTGCTCTCGTAACCCGGCCCATGATTGAGGTTTTGAGAAAAAAACTATTTCTCTCTACGGGCCGGATCCGCCGCGCGCTCGCGGTGAACCCGGTGCTAGCGATGTCATCGAGCAGATGCTCAATTTTCCGGTGCCTCACCCATTCTTTTCATGAAAAAAATCATAGACCAGCTTCGCCGTCGCCGCGTTGATCCCCGGCACTTTCTCCAAATCCGGCAAAGCCGCGCTGGAAATCGCCTTGGCCGTGCCGAAAGCGTGGAGCAACGCGCGTTTCCGGGCGGGGCCGACGCCGGCGATGTCGTCGAGCGGACTTTTCGTGAAATCCTTCTTACGCCGGGCGCGGTGGGTGCCGATGGCGAAACGATGGGCCTCGTCGCGCAGGCGCTGAGTGAAATAGAGCGCGGGATCGCGCGGGGCGAGGCGGAACGGCTCCTTGCCCTCGACGAAAAACATTTCGCGCCCGGCATCGCGGTCGCGGCCCTTGGCGATCGCGGCGATTGCGACGCCGGTCACGCCCAGCTCCGCCAAAATCTCCTTGGTGGCATTGAATTGACCGAGACCGCCATCGATCAGGATGAGATCGGGCCGGTTCGGGAACGTGTCCGGCGCTACGTCCGCCGGCGCCGCGTCCGGTGTCTCCTTTAACAAGCGTGTGAAGCGCCGCCGCAGCACTTCCCGCATCATGCCGAAATCGTCGCCGGGCGTCAGTTCCTCGCCCTTGATATTGAAGGTGCGGTAATGCGCCTTCATAAATCCCTGCGGCCCCGCCACCACCATGGCGCCGACGGCATTGGTGCCGGAAATATGCGAATTGTCGTAGATTTCGACGCGCCGGATTGGCCCCTCGAGGCCAAACGCGGCGGACAGAGCCGTCAGCAGCTTTTCCTGCGAGGCCGTCTCCGCCATTTTCCGCCCTAAGGTTTCGCGCCCGTTATGCGCGGCCGCCTCGACGAGTTCGCGCTTCTCGCCGCGCTGCGGCACGGCGATCTCGACCTTGGCGCCGTAACGCTCCGCCAACGCCTCTTCCAACAGCGCGCGGCTCTCGATCTCGTGCGAGAGCAAGACCAAGCGTGGCGGCGGACGCTCGCCGTAGAATTGCGCGAGAAACGCATCGAGCACCTCGCCCGGCGTCAAGCTCTTGTCCGCCTTGGGAAAATAGGCGCGATTGCCCCAATTCTGGTAGGTGCGGAAGAAAAATACCTCGATGCAGAACTGGCCGCCCTGTTCGATCACGGCGAAGACATCGGCCTCCTCGACCGTCTTGGGATTGATGCCCTGCGCGCCTTGAATCGAGGAGAGCGCCGCGATCCGGTCGCGGAGGCGCGCCGCGCGTTCGAATTCCAGCGCCTCGGCGGCTTTGGTCATATCCTGCGCCAAAACGCCGCGAATCGCGCGGCTCTTGCCGGAAAGAAAACCCCGGGCCTCCTCCACCAAGGCCGCATAATCGATCAGACTGATCTCCCCGGTGCAGGGGCCGGAGCAGCGCTTGATCTGATGGAGCAGGCAGGGCCGCGTGCGGTTTTCGTAATAGCTGTCGGTGCAAGAGCGCAGCAGAAAGGCGCGTTGCAAGGCATTGAGCGTGCGGTTGACCGCCCCAACGCTGGCGAACGGGCCGAAATAATCGCCTTTCCGCGACCGGGCGCCGCGATGCTTGGTCAGTTGCGGCGCCGGATGATCCCCCGTCACGAGAATGTAGGGGAAGGATTTATCGTCGCGCATCAAGACGTTGAAGCGCGGCTTCATCTGCTTGATGTAATTGGTCTCGAGCAGTAGCGCCTCGGTCTCGGTCGCGGTCGAGACAAAGACCATCGAACCCGTCAACGCGATCATCCGCGCGATCCGGTTGGTATGGCCCGCAGGGCGCGTATAGCTGGCGATGCGCTTGCGCACGCTCTTCGCTTTGCCGACGTAAAGTACCTCGCCGTTGGCCGCGATCATCCGGTAGACGCCAGGCCCTTTGGGCGCATGGGTCCAATAGCTCCGGATGACGGATGTGCCAGCCTTGAGCGAGGCCGGCGCGGCTTCATCCGCCTCATCCGTCGAGAGAGGGAGATCCGCGTCGTCCTCGAAATCCATCGGCTCTTCGCCAGGCAATTCCGCGAGGTCTAAGGTGTTGTCGCCAGGTTGAATAATCATAGGAAGGATTTAAGCAGGGATGGCGGGCGTGCAAAGCCTTCAGCTCATGCCTTTTCGCCACACAGGCAAAATTAGTTTTTCAAACATTGCGACGAGGCGCTAGGCTCTGTAATCCTGCGGCACGAAATGAACACGAAGCGTCGATACGCCTTCGAGACTTCCACTGCGGCCCTCTCGCTGCTTTGGTTCGATGCGTGGGACGCGCTCAGCTGATATCCAAGGATTTCTCATGAAGAATCTGCCACTTGCCGCACTGACCGGTTTTACGGCCCTGGCCTCTCTCTTCATTGGCACCGCCAGTGCCGCCTCCCCGAACCCGGCGGGCGAATGGCGCGTCGCCGACGGGGGCGCCACGGTGCGAATCGAAAAATGCGGTTCTTATTATTGCGGATTCGTCGCATCGGCGACCGATCCCGGTAAGGATATCCGCAATCCCGACCCGGCGAAGCGAAACCGTAACGTCCTCGGCATCGAGATTCTGTTCAATTTGAAAGCGGACGGAGCAAGTGGCTTTGCCGGCGAAACCTATAACGCCGACGACGGGCAAATTTACCTTGCGACGGTAACCCCCCTCGGAGACACGTTGAAAATCCGGGGCTGCGTGCCCAATGGCGGCATGTGCGGATCGGAAACCTGGACTCTTGTCCACAAATGATCACGGTAATTTGCGTAAATCGTAACCAGGCCACCTCTTCATCCCGGCTCTGAGTTGTTCCTTGTATCCAACGCTGCTAAGAGGCGGCGGCGGGCAGAATCCGTGTGACGATGGCGAATGTTATGAAGATAATGGCGGGAAATTCCAATCGCGCGCTGACGGAGGCGATTGCCGCTTATCTCAAAGTGCCGCTCACGAAATGCCAGGTCCGGCGTTTCGCCGATATGGAAGTCTTCGTCGAGATTCAAGAAAACGTCCGTGGCCAGGACGTCTTCATCGTCCAATCGACGTCGTTTCCCGCCAATGACCATCTGATGGAAATCCTGATCATGACGGATGCCTGCCGCCGGGCCTCGGCAAGGCGCATCACCGCCGTGATCCCCTATTTCGGCTACGCCCGCCAAGACCGCAAGGCCGGGCCTCGCACGCCGATTTCCGCCAAGCTGGTCGCCAATATGATCACCCATGCGGGGGCCGACCGGGTTTTGACGGTCGATCTCCATGCCGGCCAAATCCAGGGCTTTTTCGATATTCCGACCGATAATCTGTTCTCCGCGCCGGTCATGGTGCGCGACATCAAGGAGCGGCGGGACATCAGCAATGTCATGGTCGTCTCGCCCGACGTCGGCGGTGTCGTGCGCGCCCGCGCTTTGGCCAAGCGAATCGATGCGCCGCTCGCCATCGTCGACAAGCGCCGCGAACGCGCCGGCGAATCGGAAGTCATGAACATCATCGGCGACGTGACGGGTAAGGATTGTATCCTCGTCGACGATATCGTCGATTCCGGCGGGACGTTGTGCAATGCGGCGGATGCCTTGCTCGCCAAGGGCGCGCGAGAGGTCTCGGCTTATATCACCCATGGCGTGCTCTCCGGCGGCGCCGTCGCGCGGATCAGCTCCTCGCGGCTGAAGGAACTTGTCTTGACCGACACGATCCAGCCCACCGAAGCCGTGCGGGTCTCCCGCAACATCCGCGTCATCTCGATTTCGCCGCTGATCGGCGAGGCGATCGCGCGGACCGCCAAGGAAGAAAGCGTGTCGAGCCTGTTCGATTAGGGCGAATCGAAAGCTGGGTTCCGGCCCGCTCTAATCCCGGCTCTTGTACCAATCGACGAAGGCTTTGACGCCGGTTTCGACCGGCGTCGCCGGGCGGTATCCCGTCAAGCTCTCGAGCAGGCGGTGATCGGCAAAAGTCGAATTCATATCGCCGGGCTGCATCGGCAGCATGTTCAAGACGGCTTTCCGGCCGAGGCAAGATTCGATCGTTTCGATGAAGCTCATGAGTTCGACGGGATAGCCGCCCGCGATGTTGACGACCCGCCAAGGCGCGACGGGCGAGAGCGTGTCGGGGACATCCGCCGGGGCTGCTCCCTCGCCGGGAATACAAGCGGAAAGCCGGACGATCCCTTCGACGAGATCGTCGACATAGGTGAAATCCCGCTTCATTTGGCCATGACCATAGACGTCGATTGGCCTGCCTTTTTCGATCGCATCGACGAATTTGAACAGCGCCATGTCGGGGCGTCCCCACGGGCCGTAAACCGTGAAAAACCGGAAACAGGTCGTGGGAAGGCCCCAGAGATGCGCATAGGAGTGCGACATGACCTCGCCCGCTTTCTTGGTCGCGGCATAGAGCGTCACCGGCCAATCCGCCTTATCCGTCTCGGAATAGGGCATCACGCGATTGGCGCCATAGACCGAGCTCGTCGAGGCCAGCATGAGGTGCCTCGGCTTGAGCTCGCGGGCCACTTCGAGCAGGTTGAACGTGCCGACGAGGTTGGACTCGACATAGGCGCGCGGGTTCTCGAGGCTGTAGCGGACCCCCGCCTGGGCGGCCAAATGGATGATGACTTCGGGGTCCGCCGCGACCGCCGCGCCGCGCAGCGCCTCCATGTCTTCGAGCATGCCCTCGATGCCCAGGAAGCGGTTGGAGCGCGTCAAGATCGCATGACGCTGCTGCTTGAGCCGGACGTCGTAATAGGGGGTCATGCCGTCGTAGCCGGTGATGGAATGGCCATCCGCCAGCAAACGTTTCGCAAGATGAAAGCCGATGAAGCCGGCGGTGCCCGTGATGAGAATTCTCAAGACAATGATCCAGATCGAGCGCTTCCCGTCCTGGCCGGCGGACGAAGAGATAAAGACCGTTTCATAAATCAGCTCTAACATAGATTCTAGAGGGAGGCACGCAGAGCGAAAATCGAAAATACCCTATCCAAACGGTATTTTCGTATTTTATGCGTGCGAGCCCGGTATCCAGTCAGTTGCATGAGTTAGACGAAATCGCGCGGCGTTTATCGCCGAGGCTTGCCATAAAATTTTGTTTGAGACTTTAAAAATGACCGACCGCTATGACGATGGACTCATAATATCGGTCGGGGATCACGGGCAAACCGTTGAAAACAGCGTCAATGAAAAAGGACATTATTCCAGACTCATCAATTTGCCTTTGTCGGTTCTAAGACCAATTTTTTTGATGAAACCGCCGCAGGGGCTGCCAGACGACATGACCCAATCGCTGGCGCGAAATTCGGGAGCCGTAATTGCCAATATCGACATAGCCCCGACGATCGCTCACGTTCTCGGTGTGACGCCAAAGGTTGACGACCTCTCTTACGAAGGCTTCAGCCTGTTTGCCGATATTCCGGCGACCCGGATCGCATATACGCTCAACGTGAATCATTGGCGCTCCTGGGATCGCGGTTGTGTTGCGATATCGCGAGGAAATGCCCGCGTAACAGTTGACTATCAAACCGAAGATCTTTGCGTTTATTCAAGTAGGGAACCTGAGGAAGACGAGGCCTCGCGCTATTTGAACAAGGAGAAACTCCTGTTGGAAGGTTTGAGCCAAGAGATCCTACGGAACGCCATTTCGAGAATCTTCCGCGACAAACTCGGAATGTATAGGCGGCCGGGCTCCGGGAACGAGCGCGACGTGTCCGCCGGCGGCCCGAAGGTACGGGCGGACCGGCAGGGCGCCAGCTCCGGGCCGCAAGCTTAGCCGCGCGATCCGTGGAACAATTCGAAGCTTCCGGCGTTAGTCTTTCGTAAGAGGGGCCGAGCATATCGCTTTTTTCTGCCTCAACACCCTGAATCCCCGGTCGAGAAGGAATGGTGGCCGATGCGTGAGGTCTGCTCGATTTCGCTCCTTCAAGGCATCTGCCTCCGGTCGCTAAAGACATGCCCGGGGTTCGATCTGGTGAACGAAATTGTCATCCAGCCCCGCGAGTCGCTGGACGGTGGCGCTAATTGGACCCTAGCCGCGATTCGCCCGCGCGTCGGCAATCAAGTCCTGCGAGAGGCGCGCGACACGATCCACATGCTACAGACGACTTACGAGCTGATGCCGGAGGATGTGGCCGCCAAGGCCAACCGGCGGCACGCCTAAGGATCTCGCCGCCGGAGCGGGGATGTGGCCGGTCTTTTCCAGTTTCGACGGGGATTGCACCGAAGCGATGGAACCGTTCTTCGCAATCCTTGGATAGAATTCGTGACCCAGCCCGACTATGTCCCACCAAACCAACCCTGGCTCTTTCCTGCATTTTAGCCTAATCCGCTGAGGTGACTTGGGCGCGTGCCGCCCAATCTTGTCGAAGGGGAAGGCGCCGTCTTGGGCCGCATGCAAATTCTCGGGACCGGCTCTTACGCGCCGGAGCGTATTCTCACCAACCACGATCTAGAGAAGATGGTGGCGACCTCCGATAGCTGGATCCGCGAGCGTACCGGCATCCGGGAGCGCCGGATCGCCGCGGACGGCGAGTTGACCTCCGACATGGCGGTGGCGGCGGCGCGCAAGGCGCTGGAGATGGCTGAAACCGATCCCGCCGATCTCGATATGATCATCGTCGCGACGATTTCGCCCGATATGCCCATGCCCTCCTGCGCGATGATCGTTCAGGCGAAGCTCGGCGCCACCAAGGCCTTTGCCTTCGATCTCTCCGCGGCCTGCGCGGGCTCGCTCTATGGGATGACGATCGCGGATCAATTCATCCGCTCGGGCAGCGCCAAGCGCGTGCTGGTGATCGGGGCGGAATTGCTCAGCCGCCTTGTCGATTGGACCGACCGCAATACGTCCGTCTTGTTCGGCGATGCGGCGGGCGCTCTGGTGCTGGGGCCAAGCGTGAGCCCGGACCGCGGGCTTCTCTCCGCGCATCTCCATTCCGATGGAACCATGGCCCCGGTCCTTTGCATTCGCGGGGGCGGGAGCCAATTTCCGCAATCCGAGAGCGTCTTGCAAAGCGGCATGCATAAAATCGCGATGAACGGCCGCGAAGTCTATAAATTCGCGGTTCGCGTTCTGCCGGAGGCCTTGGCCGAGGCCTTGGCGGCCAATGGCGTCACGGCGGCCGACATCGACCATGTGGTGTCGCATCAAGCCAATGTCCGCATCATGGAATCCGTGCTCGGCCGGGCTGGGATTCCGATGGAACGCTGCTGGATCAATCTCGACCGCTACGGCAATACGTCCAGCGCCTCGCTGCCGATCTCGCTCGACGAAGCCAACCGGGCGGGACGCCTCCAGCCGGGCGATCTCATCGCCATGATGGCGATTGGCGCCGGCATGGCCTGGGGCAGCGCTTTGATGCGCTGGTAAGGGCGAGCCCATGTCCCACAGAGCTCGCGGACTTTTGTGATCGAGAGAGCGCTCTACCGTCCTGTAAAGAGGCCGGTTATACCAACCTGCAGTGATCAACATTGGTGTGCCCAATCTCGCAGTCCGATGGACATGATTTTCCACGGCATCTCAACCAGCTTGTTCCAAGCCTCGCAGCATTTATCGACGATATCGGT
>JBEKFQ010000108.1:0-7921 GCA_050013235.1 Beijerinckiaceae bacterium
CCTTCTGCGCGTCCGAAAACTTCGATGCCTTCATCGTCTCCGCTCCTCCCAGCCAAGGGATTTTAGCGGAAAACTCTAGCTTCAAACGCTCCAGTTTCCGGGGATCAGATCACACCGTCAGGGACTCTAATCATGGTTGGATGAAAGTTCGGGGGCAGGTCAATCTGGTCTCAAGCCGCCAGTCCGTTTGCGGCCCGAAGCAGTCGTTGGGGCAGGAGTTGCCCAATTTGCTATTCCATATCCCATTGGCAGATGCGGTAACCGTTGTGTCGCACCTTGAGATCAACATGCATATGGGCTTGGTGGTAGCCGTCCGAGCCCGGCCCAAGCACGGTGGTGAAGCGCGCACAGCTTGTGTCGCGTATCTGCGTCATGAAATCGAGATCTTCGTTCGCGCTCCAGATCAAAAGAGTCCGACCATCATGGAGCTTGAAACCACGTAGATCCAAGGCGTTGCCCGTGGCGTGTTCACTGATGATCGCGCCGATTATACGGTTGCGGCTACGGCACTCATAGCCGTCGGACCCGAGGATTTTTGTAAGACCGCCGCCGGCGATCTGGGCGAGCGGCGCTATGTCCTCGCGCACCCAATCTGCGAGCGCCTCGGCGAAGTCGCATCGAAGCAGCGATTCCGGCTCCAAGGGAACGCGCGCGCCGTCGGCAAGAATGATGGCGCTGAGCTTCAACGGGGCGGCGATGCCGCATTGATCCGGCCCGACCACGGGCGCGACCAATACCGCGACGAGGTGCCCGCTTGTCATCGCGTGCGTGCAAGCCGCGTCAGGCGGAGGGGCGGCCTCTTGCGGACTTGTTCCGGTAGACTGAGGAGGGCCAAGCTCGGTCGGACGCGGCGGGGGCGTCGGAATCTCGGCGCCTGGTTTTTGGACGGCTTGCGAGTGTCGGAGCGACGGAGAGACGTCTCCTGAAATTGCAGGGAACCCGTAGGCGAACAACATGAAGGCAGCAACGCCGGCCGTCGCGACGCATCGAGTCATAATCATGGACAAGATGCACGCCGGCAGCGTCTCGGACTTCGTCCGCGAAGTGTTCATTGCGAACCGTGACATCGCCAAAAAATGAGCATGGCAATCCGTCAAACCCCTGTTACCCGCCCAGCCGCGCCGACGGTCCAAAACTGTGTCGTCACGCCCGGCTCTCAAGGTCCGCGGCGCGACTTTCGCTGCAATCCTGGCTCCTGCTCCCCGCGATCTTTTCGCGGTGTCGCGCGTCAGGGACTGGCGAAGACCGCCTGTCGAAGGCCGATAGGATCGGCGATGCCGCGGATCGGATCAATAGTTGTGCCGACGCCGCGAATGGTGACTGTCCCAAAGCCAAAAATCCGACCGAGAACGGTCTGGTCCACGTCGACGCTCTCGACCTTGTCGAGGTTCATTTCGACGGTGTGGCGGGCGATAAGGCCTTTCTTGCAGATCAAGCGATGGTTGGTGACGGCGATGACCGTCGCCGCTCGGCGAATCCAGCCGAAGAGAGCGGCTATGCCGGCGAGCGGGACCAGGAAAATGGCGATGATGAATTTTTCGCCGTGGAGATCCTGGGGCAGCGCAAGGCTCGCGACGAACAATGCGAGCATGACGATAGCGTGGCGATAGACAAGCCAATGCCGCCGCGTTTCGAAGCGAACGGTTTCGTCGGGGGCGAGGAGCGCATTCACGTAATTCATGCCAGGCTCGATTGGGTTGTTGGCTCGACGCTCCCGTCGAACGGCTATTCGACTTCATAATATAGGGAGTCCGCCTTCATCGCCAGCATCCATCCGGTCGGGTTAAGGCCGAAAGGCTTCACCGGATGATGCTCGGTTTCCCGGCGGTCTCGAATAAATACGCGACGCGCGTAAAAGATCATCGCAGACACACGCCGCACGGCCGAAGACGGCGACATTTTCCGCCCGACTCCGAGGAAAGGACATCTTGTTCTAAGCCGTCTGGATGGCGGACGCGCCTTCCGGCGAAGGGAGACGCGCCAGCGCGCCAATCAAGGCGCGATCATGCAAGAGAACCATACGTTCATTGGGCGAGAGCCATTTTACGGCGTCCTCGATGCACTCAGCGTCCTTGAGTTTGGCTTCCGCCAAAGCGCGCTCGGGAGTGATGTCGCCATGCGCGCGCGGTTTTCCGTCTGACAGGAAGGCTTCGTGGATCGCCCGGAAAACGGGATCCTCATGTACGACGCGCAAGGCGTCGGCGCCATCCTGGCCACCGCTGGCCATTTGCATCGCCAAGGCGTTCGCTCGTAATGCGATGGGCGGAATATCGGCCTCCTCGGGCGTCACCAACAGGCCGAAGCGTTTCAGCGCAAGGCCTATCGAGCGCTGGCCGCTGGCCCAGGACAGGCCAAAGGCCAAAATCAGGCCGGCGATTGTCGGCGACATCCAAACGACCAGCGATGGCGAGATCAGCAGACCGCCGATCAGCGAGACCACGCCAAGCATCACATGCGAGCGGTGGCGGCGTATGATGTCATTGAACGGGATTGAGCCGTCGTCGCGTCTCTGCGCATCCCAGCCGGCGTCAAAGCCGAACAGTATATGCAGCACGTGGCTAGTCTGGATCAGCATCATGATTGGCGCGAGCAAAGCCGAGATCAGCACTTCAACCAAGGCGGAAAGGATCAGCCGAAGCGCGCCGCCGCAGTCGCGCCGTAGCGGTCCATCGATCAGCGCCAGAATCAGACCGAAAAGTTTGGGGGCCAGCAACACAACCATGGTCACTTCGAACAATTCCAGCGACCGTTCGGCGTCGAAGCGCGGCCAGGTCGGGAAAAGCGTGAAATTTTTAGAGAAATATTCTGTCCGGATATGGCTCGTCTGCAAGACAAGAAGAATGCCGACCAACAATTGCCCCATCCACAGCGGCGAAGTCATATAGCCCATGACGCCGGTGATGAAATGTTGGCGCGAGGCCGGATGCAGCCCCTTGGCCGTCAGCACGCGGATATGCTGGAGATTGCCCTGGCACCAGCGCCGGTCGCGCGAGGCGACGTCGATCAGCGACGGCGGGCTTTCCTCGAACGAACCGCCGAGCGAGGGCAGCATGGTGACGGAATAGCCGGCGCGGCGGATCAGCGCCGCTTCGACAAAATCATGGCTCAGGATATGGCCGCCGAAGGGCGGCCTGCCCTTGAGATGCGGCAGGCCGCAATGATCGGCGAAAGCCTTGGTTCGGATGATGGCGTTGTGGCCCCAGTAATTGCCGTCGCGCCCCATCCAGCAGGACAGGCCGTCGGCGATGACTGGGCCGTAGATGCGGGCTGCGAATTGCTGCACTCGGGCGAAAAGCGTGTTGCGGTTGATGATCAACGGCAGGGTCTGGATGATGCCGGAATCGGGATCGGCCTCCATGGCGGCGGCGAGACAGACGATGGAAGGACCGGTCATCAGGCTGTCGGCGTCCAGCACCACCATATGTTCGTAGGCGCCGCCCCAACGGGTGACGAAATCGGCGATATTGCCGGCTTTCCGCGCCGTATTTTTGGAGCGATGACGGTAATAGACGCGCGCTTTCGGCCCGAGTTTGCCGCGCAACTCGGCTAGCCCCCGCTCTTCGGCGATCCAGATGTCGGGATCGGTGGTGTCGGACAGGAAGAACCAGTCAAACGCGTCGCCGAGGCCCGTCGCCTCGACATCCTCGTGGATCGCATGCAGGGCGCCGAACACCCGTGACGGCGCCTCGTTGTAGATCGGCATGACCACGGCGGTGCGCGTCCTGAGAGTTTTTGGCGCGGCGAGCGTCTTCGGGCATTTAATCAGGAGATGAACGAAACCGACGGCGCCGCCAGAAAAAGCCAGGGCGATCCACCAAAAATTGGTAAGGAACAGAAACAGCAGCGACAATTTGAGGAAGGTCACGCCGCCCACGTCGATGATGCGGTACATTTCATAACCGCCCCAGCAGGTGAGGGCGAGGCCGCCGCCGAACACAAACAGGCGGGCAGAAATCGGGGCTTTCGCCAGTTCCGGGACCGACCAGGGACGCCGCTCGGTCGCCTTGTCGAAGCGCGACAGGCTTTGAACTGGCATTTCGAGATGCGATTCCGGCGGCATGGGCGCGGCGCTGACAGGCCCTGGGCCATCCATGGGCACCGGAGCTACTTTTGGCGCTCCAAGGAGGACATGGAAGACTGGGGCGACGTCAACACGTCGCGGACAATCCGAGACCCCAACCGCGTCTTGATCGATCGACGCCGTGATCGCGCAATTTTCGACGCCGCCGCGATCAAGGTCGTTCATTGAATGCCGACCATTCGCGCCGGCATCAGTAGTTCATCGAACCAACCGCGCAGTTCGACGACGTTAGCGGCCCGAAATTTTGCGACTGTAGGACCTTGGCCGATCTTGATGGAAACGCCGTCGCGGGCGTTGACGGCGGCAAACCCGGCTTCATCCGCTGCGTCGTCGCTGGCAAAGATCGGCTTCCGCCCCTTGAACGGGCGCTCACCGAGGAAAGCCGCGATGACAGCGCCCTTGTCGTTTCCGTTGAGCCTGATTTCACAAACCATTTTTCCTTTGACCAGATGAAGATCGGGCCCGTCTCGGACGATTTGCCGTGCGAAGGCGCAGCATCGCTTTTCGAAATCGGGACGCAAACGGAAGTGTATTGCGACCGCGCCGGTTTTCTTTTCAACGACAATGCCGGGTTCGGCGCTGAACGCCGCCTCCACTTGCGCCGCAATGCTTTGGACAGCGCGCCGGTCGATGATCGGAGTGTGCAACCGGCCAGCCGCATCGCGGCGTTGTAGCCCGTGTACGCCGGCAACGGGCAGCGTGAGCGGATGCAGCAAGCGATCGACGACATGAATATCCCGCCCAGAAACGAGTGCGAGCGCCCGCCCGACTTTGTCTCTCAATCGTTCGATAAACTGTCGCGTCGAAACATCGACGCGCACGTCATCTGGGCGATCCTCGATTTCCACGAGGGTTCCGTCTAAATCGAGAAAGACGCAATAATTTCCAAGATCGGCAATTGAAGGCAGTGCAAGGCGCGATCCGGAAGGCGCCCAAGATTGGCGTATGTCGACTGCCGCGGCACCGCCGCCGCCCGTCGTGTCCTGCACGCGCATCGCCGTTCTCCTGCCTTTGACGTCCGGCCCGACTGACGTTCCGCGCCATGAACCGGTGCGGCGAATGAGCGAGCGAGCTAGGGCCTATCAGGGCGCGCGCTGGTATGAAGTGGCTTCGTGAGCGCCCGCGGGTGTCGTATCGGGTGCGCCGATATCAGTATCTCCGCCATCTCGATGGCCGAGGTCTCTCATGCGTATCGCGCAATATCTGTGACCGTATCCAGCAGTGATCCCTTCAAACAGACTCGGAATCTACTCAATCGATTTCGAGCCAAGCTAACGCGTCGCAAAGCCAACCGTCGATGCGAACGACGCGTCCTTCGATCCATGTCGGCTGAGTAGTTTCCGACCCTCCCTGGCGGGGGCGCCGCCAGCTAATCTCCTTGGAACTCATTGATGCGGCGCCGCGTGCGCCATGGAGGGCGAGATGAGCGATATCAGCACTTACGGGTAAGTGGACATTTCCCGCCGTGCGCTGCTGCGAGGCGCCGCCGTGGCGCTATCGGTTCCGGTCCTGGCGATCAACGTCAAGGCGGCGATGGTGAAGTCTGTCCAATCGGTTGTCGCCTACGAGACATCGCCGAAGAATGGACATAGCTGCGGAAATTGTATGAATTTCGAGCCGCAATCAAGCTGTAAACTGGTCGATGGCACGATCTCGTCTAGCGGCGGGTGCAAGATTTGGGCGGAGAAAAAGGCTTAAATCAAGGGCGGGCGCCTGCGTGCCAAGCGATCTAACCCAAGCCGTCGCTGCGATGTCCATGGGTAATTTCCGACGCTATCGCGCCAGAGACCAATCCGTTAAGCATTTGAAAATGCAATCTTATTTTGTTTTCGCGGCGCGAGTTTCCGAGCGCCGCGAAAAACATTGCGCTGGCTAGCGCGGCGGTGGCGCAGCAATCCCAAATTTCCGAAAGGGTCTCAGACGAGTACGATTCTAATCATCATTCTATTGGTCGTTTTGTTGGGCGGCGGCGGATATTATGCTCACGGCGCTTACGGCGGCGCTGGACTCGGCGGTGTTCTCGGCTTGGTTCTGGTGCTGCTGCTCGTGCTTTGGCTCGTTGGCCGCGTATGATGAACGTGCGACCGTTGCGCTTGCTCGAATGCGCGGCCGCGCAGGCCAATGCGTTTTGGTAAGGTTAAAGGCTGGATACAAGGGGGGTGTATGAAAATCGAAGAAAGTTTCGTGCGACCAGAAGGACGCAGCTCCGCTCTCAGTAAGACACGAAACCTCAAAATGTCGCGGTCGTCCCATGCCTATGTGCGTGGCAATGTCAAAAAATTCTATGATTGGCTCGAAGGCCTGAAGAGCGGCGCGCTTCCCGAAGGCCCGCTCGTATGGATTTGCGGCGATTGCCACGTTGGAAATTTGGGGCCGGTGGCGAACGCATCTGGCCATATCGAGATTCAAATACGCGACCTCGATCAGACCGTCGTCGGCAATCCGGCTCACGACCTTATCCGGCTCGGCCTGTCTTTGGCGTCAGCCGCGCGCAGTTCCGACCTTCCCGGCGTGACCACCACCAAAATGCTCGAACAGATCATGGAGGGCTACAAACGCGCATTCGAGCCAGGATTCAATGACGAGAACGATTTTGAGCCGCCCAAATCCATTCGTCAGGTGACCAAACAAGCCTCTTCCGCTTCATGGAAAACTCTCGCGACCGAGCGCATCGAGGATAAGAGACCGGTCATTCCGCTGGGCCGACGGTTTTGGCCCCTCGCCGAAGACGAAAAGCATCAAATCGAAAAGCTTTTCGCGGGCGAGGAAATGCGCAAGCTCGCCACTCTGCTTCGCTCGCGCGACAATGCTGCCGACGTGAATCTGGTCGACGCCGCCTATTGGATGAAGGGATGCAGTTCGCTCGGCCGTCTGCGTTATGTCGTCCTTCTTGAAGTTGGGGGTAAAAATGGTAAGGGCCCGGACTACTGCCTGATGGACCTGAAGGAAGCAGCGCAAGCCGCAGCGCCACGCGCCACCAAAGCACAAATGCCAGCCGATCAGGCAGAGCGTGTCGTGGAAGGAGCCAGGCGCCTCTCGCCTTTTTTAGGCGACCGCATGCGAGCCGTGAAACTGACCGGAAAAAGCGTCTTTGTGCGGGAACTCCTGCCACAGGACCTGAAAATCGAAATGGACCGAGTGACGCGCCACGAAGCGATAAGTGTGGCTCACTATCTGGCCGCGATTGTTGGCAAAGCTCATAGTCGGCAGATGGACGGAGCGACGAGAAAGTTATGGCAGAGTGAGTTGCTGCGCAATCGATCCAAATCCCTGGATGCCCCAAGTTGGCTATGGAACAGTGTCGTGTCACTCCTGGTCGATCATGAACGCGCTTACCTCGAACACTGCCGCAAATATGCTTCTGATCTGGACTGAGCGGCAAGGATGAGCGACGCCAATAAGCCCCTCGCCGATCTTCGTGTCGGCTGGTCGGCGCGATAACGAGATCCCGTCTTTGCAGATGAACCGAAAAGAGACCGGCATGCCTTTTCATTCCACGCGCATCTCTATTATCGGTTGCTGCCATGTCGGAACAACTTGCGCCTACGCCTTGCTTCAAAGCCGGCTCTGCCGCGAGATCATCCTCATCGACGAAGCCCAGGACCTCGTCCATGGCGAAGCGCTGGACCTTCAGCAGTCGGTTCCCCTTGGCATGCCGGTCAAGATATTCGCTGGCGGCTACAAGGATGCTGCGGCGAGTTCGATCGTCGTCCTGACGGTCGGCGCCCCGGTTAAATTCACTGGCTCACGCCTCGATTTGCTCGCGGCCAACATCAACGTCCTTCGCGCCTGTGTCAGAAAACTTATGGCGGAGAATTTTGACGGCGTCCTCCTGCTCGC
>JBEKFQ010000109.1:0-7837 GCA_050013235.1 Beijerinckiaceae bacterium
TTCGGACGCGGCGTTAATTTACCCGGACATTGCAGCCGGCCGCCGTCAGAGCGGCCATCCCATCAGCCAAATCGATGTGCAGATCGCGGCCATCGCCCGATCACGCGGCGCCAGGCTCGCCAAGCGCAACGTGCGGGACTTCAAGGACTGCGGCATCGATGTCGTCAATCCTTGGAGCACCCGCTAGAGCGGAATCACCCTGACCTGGCATATCCTGAATTTGCGAAGTAATTCACGTATTCCTGCCGAGGACCACTTTTCAGGGGGCAGACCAGCGCCGCTTAACACGTCTCGGCTCTATCCTGTAGATACGCGCGGAGGTTAACCTCTTCCATGAAAATGTACAACATGTTGATTTTACGATTAGAATAGCGAATTTGCCGGGGTCGAGTTTCGCGCGACGGCGACCCTATTGCCGAAGACAGATTCACATGTGTATTCAAATACATAGTACCGTTCACTAGGGGGCGCGCTTCGGAGCGATTTCACATATCGGGCAGCGCAATATTTCAATTTCATGGGATCTTTTATTCCGTCCTTGCCCCTGAAAAGCCAAGTCATGGAGCCGTTGCTGTGTACTTTCACCTGGTATTGATGTGTTTCGCTATTTCCGTCGTGGTTTGTGCAGATAAGTTCGAGTACAAACAAGTTACTGCCTTGCGCAGTCGCCTTCGCCACACAATCCTCGCCGGACGTTGATGACTTTCCGGGCGACATAAAACGTGTTGTCGCAGCATCGATGTGGCCGCAATCCGCATTTGTCCAACGTCCCGACTTGGTCGGAAGCTGGACGAACGGCGTACGCTCGTCCTTGTCTATTTCCTCGGTAAACATGTGCGCCAACGATGTGGCTCCGGCGCCTTCGCCATAAGTGACATCAGAGATACGCCAGGCAAGCTGCTTCAAGCGCGGATCGCTCATGAAGCCGTCTCTCACGCGTCAGATATCCCGGCCGCAATGCCAGCCGTCACAGATTTCGGAGCGGCAATCCTGTTCCGAAGTTTTCATGGCCGAGGATCCATACCCAGTCATCGAAAACTGCCGTTTTCTCCGGCATGGATGAGTTGATCGCTCGATGCGGCTCACCGCCAGCTGGAGAGCGGCGGCCCGTTCGAATTTCGTGCCGGACGCGGGATGCCGGCCTATCCTGCAAGCCGGACCGGTGCTGCCGCTTGAAGGCTGATTTCCAGCTTGATGATGCCGGTTCCGCGGGATCCTAAAAACCGGGGAGCAAATCTCCGATGACGCCCGGCAGAAGCGAGTTGACTTCTTCCGGGCGGATTTTCTGCTTATCTTGATAGCGCCGCTTGGATCTTTTGTCGGCATGGCCGAGGTTCACCGTGGCATTCTCCGGATCCGAATTCGGGTCGGAGGCGACCACCGTCCGGAACTTGTGACAGGACACGAGCACGCCATGGACGCGGAAGACGATTTGCGGCACTTTTTTCTGGAAGGCGGAGATCGTCAAGGCATCTCCAAATCGCGAGAGCCATAGGGCTTGTGACGTCGATTCCGGGGCGATCAAGGGCCGGACATGCGCCTGGTATTTTTTGATTAATTTGCAAATGTCGCTTGGCACGTCTTGGTAGAACGCCTTGTCGTTTTTCATCGCTTTCGCGGGAAACGAAATTGCATAGCCGTTCCCGGCGGGGATCAGGTATTTATCGATGATCAGCAGCGCCAAATTCGACACCCGGAGCGGCAGCCACGACAAGATGATGATGACGAGGCCCCAGCGCGCGCGCTCCGCCAGCGGTCTGAGGGACCGGTACGGCAATTCGAGCGGCCGGAGGTCTTCGATCCGCTTGCACGCATCGTCGAAGATGGCTTCGCCCGTGGCGCGCAATTCTTCAGGCGTGACACCCGGCGCGACGACGGGCTGATACGGGTCCTCCGCCCTCAGCTGCCGGATCCGGCGTCCCAAGGCCTTGAACCCATGAGTGGGGAACATGCGCCGGAGAACGGCGCGCAGTTCGCCGAGGCGCTGCGAGACGACACGCTTGCGGCAGCCGCGCGCCGTCAAAAACGCCTCGAAGATCTTACCGGCCGCCGCATAATCGCGAACCCTGAAATCCTGCAGATCGAGGCGTGATTCATGTTGTTGCAAAGCAAAATGGAACATCCGGAACGTATGCTTGCACGAGACGACGATGCTGTCCCGGAGTCTCCCGTGGCCGTTCAGTTTGCCGTAGGCCCTCGGCCGGTTCATGACGGCGACGAATGTCTCGCGTTCCAGCGGCGGGATCGCGTCGAAGGCGACCGACGCCGGGCTTTTCACGATCGTGCTGGGCTTCGGAAACTGACAGCGCAGCGCGGTGATGAGGGCGTCCATGAAGCCGAGATCCGCCCCGGGGATACCATGGAATAGAGCGAACTTCAGCGCCTTGAGGCGGTCCGCGTCACGCCAGCGCTCACCGGCCTTGGTGATCGCCGCGCGATAAACCTCGATGACGGCTGGAGTAAGAAGATTTTCGGGGGGCTCTGCCAAGGCCGCCGGCATGACGCGCGAAACTTCCCCGAGAAAGCGGAGGATGTCGCCTTTCGCGTTCCCGGCCGAAATGGGGCTAAGCAACTGGTTGGCTTTGCAGGCTTCACAAATGCGAAGCTGACCGGGTTCCGTGTCCGCTTTTCGCGTCATGTTCCGGCATACCCGGCATAGACGGCGCCCGCGCTTCAATGTCCGCAAGGCCGCCTGCCATGGTGCCGGGACCGCATCAGAGGGCAAGCGATATCTGGTATCTTGGTCAGATGGTTCTTTGCCGGTTTTGCAGCGCGCGATCGCCGCGATGACGGCGCTCCTGCCGAAGTCCGGAAAAAGGTGTTTGAGCGCACCACGGAGGTCATTCAGCTTCCGCTTGCGCTTTTTTGGCGCGAACTGGTGCTCCAGATCCGCGATATGCCAGGCGACCCGTTCCGCCGTCATGCGCTGTCCGGGCGGCTCGCCGAGTATCTCGGGGTCGCGCTGCTCGAACGATGTCAACATGTACCGGTAGGCATTTTCGTAGACCGCGATGGAGCCGCCTTTGGGAAGGCCGCGGCAGAGCCTTTGCACGATGAGATGATGATCGGCGTAGGGCAGGGCGTCGAGCGGCAGGGCTGAAAGGCGCCCCAGAACATACGCGCCATGAAGCGGAGGGGTGGTTGTCATTCGGGATCCCTCTTTTCATTGTCGTACATCGTGCAAAACCGCAGCAGGAATTTCTCGGCTGAGACATATCCGGCGATGACCGCGATCTCGTCCGCGGTGTGCAGTTTCCGCCGGATCATCTGATTGACCGCGAGATCCCGGAGGTCGGTGGCGGTCAAATCGACGTCCCACGACGCGAGCAATCTGCTGACGCTGTTCACGATCGACGCCTTTTGACGGCGCGATCCGCCGGGGCGGATGAAGAGGTTCTTCCCGGCCGGATCGAACCGCCGCACGACGGTCCTGTAATAGAAATCGACATAATCGGCGATCCGTGGATGCGGTCCGAGCGCGATGGGCTTGCCCGTGGCGCGCGACATGAGCGGCGGAACGTCGTCCGGGTTCAGAGGATCCGGCTCCGCGAAAACCACGTCCTCGATGAGCTTTTTCGGCATGGCGAGGAGCATGATCGACAGGATGATGAAGAATCCGGCTTGAGCGCGAAAAAGATCATGCATGCCGATCCCGGCGGCGGCCGCTTTCTTGAGGGAGAGATCCGCGTGCAGGAGGAGAGCGCGAAATTTCTGGGGGTCGCGAAACGGCTTGAGCCGGAGGAGCGCCGCCGGTGAGATCGCCGGTTCGGCCGAGGGCAACCCGGCGCGCGCCTCCTCGATATTGTCGAGCCCGGCTGGATCATCATAGGCCTTGGCGGCGGCGTAAAGGGCGCAAAGCGCAACGGCGCGGGACGGGGAGGGATCGTCCTCGGCGGCGAAGTGGTCGGTGATGGTCCTCAGCGCCTCTTTGGTCATGAGCGCGCGCAAGGTGGCAACTGGAGTCCCCGCGTCGAGCATCGCCAGGGCGCACCGTTGCAGCATGGCTCGCTCGCGTTGCCGGCGTGCGGCGGGCCGTCCGGCGATGACGGTCTCGATCTCGCCGGTGACATGATCGCCGAGGCGTTCGAGGCGCGCGGCGCGTTCGTCGCCCCAGTTCGGCGCGCGCGCCACCGGTATGATTTTGAGGCCATGGGCGGCCGCGACGGCGTTGATCGTATCGGCGAACCGGTTGCGCAGGGTGCATGCCAGAGCCGTGGGGTTCTTGTTCTCCCGGGTTGCGGCGAGGTGCGCCTGGGCCGCGTCGACATCGGCCGCATGCATGGTGAAGGGGCTGATGCCGCGTTTGTTGAGAACGCCCATCATTGGCTTGATCGCCTGCCATTGGCCCTTTTCGGCCTTGTGCCTCACGTCTTTCCACTCAGATCCGATGATCGTCATGATGGTGTCCTTGCTTTTCTCTGGGGGTGTGGTTGGGGTTCCGTTTGCTTTCTTCGCGCCTGCGAATCTCAAAAATTCCAGGCCCGGCCGGCGGATCGTCCGGTTGCCGTGGGGATGTCATGGCGGTCCCGCCGCGGCTTTGAGGCGTGGTTCTGGACACCAGGGGATGGAGCCGCGAGGGCGGGGGTGCCGGTGCGCGGAGAGTTGCGGCGGGCGTGGCGGGGCGGGGCGGCCTCCGGCGTGATCTCCGCCGTCACACCAAGGCCCGCTTGCCGGTCTTCGCCATTGTTGGTATCTATGTCATTGGCCGTAAAAGGTATTCTTGCTTTGTTGGGGCCCCGGCGGGGTACGATCTTCACCGCCGTGGTAGAGCCCAGGATCTCCGCATTCCGCTTTGGACCCGCCGAAACGGGGGCGTCCGGGGTCACCGTCTCGATCAAAGACTTGCAGGGATGATCATGCTCAAACGGTGAGTGGCCACACCATCTGAGGCCGCCGGAAACAGCGCCGTGCGCCGCTCTGGAGGCCAGGCCGGGCGTCCGCAATGCGGGCGCTGGTACCGGAGCGAAAATCGCGGGAGCCAGATGCTGGGCCGCGGAGCCCCGATTCGCAGAACGATTGTTGCGAACGGGGGGATGTGGCGGGGCCAAGCCCTGCCGGGCGCAGGTTTTCGCGCGGCGGGGGCGGGGCGGCGTCATGGCTAAAGCCAAGGATGGGGCCTCGGGCGGGCAGGCGGCCGGTGCCCCGTCCCCTTCGCGCAAACCTTCTCCCGGGCGCCTGCTTCCGGCCGCTGGGGGGAGCCCGCCGGTTGGGGCCGGGGATGAAATCATGACATGTCCCGCAGGCGATAATCTGGAAGGGCACGCAAGTATCGCAACGCCTCGTCGTGCAGAATGATAGTCCGGGAGCCAACCTTCTTGGCGTGGATCCGGCCGGCGGCGATCTCTTGATAAACGAGGGATCTACCGAGATCGGCCGCGGCGCAGAAGGATTCGACGGAATGGGCGAGAACGGTATCGGGCGCCGTGTCGTCAGAAAACTCCCAAGGGGCTTCGGCGTCACGTGCCGCGATCGCCTTACCGGGACCGGCGGGAAGCCGGCCGGACTCCATGCGGGCCTTGTTTCGTTTTGAGGGTCGCTTGTTCATTCCGCAGATCCTGGCCGGGCTTTTGCCGTGTGGGTTGACATGACATGCTAAGTATGGGTTCATAAGGCATGCATATCATTTAACGTGATGATAATTGCATACCTATAATATGTTCTGCAATAGCCTTCCGGCTTCAAGCTGGTCCTTCCTAAATTCATGGTGAATCGCATGCGTGAACCGACGGGGTCTTGGATCAAGCCCGCTCTCGAACTCGGGGAGCGGATCGCGGCGCTCCCGCGCGGCGCGCGCGGGGCAGCGTATGTTGAGGAAAGCAAAAGACGCGGCGTCGGCACGCAGGCCCTGCGGCGGCAGGTCTCGGCCGCGCGCTATGTCGTCAGCCATGCCAAGAGCTGCGGGCTCGAGATTTCCGGCGTTGTCGCCTCGATGATGGCGGTCGAAGTCTTAATGCGTCTCGACGGCCGGGATCGCAAACACGCCAACGGGATTCGCCGGGATGTTCTTCTCGGCAAGATTTCAGCGCATGGAATGCAGAGAATCTTGACCGAAGCCGCAGCCAAATCCGCGCAAGCGCCCGCCGTCATCGCCGACTGGGGGGGCATCGCGCTCGGAATTTTAGACCACGCTTTTGACGATACGGCGGCGTCCATCGACAAAGGCGGAAGCTCCGAAATTGGCATGATGTTGCGGGTTGATATTGAGTATACATTTGCCGGCTCGCAGACAGCCGCCGTATTTTTGTCGCCAAGATGTAAGTATTCCGAGTCTTATGGAAAAAGCCTGGAAGATCAGGTCCCGTTTATTATATCGGCGATGCTTTTCTTCGATGACGTCGTGTTCGTCGCGAGCGAAGACAGGGAAGTATATTTCATTTCAAGCCTTTTTAAGGACGCGAAATATTTACCAAAACACGAGATCCGGTACTTGTACATGGATACCATCTTTACCGAATCATTCATGGCCGGCTTATCGCCCGTTTAAAATCGAGGACACCGGAATGTTGCCATCTCAAGAGATGATCACGGGCGTGGATAAGGACAGCGTTAGCGGCATTTTCGATCAACGGTTGGAACCACAGACGTTCGATTATGGCGCGCTCGCGCCGGAGGCCGCCGATGTGGCACGAAGGAGTGCCGAGCGTATCCGCGGCTTCCATCGCGATGCCATCATCAAGTCCGGGATTGAACTGCTCGAGGTCAAGAAGGCGGTGGGTCACGGCCACTTCACGGAATGGGTTGCGGCCGAACTGAATTTTTCGGCGACGACCGCGCGGAACTACATGCGGGCCGCCGCGGCTTTCGGCGACAAAGCGGCAACGGTTGCCGTTTTGCCGCCCGCGGTGCTGTATACCGTGGCGGCCGCGTCCCCTCTGGTTTGGCGGGAAGTCGTCCGCCGGATCGAAGCCGGGGAGCAGATCGGCAGGGCCGCGGCACACGAGATCATCATCCGGCACAAGCAAGCCGAGGCGGAAGAGAAGCGGCTGGCCATGCTCACGACGGCTGGGCGCCAGAAAGACGCGGCCGCCAAGGAACGCGCCCAAGCCGCCCGTGAGAAGCGCGCGGCGAAAGAGCGGCGGGAAAAATCAGAGCATTTTTTGGATGTGATGATTGCTGCCGACGACCTGATTGATCATTTGAGCAGGTATTATACCGATGCCGCAATTCTCCACCTTGACGCGCTCTGGCGTACATCAGAGCACACTTTGACCCAGCGGTTGACGGAACTCAGGGCGGTCTGGAAAGAGGATAAAGGCGCGACCTACGAAACGGAATCGAGGAAACGCCGCCTCAAGTCGCTGAATGATCTGCGCGAGGAAGCCAAGGCCCTGCCGGGGCGTCGATAATATTTCCGGCCCACGGTCCAACTTAAAATGGGTTAAAGCGGTCGGCTGCAAGCCATCGCATGGCGTTCGCGGTAAGCTCAGGGCTGTTCATTCTCGCAATGGTCCAAAATGCGGCAGGGAATGCTCTCGCAAGCGGTGCGCTGACCGCGGCGATCCTGCCGGCCACGAGAACTTGCCGGGCTCGCACCTGCTCAAAAATGGTGTCGACATCCGTGTGATTCAGGTTCTGCTCGGACATGCCAAGCTCGACAACGCCGCGCTCTATACGCGGGTGGCGCCGCGGACGGTGCGCACCGTAATCAGCCCGCTGGATAGGATCGCGTCACTGATGGCGGAGAAGGCCGGCTCCGGCGGCTGTTCAAGCCACTCGTTCAGTTTCGACCACCGGCGACGTCCGGAGACGTTCTTCACCGCGATGGCGACAGCCTTTTTCTGGCCGACGAGAACCACCAAACGTTTGCCCCGTGTGACGCCGGTGTAGAGCAGGTTCC
>JBEKFQ010000110.1:0-7744 GCA_050013235.1 Beijerinckiaceae bacterium
GAGCGTCTCGAACTTCTCTGCCGGTTGCATGCGATGACGGTCGAACTCGCGGAGCGGGTCAACAGGAATTCGACGAACTCTTCGAAGCCGCCGTCCTCGGACAATCCTTTTGGAGGGCCGCCTTCGGGCGGCGGCCCTGGGGATGACGCCGAGGGTTCGCCGGGACAAAAAACATCGGGGACCAAGCCGGGAACGCCGCCATCGAGCCCTCCGCGCAAGCCAGGCAAGCAGCCGGGCGCCAAGGGGCAATGGCGGTGCGAAGCGTTGAGCGCCGAGCGCACGGAAAACCACTATCCGCAAGCGTGCGGCACCTGTGGCGCGGCGCTTGAACTCTGGTACGAGATCAAAGGACACAGCGGTCACTTCGTTTTGGATCTCGAACGGTTGCCGGGCGGGTTACGGATCGCTTGTGTGCTGCATCTCTATCATCAAGTCCGGTGTCCTTGTGGGATCGAGACGGCGGCACGCCCGGCCAAGGGCCTAGTCTCGATGGTGGAGGGCCGCAAACGCGACCTGCAGCTGAGCGAGGCGAGCCTCGTTGGCCCAGCGTTGGCGACGCTCATCGCAGCTTTATCGGTGCGCTACCGGCTGTCGCGCGCCAAGATCGCGGAGCTTCTCGCGACATGGCTCGACACACGATTGCCGGTTGGCAGCATCGACCGCTGCATTCGCGAAGTTGGTCTTGCCTGCGAGCCGATCGTCGAGGGTCTCATCGATGACCTGCGCAAGTCCGGGATTATCAACGCCGACGAAACGCCCTGGCCGCAACGCGGGCGCCCGCGCTGGCTTTGGGTCGCGTTGAGTTCAACAACCGCCATATTCAAAATCGCCAGCCGGCGCGCGGAAGAAATCCGCGATCTCATCGGCGAAGCGTTCCTGGGTTGGCTGGTCTCCGATGGTTATACCGTCTACCGCGGCTACGAGCGCCGCCAGCGATGCTTGGCCCATCTGATCCGAAAGGGGATTGCTCTCGTCGAAAGCTACGATTACGGCGCGGCCCTCTTTGGTGATTGGCTGGTGCGGGAACTTCGCGCGCTGATCCATGCCGTCGCTGAACAAGACGGAGCGCGGACGCTCAATCCCATCCTCGCCCGCCTCAAACGGGCCTGTCTCCTCAACGAAGACGCGACGGCCACCAAGGCCCGCGCGCTCGCCCGCGAAATCCTCAACGACTGGGGCGCCATCACGGCCTTCGTCACCCATCCAGAGCTGCCGCCCACGAATAACGACGCCGAGACGACGCTGAGGCATGCGGTCATCGCCAGGCGGATCAGCTACGGCACGAGAACTGAGGAAGGCTCGCGCGCCTATGCGGCCATTCTCAGCGTCGTCGAAACCTGCCGGAGACGAAAAATCGACGCCTGGACCTTTATCACAAATGCCGTCCAGAACGCTCGTCGAGGGGATCCGATCAAGACACTTCCTGCCTCAGCATGAAATTGGGCAGGTGAACGGTTACTACTATGACTGCACCTGTTTTCATCCGCTGTTCGTGTTGTTCAATCAGTTCGGCGATCTGGAGCGCTGCGCCCTTCGCCCCGGCAACGTGCACAGCGCCGATGGCTGGGAGGCGTTCTGAAGCCGGTCGTGGCGCGCTATCGCGGCAAGCTCTTGCGCATTTATTTCGGCTCCGGCGCCGGTTTCGCCAATTCCGAGGTTTACGAATATCTTAAATCCGAACGGATCAAATACACCATTCGGCTCCCCGCCAACCGCGTCCTACAAGAGCGGATCGGCTATCTGCTGAAGCGCCCCGTGGGTCGCCCGTCAAACCATGTCCGGCGTTCCCAGGCGAACTTCACTCATCGGGCCGGAACCTGGACGAAGCCGCGCCGGGTCGTCGCCAAGGTCGAGCGGCATCCGGGCGAGCTTTATCCGCGCGCCGGCTTCATCGTCTCCAACATGGCGCGCCGCCGAGAATGCCATCGCCGTCTACAACAAGCGCGGCACCTGCGAACAATGGATCAAAGAAGGCAAGGGCGCGATCAAATGGATGCGGCTTTCATGCCGTTCCTTCGCCGCCAACGCCGTCCGGCTTCAGCTTCATGCGCTCGCCGACAATCTTGGCAATTTCCTGCGCACGCTGGCGCCGCCCGAACCGACCAAGGATTGGCCGCTGACGAGCCTCAAAAAGAAGCTGATCAAGATCGGCGCGAAGGTCGTCAGTCACGGCCGCTACGTCGTCTCCCAGATGGCCGAGGTTGCGATTCCAAGAAACCTCTTCGCCGGCATCCTGCGGCTGATCGCGGAACTGCGGCCACCGCCGGTCACGTCAACAGCGTAACGAGTTCGATTTGTCACGCGTTCCATGAAAAACCACGGGAGACGTGCGTCTCGATGACAGAAAATTCGGCAATTTCAGCGTTCGGCTTGACTTCGGTACGTCCCGACACTCTTCGCAAACGTGTCGGCGGCGGTCCGCGCTTGCCAGGAACCCCAAACAGTCGCAAGTTGGGCTTGAACCTGCGGCCATCTGGAGAATGTCGGTTAAGGAGGATTGTCAATGCGCACATATGCATTCGCCATCGCGGCTGCGGTGGCTCTTTTTTTCCCCGTTTCGGCGTATTCGCAGGAAATTCAGATTGGACCGGGAGGTGTCCACATAGATGGTGATCGCGACCGGGAGGGGGCTCGGCCTCGGGAGTGTGAGGAATTGCGGAGGGCTTGCGAACATAAGGATGAGCAAGGCGAGCAAGGCGAGGGCAATTGCCGTAGATACCACGAGACTTGCAAATAGTAGGTTTCGACATCGGGGCTCGCCGTCCAAAAAAACCCGCCGCTGTGGGTTTTGGATCTCGACATTGCAGCCCTCGGTGAGGCTGCTGCCGGCGTCGTAAGCCACATTTGCACCCCCGCCGCAAGAGCAGGAACAGAGTAGAGCCCCGCTTGCAGCGGGGCTCGGTAGTGATCGGTCGCACACAGGTGGGAGCGCAGAGCGCCATGTAAAAGCGGCTCTGCGGCACATCTCCGTTTAGAACGATGCGCTTCGGCTATTTCGGCGTCGCTCAGCCATTCGATGGCTTGCATTTTGGCGGCGGCGCGCAAAGCTTTGGTTAAAGACTCGTGCAAGAACAGCGGCGCGCCAAGCGCGCTTGCGCGGTCGGTTCCCGCTCGCACCCATGAGCCGAATAGGCTATAAAAGGTCTCATAACTTATATTTCCATCTCGATCATATAAGTGTTTGCGGTTTTATCCTCCCGGGCGCGCCAATGACGACAATGGATTAATGAGTTCGGGGCGGCCAGCCATGGCGCGGGGCTCAAGTCCAAGCATAGGATGCCGCGCGAGCAAAATTTCCGTCTTGGACTGAGCCGGCGGAGCCGGTTCACACTGCGTTTGCCAGGTCGCGTTGGAATTCTTCCCGGCGTGCCGCCGCCGCTTGGCGCGCGTTTTGCTGATTTCGCGGTTTCCAAATACCGGCACATGGCAAGACTGTGAAAAGGCGCCGCTCGGTGACCCTGTGCCGTTGTGAGCAAACTTTTGAAGCTGTTTCGATTTTTACAATTTGAGCGGGGTCACGACCGGCGCCGGTCGTGACCCCGCTCCGAACACGAAATTAAAAGCGGTGTCAGGAACTTGGATGACAGATCCGTCGGGGTCAATCTTCGGCGCTTAATAACAGCAGGGAAATTGAAATCCTTGCCAGATGAACGGCATTGTCGACCTGAGCGAACGAATTCTTCAGGCGGCCATCATGCCGCCAAGAGGGCGCATGACCTATCCCGGCTAATCAAGGCGTAGCAGATTACTCGCTTTTAAAGCTCAGAAACCGAACCACAGCCGCGTCAACCAATGCATCCAGGTCGAATAATCCATCGAGTGATCGGCCAAATCCCGACTTCGCGATTCGGATTACGTCTCCGGCGAGACACCGACTGTCGCCCGCGGTGAGAGAATTCGAGATCGGGGTCCCGTCTTAGGGTGTCCATCGATAAACCCACACCTCCGATACGGCATCATTGCCCTGCATCAGTGATGCGCGGAGTTCGATTGGCGTGTTTTCTTTCACGGAAACCTCAAAGCTCAATCGCCAGCCGCCGATCGCCGGGTTTGGCTGGGTGACGATGTTTTTGATTTCGGCTTTTTCCGCGGCAACGTTGCCACGTAAGGTTTTGGGATCGATCGACTTCAGCCGGTCGCCGGTCAGATCGAGAACGAATATTTTGATGCCTTCGCCCCGGGCGCCGACGCCAGTTCGGACAAATCGAACGAGGGAAGTGGCCTTGGGGTTATCTGGTCCCCAATGCAGACGATAAGTGTAGGTATGCTCGCCCTTGGCCTGCAGCGGATCCTTCGGCAGCCAGAAGCCGGCCACGTTATCGTTAATCTCTTCCTTGGTCGGGATTTCGATCAGTTGAACCGATCCTTCCCCCCAGTCCCCGATTGGCTCAGCCCTCAGGCTTGGGCGTCTCTCAAAACCAGACTCGATATCCTCATATTCGAGAAAATTCTTTTGCCTCTGCATCAGGCCGAACCCGCGAGGATTGAGATCGGAAAAGGTACTGATCTGGAGATCCCTGGGATTGCTGAGCGGACGCCATAGCTCCTCGCCACGACCGTTGTAGATCCCCATCCCGTCGGAATCATGCACGGCGGGACGGAAGTCGTCGACATTGATCCGGTCGTTAGGCCCGAAGAAGAACATGCTTGTCATCGGCGCAAGGCCAGCGTGATCGAGGTCGACACGCGGATAAATTGCCATTTCGACGTCGAACACCGTGGTGTCGCCAGGCCGTATCGTGAAGCGATAGGCTGCTGTCGTGCTTTCGCTGTCAAGCAAGGCGTGCACGACAATAGAATTGGCGTTCACCGCAGGCTTTTCGATCCAGAAAGTCTTGAACAAAGGAAATTCTTCGCCTTTGGCCTCACCGGTGTTGATCGCCAATCCGCGCGCCGATAGGCCGTATATTTCGCCTTTGGCGACCGCGCGAAAATAACTTGCACCAAGGAAGACGCACACCTCGTCGTAATAGTCCGGTCTATTAATCGGTGCGTGAATCCGAAAACCGGCAAAGCCCAAATCGGCCTGGGGATCGGGCAGCGGGTTGTTCCCGAAGGAAAACCCGTCTGGGCGGTATGGAATTTTGGTCGCTTGGCCATTTGCGACTTCATAGATGTCTACGCGCGGCGCATAGAAGAATCCGCGATGGAAGAATTGCACTTCGAAGGGCAGTTTTTCGCCCCGCCAAAGCGCATGTTCGGCCAGGAACCGGATCTGCCGATAATGGTCGTAGTCCAAGTTCTTCAAATTGTTCGGTAAGTTGGTATCGGGCGCCTTGTACGGCTTGCTGGCTGCATCGCGGGCTAATTGCCGGACGATCGAGCGATCAAACGGCGTCGCCTGCGCAAGCGCAGGAGTAAAGAGCCCGCCGGCCGCGGAGGCGAGCGGTAATGAGGCTGCGGCCTGCAAGAAGTGGCGACGGTTCAAGGAGCCTCCATAATGCGCGAGATTGTGACGCACAGAAACTCGCAGCAAGAGTGCAGGTTCCAAGCAAGGAACCAAACGGCTCGACCGAACCGACGATTTGCCGCGTTCATTTTGGGGGCGAGGAGTCGGTCGCCGTATCACGCAATGTTTTGGGGCTTTCCGGCGTCCAAGATTGGAACGAAATCGTCATGCGCGATCGAATCCATTGTCTGGCCGGATCTTGCTAAACGACGATGATAAAGCTCGGTGTAATCGGCGGCCATGTCAAATCGCCCTTTAATTGCGGGAGGCTGTCAACTGTTTTTCAGCTCCTCGAAAGACTGACGTTTTCTTCGGCATGGACGATCTGATCCGGTCCGCCGCGAGCGCCGCGCGGAGCTGGTAAGGATTGCGCAGCGCGGCGCGCTCTTGGAAACGAGCGCCGACCGTTTACGTTGCCGGCTGAAGCCGGCGGCAGTTCGTTCTCAAACGGCGCGCAACAAGGCACGGGATATGATGTGTCCTGACGCCGGGGTCACGGTCCTTTCCGAGGTCGCATTGCGCCTCATGATGATGTTCGGGTCAGATGCCTCAACGTTTCCAGCGAAGTGCGGTCTTTCCACCTTCAGCGATTTTACACGTAAAAGGCTGCGCCGAACGATGTGTGCGAGCCTGCAACGATCCGACTCAACGAGTGGCTTCGCTCTCATTCAACGCAGGTCACCGAACAATGGGGGGTGTCTCAGTTTGAAATTAATCGAAGTGCGATTGCAAAAACCTGGCAAAGCGCAGCCTGTAGACACGCGCTTCGGAACGATTTTACATTCGGTTTGACCTTGGTACGTCCCGGCACTCTTCGCAAACGTGTCGGAGGCGGTCCGGGCTCGCCAGGAACCCCAAACAGTCGCAAGTTGAGCTCAAACCGGCGGCTATCTGGAGAGTGTCAGTTATGTGAGTCCGGAACTTTTGGAGCTAAGGCCTATTTACCTTCCATAACAATTGGAGATCAAAATGAAAAAGTCATTCGCAGTTGCGCTCGCGGCCATTCTTGTCGCTACTCCACTCGCGGCGCAGGCACAAGGTCTCGTAGGCGGTGCCGAACGCGGTGCTGAAGAAGGCGGCCGCGCAGCCGGTCCGGTCGGTGCGGTCGTCGGGGGAGCCGTTGGCGCTGCGGCGGGGACCGTCGGCGGCATTCTCGGCGTGGAGGAGCGGCCCCGATTCCGCGAATATGCCCTCCACCAGCATCATCCCTCCTACCGATATAGCGACGATTTTCGTGTCGGCGCCGTTTTGCCCGAGCAAGGCGTGGAATACTATCCAGTGCCGCCGGAATACCGGGTCCGGCCTGGAGTCGAATATGCCATCGTCAACGACCACCCGGTCTTGATTGACTCCCAAACGCGACAGATAGTCGAAATTCTCGACTAAACGAGTTTTCGCACATCTACCGCTAGAAAAAATCCGCGACTCTGAAAAGGTCGCGGATTTTTGTATGTTATGAGATTACGAATTCGAGTTGAGTACTGCTTTCTCATACAAGATCGAGGCCGACGATCATGTGACAGGTCAGCCGACGGTGAAAAGCTCGTCAGCGCTCGACACCGTTCCGAAGCTCCGGATAATCTCCGCTTATTGAAATTCGTCGTGCTTCAGCCGGATACGCCTTGTGTGATCGCGCTATCAGGAAGTATCCGCACCCGAGCGCCGACAATAAATAGATTAGCGCAGTGGACCATCCCAACGCGTTCGTCGTGTGGGACAAGGTGCCCATAACTGCCACAATGAGACTGACGGCGTCCGCGGCGCCGGTGCCAATCAGAACCGCGCGCACGGCGGCCTCGTCGCGAAAGTCCCTGGCGAACCAGAGACCATGTAGAGCGACACCAGCGAGACCGCGCCTTCCAGCCATGAGAAGGGCGGCGGATCGATAGGATGGCCACCGAGTGCGGCGGTGAGCAGATTCAGGCTAATCCAACTGATCACAATGACCGTGATCACTCCGATGAACCGAGGGCGGCTTAGCCGGGCCGTCATGCGACCCACCGCGCGCTGAAGCGCCGTGGCGTTCTCGTGGTAATCGGCATGGAACTGAGCGATCGACCGGATCGACTCTTCGATATGATCCGGAAGAATCGGTGGTGGAACGTTCTGGTCAGCCAGTGTCTACCGCTTCGCTCCACCATGGGTGGTCAGCAGATCCAGCATATCGGCGGCGTGCTCCTCCTCGACAGCCAGAATTGACTCTATCATCACGCGCGTGGCCGGGTCATTATCGCCGAAGAAGCGGATCAACTCCCGGTAATGGTCGACGGCGATCCGTTCGGCAATCAGGTTTTC
>JBEKFQ010000111.1:0-7658 GCA_050013235.1 Beijerinckiaceae bacterium
GGGCTTATTTGAGCCATCTGGGGTCTCCTGTCTGGATGGTTGGCTTGACACCAAAACCTTCTCAGACAGGGGCATCCCTGTCAGCAGAACTCGCTCTCCGCGACAGCGGTTCGTTCAATCAACAACTTTCGGAGAGGAGACAAACTAAGGCCAAGCATTGATTGCAGACTTTTCCACCGGATGGCGAAGGCGATTCTTATTCGCCGGATCAATCAGGACATAAAATCGTTTCATTGCGCAATTGGGTTCGAAAGCCGGCAAATGCTGATATACATATTGCAGTTCGATCAATAGTCGGGCCGTTGCAGGCCGTGGCAAGCCTTTGGCCGAAAAATTTCGGGCCGCAGCGCGTAATAAGAAATGCTTTTGGGAGCAGATGAGATGGCAGCTAAAAATCACGAGCAATGGCTCGCGAACCCGTCACTCGCCGATGGGGAATGGGTCGATAGCCGTATCTATTCGGATCAAGAAATCTTTGACGAAGAGCTTGAAAAGATTTTCAAGCACACTTGGATACCAGTATGCCACGAGTCAGAGCTCTCGAAGCCTTATGATTTCCGGACGCTCTCTATTGCTCGTGAGCCCATTATCGTTACGCGGGGACCAGATAATGTCGTCCGCGCGTTTCTGAACGTTTGCGCGCACCGGGGTATGATCATCGAACGGCGCCCCTCAGGTAGTTTCCTGGAAGGTACGCCCTCCGGCAATCCAAAACGTATGACATGCATGTTCCATGCCTGGCAATACGACCTGAAGGGCAGCTGTGTTTACATCTCCCGCGAGAAGGAAGGTTATCAGGATCGTCTCAAGAAGGAGGATGTCGGGCTCAGAAGACTCCGGTGCGAAGTCAAGTTCGGCGGTTTCGTTTGGGTTAACTTAGACGACAATCCCACAACATCATTGGAAGACTGGGCGTCAGAGGCGTTTGGTGACCTAACAAAGACACTTGATGCCGAACCGCTACAAGTTTTCCACTATCACAAAGCCATCGTCGATACCAATTATAAGCTTTGGCACGATACTAATAGTGAATTCTATCATGATTACATGCACTACCATAATCGCGTTACCGGTTTCAACGAAGCCTATTTCGCTCGAAAGAATATGGCGTTCGAACACGGGCATGTCAAAGTAGGAACGTTTGAGGTAAACTACGAAAACTACGAGGGCTTTGAAAGCCGCGCGGATTTATCTTTCCCCTATTTGCCCCCAAACCAATGGTATATGGTGGACCTGTTTCCCGGCATGAACTTCAATCTTCGAGGTTCGGCGTTGCGTTGTGATATCGTCACGCCGCTTGGGCCAAACAAAGTGATGATCGAATTCCGTGGATTGGGCCTGATGAAAGATACGGCAGAGGAGCGCCAGACCCGTATCAATCACCACAACTCGATTTGGGGACCCTTCGGCCGCAATCTCCATGAAGATTTAATTGGCGTTACCGGCCAAGGTACGGCCATGCTTCCGGGCAGCGAACCCCGCCGCCTCCTTCTTGGCCGTCATGAGAACCATACGATTCACGACGAAGTCGGCATGAGGCATTACTATGCGGAATGGGGTCGTTGGATGAATCGCATGCCAAGCGATGCCTCGAAACCATTTCACATCCCACACGAAAGCAGCAACTTCGTAGCAGCCGAATAGCTACAAGGTCATATTCGGCGAATTCGTCTTGTGAACAACGTGGGCGCCTTTGCGTGCCCACGCTGTTTATGATCATATACAAAGTACCGAAACGTGTGGGACGGGCAAAAAGCATTCCCGCTGAAAATATGATGGAAGAGATACTCTGAGATGACCGACAAAGCCGCAGAAATTGCCGTGAGCGTACAGAATACAATCTACCGCGCCACAATCATGCTAGACGACCAGCGCTGGAACGATTGGTTGGACTTATGCACAGAGGACTTCCACTATGCGATCAAGTCGTATAGTCCCGAAATAAATATGGACATGACCTATCTTCAGGGTGGTCTTAAGGAACTTGCTTCTTTAGTCAAGTTGCTCCCGAAGCATAATACGGATCATTCGCCCCTGCGCCGTCACACGTCGGTCTACACCGTTGATGTCGCGGAGGACGGGTGTACCGCCAAAGCGGTGAGTTCCTTCGTCGTCTACCAGAACCTTCTCGATGGCGTTAATTCGCATCTCGATTCCGGCGAGAGCCGACTCTTTTTAGTCGGCAAGTATTACGACACATTTGCTCTCGAGAGCGGCACTCCAAAATTTAAAGCTCGTGAGACCCGTATCGACCAACGCCGTCTCGATAAGGGGTCGCATTGGCTGATCTAGCCAACGCTGATGCTCTTTCATATCTTGCCGGGTCGGAGATACACGAATGACGTGGAAGCTTATCTGTAATGTCCAAGACGTTCCTGATAACACGTTACGGCGGTTCATAGTGGGCGGCGTTCCGGTGGTGGTCGCGAATTACGCCGGGGCGTTTCGAGTTCTGCCACCGGCATGCCCACATATGGAGGAACCGCTTGACGAATCGGGCGTGATTGCTAATTGCGTCCTCACTTGTACCAAACACCTTTGGTCATGGAATCTTGCTTCCATGAAGATGCTCGGTGAAACGGAGAGGCCTCTTCAAGCCTACGATGTCAAAGAACTGGATGGCTCTGTTTTCGCCTTTATCGATAAAGAGATTGTCTACGACTTCAACGCCGATGAGAGTGACGATGACGACTTTTTTAAGTAATTACCGTCCGGCATCAAACGTACCAGAAGCTACCGGTATGGACGTAAGTGTTACGACATTGTCGGATAAATTCTCCTTCGCTTGTAAGCCAGGAGATTCTCTACTAGGTGCGGGCTTAGCGGCTGGCTTTGACCTTCCCTACGGATGCGCGACGGGGACATGCGGCAGCTGCCATGCCCGAGTTATGCAGGGCACGGTCGATCCTGGTTGGGCGCAAGCGCCGGCTTATGCAAAGCTTCGACGCGCTGATGGCGATATTCTGATGTGCCAAGCGTCCCCATCTTCGGACTGCGTCCTGCGTGTCCGCTCCCGTACCACTCAGCCACTTGAACCTCGGCCAGTGATCATAAACCGGGTTGGAACCGTGGCGCTGGTTCGAAAGCTAACACACGATGTTATTCATTTCGAGGTCGATCTCTCGGAGCCGATGGACTTTAAGGCTGGTCAATTTGTCACGTTAAAGGTGCCAAATTTGATAGGACGCCGCGCCTATTCGATGGTCAATTTCGATGCCGACGCCAATCGGCTGAGTTTTGTCGTTAAAAGGAAGCCAGGCGGTGGCTTCTCTGAGTGGCTCTTCGACGGTCACCCCGCTGGCAGCCAGCTCGACATCATGGGACCGCTTGGCCACGCGACGTTCAGGTCCGAAGAGGGGCTGAATCTTGTTTGCATCGCTGGCGGATCGGGCATTGCAGGTATGATGTCAATGTTGGAGCAGGCCGTAAGTTTGCGCTATTTCGAAACTCATCGCGGCTCTATATTTTTTGGGGTCCGATCCCTGGCGGACTGTTTTTATCTCGAACGCTTTGATCGGTATTTAGCGGCGGCCGGAGCAAACCTGGAAGTAGTTATCGCGATTTCTCACGAAGAGTTATCTGGAACTCAGCACCCAGACTTTCCGCGCATATCTATTGCTAAAGGTTTTGTTCACGAGGTGGTTTCCGCCCGCATGAAGGGCCGATGGGGCAATGAGGTGGGCTATGTGGCTGGTCCAGAGCCAATGGTGAACGCCGCGCTCAAAGTCCTCATCGCGGAAGCGGAACTGCCGCCGACTTTTATCCGCTATGACAAGTTCTCTTAGCCGATTCATTAAGTTCACGTCGGATAACCGGGGCCCGCGTAACGGCTCGTTGAGTTTTGTTCCATCGTAACCAAACGAAACCGACTGGCTTATGATGGATATTTATACGATCATCTTCTTATTTATCGCTGGCTTGGCCGTCGGCTCTTCGATTGGATGTATAGGGGTCGGCGGCGTAGTTCTCGTGCCCATCCTTGTTCAGCTTTTGGGAATACCGATCCATCAAGCGATTTCGATAGCCATGGCCAGCTATATTTTGTCCGGAGCGACCGGGACTTGGAGTTTCGCGCGATCCAAAGCCGTCGACTGGTCCAACGCCAAATGGCTTTGGCTAGGCGCAATCCCAGCGGCCATTGCCGGATCTCTCGTAATAAACGTCCTGCCCGATCTTATTTTGAAGCTGATTATTTCCGTCTTGATCATCTCAAGCGGTTTGCATGCATTGCGCCGTCATCCAACGGACGATATTCGGGAAACGTCTTCCCTGATGCCTTCGACGGGTTTAGCCCTCGGGGCAACCACCGGTTTTTGTTCAGCTCTTACGGGTACCGGCGGGCCAGTTACCCTTATTCCAATAATGCTATGGATGCATTTACCACCGGCCCTCGCAATTGGGCTCGCGCAGACGATCCAGCTCCCCATCGCTCTTGTGGCATCAACGTTTTATATAGCAAGAGATGGTCTGGTGGCTCCATTGCCGGGCTTAGTAGTTGGCATCGGTTTGGGTCTTGGTACATTCCCCGGCAGCTGGATTGCACGGCAATTAGATCAGTTGGTTCTCAAACGGTCCGTTGCTGTTGTGCTGATTGGGACAGGAGTCTTCGGTATCATCGGCCTGATAAAGTAAAATCCTTTCTGGAAGATCGTTTGATCACACAGCGAAAACTGGTTAGCCACCACCGATCCGTGGATTGCAGGCATGAAGGTAAGGGCGATCGGTCGTAAGGGGTCTAAGGCGACGCCATCAACGCCCCGGCCCCGCCGTCATCGGCTAGCGGCCCTTATTCATGATTGTTTCCGGTGAGCAAGGCTCCATTGCGTTTTGAAAAATGGGCACGGTGTCAATTAGCTTTCAAAATTGGCTTTGACTCAATCCTTTCACCGCGCAGGCGAGTCGTCGAGCGGAGGCTCGCATGGGGAGGCCGGCGGCGCCGCTTGGCTGTGGATTTTCAAACCAAAATCGCAAGGCGCTCGCCTTCCTCGAGCTGGCGTCCATCGACCTCGCGATAGAAAACGACGCAATCCCGAGAGACGTTTCGAATGGACCCGTCAGCACCGGGCAGGTCGAAGAATCCGATCTGGTCCCTCGATATGCCGGCAGGCTCCGCGACGACATCCGCGATGATATTCCCTTAACAAATTTTTCCGATCAGTATGATAGGAACAATGCGTTGGATTGATTGATGGAAATCTCGGATGAAAGCTGAATTCTCATGGAGTTTGGCCGTGTCCAATATTGACGCCGATGTACCCGCGGCCTCGCCGCGTCTCGATCCCCTTTTCGCGCTTGCGCCAGGTCTCGTCCTGACGGCGGGAATCGCCGCTCTCGCCTTCGCCTTGCGTCTCATTCCGGGCGTGTCCGTGCTCAGCCCGATGATTCTGTCGGTGATCGTCGGCGCGATCGTGCATAATATATTTGGGACGCCGGCGGGAACCGGCGTGGGCATTGCCTTTTCGTTGCGCCGGATTTTAAGGTTCTCTATTGTTTTGCTTGGACTGCAGATCACGGCGCGGCAGGCCGCCGAGGTCGGAGGCGGTGGCATCGCCATTATCGCGATTGGGCTATTGTCGACGCTCGCCGCCACGATGTTGATGGGCCGCTTGCTTGGCGTTTCACGCGGGCTGTCGCTGCTGATCGGCGTCGGCACGTCGATTTGCGGCGCTTCGGCGATTCTCGCCGCCAAAACCGCGACGTGCGGCAAAGACGACGACGCGGCTTACGCTGTGGCCGGCGTAACTCTTTTCGGTACGCTGGCAATGTTCCTCTATCCGGTTGCGCAGGGCTTCATGCATCTGTCGCCCCATGCCTATGGCCTATGGGCCGGCGCCTCGGTGCATGAAGTCGCGCAGGCCGTAGCCGCGGCCTCTCAGGGTGGCCAGGAAGGTTTGAACATCGGCACCATCGCCAAACTGACACGCGTCGCCATGATGGCGCCCTTGATCATCTTACTGGGTGAATTGAGCGTGCGTTTTGGCTTTGCCGGCGAAGGCGTTCGCGGCAAACCACCGTTTCCATGGTTTCTGATCGGCTTTCTGGCTCTGGCCGGTTTCAATAGCTTCGTAGTCATTCCGCATGACGTGATTGAGCCGATCAAAACAGTGACCGCTTTTTTGTTGTCGATGGCTATGGCGGCCATGGGGCTGCATACCAATCTGCGCCACGTTCTCTCTGCTGGCATACGGCCTCTGGCGCTCGGGCTGTTCGCATCGCTTTTCATCAGTCTGTTCGTTCTGATAATGGTTCGTATGACCATTTAAGGACGAACCAAGTTGACGCTTGAGCAATTGCGTATATTCGTCGCCGTCGCCGAGCGCGAGCATATGACGCGTGCGGCACTTGTATTGAATATGACACAGTCGGCAGCGAGTTCCGCCATAGCCTCGCTTGAGAAGCGCCACGGCGTCAAATTGTTTGACCGATTGGGGCGGCGCATTTCGCTGAACGGCACAGGGAAGGCATTCCTTAGCGAGGCCAAAGCTGTCCTTGCGCGCAGCTTCATCGCCGAACAGGTGCTGGCCGATCTGGCAGGATTGAGAACTGGTGCGCTTTCGCTCGCTGCAAGCCAGACCATTGGCAATTATTGGCTCCCGCCCCGGCTCAGCTATTTCACTAAGCGTTATCCGGGCCTTTCGATCAAACTGGTCATTGGCAATACGCAAGAGGTGGCGGCTTTGGCCAGCGAGGGGGAGATCGATCTCGGCTTGGTTGAAGGCGAAGTCAATGACCCGACGCTATCGGTCATACCGATTGGCGAAGATGAATTGATCGTTGTATCGGCTCCCAGTCAGCTTGTGCCTCTTGATCAACCGGATACAAAATGGCTTGCGGGCACGCCTTGGGTTGCGCGTGAAAAAGGTTCTGGCACACGAACGGCTTTCGAGGCGGCGCTTAAGAGTTTCGGCATTAAAACTTCGGACCGACATATTGCGCTTGAACTGCCTTCGAACGAGGCGGTGCGTGCGGCAGTGGAGGCGGGCGCGGGCTTGGCTGTAATGTCGCGCCTTGTCGTCAGCGCCTCGATTATGGCGGGTTCGCTTGTTGCTTTGCCGTTGGCTTTGCGGCAGCGGCAGTTTTTTCTTTTGCGTCACAAAGAACGTTATGAATCTCAGGCGGCCCGGGCCTTTCTGCAGGCAATCGAGGATTTTGCGCCTCTAATGCGATAGCGCGTTTCAGATGTGGATTGGCTAACGGGGATTTCCACGCCGGAAACGGTCGAAAGCGGCAATCTCAGCTTCATCAGGACTGTCAGTCCGCCTAGCCTGCATTATTCAGCGCTTTGACTGTTTTTGCGCGAGGACCGCCGATTTCGCGTGAAATTTCCCGATTTGGCTGCCAATGCGACGCGCCTCTTCCACACCGGCGGACCAGAGGACGGGGCGAAAAATGTTTGCGGGTCGACGGGGCGGGCTCAGGTTTTCGGGGCACACGCTGCGCGGCGACAATTAGCGTGGCCGGTTAGTGCGTCCTGCGGCACCGGACGAAAGGAGGGGCGGAGCCCCGACTGGAGACCGGTGCCGCAGGACGGCCGCTCTTAAATCCCCCTCCGGGGACATCTGCCGCTCGGCGTCGAGAGTGGTATCGCAGCTCAGTCCACCAACGATCGAGCTCGATGCCCAATCCTCATATTTCCGACAGACAGGTGATGCGCTACA
>JBEKFQ010000112.1:0-7439 GCA_050013235.1 Beijerinckiaceae bacterium
TGCGCTCCTGGAGCGAATCTTCGTCGATCATCCCGCAACGCTACGACGCCGCGCACTCGCCGGGAATCCCATATCCGTTCCCTTAAAGAACCGATTCAGCTATTTCCTGACGGGCCCTAAGCCCGGCCATGGCGGCGTTTTACCCGCGGCCAAAGTCACGGCGGAAATCGCCGCGGCGCGCGGCGTGCCCATGGGCCAGGATTGTATTTCGCCGCCCAACCATTCCGCCTTTTCGACCCCCGTCGAGCTGATGCGTTTTATCGCGGAGCTGCGGCGCCTGTCCGGCGGCAAGCCCACGGGGTTCAAGCTCTGTATCGGCCACGAATGGGAGTTCCTGGCGCTGTGCAAGGCCATGCTGGAGACGGAAATCTATCCCGATTTCATCGTGATCGACGGAACCGAGGGCGGCACCGGCGCGGCCCCCGTCGAGTTCATGGACCATCTGGGCAAGCCGATGCGCGAGGGCCTCAACTTTGTCCACAGCTCTTTGCTGGGAATCGGCGCCCGCGAGCGAATCAAATTGGGGGTCAGCGGCAAGATTATCTCCGCCTTCGATATCGCCCGCGCCATGGCTTTGGGAGCGGATTGGTGCAATGCCGCGCGCGGCTTCATGTTTGCGATTGGGTGCATTCAATCGCAAACTTGCCACACCGACCGTTGCCCCACGGGCGTCGCGACCCAAGCCCCCTCCCGCCAGCGTGCCCTGGTGGTCGCGGACAAGGCCCAGCGCGTGGCAAATTTCCACAAGGCCACGATGCATTGCTTGGCCGAACTCACCTCCGCCGTCGGCCTCGGCCATCCCAGCGGCTTCTCCCCCCACTTTTTTTCGCGCCGGATCTCGCAGCGCGAGGTCGCGACATTCGCCGAACTCTACCCCGTGCTCGCGCCGGGCGACCTCCTGCGCGGCACCGGCAATCCGCGCTACGCGGCGGCCTGGAACGCGGCGGATGCGCATTCGTTCCGCCCAAAAGCCTGAGCGGCGCGTCTTAGAGCATGTCTCGAAAAAGTTGCAGACTTTTTCGATCGAGGACATGCTCTAACTTCTTAAAAAGAGAGCGAATTCTCTTCGCTTTGGTGATTCCACCAAAGCGGAACCCGTCTAGCGCGCAGCCGGAAAAGTTATTGAGCAGCGCACGCCCGCCGGATCGTAGAGGATAGAGGCTTGGCCGGTTTCCGGCGGAAACGCCAGTTTGAGGAGTTTCGAGCCAAAGCCGGAGCGCGTGGGGGCTGCCACGGCCGGGCCGCCGCTTTCGTGCCATTGCAAATTGATGCGGCCGTTCTGCACGCTCCAGCTGATCGCGACCTGGCCGCCGGCCACCGAGAGCGCGCCATATTTCATGGCATTGGTGCCAAGCTCGTGGAGCAGCAGCGCGAAGGATGAGGCGAGACTGGGCTGCAAGGCGGCGGGCGGCCCGTTCAGCGTGAAGCGATCGCGGCCAAAAGGTTCGAGCGCCGCGGCGAGAAAGGTTTCGAGATCGGGCGGCTCTCCGGAATCGGCGCCGGCAAAATCTTGCGCGCGGGCAAGCGCCAGCAGACGCTCCTCGAACTGGGATTGAAAATCCGCGACTGTGGTGGCGTTGCGCGCGGTCTGCCGGGCAATGGCCTGGATCACGCCGATCAAATTGCCGGCCCGATGTTTCATCTCGTGCGCCAACAGGTTCGCTTGATCTTCTTCTTCCGCCAGCCCCCGCACAAAGGCGCGCAGCACAGCCGCCATCGCAACGAGGGCTCCCCCCAAAATCCAAAAGAGCGTCAGAGCGGTGACGGAAGTGATCGTGAGTTCCAGATTCCACGCGGGCTTGAGCCAGAAAAACGCCGCGATGAGCGACCCCAAGGCCAAAACTCCCGCTCCGGCCCACGCGCCGGCCCAAACGCTGGCGATGAGCAAGGCTGGAAAGAAGGTGATGAAAGGCACCATGCCGCCGAGCAACGGGTCGAGCGCGAAACGCAGGAGCGCCGAGACGCCAGTACAGATCGCCGCCACGACCAGACTATGCCACGGCGACATGCGCCCGCGTGGCAGGAAGCGGAACCAAAATTCTAACGCGGGCCGGCCGGTCTTCGGCATTGTCTCTCTACAACTTTATTGGCCGCGACCCATTCCGCTCGACCCGTCTCCTCGCACGTTTACACGAGTTTTTGCGCCGGAAAAGCCTTGCGCCTATCCCTCGGCCGGGCCGCCGGGCATCTCAAGCGCGTTTCGCTTTGGTGAACTTACCAAAGCGATAAGAACTCGCTGACTTTTTAAGGCGTTTGAGCACATGCTCTAAATATCCGACACGCGCCGCAACGTCAGATTGAACCGGCCTCCCTCCGGCAGCAGGCTCGAGGACCCCCCGAAAATCCGGTCGACCCCGTGGAAGGCGAGCCGTGCCGGGCCGCCCAGCACCATGGCATCGCCGGAATGCAGTATGAGGCTCTGGGTCGGCCCGCGCCGCGCCGCCCCGCCGAAGCGGAACAGACAGCTGTCGCCGAGCGACAACGACACGACGGGCGCCGAAAAATCGGCCTCGTCGCGATCTTGATGCAGCCCCATCCGGGCCTCGGGGCCATAATAATTGATCAGGCAGGCCTCGGCCTCGCCGGCGTAATCGCCGAGATCCCGCCAAGCCCGGCGCACGATCTCCGGCATGCCGGGCCAGGGCAGGCCGGTGCCGGGATGGCGCGGCTCGTAACGATAGCCCGCGCGATCCGAAAGCCAGCCGAGGGGACCGCAATTGCTCATTCGCACGGAAAACGGCGTGCCGGTTTTCGGCATCACCGGCTGAAACAGCGGCGCGGCTTGCAAAATCGCGCGGATATTTTGCAGAAGCTCCGCCTGCTCGTCCCGGCCAAGATAGCAGGGAATGTAAATAAGGCCGGGCGCCAGACTTATTTTTTGAACCGGACCGTCCGTCATGGCTCCGGCGGCAGCCGGTTGAGCACGCTGGCGATCGCGTCGGGCACGGCTTCGCCGTCCTTGGAATCGAAAGCCTCGTGCATCGCGCTCTTCACGCCGCTCACCGTGGGCTCCGTCGTCATGTGATCGACCAAGAGATCGAGCCGCGTCGCCGTCGCGTTATAGGCGAGATGGACGGGTTGACCGGCCGCGACCGCTTCCACGGCCTTGATCAGCTCGCTCATGCGCACGCCCTTGGTGATGACGGGGCAAGGCGGCTCCTCGCCGGACGGCAATTGCGCGAACCCGGTCAGAATTGCGGTTTTCGCATCCGGCAGAAAGCCGAGAATTTGCCGGACGAGTTCGCTGCCGGTCAGGCCGGGCAAAGTGTAATCGGCTAAAATGAGGTCGTAGGCACGGTTTTCCCGCAATAATTGGAGCGCGGCCTCCGCGCTGGCGGCGGAGGTCACGAAGTGCCCGGCTTCCTCGAGCTCGTCGGCAATCACATGCCGGATCAGGGGATCGTCGTCGACGAGCAGGATTTCTAGACGCGGCATCGAAATCTCCGGCGTGGGCAAAGAAACCCAGGCCCCTTAACGTAGGAAACACCTGTCAAAATCGCAATGTGACAGATGACCGTTCGGCGCTATCTCGCGCAGTGTAAAGGATGCTTTCCTACCGGAACATTTGCGATAAGGGTCAAAGTCTTCCAATATCGGCGGGCATTTTCATCCCTTGGCGGAACATGACGGCTCCCGCGCGAAAATCCCTTCCGCCGCGGCCCGCCACCTGGCGGGTGGCGCGGCATGCCTTCCGCGTGGCCGCTGTCAGCCTCGCGCTCTATCTCGGCTTTGCTTATGCCGTGACGCCGGAATTTTGGACGCATCACGAACATCAGCCTGGCCTCGCGCACCGGCCCATGGTGACGGCGACCGCCCAGGGAATCCCTGGCGATCCGATCAATGTCGGGCTCGCCGGCGCGCAAAACGAGATTATCGAGGCGATGGACCGGGCGGGCTGGCATCCCGCCGATGCCATTACCTTGTTGACGAGTTTCGACATCGGCAAAAGCGTGGTGTTGAACCGCGCCTATCCCGCCGCCCCGGTCAGCAGCCTCTTTTACGAGGGCAGGCGCCAAGTCTTGGCCTTCGAGAAGGCCGACGGGGTGAGCGCGCGGCGGCGCCATCACGTCCGGTTCTGGCCCGCTTTGACATCGGGCGTCGAGGGCCGCCCGGTTTGGCTCGGCGCCGCGAGTTTCGACCGCGGCGTCGGCATCAGCCATTACACCGGCCAGATCACCCACCATATCGGCCCCGATCTCGATGCCGAACGATCCCTGATCATCGCCGATCTGACCGCGGCCCATGTCTTGACCACGATCTACCAAGTCTCCGGCATTGGCCCCACGGCGAATGGCCGGAATGGCGGCGGCGACCGCTATTTCACCGATGGCGAAGTCGCGATCGGCGTCTTGACCCCGCAATCCCAGATCCAGGCGGCGGCGCCGGACATTTTGCCGGACGCGCCGGCGGTGACCGCTAAGAACCGAATTTGGGCTTTTTTCCTGGACATCGGCCGGCGGATTCATCTGGTGCCGGATCAATCGCAAGGCTCGGATGAGCCTTTCGAGGATTGACGCGCGCCAATCCCGCGCGGGCTCCTACCTCTCCGCTTGCGTGATCGTGTAGAGGCCGACATCCAGCACGCCGGCGCGGAAGCCGCCTTCGCAATAGGCGAGGTAATAAGTCCAGAGCCGCTGGAACTTTTTGTCGAAGCCCATCGCCTCGATGGCGGGAACGGCGGCCTGAAAGCGGCGCGACCATTCCGCCAGCGTTTTGGCGTAGCTCTCCCCGAAGGTGAAGGTGGATTTGAGGGCGAGGCCCGCGCTTGCGATTTGCTCGCGCATGATGGCGGGCGTCGGCAACATGCCGCCGGGGAAGATGTAACGCTGAATGAAATCGACTTCACGGGCATAGCTGTCATAGCGGGATTCATCGAGCGTGATGACTTGCAGCACGGCTTGCCCGTCGCGCGCCAAACGATCGCGGATCATCCCGAAATAGGAGGGCCAAAACGCGCGGCCGACCGCCTCCAGCATTTCGATGGAGACGATACGATCGAAGGTGCCGCGCACGTCGCGGTAATCCTGGAGACGCAGATCGGCGGCATGGCCGCCCGCCTCGAGCCGGGCCTCGGCATAAGCCAATTGCGACGGCGACAACGTGAGCCCCGTCACGCGGCAGCCCTTTTGCTCGATCCGCCCGGCCAGCCCTCCCCAGCCGCAGCCGATTTCCAATACGCTCTTGCCCGGCGCCAAGGCCAATTCGTCCAGGATTTTATCCTGCTTGGCGGTCTGCGCGGCCTCGAGGGTCTGATCCGGCGCGGTATAAAGCGCGGAGGAATAAGTCATGCCACGATCGAGCCAAAGCTCGAAGAAATCATTCCCGAGATCGTAATGGGCGACGATATTGCGCTTGCTGCCGCGCTTCGTATTGGCGCGGGCCATATGGCGCAGCTTGTTGATGAAACGCATTGGCGCCCAGCCCGAGATTTTGGCCGAAGCGGCTTCGCTGCGCACGAAAAGCTCGATGATCTTGGCAAGGTCGGGGCTCGAACAATCGCCATCGATAAAGGCTTCCGCAAAACCGATGTCGCCACGCGCGATCGTCCGCCAGATCGCGCGCCAGTGGTGGAACGTCAACACTGCCTCTGGCCCCGGCCCCGGTGCCTGATGTTCCAATTGTTCGCCGCCGGGCAAAGTTACGACGATCCTGCCGTATTCCAAATCCGACAGGATGCGCGAGAGCGCGCGGATCAGCAGGCTTGGCCGTCTCTCCGGGGAACGCCCGCAGGACGTATCATGGGATGAGACCATACGATCGATGGAAGACATGACCTCATCCTTCCCTAGGTACGATGACGGACACGAATTGCGCGGGCGGCGCAGACAAAGCTGATAAGCTTACGCCTTTGAGCGAGAGCTTAAAAGTCTCCTAATGAATTACGTCACCGGCAAGGTGTGACGGCATCCGGCCGCTACGCCTGAAATCCCGAATCCCGCCACGGCTAGGCCAAAGCTGCCGCTCAATTCATTCTCCGGTAAACGTTCTCAATTGGGTTGCGGCCTGAAAATAAATGAATTTATTTTCAAGGCTCGGATCATCGCCCCGGCATGAGAAACCGCCGGCTTTCGCGGAGCACTCGCCGAATGAAGCTTTGCCTTGAGACGATATACGGATGGAACCCGGTTTTGGTTCTTGCCAAGAGCCATGAACTTCCGGCTCCTTGACCAGGGGACATTATGACGGCCGCGCCGGGGGCAGGCTTTTGTTGAAACGAACGGGCGCCCATTTATGGGAGGGCGTGGACGGTGAGCTGATCGATGGCGGTTCCATATCCGGTTACAGGGCTCGGGATTCTCAATTCGCTCGCGAGCGCGGCGGGTCTTGAGGTCACGCGCGGCATCCGCTACCAGGAGGGTCCGCGCGGCTTGCTCGACATCTATGCCCCGAAGGGGGTGAGCGGCGCGCCCATGGTCGTCTTTTTCTATGGCGGCGCCTGGGAGAGCGGCGAGCGGGCGGACTATCGTTTCGCGGCGGTGGCTCTCGCCAAGCGCGGTTTCGCCGTCGCCGTTCCGGATTACCGGGTCTATCCCCAGGCCCGCTATCCCGATTTTCTGATCGATGGCGCCAAAGCGGTCCGCTGGGCGCGGCGCAATGCCGAGGAATTTGGCGGCGACCCCGGTCTTTTGTTTCTGACGGGCCATTCCGCCGGCGCCTATATCGCGGTGATGTTGGCGCTCGACACGCGTTGGCTCGATGCCGGGAGCCTAGAGGCCCTGGCCGGGGTCGTGGGCCTTGCCGGCCCCTACGATTTTCTGCCTCTACACGGCCGGGTGTTGAACGAGATTTTTGCGCCCGCCGGCGACCTCGCGAGCGCCCAGCCCATCACATATGCGCGGGCTAATGCCGCACCCTTGCTGCTGCTCAGTGGCGTCACCGATAAAACCGTGACTCCGGGCAATAGCCGGCGCCTCGCCGCGCGCATCCGCGGTCTCGGCGGCGATGCCGAGACACGGTTTTACCCGCGTGCCAGCCATGTCTTGATCCTCGGGGCCTTCAACCCGTTGCTGCGCCCTATTGCCCCAGTCTTCCGGCATACGGCATCTTTCATCGCCGCCCGGGCCAGCATCTTTCGCCCCAAGCCGGACTCGCCCCATTTTTTCAGGACCACGCCCCTCGCGTGATTCTCACCTCGATCGCGGCAACCGCCTCGACGCTCCCGGTTTCGATGGCGATGTCCGCTTCCGTTGTGAGTCCGCCAAAGCGGAACGCGGGCTAGAGCATGTCCCGAAAAAGTTGCAGACTTTTTCGATCGAGGACATGCTCTAACTTCTTAAAAAAGAGAGCGAATTCTCTTCGCTTTGGTGATTCCACCAGAGCGGAACGCGCTCTAGCATGTCCCGAAAAAGTTGCAGACTTTTTCGATCGAGGACATGCTCTAACTTCTTAAAAAGAGAGCGAGTTCTTATCGCTTTGGTGATTCCACCAAAGCGGAACGC
>JBEKFQ010000113.1:0-7432 GCA_050013235.1 Beijerinckiaceae bacterium
GGTAATCTGCACGGTTCAGACACGCCAGCAGCTTGACACTTTTGTCCGCGCAGCAGCCGCCAAGACGGACGACCTTATAATGGTGGGGGTGATTTCCGCTACGGCGAGGTGAGGCGAGAGAATGATAGCGGGCCAGTATCCGTGCAGTCATGGTCGCCTCGACAAACGTTCCCGCAATCGCAGCCTCGGCCGATCCGAGAATGACACGGGCTTGCTTTCCCGTTCAGCCTGGGCTTGCCGAGACATGAAGTCCCGCGAAGCAACCGAAATAGCAACGTCACGGATCTCGACCGATTTCACCGAGATATTCCAGCCGGAAGTTTTGCGGCCTATTTCGCCGCGCAAAAGCTCATTGGCGGCCTCGCGTTCCGATGGAAGCGCCGGAAGCATTGACGACTCGATCATCTCGCGACGCGATGTCTGGGCCACTCTGTCGATGGCTTCGCGGTAGCGTGATGTTTAAAGCCGCCTTTTGCGCGTCATGGACGAACCAGAAGATAATCGCGTCGATCTCTCGGCCTCGACCATCTCTCGGCTGAAAAGACAACTGGGCCGGCGAACATATATGCTGGTAAAAGCGCGATCTTCCGGCCAAGCACTATGTTTGTTCCTCGTCGCACGCGCTGGTTGCCTCCAACTCGTGATCCTATCCCCGTGCCGACCCAGGGAGTTCATGGCCGCACGGTCAAACAGCGATCCGGAGCTGCGCATCGGCTAACGCCGACGCCCAGCGGGATTCTGACTTTTCGCCTAGCGGAACGGCAAACAGGTTGCATATCCAACGAATGTCTTTCAGCTCGCCTATAGGGTGGCCGAAAGGGAATGTTTGTCCCTGCAGATCATCGACATAGTGGAGCGTGTAACCGGCAAGCAGCTCGGGAAATGCCTCTAAAGATTCCCCGCTTTCCGCCAAGGTGACGGGATTATACTCGAAATGAAGCGCAGGCCGGTCCGGCCGCGACAGCAAGGAGCGCGCGCCGCGAAGGACAGCCTGTTCGCTTCCTTCGGCGTCGATCTTCACCAGGGCCGGAAACGCTCCAGAGAATGAATGAAATTCATCCAAGGTGATCCCGGCAGCATGCGCGAGAGTGTCGCCGATGCGCCTATTGAGGCCATTTGGCGTGACCTGAGAACAGAGGGAGTTCCGTTTGGAATAACTAATCTGGGTTGGCCCCGGATGGTCGGTCACCGCCGCCGGAAAGGGGTAAACTCTTTCCTGCAAATCGAGTCTTTGCACGGATGCCACAAGTCCAGCGAAGGTTGCCGGCACCGGCTCAAAGGCATAGATTCTCGCCGGTTGGTTGCCGAGCAGTTGGGCGAGTTGGCAAGAAAAGAAACCATCGTTCGCACCCACATCATAGACAACGGCCTCCTCGCGTTCCTGCCGCAGCCAGGCCGCACAGAGCTCCAGCTCCTTTTGGTAGGCGCGGCGATGATAAAAAGGATGTTCGGCAAGATCGCCAATGTGACATAGGAAAGGATGGCCGAGGCCGCTGTTGCTCACAAACTGCCGGATGCCGGCAGCCCTGAGACACCTCAGCCACGCCATTCGCAAGCCTGCGCTTATCAAAGGAATGTCTGAGAACCCCGCAGGATCGATGCTGGCCGAAGATCCGGTCATAGCTCGGATGCCGCGTTCGATGACCCAGTTTCTAGTGGCCGTGGCATATCGGCCCAAATGCGTAGCCTGCCGTGACGGCCGTTCGGGAGAGTATCGAATATCGGGGCTTGGGACAGAATCAGAGTCGCCATCCGCGGCGTGCCGGTTCGCCGGAAGTGCACTGTCGTGATCTGTCACCGGCGCAAATCCGGGAATGCCGGGGTGGGGACCAGGAGTGCGGCTCGAGACCTAGGGTCTGTTTGATCGAGTTGGCACCCTATAATGAACTCCTCAATTAGAGGAGCCTCGTTCTTTCCGTGCATCGTCCGCCCCCAGCAGCCCCTCAGCCGCGCCAATAACGATCGCGCGGCGCGTCCCCCGCGGCGCTGCGAACTCATCCTTGAACAGATGAGCAGAGATGTCCACGCGCAACCACGCTTTGTGGCGCGGCCGCGGCGTTCGAGCACGAGAGCTTCCTGCATGCCGGAAGCTCTCGGCGAAGCGCTACTGCGCGTGGGATTAGTGGACAAAGCGCTCCAGCCGCGCCGGTAATCCGAAATGATGGCCGGCGTCAGCGGCGACGGGTACCTTCCGGAACCTTTCTCAGGTCACCGATAATAGCAATGGTGATTTCGACACACGTGGTGGTGCGGATACAGAGCACGCGGGCCGATACAGGAACCATACCAATGATAGCCGCTCAGTCCCAACCGGTAGCAGCCGATCTTTTCGATCGGGTAGGGGGCCGAACTGGCGGCTGTCACCGCAGGCTGGATGCCTCCGCCGACCACGGCCATGGCTGCCGTCGGCAGGAGAGAGACTATGGATAGAACCGCAGTAGCGGCAATAGCGATGGCCTGCCTATGTATCATGTCGTCTCCTCCAGCGGAAATGTTATGTTTGAGATAATCATCCACCGGATGACGGCCTTTACGCAAGCGAGATCATTGCATTTCGACGGATTTTGGCATGCTTTTTCTTCCAGTTGAAATAGGTCGCCTGGCTGATCCCGGCCTTCCGGCAGATGTCCGTTACAGGGACGCCGTCCGAGCCCTGCTTCAGAATAAACGCCTTCTGCGCGTCCGAAAACTTCGATGCCTTCATCGTCTCCGCTCCTCCCAGCCAAGGGATTTTAGCGGAAAACTCTAGCTTCAACCTGAAATCGCCAATCCATTGAGCAAGAGACATAGCGGTTCGGCTGCGGAACGCAACATCCCAGCCATGTCATAAAAGCGGAAACTACTTAGATCTGGATGCACGACATCGGCGGGCTGCTCGCCAATACTTCGGCGGCGTGGCATTTGCTAAGATAGAGCCTTATCGTGAGCCCAGCAGTTAGAGCCAATTAACTCCCGCCAGCGGCAGCACCCGTTGAAGGATCGACGCCAGGCAGAGCAATACAACCAGCAGTTTGAGAAGGTTTGCCAAACGACCATCATTGACAAACTTATCGATCGCCCAAAAACAAATGGCACCGACGATCAAAATAATCAGAACCCCGATTAAGACCGAAAGCATAGCATCCCCCTGTGCCGGTGTGGTAACGAATCTGAGCCGGAAAGACTCCCGGCCCTCGTTGAGAAGTACCACCTATTATACCCACTTTCAGCGCGACATAGGCCGGCCGAGGCGATGCGCGGACCAAGCGTACACATCACGCGCGGGGCGTGGAATGAGCCGACATTCTCCAGATGGCCGCCGGTTCAGGCCCAGCTTGCGACTTTTTGGGGTTCTTCGCAAGCCCGGACCACCGTCGACACGTCTGCGAAGAGTGTGGGGAGACGCGCCGAAGTCAAGCCGAACGCTGAAATTGCCGAATTTTCTGTCATCGAGACGCACCTCTCCCGTGGTTGTTCATGGAACGCATGACACATCGAACGCCTTACGCTGTTGACATGAGCGGCGGTGGCCGTAGTTCCGCGATCAGCCGCAGAATGCCGGCGAAGAGGTTTCTCGGAATGGCGGCCTCGGCCATCTGGAAGGCGACGTAGCGGCCGTGACTGACGACCTTCGCGCCGGTCTTGACCAGCTTCTCTTTGAGGCTCGTCAGCGACCAGTCCTTGATCGGCTCGGGCGTCGCCAGCGTGCGCAGGAAATTGCCGAGATTATAGGTGAGCGCATGAAGCCGAAGCCGGACCGCGTTGGCCGCGAACGAACGGCATGACAGCCGCGTCCATTTGATCGCGCCCTTTCCCTCTTTGATCATTGCTCGCAGATCCCGCGCTTGTTGTAGAAGGCGACGACGTTCTCGGGTGGCCTCGCCGTGTTGGTGACGATGAAGCCGACGCGCGGATAAAGCTCGCCCGGATGCCACTCGACCTTGGCGATCACCCTATGCGGCTTCGTCCAGCTTCCGGCCTGATACGTGAAGTTCGCATAGGAACGCAGCACTTCGTTCGGCGGACAGCCAGCAACTTGCCATCCGGCGAAAACGCGACGGAGGTGACCCCGTGGCCGCTCAAGGTGCGCAGCTCGCGCCCGCTGGCCACGTCCCAGAGCTTGACCGTGTTGTCGCCGCTGCTCGAGGCCAGCATGCGCCCGTCCGGCGAGAAGGCAACGGATTCAACCGAATTGGAATGTTCCAGTTGGGGGAAGATCGCCGGTTTGCCCTGATCTTGGGCCTGTGCCGTGCTGAGGCACGCACAAAGCATGGCCAGGATGAAGGCACCGCTCAGAGCGGTGCGCCACAGGCTCACGCTGTGCGGACGATCGTTGGTCAATGCGCATGCCATTTGCCCCCCTTGTCCCCCTCCGGCAGAGCTAATGTGGCTTGCATGACAACACTCCGGCGGGGAGCCTAGCATTGATGCAACACAATCGGCATCAGCCGGGCGGGCGCCGTTCGAGATAGGTCATCGCCGCTCGCAACGTTTCGGGCCTGGAGTCGCCGGTTTGGCGACACGTCAATGGTTCGATTTTGATACCTTCATTTGGTGCGAAGCTGCCGCTCGGTGGCTTCCGGTCATGGCGCAAAGGGGACCTGAGCCGCGTGTCAATTCAAGAAGTCCGGCTCGCCGATCAACTGATACGTTATCATTACGCTCCGGTAAAACGGTGGCCGGCCCGGGGCAGGGCGTTCAAGCCGCATCTGAACAAAGCGGGCCGGTTTGGACTTTCTTGACGGCGCTCGCGAGCACCGCCAAGGCCGTCGCGCGGCAGCTAAAAATCTGTGCTTGTCAGCTGTCTCCGCCACTGTCATATTCAGCTGTACGCAGCGTGTTTCCGCTCTGTAAAAACAACACGTTAGCTCGGTGGGTTGTGGGGGTTGGTATCCTCCCGCCCCAGCCAATACCTCTTATGTCTTTGTAATTGCTAGGTACTCGCCCCAGCTGGGGAGCTGATTCGCAGCCCTGCGACACCATGGTGTCACACCGCGAGCCGTCCGTGCCCATCGTTTCCCATCTGCTGCGCCGCGAAGCGGTCTATTATTAATTTCAAGATCCAGACGATGGTGAGCGCGGAGTCCGCGTGATCGGGAGCGGTGTGAAATCGGCCCGAAGCGCGACCCCTCTGAAAAATGATCCCATGTCGGCGACCGGATATGTGAATCTATCTTCGGCAATAGGGTCATGTTTTGCGCGAAACTCGACTCCAGCGAATTCGCTATTTTAATTGTAAAATTTATATATTGGACAATGACATGGGTGGGGTCGGACTTCCGCGCGTATTTACAAAGTGAATGACGCGCGGCAACCTTTCGAATTACCGGAACTAGAGAATTACATTGATTTATGGATTGGGGAAGTTGTCACGAACTCCTTTACTCGATTGTCCTGCCGATGCGGTCCAGATAACCCGACAATTCGCCCACCCACTTATGCGATGCGACCGTATCGAAACTTGCCGCGGCTTTCTCGATTGAGGCGCCGATATCGGTGATGGCTTGAAATCCGAACATTCCCCCGGCACCCCGCATGCCGTGTGACAGAAACTCGATCAATTCGAAGTCGTCCCGCTCCAGAGCGTCGAGCATGGCGGTGACATCCTGCCTGCGATTCTGCAAAAACTCGGGAATCCGGTCCGCAAATTTGCGCATGAGGATCGTGTCTTGCCCGGCGCCGCCCTCTCGTGATGGCGGCAAGACGATAGCGCAATGTTCCTTGATCGCTTGAAGCAGCACCGATTGTTTGATGGGTTTTGTCAAATAGGCTGTACACCCCGCATCGACGCACTTTTCGCGATCCCCTTTCAACGCGGCGGCTGTCAGCGCAATGATTGGTGTCGGCGGCCGGTAGTTCGCGAGTTCCCAGTCTCGAATGGTCCGCGTCGCGGTCAGCCCATCCATAACGGGCATTTGCCGGTCCATTAGGACAAGGTCGAAATGTCCGGCGATAAACTTTTCGCAGGCGATGGCTCCATTATCGGCGATCTCGACCCGGTAAGGCGTATCCTCGAGATAGGCCAGGGTGATCGTACGATTGTCGGGGTAATCTTCCACGAGGAGGATATGAAGCGGCCTGAGCGGCTGCGCGGGCCCCATGCCGAAAGGCACGACCACCGCAGTCTTGGCGCCCGTCCAGATCTCGAGTGGCACGGCAAAAGAAAACACGCTGCCCTCTCCGACACCGCTTTCCACCCAAATGCGGCCCGCCATCAGTTCAACCAGGCGCTTTGAAATCGTGAGCCCCAGCCCAGAACCTCCGTATCTGCGCGTCGTGGACGTGTCGGCTTGCGTGAATCGTTCGAAGATCTGGTCCAATTTGTCTCGCGGTATACCAATCCCGGTGTCCGAGACCGTGAAAAGCACGGTGTCCGGGACAGACGAGGACGCATCCAACGACACGCGGAGAGCCACTTGCCCGGATTCCGTGAATTTGATCGCATTGCCTAGCAAATTGAGCAGCACCTGCTGCAGCCTGTTCGGGTCGCCCACCAGACCGGTGGGCACGCCCGGCATGATCTCGCACAGCAGGGCCAGATCTTTTTGCTGGGCCCGGACCGTCAGCATCTCGATGACTTTCTCCACCAGGCCGTTGAGCGAGAATTCGGTCCTTTCCAACTCGAGCTGGGAGGCCTCGACTTTGGAGAGATCGAGAATGTCGTTGATGAGATGCAGCAAATTCTCGCTGGCGCGGCTGAAGATCTCTACATACTTGGTTTGCTCAGGGGTTAGGCAGGTCTTCGCGAGGAGGGCCGCGATACCGATGATCGAATTGACCGGCGTCCGGATCTCGTGACTCATGCTCGCCAGAAAATCCGATTTGGTCTGACTAGCGCTCTCGGCGGCGGCCCTTGCTTGATGCAATTCCGCCTCGACCTGCTTGCGTTCCGTGATGTCGCGCGCCGCGGCGAAGACACCTTGCAGCGTGCGGCCCCGGTCGTAAAAAGTGGTTGCATTGTAGGACACCACCGTTTTCTTGCCGTCGCGAGCGCAGGCCGTGAGTTCGAAGTCGGTGACCTTCTTTTCGCTCAGCACGAGCTTGATGCCCGCCTCCGCACGCTCGGGATCGGTGAAGTGGCTCTTGAAGGGCGAGCCAATCAACTCGTCGCGCGTGCAGCCGGTTAGTGCCTCCATCTGTTTGTTGACGTCCGAAATGATGCCGGCGGGGTCGGTGGTCATGATCGCGTCGATGTTCGATTCGATCAGCGAGCGCGTGTAGAATTGTTGGTCGCGCAGGCGTTGATCGAGCTTCTTCTGCTCGGCTTCGACCAGCTTGCGCGCGGTATTGTCCGTCCCTATCAAGAGATAACCGATAATGACGTCTCGCATGTCGCGTAGCGCCGTGACGGACACGACCGCCGGGAACCGGCTTCCATCCTTGCGGATATACGTCAGCTCGTAGATATCCTCGATCCCGCGCGAGGCTTTGAAAACCAGAGCCTCGAAGCCCG
>JBEKFQ010000114.1:0-7422 GCA_050013235.1 Beijerinckiaceae bacterium
CGGCGCCAATGTCATCACCACGGATTATTCGGATTGGGCGACCAATTGCCCGGAATACAAGGTGACGGCGGTGCAAGTGCGCAAGACCAACCGGTTGTCCGATTGGCAGGAGCGCTTCGCCGAGGAAGATGTTTCGCTGACCCGCATCCACCATGTAGACGCCGCCGAGTGAGTTTCGATTTCCAAGGAGTAGTCTCACGTGACGCATAACAAGTTGACCGCCATGGCAAATCAGATCGCCATTTTTTTCAAGTCCTACCCCCATGATCGCGCGGTCGAGGGGGTTGCAAAACATATCGAGAAGTTCTGGTCGCCCCATATGCGCAATGGACTACAGGCCGAGATCGCGGCGCATCCCGAGGCCGTCGACGAACTCGTGATCGAGGCCGTCGCCAGGAAACCCCAGCCGATGGAACACGCGGCTTAGGGCGCGTTCCACATCGGCGGACTCCGCCATGTGACGGGAAATCGCTTTCTTTCGCCGGCTTGCGGGAGAGGGCCGCGCGGTCTCGTTGTGGATCGGCAAACCATGCTATCTCTTGGGTCCGGCACAGGAGAGCCCGATGAGTCGCATGTACCCCCCGCAAGCCATGATCGTAACGTGACCGTGGCGCGGTGACGCAAAAGCCAATTTCCATTATCGGCGTGCCGGTCGAGGCCGGTGCCCGCCTCGGCGGATGCCTGATGGGCCCCGCGGCGCTTCGCACGGCTGGGCTTGTCCGTCCGCTCGAGCAGCTTGGCTATGTCGTCCGGGATCAGGGCGATCTCGCTATCGCTAGGGATGCGGGCACGCTTCCCTCCAAGGAGCCGCGTAATCTCGCGGAAATCGCGGCTTGGGCCCGGGTTTTGAGCGCCTCGGTTTACGGCTGCCTCCGGGATGGCGCGTTTCCCCTGGTGCTCGGCGGCGATCACAGCCTGTCGATTGGTTCTATCGATGGCGTCGCGCGTTTTTGCGCGGAAACCCAGCGCGAGCTTTTCGTGCTTTGGCTCGATGCCCATGCCGATTTCAACACGCTCGAGACGTCGCCGTCGGGCAATGTCCATGGCATGCCGCTCGCGGCTCTCTGCGGGGAGCCTGGGTTCGAGGCTTTGCTGGGCGGAGGCACCCGGCGCGTCGATCCCGCGCATGTCTCGCTGTTTGGCATCAGGTCGCTCGATGTGGGCGAGCGGGCTTTGCTCGAGGCGCGCAGCATCGATGTCGTGGACATGCGCACCATCGACGAATTCGGCGTCGTCGTGCCGCTGCGGCGGATTTTGGACCGCGTCGCCGCCGCCAAGGGGTTTCTGCATGTCAGCTTGGACGTGGATTTCCTCGATCCCGCCATCGCGCCGGGCGTGGGCACGCCGGTGCCGGGCGGGACGACGTTCCGGGAGGCGCATCTCATCATGGAGATGCTGTACGATAGCGGACTGGCCGGCTCCCTCGATGTCGTCGAACTCAATCCCTTTTTCGACGAGCGCGGCAAGAGCGCCTTGGTGCTGAGCGGACTCGTCGCGAGCCTCTTCGGCCGCCGTATTTTCGGACATCCCGTGAACCGGTGAGACGATTTTCCTCGCGGGCGTATTTTTTTCGTGAACGATATCCCCTTGGCTGCGTTGAGCGTCCGCTTATTCCGCCGAAGCGAGGATGGGCCAGAGCGCGTTCCGCTTTGGTGGACTCACCAAAGCGACAGGAACTCGCTCTCTTTATAAGGAGTTAGAGCATGTCCTCGATCGAAAAAGTCTGCAACTTTTTCGGGACATGCTCTAGAATTCGTCATACGCGAGAGACGGACACGAGGGACGGAATGAAAGTTGAGGCGGATTGGCGTGTCCGATCCATGGGTTCCCGCTCTGTTTCCTTCAGGACCGGCGGAATGGGGGCTGTCATGACAGGAATTCCCTCTTGCCACAGGGCTTCCCTTTCGTCAGACATCGAAGCGGGTTTTCTCTCTCCCGGACAGGTTTTCATGGCATGGTGACAGAGCTTCCCCGCGTCTCGGTTCTCGTGGTCGAGGACGAACCGATGATTCTCGACATTGTTGCCGACGAATTGAGCGATGCGGGCTTCACGGTGCTCCAGGCCAAGACGGGGGAGGAAGCTGTCGCCATTCTCGATTCCGAGATTTTGCTCGATCTGCTCCTGACGGATATCCGGCTACCGGGGAGTTTGGACGGCTGGTGCGTGGCGGAGCGCGCGCGCGAACGGTTCAGCATGCTGCCGGTCATCTATGTCACGGGCTATAGCGGAATGCCGCTCCGGCAGGTGCCCGACAGCGTTTTGCTCATGAAACCCTATCGTGCGTCGGCCGTGGTCAACGCCGCCAAAGGGCTTGGGGTGACGCCGGACCGCCGGAATCCGGCATAAGTCAAACCGGGCTTTCTTCAGGCTCGCAGGCGCGGCGCACGGCATCTTGAATGGACGGGCTATATTGGACACCGGGCGCCCGGACGCCGTTGCTCAGCAGCACCCGCCGGACCGCAATGCTCGCCCCGCTGATGAACACCGCAATGCCTCGAGCGCGAACCTTCCTGGCGAAGGCCTCGATGGTCGCGGCGGCCGTGCTGTCGAGGACGGGCACGGCGGAGACATCGATCACATAGGCCCGGGGTTGGCTGGGCAAATCGTCCAGAGCCGCGCCGACGGCGGCCGCCGCGCCGAAGAAAAACGCGCCTTGAACCCGGAACACGATGACATCGGAGGCCGCAGCCAAAGCGTCGTCGTGGTCGACGACGTCATCCTCTTCGAAACGGTCGGCTCGATCCTCGCGCACCATCGGCTGGACACTGCCGGCCTCGACGCTCGTCGCCATCCGGTGGACGAAGAGCAACGTGCCGATGCCAAAGCCCGTCAAAATGCCTTCGGTGAGATCGCGAAAGACGACGAGCAGAAAGGTTGTCAGCAGCACCAAGGCATCGCCGCGCGAGGCCCGCAGCAGCGTGGCGACGGCATGCCGTTCGGCCATGTTCCACGCGACGATCGTGAGCACGCCGGCCAAAGCCGGGAGGGGGATGTAGCTCGCCAAGGGCGCGGCGGCGAACATGAAGACGAGCAAAAAGATGGAATGCAGCATGCCCGAGATGGGGCTGCGGGCGCCCGCACGCACATTGGTCGCGGTGCGCGCGATGGTGCCCGTCACGCAAATCCCGCCGAACAAAGCCGCGCCAATATTGGCGGCGCCCTGCGCCACCAATTCGCAATTGGAGCGGTGCCGCCTTCCGCTCATACTATCGGCGACCACGGCCGAGAGCAGACTTTCGATGCCGCCGAGAAGCGCGAAGGACAGCGCGGCCGGCAAGAGGTCCATGATCTTGCCAAGCGAAATCGCGGGGAGATGCGGCGCCGGCAACGAATGCGGAATGCCGCCGAACCGGGTGCCGATGGTTTCCACGGACAAATGAAACACCACGGCCACGAGAGAGGCGAGGGTGACGGCGATCAACAGGCTCGGCCAATTCGGCCGGACCTTCCGCACGCCCACGATCACGCCGATGGTGACGGCCGCCACCGCGACGGCGGAGATGTTGAGCGACGGCAAGGCTTGGCCCAGGATCGCCAGCTTCTCGAGGACCGGGCCCGGCTCCTTGCCGGAGAAGGACAGTCCGAGCAGATCCTTGATCTGGCTGACGAAGATTATGACGGCGATCCCCGCCGTGAATCCCACGGTGACGGGATAGGGGATATATTTGATGAAGGTGCCGAGCCGGAGATAGCCGATGGCCAGCAAGATAAAGCCGGACATGAAGGTGGCCAGCAGGAGCCCGTCCACCCCATATCGATTGGCGGTCGCGGCGACCAAGACGATGAAAGCCCCGGCCGGGCCGCCGATCTGGAAGCGGCTGCCGCCGAGAAGCGAGACGAAAAAACCGCCGGCGATGGCGGAGAACAGGCCACGGTCCGGCGTCACACCCGAGGCAATGGCAATGGCCATGGAGAGCGGAAGCGCGACAATCGCCACGGTCAAGCCGGCGATCACATCGGCCTTGAAATCCGCGAGCTTGTAACGCTCGCGCAGCACGGTGACGAGCTTCGGCGTGAAGAGTTCGAGAAAGGTCGGGCCGGCGGCCGCCGTCGTCATGAGCAATCTTGGGCTGGCGTGGATGCGGCCGCGGTGAGTCGCGCAGCAATTAGACCTCTCCTCGCGCAAGGCGCAAGGAAAAAGACTAAAGATTATCATATTCAAGGCGATAGGGGTGGTTTGGTTGGGCGGCTAATCAACGTGGCGCGATTGAAGGCCGGGCCGTCTTCTACGTCATGCTCCGGCCTAATGGTCTAAGCGAACCGCTTTTTGCCAGGGTTCGCAAGTTTCGAAAGAGACTTCGGCTGGGGATTCTTCGCCGATCATCTTGATCGTGCAATTCACCGGAAGGTGCCTTTTTGTCCCGCCGCGTCCGACCTCCTGGTGGATAAGTCTTGGCAGCTGAATACATTCGCTTGCGCGGTCTTTAACACTTTGTTGTCTATTATTAACCAAGCGTTAACTTTTTTTGTGTCTGTTTGTTAATAATCTCTTTACCGGAGGGTGCGAGATGAGTGCACATGGCGCGGCACAGACGCGGATTCAGATGCGGTCACGATCGTTCGATTGGGCGGAACCTCTGATTTGCGAGCAGATTCTCAACGTCTATGGGACGCCTCTCGACGGCGCCTTATCGAACCACCAGGTCGCGGCGGCGCAAACGCGGATGTGGCTCTCGCTGATCGATGGCGATGCGGAAGCCTTTGAAATACAACGTGTCGAGCTTGTGCGTCTCGCGCATGAGGCCAAAATCGGCACCGCCGAAATCGAGCGCGCCAATCGTGCCGTGCTATTGGAATTGGTTCTGGTCGTCGTGACCCGGTTCCGTAATTCCGACCGCCTGCGCATGGGTTACGTCGAGCGGCTACAGTCGGCGTTACGTGTCATTAAACAGAACCGGTCGCTTACTCTGCACTAAAGCATTTTCCACAAAAGTTGCATGCGTTAATGACTGAGAAAATACTATAAATTTTTAATATGGTAACGATTTCTTGCCGCATTGGTGATTCTACCAAAACGGAAGTACTCAAGGCTCCTCCGCCGCGGTCGCGGTCCCTATACTTTGTCAGCGCGCGGCCTTGCTCTCCTTTTTGCGGTCTGGGGGGACGCCAGCCGCTTTTGCCAGCGCCTCATTCATCCGGATTTGCCATCCCTTGCCATTCGCTTTGAAGTGGTCGACGATGCGCGCATCGAGCCGCAAGGTCACCTGCTTCTTGATTGGCGCTTTTTGCGGGCCGCGCATGCGGCGGGCGATATCTGGGAATGTCTCTTCGAAAGACTTCGCTTGTGCGTCCGTCGCTTTCGTCCATTCCGGATTATCGGACACCTCGTCCATGTCGGCTTGCGTATAGCCTTTGGCCTTGGTCATAGGAATTTCCTTTCCTTCGCGTTTGCCGGGCGCATGCTGACGATCGAAAACGCCTCCGTGCCCAGCGGCTTGAAGATTACGCTGACGGGCTCGCCGTTGAACAACCCGAGAGCCTGAAAACGGCCGGCCTTGGCGGGTGCGATCCGGGCCGAAAGGAAGAACTCGAAGGTGATGGCAGCTTGATCAAGGCCATGTTTGGCCAGGTTCGCGATGCGCTTCGGTTCGTCCCAGACGATCTTCATGTTTTTTTGTAACTACAATCAGGGTGGATCGCAACGACAAAACGCTTGGCATAAATCGCTTCGATGAGACGTTTCGCCCGGAGCCTAATTGGCGACCGGGTTTTTGTTGCCTTAGCGTCGCGTTTTTGGCTCCGTCCGGCGGATTGATAAAGATTTAGATCGTCTTACAGACCGGTTGGCGCACCCTGGGCATGCCTCGGCGAAACCCGCATCTCGATCTCCTTGGCGGGCCGCAAGGTAATCCGCAACTTCGGCGCGGGGAGCGCATCGCCAACGGGCTGCAGCCGGACGGATTTCAGCAAGACGGCCAGGATGGCCACCGCTTCCATGGTCGCGAAGGCGCTCCCGATGCAGATCCGGTGGCCGGCGCCGAAGGGCATGAAGGCATAGCGGTGGCGCGTCTTGACCTCGGCCGGCGCGAAACGGCCGGGATCGAACTTTTCCGGATCCTCCCAAAACTTGACGTGCCGGTGGAGCGCGTAGATCGGGATGACGACGACCGTGCCGGCTTTCACGGCATGGCCCGCCAAGTCGAAATCGCTGAGCACCGCACGGAAAATCAGCGGCGCCGGCGGGTAGAGCCGCATGCTTTCGTTAAAGACCTGCCTGACATAGGTCAGCTGGTCGATATGTTCCGGCTTGACCGCGCCGCCGCCGGTGACGGCTTCGATTTCCTCGACGGCCTTGGCCTCGATCGCGGGATGCGCCGCGAGGAGCGCGAGCGTCCAGCCAAGGGCGAGCGCCGTCGTTTCGTGGCCCGCCGTGATGAAGGTCAGGAGATTGTCGGCAATCTCCGCGTCCGACATGGAGCGGCCCGTCTCCGGGTCCGAGGCCGAGAGAAGCAAGCTGACGAGGTCTTGTTGCGGCGTGCCGGCGCGGCGCCGGGCGGCGACCATGGTCTGGACCGCCGAGCGCATCTGGACCGCCGCGTTCATGGCGCGCCGGCGTCCGGGATAGGGCACCCAACGCGGCGCCTTGAGAACGCTCAAGAGGCCCATCCAATTGGCGGGTTTCAAATAATCCGAGACGCCGCGCCGGACGGCCGCCGCATCGATCTGACCCAGTCCCGAGAGCATCGTCTCGACGATGATCTTGAAGGTCGTCGTCATCAGGTCATGGCCGAGGCTCACCACGCCGCCGGGTCCCTTGGCGAGCCAGCCGTCGCGCGTTTCCTCCGCCGCCGCGATCATGGCCGGCAAAAACTCGCGAAGCTTATCGATTTGGAATGCCGGCGCGAGCGTTTGGCGCTGCCATTTCCAGGACGGGCCATCGGCGGTCAGCAGCCCGTTCCCCAGGGCGGGCCCAAGGACGCGCCTGTTTTCCTCGCCCTTTCCCAAGGCATCGGCGTTGCGCACGAGAGCCTCGTGAACGAGGGCGGGGTCGCAGACGAAGAGACGCGACCGGCCAAAGATGCGGGAGGCCACGAGGCTATGCCTGAAAACCTGCGGCGGCAGCGATGCGAGGGGATCGCGGACGATCGCGACGGCCGAGGCCCAGGACTTGCGCTGGCTATAAAAGATGTCGGGTCCGGGCTCGTCGAGATTGAGACCTTTGGTCATGGCGGCTCCCTCCCGGCCCGCGGGCGACAATGTATCGCGAATCCAGGCTTCTATCGCAACGCAAGACGGCTAAAGCGGGGCGCGGTGCAATACAACCGCCGTCATCGCGAGCGCGCCGCCGGTCTACCTCACGTCATTCCGGGTCGCCGGAGGCGAGCCCGGCGACTGTATTGATCGTCAAGAGGCTATTTTCTTTTTTTCGAACAATTGCCCGGATTTCACGAGAGCGTTCGCGGTCACGAGCAGTTTTCGAG
>JBEKFQ010000115.1:0-7401 GCA_050013235.1 Beijerinckiaceae bacterium
TGAATCCGGCCTTGGCGCCGGCGATGGCCGACGAATGCTTGCGACGGTTGCTCATGAAAAGTCTCATCTGGTGATCGGTGACATGTCGGCCGGGCAACGAAACGGTCCTCTCCAAAGAGAAGTCCGATCAATCACCCAGCCGCCGTTACGGCTCGTCATCCTGATTGATGATGTGGACGGCCTCTCCTCGACGGCATCTAGTGCCAAAGCGTGGTCGCAGGAGCGCCACAAAGAGGGAGACCGTCCATGAAAAAGTTTATCCGAATTGGCGTCGATTTGGCTAAGAATTATTTTCAAATCCATGCGCTGGAGAGCGAAGGTGGTTCTGCGGTAACGCGCAAGTTGACGAGACTGAAGATGCGCGAATTCTTTTCGCGGATCGAACCCTGCCTCGTGGGCATGGAGGCGTGTGGTTCGGCGCATTATTGGGCGCGAGAACTTGAGTCGATGGGTCATGAGGTACTTCTGATGCCGCCGTCTTACACCAAACCCTACGTCAAACGGGGTAAGAACGACGCTGTCGACGCCGCAGCCTGTTGCGAAGCGATGTCGCGGCCTGGAATGCGCTTCGTGCCAATTAAGAGCGCGGAGCAACAAGCGATACTGATGCTGCACAAGACACGAGAATTGCTGGTCAAGCAGCGAACGATGAGCGTCAATGCGCTGCGTGCCCATCTTTCGGAGTTTGGCATTATCGTCGCCAAGGGAATTGGCCGCGTCGATCAACTGCTTGAGCTAGCCGAAAATGACGCGACGCTTCCGGACGCCGCCAGGGCAGTCGTGAAGGTTCTGGCCCAGCAGTTCGAGGGTCTCGACAAGTCCATCGATGATATGGAGGGCGAAATTGCTTGCGCCCATGAACAAAGCGAGATGAGCCAGCTGCTCGATGCGGTTCCCGGCATCGGGAAGATCATCGCCTCGGTGATCGCGGCCAGCGTGCCGGATCCGAACATATTCAAATCGGGGCGCGATTTCGCCGCCTGGCTCGGCCTGACGCCGCGCCAGAATTCGAGCGGCGGCAAGCAGACGCTCGGGGCTATCACCAAGCAGGGCAACCGGTACATCAGGAAACTACTCGTACTGGCGGCAACATCGCTTTTGCATATTGTGGGCAAGCGTAAAGGCGCCTTGTGCGACTGGATCGTCGCCCTGCGGGCAAAGAAGCCCGCGCGGCTAGTGACGGTGGCGCTGGCCAACAAGCTCGCCAGGATCATCTGGGCGATGATGAAGACCGGCGAAGGCTTTCGCACCGAGATGTTCGCGAAAGCGTGAGACGAACCGCCCGCCTCGCGGGAAAGGAGCATCCGAGGAGGACTTAAGCCGACCCGAGTTCAAGTTTGGCAAGCGAAAAAAGACGTGATGAACGACACGGTCACCACCGGAGATCTGGAACAACCCGCCACGCGACATGAGCGGAAAGCTCGTCAGATTGATAGGGAACCCGATCGTCGGACTTCATCAAGGCCAGCGGACATATGCTCCGCAAAAGTAGGCCGGACATATGACCGAAGCCGGCCAAATCGTTCGACGCGCTAAAAAAAGTGCTTGCCAGGAGGCCGTCCACATATGTCGCGCTGCATCTTCAGTGACTTGGTCGATGACCGACCTTTTCCTGGTTATGCGGGCAATGCGCAGGGCACGGTGGATGACGCGGCGCTGGTCAACAGCTATCGGGATCGGGAATTGGCCACAAGGAGGCTAACTCGCGCGAACCGTGACAAGAAATTTGTCAACTTCGGTTCGCAAAATGCCGGACTGTTGGCTGAGTCCCTTGGCAGCCCCTAGAACATGCGACGATGAAGCATTCCACAAACGGAATTTCATCCCGCCTCACATCCACCTGGCTTTTTGCGCCAGCTTTGTTGCGCCTGTCGAGGAAGGGCTGGATCACGCGGCGTGCTTGATGGCTTCATTCGGCGTGATCTTCTCCAGCTCTGGACCGGCAGCGATTTGCGCCATCTCGAAATCGTATCGCGTTTGAAGGTTCATCCAAAACCGCGGGTCAACCCCAAAATACCGTCCAAGGCGCAAGGCCGTATCGGCGCTGATTCCCATCGTCTCCGTGGTGATACGCTCAATACGCGTTCGCGGCACGCCGCAAGCCTTGGCGATCGCACCTGCGGAAAGGCCCAGCGGGATCATGAATTCTTCCCGTAGCACTTCACCGGGGTGCATGGGGGGCAACTGCTTAAAGGTCATGTTATCCTCCCTAGTGATAGTCCACGATTTCGACGTCTTCGGGTCCGGCGGACGTCCATCGAAAACAGACGCGAAACTGGCTGTTGATCCAAATTGCGTGTTGGCCCTTCCGGTCATCCGAAAGAGAATGCAGCTTGTTCCCTGGAGGCACCTTCAAGGATTCCAGAGCTGGCGCCGCATCGATCATCATGATCTTGCGCCTAGCCACGCTGACAAGACGAGGCGGAAATCCTTTGGGGCATCGGCCGTTGGCGACGGCTTCCGTATTCTTGTTCTTAAAGCTGAGAATTGCCACGGACGCTCACTGTATCTACCAAAGATACGTATCATTGAGAGATACAACGGTCAAGGCATTTGGGCGCGCCTGCTTCGCATGCGAAGCTTAGGCGTGCTGACTTACGATGCGCCATGGCTTGAGACATGAAGGTCACCTTCAAATTTGAAGGCCTCGATGAGCTTCGTCAAGCCGCCGAAGGGCTTGGTAACGCAGGAACCTATGCCATGTACCGGGCTACCGACGAGGCCGGCAACAAGCTGTTCACCCAAATGAAGCGCGCCGTGGCCACCCAGACTGGTATACCCTATGCTCGCACCGGCAAGGTCATGAGCTGGGCTCAAGCGATGGGGTCGGGTAAAGGATCGTTGATGCGCCGCATCGACGAATTGCATCTCAAGCTGCCGTTTTACGGCTCGCCGCGAATGATGTTCGAATTCAACAAGGATAGCCCGAAGGTCAATCGCAAGCACGTGCAAAGGCTGATGCGATTGATGGGAATCGTCGCGCTGGTGCCGCGCCCCGGCACGAGCAAACCCGCCCGGGGCACAAGATTTATCCCTAATCAGCAGCAACGACGCGACCCAAATCCTAATTTGGGATCAATTTGCTTCACAACGATCGTATGGGTAGTTTCCGAGCCTGTCGATTTCAACTTGGCTCTGTATAGTCATGATCGATAGCCGAGGGACTTCGTACCCACGCTCCTGTGCATCGCGCGCGCTCTCGCAACGCGGCCAGAGGTGATCCTATTGGATGAACCCACCAGCGCGCTCGATCCGACCAGCGTGCAAAACGTCAAGGACCTGACCGAGGAGCCGAAGCACGATGTCACCGCTACCATCGTCACAGATAACTTGGAGCAAGCCGTGCGCTGCGCGATCGCGTCGCGTTCTTCTACCTTGGATAGACAGTCGAGGCTGGTTCGGCGGAGCCGATGTTCGCGTCACCGCGATCAAAATTTGATCAAATTCGACTCCACGCGACTAATGGTCGTGAAGGCAAATGCAAGCGATAGGCAGGACGTACGCGGATCAGGTTTCGCATTTGGAATCCAGCGATTGCCGCCTATCGGACGACCCGATGAATATTGGCTGATACAGAGGACCCTGGAAATGCGGAAAGACTCAAGACTTGAGGACAAGACCGCGGAAGATTCCACTGCCGTAAAGGAACCTTGTACAACTCCGCGCTTATCTGGTGAGCTTCTCTCCAAGCTTAATCACGTCGAGTTGGAGGTGCGTCGCGAGGCTGAGAAGACGCTTCATTTCTGGGACGAGGCCATTGCCGATCGCTCCTTCCTCCCGGCGGCGATCAATCTTGCCAACTACCTTGCACTGCGACGGCTGGACCTCGGCGAAATTCAGTCCGCTCTCACGGAACTGGGTCTGTCTTCGCTAGGTCGCAGCGAGAGCCACGTGGCAGCGACGCTCCAGGCAGTACGCGCCTCGCTGGCACGGATCACGGGTATCGCAGGCGTGGCCTACCCCATGGTCGGAGCCTGGACCGAAGGCCACAACTTGTTGGCGCTGCGCAAGCGTGAACTTTTTGGCGCTCTCGGGCCGGCCCCAGCCGTCATGGTGACAATGCCGACCGAGGCCGCACGGGATCGCGATCTCGTTCAAAGCCTCCTGGATGCGGGCATGAATTGCGCCCGTATCAACTGCGCTCATGACGATCCGGAAGTATGGCAAAGGATCATCATGCATGTTAGAAGCGCGGCGAACGAACTTGGCCGCGATTGCCGCATCCTGATGGATATCGGCGGACCCAAGTGTCGAATTGAGTCGATTTCGCCAAAAAAGCCAAAGCGGCTCCACGTCGGCGATCGCTTCCGAGTGCTGCGTGAGCCGGAAGCGGCGCACGCCGGCTCAACGCCCGCCATCACGATAAGTTTTCCGGAAGTGGTTGCCCGTCTGGAAGTCGGTTCCCTCATCTGGATCAATGACGGCAAAATCCGCGGGCGGGTGGTCGAGCCTGCCGTGGGCGGTTGGACGGCGGAGGTCGTTGGTGCCAGAGAAAAAGGCGAAAAGCTTCGACTTGAAAAGGGCGTCGATATGCCCGGCGTCGATCTGGGACTTCCACCGCTGTCATCAGACGATCTTCGCGATCTGGATTTCGTCGCCGCTAATGCGGATCTGGTCGGCTTCTCGTTCGTTCAGCGACCCTCGGACATCCTACTGCTGGACAAACATCTTGCCGACCGGCTGCCTGGTAAACCGCTGCCGCCACTTGTTCTGAAAATCGAAACAGCCATAGCGGTACAAAATCTGCCGCGGCTCATCGTTCAGGCGGCGGGCCGCCGTCCTGTCGCAATCATGATTGCTCGGGGCGATCTGGCCGCCGCGCTTGGATTTGGCCGCATGGCCGAGATTCAAGAAGAAATGCTGTGGCTTTGCGAGGCGGCTTGCGTCCCCGTGGTCTGGGCGACACAAGTTCTCGACGATCTGGTGCGCGACGGATTGCCGAGTAGGGCCGAGGCGACCGACGCTGCTATGGCGCAGCGCGCCGAATGCGTGATGCTCAACAAGGGACCACATCTTGTCGGGGCCATCCACTTCCTCGCCGATATCTTCGCCCGCATGGATCGCCATCAAGTCAAGAAGTCCGCTCGCCTTGGGCCGCTGCATTCCTGGCCGTCCGCGAGTTTGAAGCTGGATCCTTAAATGGCGAAAGTTCGCCGCTCTGCCGTGGAGCGAAACGAGCGTTTCGAGAGATGCAGGGCCGTCATCCGCCCGGGAGCCGTCGCCGTTTGCGTCGCGCTCGCGAGGCGATCAATGGCACGCTCAACGACAACCGTTTTGATTAGGCCTGTCGCCCGGGCTCGCTGCGTTCATGATGATGGTGGCGACCAACCCCAATTGCGGATTTTCGGGATGTCATCGCCGTGTTCTTCCACGTAAGCCTTGTGCTCATCGAGTTTTGCCTGGATCACCGCCCCTACTTATTGGATCTCCCGACTTTGCCAGCTTGGGAACCTGGTCAATGACCGAGAGCACCAAGTGGAAGCGATCCAATTCGTTGAGGACGGTAAGGTCAAACGGCGTAGTCGTCGTCCCCCTCGTCGGAATACGCAGCGCCACGGATCGAAAGACATTGAATCGCGTTTTAGCCGCTATGTCGAGGAACTCGTGAGACGCTTTCGCTTTAGCTTCCCGAGCCGCCCGGAATGATGCGGATCGCCGTCAAGAACTAAAAAAAGATCGCCGGGCCAAGGCTTGAGATTCAGCCCGCGGTTAGCAGGGCATCCACGTCCGGCACTTCGCCGAATCGATGAATGACGACGGCATCTTCAAACTCGCCATCGGCCGGATCACCTGTCCGGGAAAAAGCCACGGCCCCGGCTGCGACTATTGACATGCGCTGAGCCTCGCGAACCGCTGCGCCAGCCGTTTGAAGCTCCTTCGCTTCCCCGGCGACAAGCTCTCCTTCGTCCGTCCGGATAAACGGAAGGGCCGCGTAATAGGTCACACCCATGGCTTTTCTCCTCTCTCGCGAGCGTCTCGATCTCCAAGAATCTCCCGGCGGCCCTCGTTTATGGTCGAACCACCGGCGTGGAAATAATGGCGATGCCCCGTGAGTACCACCGCAAAACCATCGATCGCCGCCATGACCATCGCAGCGCCATGATAAACCACTCCCATGGGCTTCACCCGGCCGCACACGCCCACCATCGCGGCGCGACAGGCCCGCAGCGCGAGGATCGTTGCGGCGGGGTCTGGCGGAAGCTCAGATCGTGACGCTCGCCGGACCATGATCAACCTCGCATCTTGTTCTGTTTTTGTTCTAACACTCCTGCCTGGTAGAGTCCATACTGGGAGTGGCACCATCTGGCTTCGGGAATGACCGCTTCGGGCGCGGAGCGAAACGATCAGATCGGGCCGAGAGCGGAATGGCGGCTATGGAGCGAGCTGAGTCAAAAGCCGCCATTCCCCAACTTTGCCCGAGCGGTCACTCTCGACCCAAGTCAGACGCTCGGTTATCCGGACTCCCGGCCCTCAATAGCGGAGCATGCTATTAGGTGGTCAGGCATTCGAGGGTACGGTCGTCATTTTCCGTTGCCGCACCCAGCTAAGAAATTCGTTGATATCATCGGCTGGACCTGCGGAATGAGCGTACGCCTCAAGCTCAATCACCGCCGTCCGGAGGACTGTGACTACGAAGCCCTTCATGCCCGCCCGATCGATTCCGCACGCGTTAAGCGTCGACCACGTCCCATGCAGTGTGATGAGGCGCTGCGCGGTGACCCCTGTGCCGTTGTGAGCAAACTTTTGAAGCTGTTTCTATTTCTACGATTTGAACGGGGTCACGATCGGTGCCGATCGTGACCCCTGCCAAAGCACAGAAAGCCAAATCGGCTCAAAGGCTTCCGGGAGTTGGCATGGGGGTCACCGTGTGGCTCCTTTCCACACTCCAACGAACGTCTCTGTTGAGGATTCTCCTGGCGGCTGCAATAAGCTGTCATAATAACTACAAGGCTACTCGATAAGGTGGTGACAACCATCCAACGCTTAAGTCGATTTAGGCCAGAGAGCGCATGTTCGATCACTTGGTATTCGCAAGAGACGTGTTGCAGCCTTCGGAAGCGGCTGTCCTTCATGCCGCTTCGCGACGGGCTATTGCGACACTCGGCGTTTCCGGGGCGGTGAGCGAGCAAGATCAACAACATCTCGCTGCCAATGTGATTAAGCTTGCCCGATCTGGTTATACGCGAACATTGGAGGGGACACTTGATCCCATCGATTTAGCGGACGCCGCGGTTCTTCGATTTCGGAGCCTTAGCGAAGGCGCGAAGAGCTAAAGCAACGACGTTCGTTGATAGGTCCCCAACGCGGGCTTGCGCGCCGTCAGGTACGCGCGGTTTAATTACGGCCTGTTGGCATGCAACGCTCCTAACGCTTTCAACCAAACCACTTTACCTCCATGGC
>JBEKFQ010000116.1:0-7287 GCA_050013235.1 Beijerinckiaceae bacterium
CGCCGGAACACAGCCGCTGCAGATCGCACGCCGGCTGCCCGACGGTCGCATTGTCACGGTCACCGGCAATAGCGGTGTCCTCGGAACCGCCTCACGCTCCAGCCAACGGCTATCCCTAGACGGTGCCTGACCGGCCCGGTTCAGCCCAGCCGAACATAGAGGCGATGGACTTCGCCGTCGTCCGTGAGCAGGACAGAGAGCGGCCTTTCAGCTATCGAAGCGCCATCGAGTTCGGCGGCGGCGACACCGCGCTGCACCCCGTCCGGGTTCTCGACGGCGATCTCATACCGCGACGCACCGTGCCGGAGCGTGATCTCGAACCGGGGCCAGGACGCCGGAATGCAGGGGTCGAGATGCAGCGCGCCGCTCTCGATGCGAAGGCCAAGGATGCTCTCAATACCGGCGCGCTGCATCCATCCCGCCGAGCCGGTGTACCAGGTCCAACCGCCGCGTCCGACATGGCCCGGCGCGGCGTAGACATCGGCGGCAACCACATAGGGCTCGACCTTGTAGCGGTGCATGTCGGCGCGCGTGCGGGCGTGGTTGATTGGATTGAGGATCCAAAAGAGCGCTGCCGCTTTGTCACCTTCCCCAAGGGCGGCGAAGGCCATGACGGACCATAGAGCGGCATGTGTGTACTGCCCTCCATTCTCGCGCACTCCCGGCGGATAGCCCTTGATGTAGCCGGGGTCGAGCGGCGTCCGGTCGAACGGTGGCGTGAACAGCAACGCCAGATTGTCGTGGGGCAGGATTAGCTCGCGATCGACGGCCGCCATGGCTTGAGCCGCGCGGTCCCGCCGGCCCGCGCCGGACAGGACCGCCCACGACTGGGCGATGGAATCGATGCGGCATTCCTCGTTCGTCGCCGATCCGAGCGGAGTGCCATCGTCGAACCAGCCGCGCCGATACCAACCGCCGTCCCAGGCTTGGCTTTCGAAGGCCGCCGCCAGCGTCTGCATGTGTGCCCGCCATTTCGCCGCCCGCGTCCGGTCGCCGCGCGCATCGGCCAAATTTGCGAAGGCGCCAAGCGCAGCGTGCAACAGCCAGCCGAGCCAAACGCTCTCGCCCTTACCGCCCTCGCCGACGCGGTTCATCCCGTCGTTCCAATCTCCGCCGCCGATCAGCGGCAGGCCGTGGCAGCCGGCGGCCAAGCTTGCGTCCAGGGCGCGGGCGCAGTGCTCGTAGAGGCTGCCCGCCATATCAGCGACGGCCGGCTGAAAGAAGTTGTCACTCTCGCCCGGCTTAAGCATCTCGCCCACCAGGAAGGGCACGGCTTCGTCGAGGACGGCGGCGTCGCCGGTGACCTTGATGTAATGCGCGGCCGCATAGGCGAGCCAGGCGCGGTCGTCCGATATGCGCGTACGCACACCCTGGCCGGAGTGCGGCAGCCACCAGTGCTGGACATCGCCCTCGACAAACTGACGGCTGGCGGCTCTGAGGAGGTGCTCTCGCGTCATGGACGGACATACCGTGGCCAGGGCCATGCAGTCTTGCAGCTGGTCCCGGAAACCGTAGGCGCCGCCGGCCTGGTAGAACCCAGATCGGGCCCAGACGCGGCACGCGAGCGTTTGATAGGTCAACCAGCCGTTGAGCATGATGTCCATCGACCGGTCAGGGGTCTTGACCTGAACCGTGCCGGCGATGTCGTTCCAGAAACGCCGGACATCCGACAGCACGGCGTCCAGATCAATCTTGCGGTAGCGGGTAATCAGCGACCGCGCCTCGGTTTCATCCGGAGCATCGCCGAGGAAGAAGACGATCTCGGCGACGCCGCCGGACGCGATATCGAAACTTTCCCGGAGCGCGGCGCAAGGGTCGAGTCCCGAACCGGCGCGGCCCGAGAGCGCTGCCCAGCTGGCGAGGCCAGACGGCATCGCGAGCGTCCCATTGCGGCCGACGAACTCACGCCGGTCGCCCGTCCAGCTTGTCTGGCGGCCAGCCAGATCGGCGAAAGCGACGCGTTCCCCGAAGGCCGGGTTCCATGGATTGTTCGCAAACATCGCCCCGCTGCCGGGATCGATGCGCGTGGTCACGAACGGCGCCGCCGCGCTGCGTGAGGCGCCGAGAACCCATTCCACATAGGCGGTTACGGACAGCCGTCTAGCGCGGCCCGAGACATTGCGTAGCGTCAGTCGCGAGATTTTTACCGGATCGGTGAGCGGCACATATTCCAACAGCTCCGCCGCGACGCCGTGCCTAGTGTGCTCGAAGCGGCTATAGCCCCAGCCATGCCGCGCCACATAGGTGGCGGCCTCGTCCCGGATCGGCAGCGCCGCCGGGCTCCAGACATCGCCCGTGTCCTCGTCCCTGATGTAGAAAGCCTGGCCCGGATGGTCAGTCACCGGGTCGTTGGACCAGGGTGTCAGCTGATGCTCGCGGCTGCTCACCGACCAAGCGTAGCCGCCTCCCTCCGCCGACACCTGGAAGCCAAAGCCCGGGTTGGCGATCACGTTGATCCACGGGGCCGGGGTCGATTGGCCCGGACCCAGGATCGTCACGTATTCCCGTCCCGCTTCCGCGAAGCCGCCCAGCCCATTGAAATACTCCAGGCCCGGCTCAGGGCGTGAAATCTGAAGTCCGGAAATCGCCGCTCGCGGCTTTGGCGGGACCCGATGCGACGGCCCGGTCTCCGGTGCGCGCTCCAGTTGATCGAACAGACGCCCGCGCTCGCCTACCAGCACGACGCGTGCGACGGACGCCAGAAGCCCCCGTGATTCCGCCGGGATCAGATCAGCCCGCAGTATAAAGATATGACCGGGCGGCCGCTCCTCGCCGATCTGGGGCCGGACCTGGTTGGCCCTCACCAGGGTCTCAAGCGCAATCTGCAGATCCTGAACGTAGGATGAGACGCGCTCGTTGAGGATGACCAGATCCACGGTCAGCCGCTTCATTCGCCAGTATTCGACCGCCTGGAGTGCCTCCCTGACGAGGCCGAGTTCGTGGAGGTCTGAAACACGAACCAGCATGATCGGCAGGTCGCCGGATATGCCTAGGGTCCACAGCCCCGGCTGGCCGCCGCTGCCGCTTCCGATTATGTTCGATGGCGGGCGCAGCATCGGGGAGGTGTAAACGATGTGCGCGGCGAGGCGCTGGTATTGACGCGCCTCGCCGCGATCGATGCCGAGGTGATACAGTTGCACCTGAGCTTGGGTCCAGGCGAGCGCAGCCGCGCGCTCGAACGCGCCGGCATCGTGATGCTTATCGATTAAATCTAGCACATCTTCTCGCGAGGAGGCGACCATTGTCCAAAAATCGACGCGGGCCGTCGCACCAGGCGCGATCCGCACACGCCGGCGCAGCGCGAATATCGGATCGAGCACTGCCCCGGTCGCGCCCGAGAGCGGCCGGCCATTAACCACGGCGCCCGGCGCATGAACGCTACCTCCGCGGCCGAGGAACCGCGCGCGATCGGTCTCGAATTCGTGTTTGCCCACTGTCTCGCCGGCGACGACCGCAAGGTGCGCCGCCCAGATTTCCTGCTCCGCGGGGCCCCGCCGGCGCCGGGTCGCCAATATCGCGCCCAACCCGGCGAGGTGTTCGGTCTCGACGAACAGTTTGGAAAACGCCGGGTGCGTCACGTCGGCGGCGTGAGGCGCCAGCACCAGCTCGGCGTAGGAGGTCACTTCGACCTCGCAAGCGCGGTCACCCGAATTCAAGATTGTCACGCGGCGCACTTCCGCATCGTCTTCGGCCGAGACCAGGACCTCGAGGGTGGACGTCAAGCGCCTATGGCGACTCGAAAACTCGGCGCGGTCCTCGTTGAACGTGATCTCGTAAGTCTCGGGTTCTGCTCCGGCCGGCTGATAGGTCGCCGACCAGACCTCGCCTGTGTCGACGTCCCTCAAGAAGACATATGAGCCCCAATCGTCGCAGGTGGCGTCCTCCCGCCAGCGCGTCACCGCTAAGTCGCGCCAGATGCTGTAGCCGGACCCAGCGGCCGTGAGCATGACGGAATAGCGGCCATTCGATAGCAACTGGGTAGCGGGCGTTGCGCTGCGTGGGCTAACGTTTCGCCAGGGCGGGGATCCTTCGATCTCGCGGATCTTTGCCGCGGACGTCGTCTCGGAAACCAGGGGTGGGGTGGCCATGACGTCGCGAGGCACCCGCTCCTGCAGAAGAAGCTCCGTTGCCTGCACGATGGGCTCGGCGTGGAAGCGGTTCCGGACTATGCCGTCCAGCAAGGTGTTGGCGATTGCCGTGATCGTCATGCCCTGATGGTGAGCCATGAAGGCGTGCACGACGGCCACCCTTTTCCCGTCTGGGACCCGGGCAGATGTGAAGTCGAGCGCCTCATAGAAACCGTAGCGGCCGCGCGCGCCGAGGCTTTCGAGGCGCTCGTAGTTCCGCGCGGCGGCCTGAGGGTCGACCATGCTCGCCAAGGCAGTGGCATATGGCGCGACCACCGCATTGTCGGCCAGCCCGCGTTTCAGGCCGAGGCCGGGCACCCCGAAGTTCGAGTATTGATAGGTGAAGTCCCGGTCGCGCGCATTGTAGGCTGACTCCGATACGCCCCAAGGCGCCCGGAGCATCGCCGCGTATTCGATCTGACGTCTAACAATGAGCCGGTTGCTCTGCTCGATGAGGCTGCCGGCCGGTGCTCTCATGACGATGGACGGCATCAGATACTCGAACATCGAGCCCGACCACGAAATGAGCGCCGCGCCACTCGCGACCGGAGTCACGGCGCGGCCGAGGCGGAACCAGTGTCGCGCCGGCGCGTCCCGCTTGGCGATGGCCATGAAGCTGGCGAGCCTCGCCTCCGAGGCGAGGAGGTCATAGCAGCTCGGATCGAGCGCGCCCTCGGACACTTGATAGCCGATCGAGAACAACAGCCGGTCGGGGGCCAGCAGAAAGTCGAACTCCATCGAGAGCGCCATGGTCCGCGCGGTCTTCTCGAGCGATTTAAGCCGGGCATTCAACTCGACGGTCCCCGGCGCTTGGAGATCGCGGCGGTGACTTTCGATACAGGCGCCGGCCGCATCCGCCCAAAACTGCAGATCCGTTCCCGCTTGGCTGTCTTCCTCGAGGGCGATGTGTCTGACCATGTCGGCCAGGACGACGGCTTGTTCGGATAGCTCCGCCAACCGCTGTCCGGCCGGGATGGCATTGGCGCTCCCCTGAAAGAGGACGGCCGCAAGACGTTCAATCTCATCGTCGAGCCGCCGCCATGACACGGTCTTTGACCGGCGCGGGTCGCGCAACCGCCGGATCTTATCACGGACCAGATCGAGCGCGTCCGCCACGCCCTGGAAAGGTTGCGGTTCCACCAGGCTCCCGCCGCGCCACTCGCGGCACGCGTTGGCAAGTGCGATCAAGTGGCCGGCGAGGTTTCCGCTGTCGACGGAAGATACGTATTGCGGATCGAGCGGACGCAAGTCGCGCGTGTCGTACCAGTTGTAAAAATGGCCCCGGAGCTTGCGCATGCGTGCCATTGTCGCGAACGTCGCCTCCAGCCGCTCCACGGCCTCGAGGGTGCCAATCCAGGCGAAGTCCCGCGCGCTCGCCACCGACAGCAGGTAGAGGCCGATATTGGTCGGAGAGGTCCGATGAGCCAGCACCGGCTCCGGCGTCTCCTGGAAATTATCCGGCGGCAGCATGTTGTCCGCCGGTGTCACGAAGGCCTCGAAGAAGCGCCACGTCCTTCGGGCAATCAGGCGCAAACTACGCGCGTCCGGCTCGGCCAACCGGCGCCGGCCCACGGTCCGGGGAGACAGGCTTGCCCAAAGCGCGACGGCCGGCGAGACGAACCAGGCGCCTGCGAACACCGCGGCCAAGGGCCAAGTCGATCGCCCCCAGATCAACGCCACGGCCATCGCCGTCGCGCTAATGACCAGCGCCCCTGCCATCCGGCGGTAGAAGTGCAAAATGCTCGGATGGAAGCCAAACGCCGCGTGGGCCGCCGGAACCCATTCGAGAAGGTGCCGGCGTGTCACCATGAGCCGGACCAGGGTGCGAAGGATGGCGTCACCCATCAGCCAGGCCTGGTGCGCCATGAACACGATCATCAGGCCCGACTGGATGAGTGCAAGACGCAACTCCGCGCCCAGGGCGCGGACGTGACTGCGGAGCGTCACGCCGGGGCGCGGCGCGATATCGGCCATCACGGGAATGAGAGGCGGCAGAATGATCGTCGATAGAATGAAGACTGTCCAGACAGCGGCGTCCTCGAGGGGCAAGGCCCATCCTGTGATCAGGGCCAACACGACCGACGGCGCCGAGAACGATCGCCTGAGGTTGTCGAGCATTTTCCAGCGGCCGATCGCGGGAATACCTCCGCGCTGCCGATGTCCCTCCCGTTGAGGCCCCCGCCCAAAGATCCACGGCAGAAGTTGCCAATCGCCCCGGGCCCAACGATGGTGCCGCCGTGCGGCGGCGTCATAGTGGGCCGGGAACTCCTCCACAACCTCCACGTCCGAAGCCAAACCGGCACGGGCAAAGATCCCTTCGAATAGATCGTGGCTGAGGAGCGTCGATTCCGGCACGCGGCCGTCGAGGGCTGCCTCGAAGGCGTCCACATCGTAGATGCCTTTGCCGGAGTAAGAGCCTTCGCCGAAGAGGTCCTGGTACACGTCCGAAATCGCCGCCGCGTATGGATCGATGCCCATGGCGCTCGAGAACACGCGCAGAAATAGCGAGCTCTCGCGCCCCACCGGCAGCGCGGGGGTCACCCGCGGTTGCAGCACCGCATAGCCTTCGACCACCCGGCCCAGCGTGGTGTCGAAACGTGGCTGGTTAAGAGGATGCGCCATTTTGCCGATAAGGCGCCCGACGGTCTCACGCGGCAGCCGCGTGTCCGCGTCGAGCGTGATCACGTAGCGAACGTTCGCCGGCACAGCCGGGGGCGCCAGGAACGTGGTGTCCGGGGCACCGCGCAGGAGCCGATTGAGCTCACACAACTTCCCGCGCTTACGCTCCCAACCGATCCAGCAGCCTTCGCCCTGGTTCCAAATACGGTGGCGATGGAGCAGCAAGAAACGGGCGCCGCCCGGTGCCAGTCCATAACGTTGGTTCAGCTTGGCGATGCCTTCAGTGGCAGCGGTCAGCAATGCGTCATCACCTTCCGCGTGCTCGCTCGCCGCATCGGCCCAGTCGGACAACAGCGCAAAGTGAAGCTCGCCCGGAGGGCTCGCTAAATAGTGGATCTCAAGCCGCTCGATCTGCTCCTCGATGTCTGCGGGCGATGTCAGGAACGTCGGCACGACGACGAGCGTCCGCAGCTCAGGGGGAATTCCGCCACGCAAATCCAGCGCCGGCAGCAAGGTGGCGCGGACACCTCGGGTGACGATG
>JBEKFQ010000117.1:0-7244 GCA_050013235.1 Beijerinckiaceae bacterium
AACCTGACCTATTATCGCGAGCTGAGAATCGGCGGCATGCCGGTCAAGGAAGCCGTCGAGCATGGCTCCGAACAGCGGATGCGGCCGATGTTGATGACGGTTCTGTCGGCGGGTCTCGGCCTCTTCCCCGCCGCGATCTCCCACGGCATTGGCAGCCAGGTGCAACGGCCGCTCGCGGCGGTCGTGGTCGGCGGCATGACGATCGGGCCCATCATGTTGCTGTTCGTCGCCCCGGCGCTGCGCATGATCTTCCTCAGGAGTGACGAAAACCCAAAACCCGAGCCGCGCGAAGACGATGAAGATCAAACCAAAGGCGAAGAGGCGAAAGCATGACAAAAGAGCCCTTGACCCCGGCGTGTCATGAATCCCGCCGTTCCCTGAGCGCCCCCGCGTGGCTCAAGCCACGCAAGCTGCCCGTTTTCAAAGTGGTGGCAAACTTTGAGAAGTTTGCTTGGCCGCGCGGAGCTATCGAAAGTGGGAAGCGAGTTGATGCAGAGTAATCCCACGAAAGCAGCGCGGGCCGGCCGGGCTTGGCGCGCACGGGGACTCGCGTGTCTCTCGGCCGCTTTGCTTTCGGGCTGCTCGGTTGGTCCGGATTTCGTGGCGCCGCCGGCCCCGCCGGTCAAAGGTTTTCTGCCCGGCACCGCAAAAACCGGCGCGGCCGATGAGCATATGGCTGTTGGCGCCGATATTCCGGGCCAATGGTGGGAGGTCTATCATTCGCCGGCCCTCAAAACGCTCGTCGAGCGCGCGCTGAAGCAGAATGCCGATCTCGAAGCGGCGCAAGCCGCGCTCCGGGCCGCCCGCGAAAATGGCATCGCCACGCGCGGCGCCTTGTTTCCGACGGTCTCGGCCGGCTTCAATCCGACGGCCGGCCGGGTCGGCAGCGACCTGTCCTCGCCCTTGGCCTCGGGCGCGCAAACTTATTCGCTGACGACGGCTCAACTCACCGTCGCCTATTCGCCTGATGTGTTCGGCCTGACCCGGCGGACGATCGAATCCGCCGATGCGCAAACAAGGCTGGCCCGCTTCCAATTGGAAGCGGCTTACCTGACCTTGACCTCGAATGTCGTGAATGCCGCGGTCCAGGAAGCCTCGCTGCGGGCGCAGATCGAGGCGACGCACAAGATCATCGCCGCCGAGACGGAGCTTCTCGGCGTGCTCCGCCGCCAGTTCAACCTCGGCCAGGCCGCCGTCGCCGATGTGCTCGCAGGAGGCGGCTCTCGCGCAAGCGGAACAAACGCTTCCGCCGCTGGAAAAAGCGCTCGGGCTCAACCGCGACCTCCTGACCGCGCTGACCGGGCAATATTCCAACGACGAAATCATCGAGAAATTCGAACTGGGATCGCTCCAGCTCCCGCACGCGCTGCCTGTAAGCCTGCCCTCGGCTCTCGTGCAACACCGTCCCGACATCCGCGCCGCCCAAGCCAATCTGAATTCCGCCAGCGCCCTGATCGGCGTCGCGACCGCCAACCGGCTGCCGCTCGTCAGCCTGACGGCTCAAACTGGCTCGAGCGCCGCCAATCTGGCGAATCTCTTCGTGCCGGCGACCGCGTTCTACGCGCTTGGCGGCAACGTCACGCAGACCATCTTCGATGCCGGCACGCTGCTGCATAAACAGAAGCAAGCCGAAGCGGAATTCGATCAGGCCTACGCGCAATATCGCAGCACGGTGATCGGCGCCTTCCAGAACGTCGCGGATGCGCTCCGGGCGATTGAAGCCGATGCGCCGCGCGGAAAAGGCCGCGAAGGCCTCGGAAGCCGCTGCGGCCAAGAGCCTCGCGGTCGTCCGCAAGCAGCTCGAATACGGCCAAATCAGCACCATTGCTCTGCTCAACGCTCAGCAGACCTATATGCAGGCAATGCTCGCTCTCGTTCAGGAGAAAGCCGGCCGCTATTCCGACACCGCCGCCCTCTTCCAAGCCCTCGGCGGCGGCTGGTGGAACCGCCCCCCGCCCGCCGGAGAAACCTGGTAAGCCGAGCCTACCGGTCCCGGCCGGGCAGCGTCTTCTGACTTTGGCGGCGATTTACGAGGGCGCGACGCGCAGCGATGCTGCCAAAATGGGCGGCGTGACCTTGCAAATCGTGCGCGATTTGGTGCTTAAATTCAATACCCTTAGACCCGATGGACTCATCGATCGCAAGGCGCTGGGGTAGACGTCTCTGCTCAAAGCGGACCCGTTCGAGAACGAGCATTTTGTTGAAGCTGGCGATCGCGGTGAAGTCGAATGTGTCGAGGCTTTTGACCGCCGGAAAGCCCGCTTGCCTAATGCGCCGTTCGATGACCCGTCATTCCTGGTCGATTAGTTCCAGCTCGATGAGCCGAAGCAAATAGCGTGGATGATCAACACCGTCTCGCGCGACCTTGTCATATTCACGAAGCACCGTGGGCAGCTTCAGCTGCTTCAGGTGGTGGGTGAGAAGAACCCCCGGTGTTCCGCTGGTCGTGCCCCCCGGCATGGTGTCGAGCGCGCTCATGCCGCGCGCGCCTGCATGAGAACGTTGTAGTCGGTCGCCGCCGTCGTCCTGACGCTCAGCTTGGGAAGATAGGGATAGGCCGCGAGATCGAGCCGGGCTGGCCGCCTCTCGACGCGGGCCAGGACGATCTGCTTCACCGTATCAAAGCCGATTGCGCCAAGCCGGGTCGCCTCGATCACGGCGCCGGTGACGATCTCCTTCTCGACGCCTTCCATCAGGCGGAGGACCTGGATGAACTCGCGCTTGCCGCGATTGCCCATCCGGGCTTCCAGCAGGTGCCGGAAATGTTGAAACGCCTCGGGCAGATCCCAGCCCTGCAGCGCGGCCGCCTGGTCGAGGGCACTCGGCTTGATCTCGATCAGCGCCAGATAATGAAGCGGGTCGTAGACGAAGACGCCCTGGCCATAGGATCGGGTATGGCGGGCGATCTCTTCACCGCGACAGGATCACCACCTCTTCGACGAACCCCTTCACCAGCACGTCCTGGAACCCGTAGGCCGTTGGGGTGGAATAATCATTGCCGCGATAACGCACCAGTGCCGTGGACGACACCCGCGCCGCTCGCGTCTCGCAGGGCTCCAACGGCGTCGCGGGCAGATCCCGGATGGCGGCGATGCCGGCGGCAAGCCGTTCGCCGATCGTATCGGCATGACGCCCGGCGCGCTCTGCTTGCCGTGCCAGGCAGCGCTCGGCCAGCATGGCATTGAGAACGTCGAAGCTCACCACGACCGGGACAAATGCCTGCCACCGCATTGGCCGCGGCGGCTGCCTTCTCCCCGGTTCCCGCGCGCGCTTCGATCACAAGAGCGTTCATGGCCGGTTCTGGCACCAAGGAAATATGGGAAGCCAGATCCCGCGCGAGACCGTCCTCCTCCCCCGGGCGGCCGGAGCCTTCGGCGCCGGCATGGAAAAACCTTTGTCCCGCAAAACGATGGCGGCCCGCGCCAGGACCGGCTTCGTCATCGCCAAAACGGCGGCTTGCTCAAGCGCGCCGGAACCTCGAGCGGCATCGGAAATGCCGGCAATCGCATGCGCCCTAAAATCCGAGGCTCCCGCCAGCAGCCCTTCCACGCCACCAAAGGTCAAAAGGCCGAGGCCAAGCCCAGCCAACAAACGCAGGCCGCCGATGGCTCTGAAGCGGGCGCCGGGACCTTCCGGCCAAGCCAGTCTTTTCGACAAGCCCGGATGATATTTGTCTGCTTCAGATTGAACCGGCATGATCCCGCAATCACTGTCCGGCGATACGAACAGTAATTTATTAACCATAAAGTCTTACCGAAACATCTACATCCACTCTCAACGGGTGTTGCTGGCGCTGACGCAAAAAGGCGTCAGCCGCGAGGACGCTTATGCCCTGGTCCAACGCAACGCCATGCCCGTCTGGCGCGGCGAGGGCGAGTTCTTGACGCTGCTCAAGGCCGATCCCGACGTGTCCAAGGCGCTCAGCGCGGCGGAGCTGGAGGCTTTGTTCGACCTGGGTTATCATTTAAAAAATGTAGATATGATTTTTGCGCGGGTGTTTGGGGCGTAGGGTCGCTCTTCTCCCGGTCGCGGAAAAGGCGGCCATCTGCATCGTTTGGTGCTAATCATATGTTCAATAATCGTACCTGCACTGTGCGATGAGCAGCCCTTCTTCGAGCACGCTGTAAACCAACCGGTGCTCTCGGGTAATCCGCCGGGACCACCAGCCTGACAAGGGGCCGCGTAGCGGCTCCGGCTTGCCGATGCCGATGAAAGGCGACCGCGCGCAATCCTTGATGAGGTCGTTGATCCGTTTGACGAGTTTTGGATCGGCGGATTGCCAATAGCGGTAATCGTCCCAGGCTTTTTCGCCGAAAATTAGCCTCACTCGGTCAGCGTCTTTTCGGTTCCGCCGCCGCCTTCGAGTTCGGTAATAGATTCCAAAAGGCGCTCGGCATTCTTCGGGCTCCTCAGGAGATATCGCGTCTCCTCGTAAGAAGCGAAATCGTCGAGGGACATCAGCACGGCCGCGGGCTTTCCCTTGTCACGCGTGATTACGACCGGCTCGTGGTCGGCGACAACGCCATCGATCATACTGGCGAGGTTGCGGCGGAGTTCACTGTAGGATGCAATTTTCATAACGTCTTGTACCATATTGCGTACAATATGAGAAGCGCGTTCCTAACCCTCCACCCGATACCGCGCCGCCAGCCGCCCAATCGTCGCGCCTTGCACCAGCACGCTGAAGAACACCGCGGCATAGGTCGCAGCCAAGATCAGTTCGCGGTACGAGCCACTGGGGATCGACAGCGCCAGCGCGATCGAGATGCCGCCGCGCAGGCCGCCCCACCAGAGCAGGGGCAGAGCGCCTTTGCCGATGCTCTGAATGGGATGCAGAAGCGCCAAGGGCAGCGCCACCGAGATCAAGCGCGCCGCGAGCACGATGGGGATCGTGGCGGCGGCGATCAGCATGGTGCGGCTCTCGTTCCAGACAGAGATGGCTTCCAGGCCGATGAGCAGAAACAGCACGGCGTTCAAGATTTCGTCGATCAACTCCCAAAATTTGACGACGTAATCCCTGGAAATATCGCTTAGCGCATAGTCCCGGCCGTGATTGCCCATGATCAGCCCGGCGACGGCCATGGCCACGGGGCCGCTGACGCCGGCCGCTTGCGCAATGGCATAGCCGCCCATTACGGCGGCGAGAGTGATCAGCAGTTCGACGGCATAATCGTCGATCCCGCTCAGGGCGTAAACGGCGATGGCGCCCGTCACAATGCCAAAGGCCACGCCGCCGCCGGCCTGCATAGCAAACAGCCCCCCGGCATGGGAGATCGACAGGCCACCGTCGCCATTCGCTGCGGCAAAGAGGATGGAGAACAGGACGACGCCGACGCCGTCGTTGAACAGGCTTTCCGCCGCGATGGTCGCTTGAATGGTCTCCGGCAAGGCCGCCTTGCGCAGAATGGCGATCACCGCGACGGGATCGGTCGGGCTGATGATCGCCCCGAACACGAGGCACCAGATCAAGGGCACATCGGGGCCGCTGAAAACCAAAAGCAGTTTGAGGCCGAAGCCGGTGATGATTGTCGAGAGCACCGTGCCCAGGATCGACAGGATCAAAATGGTCCAGTGTCCCTCCCGCATGTCGCGGAGGTTGATTTGGAACGCACCGGCGAACAACAAAAACGACAGCATGCCGTCGAGCAGAGTGGTGCGGAAATCGAGCCCATCCACGAAGCCGCAGGTCATTTGGATAAGGCCGAGACTTGGAAACAGCCGCCCCGCCACGATGATGAGGGCGGAGAGAATCGCGCCCATGATCATCAGGCCGATGGTTTGCGGCAGTCTGACGAAGCGGGCGTTGATCGTGCTGAGCACGGCCGCCAGCACGATAACGATCGCGGCGGCATCGAAGGGGGAGAATTTCGGGGCGGTCAGGGTCTGTCCGTTCGGTGGAGAGGCTGTTGCCCGCATCTTTGCGCGCGATGCCGCCAATTCGCGAAGATGACGATATCCCGGCCAGGAGACAAGGAGATTTCACCGACATTCTCCAGATGGCCGCCGGTTCAAGCTCAACTTGCGACTTTTTGGGGTTCTTCGCAAGCCCGGACCGCCGCCGACACGTTTGCGAAGAGTGTCGGGACGCGCCGAAGTCAAGCCGAACGCTGAAATTGCCGAATTTTCTGACATCGAGACGCACCTCTCCCGTGGTTGTTCATGGAACGCATGACAAATTGAACGCCTTACGCTGTTGACATGACCGGCGGTGGCCGTAGTTCCGCGATCAGCCGCAGAATGCCGGCGAAGTGGTTTCTCGGAATGGCGACCTCTTCCATCTGGAAGGCGACGTAGCGGCCGTGACTGACGACCTTCCCGCCGATCTTGATCAGCTTCTCTTTGAGGCTCGTCAGCGACCAATCCTTGATTGGCTCGAGCGTCGCCAGCGTGCGCAGGAAATTGCCGGGATTATAGGTGAGCGCATGAAGTTGAAGGCGAACCGCATTGGCCGCGAACGAACGGCATGACAGCCGCGTCCATTTGATCGCGCCCTTTCCCTCTTTGATCCATCATTGCTCGCAGGTCTCGCGCTTGTTGTAGAAGGCGACGACGTTCTCGGGTGGCCTCGCCGTGTTGGTGACGATGAAGCCGACGCGCGGATGCCACTCGACCTTGGCGATCACCCTACGCGGCTTCGTCCAGCTTCCGGCCTGATACATGAAGTTCGCATAGGAACGCCGCACTTCGTTCGGCGGACGCCCGGCTGGGCGGTTCAACAGGTAGCCGATCCGCTCCTACAAGACGCTGTTTTTCGGCAGACGGATCGCATACTTGATCTCTTCAGCTTCGAGGAACTCGTAGACCTCGGGATTGACGACGCCAGCGCCGGCGCGGAAATAGATGCGCGAGAGCTTGCCACGATAGCGCGCCACGACCGGCTTCAGAACGCTCTCCCTGCCATCGGCGCTGTGCACGCTGCCGGCGCGCAAGGCGCAACGTTCCAGGTCGCCATATTGGTTGAACAGGAACAGCGGATGATAGCAGGTACAGTCATGGTGCCCGTTCCAGACGCTCATCTCCTGTTCGCCATGCCTCGGGCTGACGCTCGAATCCATATCGAGCACAATGCCTCTGTGCGGATGGCGGCCATGAACGCGGCCGATCCCTTGGCCGGAAAGATCAGCGAGCGCGGAAAGGTTCTTTTCGGCACTGAGCCAGCGCGTTTTGAAACGCCCCATCTGGCTTGCCGATGCCGCGCATCCCGAGGCCGCTTTTCCGCCGGCAATCCAACGCATCGCCGCATC
>JBEKFQ010000118.1:0-7194 GCA_050013235.1 Beijerinckiaceae bacterium
CGCGCCTATATTCGACGTCAGAACGCCGATCCCACGCCCTTCATCTGGACGAAACCCGCCGAAACCATCCTCGCAAAGCTCAGGCGACTGCCTGAACCATCCGACTGACTCCGTGCACTAGAGGCTTCTGTGTGGTCGCGCGGCGCGACGGGTTGGTCTCGCACTGTGCGCGATCACATTGAAGCCTGATTGAACGAAGCCGCCGCGTTCTGCGGTTGAGCGCCGTGAAGCTCGGGCGTCGTTAGCTGAGGCGCATGGCCGCTTGAAAAGAGGCGGCAATCAGCGAAGAATGGCACTATTCTTGCGCATAGGGAAAGTATCTTTTGGTTTATTAGTGATTGCAATGGCTTACGCGATTTCGCCAGTGTTTCGCCATAATCGATGGCCGTTCGGTCTCCGCGCTGCATTGCAAGGATAAAATACATACGGCGTTTGGATCGCTGGCGGCGCTTCATCGGATAACTCATGATCATCGTGCACGGGAGTCAAAAAAGGGGAAGCCGACCGTGATCGCTTCGCATGATCCTCGCATACTGGACTAGCTGATAGGCCCGAAACAATAACCGTTGCAATCTATCTGAGACGGTCCCCGCAGTTGCCCTGCCGACGCAGTCGGCTTCGTTCAATCGGGAATCCCCGCCGATTCATTCAGCTCGGATGACGCTCTAGTTCCCGCATCCACCGGAAAGCTTCGAGCGCTTCGTGCTGCGGGGTTGCACAGGAGAAGAGGTGAGCGTCCGGAGAAGCCGGGGCCTCCCGGCGGATTTCGACCTTCATCGTGTCAAGCCAAGAAGGAACCGGCCTCGCGCCGGCGATCCAGGCGACCGGAACGGTCGCCGCGAGTGCCGACAACAGCGGACGCTAGCACGGCGACATTTCGCTGTGCCCGTGGATCTCGACCGGTCCGATCACGGCGGCGGCATGATGATGCTTCGCGCAGGCAAGTTCGACCAGTTCCTTGGGACGCTTCATCGACGCGGGCAAGCGGCGCAGCGTCTCGCTCTCCAGCGCGCGCAACGCCATCAGGCGAGGATTGTCCGACGATGAAAGATCGATGTCCGCGCGCCAAATCTTGTCAAGTGTGTTGACCGCAGCGCGCGCCATGCCGGGCAGGTCTTTGATGCTGTCGAATTCCCCGAGGTCCGCTTCCCTCAAGGCGGCTCGAACGGCATCTTGGAGCGCGTCGGGATCAATGGGCTGCAGGAACCCGCCGGCGAGGCGGCTCGCAAGCCGGGCCATTGTCATGATCTGGACGCCGTGAGAGCCGCTCTTGGCAGCATAGAGACGCGCCACATGCCCGGAGAGATTGGTGTGGACAATGATTGTGCGGCGCAAATTCATGTCAAAGTCCTTATGCGAATGTCTGTCAGCGTCACAACACCGGTGTGACTGCCATTTTAGGCCGGGACGTTCAAAACTTTGCTTTCGAAAGTGGCATCGCATTGATCCGAAATGAATGCATTGAAAGCAGGTGAAAAATCAATTTCAAGCCGCCGATGGATGTATCGCTTTCGAATATAAAGTGCCTGTACGACATTTTCGGTCGTGGAACTCAAGTCATTTCTGAGCTTTTAAAATAGCTTTCCCTGGTTGAATAAGGCCTGCGGTTCACGCGCGGCAAGCAAATAGTTCAACGGGCGTTGTCACGTCCGGCGCTTGCCAACCTTGGTGTCTGACTCCTATCCTCCAGGATAACCAATTGGCTACGCCGGTTACCGGTTTCCACCTCATCGCAGCTCCGAAAGCCTCTCAATAAGTTCGAGATCAAGTTCCCCCGCCGCGCCCCAACCTTTGATGCCGGCGGGGATCGCGGGACGAAACTCTTCGTAGAGGCGATAGGCCAGTTCAGCAATTTTCTCGGCCGGCATCGAGTTCACCAGCTTGACCATGACGCGCCTTACAAGGCCGAGATTTTCGCCGAACTTGCTCTCCAGATAGTGTCCAACGCTGGCCGGCGAGATCGGCCGGTCCTTACTCAGGGCTCGGAGGCCATCGGGCGTGCTCGTGATCGGCACGGCGCGGTGCAGGAGGTCGACGTGTAGAGTGGTTCCAGCCCCCAATTTCTGAAGACGTTCGTCGACCGCTCTCGATGACGGCTCGAATAGCCCGAGCGAGACGCCCTTGGAGTAAGCGTTGAGGCCGGCGACTGCGCGTCCAAGCGTCAGCGCGGCGTCCGGATCTAACCCCAACCGTTCAGCGACGACAGCCGCCCACAGCGTGAGGACAGGAGCTCGGTTAATCCGGACCGTTTGTCGCTGTACCAAGCTCACACCCTCTTGATGCTGGGGTTAGGTGCAGGGTGCAGAAATCCCGAAGCTTTTCGGCGCTCGGCGGGGCTTTGGAATCGTTCACCCTCAATAGCTTCGCCCGGAGACTAACCTGAATTGTTGGTTAGTGTCTCTGTTTGGGTTAGCCCTTGGAAAAACCACTGAACCGGAACCCATGTCTTGGCCTGTTTTGGTCAATTATCGCGAGGCACGAACTTTCACGAAGCGAGTTGTCTGGACACTGCTTAAACCACAACGGCTTCAAGGTTTCTCTTTCCGCTCAATCGTGAACGAGGCCGCCTCGCCCGAGATTCTAAAGCCTTCGACACGCAGAACGTATTCCACTTGCCACCATGGGATACCGGCGGCACTCGCCGCTTTGATGCTCTGAGCGAGGTCGGTCAAACTGGCATTCCCTGCTTTTGCCGCGCGGGCAGTCATTTCCATTTGGTGTCCATACCGGTTTTGGAGACTGAAGTCGTCTTTCATTTGTTTTCTTTCCCTATTATCGTTTTACCGGAATTGAAGGAACAGCGGGTATCGGATGCGCTCAAAACTCGGGATCTGAGCCTGCATTTAGAGCGGACGGCGGCTCATGAAAAAAACCGGAAGGCCGGATCGATCCGAATATGTTCAAAGAAATAAAATGTATGGGATTAATCGAATATATCGATCTAAGTTCTCTTGAAGTTTATTATACGAGGCCAATGATTGGTTTCTTCGTCGAGACGCCTTCTATGGCACGTTCGTCGCGCGCGCGAATAACGCTGACGGCGGCCACCACGGGATCACGCGTGCCAAAAAGTTCGAGATGGCGCGCCGCCTTGACGAAATCGCCGGGCACCGTATCCCCTGCCGGTTTCCATCCCGGTGGCGGCGTCAGATTTAAAATCCGCTGCCACGCGATCAGCTCTTTCGATTCTGGCAAGACTCTGGTCGTTAAAATCACGTCGAACCGCCGGCGGATTGCCGGATCGATGTCATCGAGGCGATTGGTTGCGGCGGCAACTGGACTGCCTAAGGTCGCATCTTGGTAGGCGGCCAGGAAGGCGTTCGTTGCGCGTCCGCCGGGCAAGCCTCCATTGCCCGCCGAGGTCGTCAAACGCATTGTCGATTTGACGCTTGGCGAACCACCCGGCGAGACGACCCATTGGACGGGACGGGCAATGGCCGAGGCCGCCGGCGTCAGCCTGCGTTCGGTCCAGCGGGTCTGGACGGCGCACGGCCTCGCGCCGCATCGCATACACACGTTCAAATTGTCCAAGGACAAGCGCTTCGTTGAAAAATTCACAGATGTCGTCGGCCTTTATGTCGATCCGCCGGCGCATGCGATCATGCTTTCGGTCGACGAGAAATCGCAAATCCAAGCTCTTGACCGCACGCAGCCGGGATTGCCTATGAAGAAAGGGCGCGCCGGCACGATGACCCATGATTACAAGCGCCACGGTACAACAACCCTGTTCGCCGCGCTCGATGTGCTCGAAGGCAAGGTCATCGGGCGCTGTATGCAGCGACACCGGCATCAGGAATTTATTCGCTTCCTCAATGCGATCGAGCGGCAAATCCCGGCTGGAAAGGTCGTCCACGTGATCCTCGACAATTACGCGACGCACAAGCATCCCAAGGTCATGCAATGGCTCGACCGGCATCCGCGCTTCACGTTCCACTTCACGCCGACATCGTGTTCGTGGATCAACGCCGTCGAAGGGTTCTTCGCTACCCTCACCAAACGGCGGCTAAAGCGCGGCGTATTCAACTCGATCACCGACTTGCAAGCCGCCAACAATCGATTCCTTGACGACCACAACGTCAAGCCGAAGCCTTTCGTTTGGAGAGCCGATCCGGTGCGCGTCCTTGCCGCTATCGAACGCGGGAAGTAAGCGTTAGAGTCGCTCCACTAGCACTACTTTGGCAGATTTTTAGTGGCGGGCGAGTTTTGGGGATTCCCAAGAGAAGGTTTGCGTGATTCATGGGAGGTCGGCTCATGGAGGGCTGATCAATGGACGTGGACTGGCAAACGGATCTCGATCGCTGGCTTACGCCGTTTGTCGCTGCGCTACGGCACAAGACGAGGGCGCGGATGTGTCCAGCCTATATCGCCGGGCTGATTGGTCCAGGAGACCGCAAGAGCGTTCAGCCGATGGCGGCGCGCACTGGCGAGGTCAGCTACGATCAGCTTCATCATTTCGTCGCTGCCGGAGTTTGGGACAGTGCTCCACTCGAGGCCGCTCTGCTGAAGGAGGCAGATGGCCTGGTTGGCGATGAGGCGGGGTTTCTTGTCATCGATGACACGGCGTTGCCCAAGAAGGGATGTCACTCGGTTGGCGTCGCGCCACAATATGCCTCGTCGCTGGGAAAGACGGCCAACTGTCAGTCGCTGGTCTCGGTAACGCTGGCGTCGCGCGAGGTGCCGGTGATGGTGGGCCTGCGGCTATTCCTGCCCGAGAGCTGGACAGATGATCCTGAGCGTCTGGCGCGGGCCGGTGTGCCGAAGGATAAACAAACTCCTCTGACAAAGCCGGAGATTGCGATCGAGGAGATCGATCGCGTCATCGCCTCCGGTGCGCGTTTCGGCTGTGTGCTTGCCGATTCAGGGTACGGCTCCAGCGGGCCTTTCCGTCAGGCTTTGAGCGAGCGCGGTCTGCTGTGGGCGGTGGGTCTGTCGCGACGCCAGAACGTCTATCCCGCCGACGTTGCCCTGATCTTCCCCGTCGCGAAGACCGGAAAGCCCCGCAAATACCACATCCCTGATCAGCCCCCGGTCTCTGCTGAAGCGTTGTTGGCAGGAGAGAAATGGCAAAGGGTCAACTGGCGGCGGGGCACCAAAGGTCGGCTGACATGTCTCTTCGCGGCCCGCCGTGTCCGTGTTGCGGATGGCCATAAGCACCGCATGTTAGATAATCGCATGCAGTGCATGCCGGGCGACGAGGTCTGGCTCGTCGGCGAACGCCGGTCGACTGGCGAGCAAAAATACTATGTATCGAACTTACCGGCCGATGCGAGCCTCAGGATGCTCGCCGCCACGATCAAAGCCAGATGGGTCTGTGAGCAGGCGCATCAGCAGCTCAAGGAGGAGCTTGGCCTCGACCACTTCGAAGGTAGATCCTGGACGGGGTTACACCGGCACGCCTTGATGACTATGATCGCCTATGCCTTCCTTCAATCCCGCCGCCTCAAAGCAGCGGGACGGAAAAAAAAGAATCGGGGGACCGCCACCACAACCGAGCATGCCGGCCATCAGGCAAGCCATCCTCGACCTCTTCGCACGGCCTCCACCCAGGCGATGCCCGCACTGTGAGAAACTCCTCGACGATCCCGTCACTAAAAATCTGCCAAAGTAGTGCTAGCTCAGCCGATTGCGTCCGTGGTCAGCGCAATGATCGTGTTGATGTCTAAAGCAGTCTTGCGGGCCATGGAATAAGCGGAAAACCGAGCGACGAGCTTTTTCATGTGATTGCCTCCAGTTGATTGAGGCATCATGCATACGGCGGATTTTGGGAATCGTTACGGAACGAGTGCGGACAAGACGACCAGCGGCACCACTGCGAGCTTTTGCTCGACGGCCTGCACGCCAGATACGTTTTCCGCGGCGACGCGGATCGCTTCGCTGTGGCCCTCGCTGGGTACCGTGCCAGTCAGCGTGACGTGCCCATTCTCGACCTTGATCGTCAAATCGCAGTTGGAGGACCACGGCTGGGCGGCGACCTCCGCGCGTATCTTTTCCTCGATCTCGCCGTCGGAGAAAGGGCTCCCCTCATGGGCCGACGCGACCAACTGGTGAAGCACCTTGACGAAGTCGGCACGGGTCAGCATGCCCACCACTTTGCCGTCGTGGACAACGGGCGTCCGTTTGATGCCATGCTTTTCCATCACCCGCGCCGCGTCCGCCAAGGTGGCGTCGGCGTCGATCGTGATGGGCGAATGGCTCATGACGTCGGCGACTTTGCGGCCGTTCGCCATGCGATAGGCTTCGACCGTGCTGTAGGACGAGAAAAGTTTCGACCACCAGTGATCCGGCCGATGCACGGTTCCCAACTCGACCCGGCGCAGCAAATCCCCCTCGCTGACTACGCCACAAAGCTGACCCGTTTGGTCGAGGACGGGAAGACCGCTGAGCCGGTGCACGACCAAGAGATTTACCGCTTCGAATAGAGCGGCTTGCGACGAAACCGAGATGACGGGCGACGTCATGGCATCCTTTACAAGCATCCTAACCTCCTATTACCTTGGCACGATAATTCAATCGTTCGTAGATTAAACCATAATCCGCGCGGCTCCGGTTGGACCTTGATATGGGTCAATCTGGCGAGCCGTGTCAACGGCGACCGCTTCAGCGACCGGCTTACCTTGCGAGACCAACACATCAACCTGCCGTAACTTGGCAACAAACTCTTCGGGTTTGTGTCTCTTCTTCGACATCTCGACGTCCTCCTCCTGGCAAAAAGCCATACATCAGGGAGGACCGCTTTTCAGGGGGCAGACCACTTGGCGTTCTCGTCCTCCAGCTGCTTCAGCCGCCGCATGTCCGGCGGCAACATGCCATCGTATTTTTTCTTCCAGTTGAAATAGGTCGCCTGGCTGATTCCCGCCTTCCGGCAGATGTCAGAAATAGGCACGCCATCGGCGCCCTGCTTCAGAATGAACGCCTTCTGCGCCTCCGAAAACTTCGATGCCTTCATCGTTTTCCGCTCCTCCCAGCCAAGGGATTTTAGCGGAAAACTCTAGCTTCAAACGCTCCAGTTTCCGGGGATCAGATCACCTCAAACTGGCGTCCATAGACCTCACGATAAGAAAACTATGCAATCCCAGAGAGACTTTTCGAACAGATGGGATGATTGGGGGTCTTGTCCGCGCAAGTGTTAAAATGCGGGCTGGTTCGCGCGGCCGCAGGCATTGAGAAGGAGAGCAGCCATGACGTATTTTGCCG
>JBEKFQ010000119.1:0-7178 GCA_050013235.1 Beijerinckiaceae bacterium
GTCTCCGGCGCCACGAAGAGCAACCAGCTTCATGAACTCTTCGCATGGAACTGGAAAGCTGCACGCGAAGCCGAGGCTCAAAAAGCCGCCGCGTGAGCCGTGCTGCTGTCGCACCGGTTACAGACGTTCGACTAGGCCTGGCGCGGCGCAACAAAATGTTTGTGGCGCACCTTTTGCCCGGCCACTCCATCCCTGGCACAATCGGTCTATGAGGTCCTGGCGTCCTCAATGATCATGACCGCACCCTTTTCCGCAATCATGATCACCGGAGAATTGGTATTTCCCGATGTGATCCGGGGCATGGCCGATGCATCGACAACACGTAGACCCGCGACCCCGCGCACCCGGAGACGTTCGTCGAGAACCGCGCCGGCTTCATGGACGGGCCCCATCCGCGCTGTCCCTACAGGGTGGAAGATGGTCGTGCCAAGGTCACCTGCGGCTTTGAGCAAGTCCGCATCGGTGTGAGCGGTCAAGCCCGGCACATATTCCTCGGGATGATAGGGTATAAGCGGTGCTTGAGAAACGATCTTGCGGGTCAGCCGCAAAGCATCGACGGCAACGCACCGGTCCTCCTCGGTCGAAAGATAATTCGGCCGGATTTCCGGCGCCGCCGCAGGATCTGAGCTCACCGCATGCACGCTGCCCCGGCTCGAGGGCCGTAGATTGCAAACACTCGCGGTAAAGGCCCCGAAAGCATGCAAGCCCGCGCCCCAGGCGTCGAGCGAAAGCGGCTGAAAATGAAACTCGAGATTGGCCGTGGCATAATCCGGCGACGATTTCGCGAAGGCCCCCATCTGGCTCGGCGCCATGGTCAACGGCCCCTTGCGGAATAGCGCATAATTCACGCCCATCCACGCCCGCTTGAACAGATTGGCATAAGCGAGATTAAGGGTCGGCACATCGGTCACTTTATAAACGGGCCGGACCTGCAAATGATCCTGCAAGTTCTCCCCAACGCCTGGCGCATGGTGCGTAACGGCAAGGCCGAGATGACGAAGCCGCGCGCCATCTCCGATCCCCGACAGTTCGAGGAGCTTCGGCGAGACGATCGCACCAGCCGATAGAATAACTTCGCGCCGCGCATTCGCGCGGTATCGCACGCCATCGCGCGTAAAGATCACCCCGGCCGCCCGGCGCCCCTCCATCGCCACCCGCTCGACATGGGCAGAGATCTCCAGCCGGAGGTTTGGCCGTTTCAGCACCGGCTTTAAAAAACCGCGGGCGGCGCTCCAACGCCGGCCCCGGCGCTGGTTGACTTGAAAGTAAGACGACCCCTCGTTGTCGCCGGTATTGAAGTCTGGAATTTTGCGGATGCCTGCCGCTTCCGCGGCATCGCGGATGGCGTCGAGCAAGGCCCAGCGAATCCGGGGCGGCTCGACCCGCCATTCCCCACCTGCGCCATGGTATTCGCTCGGCCCGGCGAAATGATCCTCATGCTTCAGGAAATAAGGCAGCGTCTCTTGCCAGCCCCAGCCTTCGAGCCCGAGCTGCCGCCAGCCGTCATAATCCGCCGCCTGCCCTCGCATGTAGATCATCGCATTGATCGTGGAACATCCGCCGATCACTTTACCGCGGGGATAGGCGAGCTTGCGGCCATTGAGACCCGGCTCCGGGGTCGTGGAGAACATCCAATCCGCGCGCGGATTGCCGATCGCGAAGAGGTATCCAGCTGGAATATGGAACCAAATCCAATTGTCGAGACCACCCGCCTCGAGCACCAGCACGCTTTTGCCGGGATCGGCGGAAAGCCGGTTCGCCAGGACACAGCCGGCCGAGCCCGCGCCCACGACGATATAATCGTAAGTCCCAAAATCAACCTCCGCAGACCCAGCCGTCATTCACCTGCCCCATGTGGCCCCTATTCTCCAGACCTCTTACAGGAGCGGGCGGGAGTGCGTCTCCGCTGAAAACGGCAAAAAGTTGACGGAACGCTCCGCCAATCCCCGGACACGCTCATCCGCGCTCCTCCAAACCATTGATGAATCGATCATTGGCCCAGGATCTGCGCGTTGAATCCCGTGAGCCCACGCGGATGAAAAATCGTTTCCGAATCTTTCCCGGAGACACGCAAAAGCACGTCGCTGTTTTGCCGGTTAGGACACGTGAAAAAATTTCCGTGCCTTGGCCGGAGAGGGCCGTCACGGCAAAAACCAGTTCTCCGGAGACTACGATAATACAACTAATACTGTAAAATGCTTATCGCGAAGTCGACTAGCAAGTATATTACCCGCCGCTCAACCCATATAATGGCCGGGCGTTCGAGAGAACGAACGCCCGGACCGGATCATCACGCCGTCTGTTGAACCAAAGCCGCGATTTGTGCGGTAGTCATTTCGCCGACCTGCGTCTGTGTGAAATCGAGACCTTGCGTGGAGGTCAAGGCGCCGATCTCCGTTGTAGTGACCGCCCCAATTTGGGTCGAGCTCAGCGAAGGAAGGGCGGTGAGGCTCAGGGACGAGAAGTTTGTAGCCGATAGGCCACCCACCTGCGTCGCCGATAGGCTCCCCACCTGCGTGGCGGTCAGGGTAGCAATGTCAGTCGTGGACAGTTCATTAAGCTGCGTCGCGCTCAAGCCGTCGACTTGCGCTGTGCTCAACGTGCCAACTTGCGTTGCCGTCAAAACATTCAACTGGGTCGATGTCAGCGCACCGATCTGAGTGCCCGAGAGCGCGAGGATTTGGGTCGATGACAGCGTCGTCGGGCCGGACAAGCCCGCGAGCTGCGTCGTCGTGAGCGAACTTGCCGTGATCGCATCAAGATTTGTCGTCGTCAGGGCGTCGACGGTCGTGGCCGAAAGCACACCGACTTCAGCCGGCGTCAAAAGCGCCATCTGCGTCGTGCTCATATTCGACAGCGTGGTGATCGAGAAAGGCACCACGATTGCATTGGCCGCCGAGGTCAAGTTCGCTTCGATTGCACCGAATTGGGCGCCGGAGAAGGCCGATTCTTGCGTGGAGGTCAACAAGGACAGCTGCGTTGCCGTCATGTTGCCGATCGTCGTCACCGACAGGTCCGACAATTGCGTCGTTGGGATCAAATTCGCCGTCAGGGCGTCGAGATTTGTCACGGAGAGATTATTGATTTGGGTCGTCGAGAGTCCGCCAAGCTGTGTTGCCGTGAAGGCAGCCGCCTGGGTGGCAGTGAGGGCGTTGAGCGTCGTCGATGACAGATTCCCAATCTGCGTCGCCGACAGATTTGCAATCTCCGCTGTATTCACGCTCGTCAATGTCGTTGACGTGATCCCATTGAGTTGGGTCGCCGTCAGAGCCGTCATCTGAGTCAAGGTCAGGTCGTTCAACTGCGTCGTGGTCAACTTCCCGAGGGCCGTGATGTTGAGGCTCGCGACCTGCGTCGCCGACAAAGATCTGATCTGCCCCGACGTCAATGCATCGAGATTCGTCGCCGTGAGCCCATTGAGCTGCGTAGACGTCAGCCCACCAACCTGTGTCCCCGACAATTCGCTAACTTGCGTTGCCGTCAGATTATTCAAGGACGTCGGTGGAACTGAGCTGACCCATCGATGTCGTCGAAAGTGCGCCAACTTGCTGGGCCGACAGCAGAGAAACAATAGACGTCATAAGGACAACTCCACCTCGTGCGAGGTTTTGCGCGAATGGGGATAACAGGTGGCAGATCGGAGCAAAGTCACAACAACGCGAGCGAATCTGTCACTCGCTCAAACGTTCAGACGCACTTTACCCACGATTGGTTCAACACCGTCGCGCCGCACAAAGCCCAAACAGCGACCGAGGTCTTCGACCTAAGACGCTCCTGGCCTGTCGAGGATAGCTCATCTATCCCCAGACAGCGCAAATGAAGGAACAAGATTAATTCGATCTGCCCCAACATCGTTAGAATCGCATGAATGTGTTAATAAGTCGTCTCGCCGGCAATCATGCCGGCAGTAGGCGCTTAAGCGCTTCGTGCGGGACGGCCACAGATCGTGGCCACAAAAAAGCGCGAGGTTGCGCCGCGAATCGCTGGCAGTCCCAAGCCAATCAATGTTTCCGGCATCCAAAGCCTGCGTCATTACACCGGCGGTTTTTAAATTTTCTTCTAAAATTATCCTGATAGCCATTAATGAACCTTAAGTGTTCATTACGAAGCCGCCTTGTCAAACCGCCCACCAAAAAGAGCTCTACTCGGCCGCCCGCTTTTAAGCGTCCTAAAGGAACTGGAATCAAGTTCTTTCATGAATAACTGGCTAGCGGGAAACGCCTGTTCATAACCCTTCATCAAACCTTATACCTCACACTGAACGGCATTCCAAAGGCGTCCATCAGGCTTGATCGGATAGGTCTCGTTCCACTCGGATAATTTAGCCTGGTAAAGAGCCTTATATTCTTGATCGTTCAATATTTCGATGTTTTCATGATCAAGCTCTAAGCCGATTTCGTTATAAATTTCGAGGTTACTGAGGTCGGGGATCGGCAGCTTGCCAGATTCGAACTCCGACCACATCGAGGAGTAGAGAGCTTCGAGATTGCTCACAAGACGCGCCGTATCGAAGAGGAGGCATGTATCACGGCCGGCAGCGAGCTTTGCCTTGACCATCGCATATTTCGCGGGATTGCGGACCAAGTCGACAGCACGAGAGACATATTCCTCGGGATTAGCGCAGATCATTTCGCCAAGACCCGCCGCCTGTACAAGACTCCCACAAACACGCGATGCGAAGCTGCGGCCTGGCAAGGTGAGAACCGGCACGCCCATCCAGAGCGCATCAGCGGCAGTTGTGTGCGCACCATAAGGGAGATTGTCCAGAAACAGGTCTGCCAAGGGATAACGAGCCAGATGGTCGGCGTTAGCCGCGCGGCTCGCAAAAATGATCCGTTCTCCCGCCACGCCATTCTGATTCGCGATCTGACGCAGGCGTTCATTTGTCTCCGCCGCTCCGCCGAGGAGCCAAAGCACGCTGTTGGGCACTTGCTGAAGAATCGTCAGCCATCTGTGATATGTTCGGGCAGTTAACTTCTGAAGCCCATTGAGACAACAGAATACAAAGGCATCATCGGGAAGCTTCTCATCCCGGCGCGATGGCCGTTTGGCTGCGACATCACGCTTACGATCGTTGGGTTGATAACAGGGCATCCGAAGAACTTTCTCGGAATAGAATATTTCCGAACTTTCCGGGATGATATAAGGATCTGCAACCAGATAGTTATGATAGGGGCTTCCCATCGTCGATGGAAACCCGAACCAGTTGACGATAATTGGCGCAGGACGGAACGCGACGACTTTCGTTCGTGCGTTCATTGTATATCCGTTTAAATCAACAAGGATATCAATCTTGTCCTCTGTTATTCTGAGGGCGGCTTCCTCATCGCTCAGAGTGTTGATATCGACCCAGTGATCCACTCCCGCTTTAATTCTTGTTTGAGTCGCATCGACATGACTGATGCCACAATAATAGGCGAAAATTTCAAAGCATTGCCGATTATGAAGCTCGAACACCTCGGTCAAACCGAAGCCGACGGCATGATCCCGGAGGTCGGATGAAAGGTACCCAACTCGTAGCTTTTGCCCGGAGCGGCGTAACTTAGAAAATTTTGGCGCCGGCCCCAATGTCCGGCGCGCCAAACCCACCGCCCGTTTGTTATGAACAAACGCCGTGGCGAATTGAAACATCGGATCATCGGAATGGTTCGCCAACGACCAGGGAAATATTTTCGCTAATAAATCTTCGTTTTTGACTTTACCCCAGCCTGAGATAACCGGCCATTTACATTGCGCCTGGCGTACCGCTATCCAATGTTGAAGAATTTCGACTTGGTTCGGATCAATGTCCAACGACTGTTTAAGGCTGTCTTCAGCCGCGACATTTTCATTGTTAGCCCGCAAAACGCGGCCGATTTGCTGCAAAGCCGTCAACTTCACGCCAACGGAATCACCATTGATGAGCGCTAGCCGGTTTATAAGATTTACCCACTGGGCCACAGCTGGCCCAGCCTGCCCGGAATCCTCCAAAACGCGGCCCAGATTAACGTAGGCTGCATGAAAATCGGGGTTTAGCCTTATACAATCTCGAAGCGCGTTAATTGCGCCATACCGGTCGCCGGCCTCAACCAGGGCCATTCCGTAATTAAAATACACCGCATGCAAAAAGTCGGCATCTGAATTATAACAAATCCAGATCTTATAGAGTTCCGCCACCATCTGACATTTACCAGATGTAGCCAATGCTCGAGCGGACGTGAAAAGTTCGGCGATCGTAAGTTGCCGCGTGGCTGCCTTTTGTACGGAGGCGAGGTATAATTCCATGGATAGATCGCTATTCGAGATCGGCGTCGTCATAAACTTGTCTACCCCCGTTGAAAACCAGGCGCATTCTGAATCCCAGCATCATGTCGTCGCGAGGCAGGTTTCGGTATCGATCGAGCCAATATTGTGAGCCGCTTCGTTCCGCTGGCTTGAGGCCGCCGCTTGCGGCGCGAAACCACACAGTTCCACATGACATAGCTATTTATGTAAAATGAAGCTTGCGCCGGACTGGCGGTCCCAAAGCAATATCAAGGACATTGCAGACGCCCGATGTGGCTGATTTCAACCCAATCATCCGCAAGAAAGCCGTTTATCGAATACGGCGTATCCCGCGCAAAAGCACGTTGTCTGGCGTTGAGACATGATGTGACTCTGACGTGCGCGTGGCAAGCTCTGCCTATTCTCAGTCTTTTGAGAACCGATTCCCTCTCAATCCTCTCCAAACCGGCGCGCGCTGATCAGCGTCCGGATTGAAGAGGATCGGTAGGAAAACTAACCTTCGCTAGCTGCAACAAGCGAGTTGAACTGTGCAGCGGACATGGCATCGACCTGGGTCGAGGTAAAGGCGAGGGCTTGTGTGGAGGTCAACGCGGTGAGGTCAGCCGTGGTGATTCCCGATATCGCAGTCTTGCTGATCGAGGGGATATACGTGGCCGTGGCCAGTGAAGCGAAGTTAGTTGACGATAGCGCGCTAACTTGAGCCGCCGACAGGCCGCCGATCTCGGTCGAAGTCAAACTAGCCAAGTTGGTCGCCGTCAGAGCATTGATTGCCGTGCCACTTAACCCATCGACCTGCGTCGCCGTGAGATCGCCGAACTGGGTCGTCGTCAACTCGGACGCCGTCGTGGCGTTCAGACCCGACACCTGCGTCGCCGTCAGGTTCGCCAGGGCCGAGACCAGATCGCTATTGGCGA
>JBEKFQ010000120.1:0-7091 GCA_050013235.1 Beijerinckiaceae bacterium
GCGGAAACCATCTTGGCCAGCGTTCATGTGCGAGCGCAACAACAGGCCGGACATATGGACGCAAGCGATCTGATCAGAGCACTGCACAAACACCCTTGCTGGGAGGCGGCCGTCCACATATGCTGGGAGGCGGCCGTCCACATATGGGTTCAACGTGATGCTGGCGGGCGGCGCGAACCTCATCCGCGATCCCCGCAATGGCCGCAATTTCGAATATGTCTCCGAGGATCCCTTGCTCACTGGCGAGATGGCGGGCGCCATGATCGCCGGCGTGCAAAGCCAGGGGCTGATTTCGACGGTCAAGCATTTCGCCGTAAACGCCCAAGAAACCGGCCGCGTCGTGCTGAGTTCCGAAATCGGCGAAGCGGCGGCGCGCGAAGCCGATCTTCTCGCGTTCGAGATCGGCTTGGAGCGTGGCGCGCCCTTCTCGGTCATGACCGGCTACAACCGGATCAATGGCGAATTCGCCTCGGAAAACGCCTTTCTCATCAATAGCGTGCTGAAGCAGGATTGGCATTTCCAGGGCTGGGTCATGTCGGATTGGGGCGGCACCCATTCAACGGAGAAATCGGCGCTGGCGGGTTTGGATCAAGAATCCGGCGACGATCTCGATCCCGGCCCCTATTTCGCCGGACCGCTCAAAGCCGCCATCGAGGCCGGGCGAGTGCCGCAAGGCCGGCTCGACGATATGGTGTTTCGCATTTTGCGCGCCGAGATCAAGGCCGGCATTTTCGACGATCCGCCACCTGCCGGAGACACGTTCGACCAGGCGGCCCATGCCAAGGTGGCGGAAGACGTCGAACGGCAAAGCATCGTGCTCCTCAAGAACGATCGCGCCATCCTGCCGCTGAGCCCGGCGCTCGAGCGCGTGCTCGTGATTGGCGATCACGCGGATTTTGGGGTTTTGTCCGGCGGCGGCTCGTCGCAAGTCGTCCCGCTCGGCGCGCTTCGCATGGAGGGCGACCCGCCCGGCAAATTCTTCGGCAAACCCAAGCTCTACGACCCCTCTTCGCCGCTCGCGGCCGTGAAGCGCGAGCTGCCGCGGGCCACCGTCGGCTTTCTCGATGGTCATGACATCCCAGCCGCCGCCAGCGCGGCGCGCGACGCCGATATCGTGCTGATCTTCGCGGAGCAATGGATGAACGAATCGCGCGATGCTCCAGGCCTCGCCCTGCCGGGAAACCAAGAGCCCTTGATCGCGGCGGTTGCCGCCGCCAATCCCAAAACCGTGGTGATCCTGGAAACCGGCGGCCCCGTGACCATGCCTTGGCTATCCGCCGTGCCCGCCGTGCTGGAGGCCTGGTATCCCGGGATTCGCGGCGCCGAAGCCATCACCTCGATTCTGTTCGGCCACACCAATCCCTCGGGGCGGCTGCCGCTGACCTTCCCGCGCAGCGAGATCCAATTGCCGCGCACCGCTGTCCGCAACGCCGATTCCGCCACGGCGAATCCCGGCGAGGTGCTGAAGGGCGCGATGTTCGACGTCGATTACAATATCGAAGGCGCGGATGCCGGTTACAAATGGTTCGCCCGGACCAACCAGCCGCCACTTTTTCCCTTCGGATTTGGCCTGTCCTATACGCGCTTCGCCTATGGCGCGGTGCATGTGGGACGAAGTCACGGACGCGTAACGGTTCGTTTTCGCGTGACCAACGCGGGGGAACGCGAGGGCATCGACACGCCGCAGATCTATGTCGAGAGCGCGAAGGGCCTCTTCACGCGCAGACTCGCCGGCTGGAGCCGGGTGAGCCTCGATCCCGGCAAGAGCCGCATGGTCGCCATTTCAGTCGATCCGCGCTTGCTCGCGAGGTTCGACGTGAAGCGGCATGGCTGGCATATCGCGCGGGGGCGTTACATCTTCTCGGTGCGGCCCGACGCGATTAGTGCGGGACCGGAAGCCGGCATCCGCCTCCTGGACCGGCATTTGCCGCCGTGACGAAGGCGCTGGAAAACGCGAGCCAATAAGGCTAAGCTATTGCACCCCACAAGCCGGAAGCCCAGACATGACCGACGACATCGTAAAAGACAGCAACGGCACTCCTCTGAACGATGGGGATAGCGTCCATGTCATCAAGGATTTAAAGGTTAAGGGCACCTCCGTGACCTTGAAACGTGGCACGTTGATCAAAAATATCCGCCTGACTGGAGACGAGGGCGAAATCGAATGCAATGCGGACAAGGTCAAGGGGCTAGTGCTGAAGACCTGCTTTCTCAAAAAGGCATAGGGATCCAAGGCGCGAATGGCATGAGCCGCGAGCCGTCCGTTCTTCACGCCGACCAAGCTCACGCCGCTCAAGCTCATGCCGCGGAAGTCTTGGCCGTCAATCTCATCGCCGTTCTCGTAGCGGTGAGCGAGGATCAGCCGCGGGTCTTGACCATCGGCGGAAACGCCCTGCCCTCCGGCCCGTTCGAACTCGCCCATCGCTCGCTGCAATCGGGTCTGCGCGATTGGGTTGAACAGCAGACTCACCACCCCATCGGCTATGTCGAGCAACTCTATACATTCGCCGACCGGGATCGCGGCGGCGGCGAGGGCGCGCGCATGGTCTCGATCAGCTATCTCGGCCTGACGCGCGAACGTCCCGCCATGGCCACCGATGCGACGCCGGAATGGCGGGATTGGTATAGCTTTTTCCCTTGGGAAGACCGCCGCCAGGGCGCAAGCGCGGTCGACTCGGCCTTGAAAGCCGGACTCCGCGCCTGGATCGCCAACGCGGCCGGTCCCGCCCTCCGGCGCGAGCGCGAACAGCGCTGCGCCATTGCCTTCGGCTTCGATTCGCAGGCCTGGAACGAGGAACTCGTGCTGCAACGTTACGAACTCTTGTTCGAGGCCGGTCTCATCCCGGAAGCGCGGCATGCGGCGCCGCAAACCGGCGCGCAAACCATACCGGGCCAAACCATACCAGGCCAAGCCATGACGGGCGATCATCGCCGGATTCTGGCCACCGCCATGGCGAGGCTGCGGGCCAAGATCAAATACCGCCCCGTCGTCTTCGAGCTGCTGCCGGAAACCTTCACCTTGCTGCAACTCCAGCGCAGCGTCGAAGCGCTGGCGGGGCGTCTGGTCCATAAGCAAAACTTCCGGCGCCTAATCGAGCAACAAGACCTTGTCGAGGATACCGGCGCAATCGCGACCGGCACGGGTGGACGCCCGGCCAAGCTCGTGCGCTTCCGCCGCGCCATCCAAGCCGAACGCGCCGTGGCCGGGACCAAACTGCCGAGGCCGTGACGGGCCGCGCCTCTGCCGAACGGCAGAGGGCCATCTCCATTCGTCTTGGGCCCAATTCACTCATATCGAGCGCAATTCATCTTGGACCTTGACGAAAAGATGAACCCCTATCACATTCGTTCCGGAGAAATGCTCGTTAGGAGTATAAGTACATGTCTTCCGCCGCCGCGACGAGCGCCCTTGCGCGAACCGCCCCGCTGTACGATCGCGTCAGCCGCTTCGTCCCGCCGTTCGAATGGCCGGCCTATGCGCATGACATCGACGCGATCCTGCGGCTGAAAAAAGAGCGCAAGGCCGTGATCCTTGCGCATAATTACCAGACGCCGCAGATTTTCCACTGCGTCGCCGATTTCGCCGGCGATAGTCTCGCCCTGGCGCGGATGGCGCAAGACAGCGATGCGGACGTCATCGTATTGGCCGGCGTCCATTTCATGGCGGAAACCGCGAAGCTTCTCAATCCCACCCGCAAGGTGCTCATTTCCGACACGTCGGCCGGCTGCTCGCTCGCGGAATCGATCACGGCGGAGGATGTCCGGGCGCTGCGGCGCAAATATCCCGGCGTGCCCGTGATCACTTACGTCAACACCTCCGCCGCCGTGAAGGCCGAAAGCGATATTTGCTGCACCAGCGGCAATGCGCTCAAGGTCGTCGAATCGCTTGGCGTGGACCGCGTCATCATGATTCCCGACGAATTTCTGGCGCAGAACATCGCCAAGCAGACCAAGGTCGAGATCATCACCTGGGCCGGGCATTGCGAAGTGCACGAGCTTTTCACGCCCCAGGACGTCAGGGACATGCGCGAGGCCAATCCGGGGGTTTTCGTACTGGCGCATCCGGAATGTCCGCCCGACGTCGTGGCGGAAGCCGACTATGCCGGCTCGACCGCCGGGATGATCGATTATGTCCGCGAGCACCGGCCGCCCAGGGTCGCCTTGCTGACGGAATGCTCGATGAGCGACAATGTCGCGGTCCAATATCCCGATCTGGAATTCGTGCGGCCCTGCAATCTGTGCCCGCATATGAAAAAGATCACGCTCGGAAATCTCAGGGAGTGCCTCGAAAATTTGACGCATGAGGTGACCATCGACCCGGCGGTGGCGGAGGCCGCGCGCCGCGCGGTCGAGCGCATGCTGGCGGTCAAGTGAGCCGCGCCGCCACCCTCGCCGGCCAGCCCGTCGTCATCGGCGGCGGCCTCGCCGGTCTCATGACCGCGCTCTATCTCGCGCCGCGCCCGGTCGTGGTTCTCTCGGCATTGCCCTTGGGGACCGAAGCCTCGAGCGTCTGGGCCCAGGGCGGAGTCGCGGCCAGCGTCGGCCCCGGCGACGATCCGGGCCAACATCTCGTGGACACGCTCAATGCCGGCGACGGCCTCTGCGATCCCGTGGCCGCGCGCAAAATCCTCGACGCCGCGCCGGAGGCCATCGCCAAACTCGTAGCAATCGGCGCCTGTTTCGACCGCGATGCCGCCGGGGCCTTACAGCTTGGCCTGGAAGCGGCGCACGGGCGCCGGCGCATCGTTCATGCGGCCGGCGATTCGACCGGCCGCGAGATCATGCGCGCGGTCACGGCCGCCGTGCGCGCCTGCCCCAACATCACCGTCCTGGATGGCGTGGAGGCGCGGCGGCTTCTCACCAAGGACGGGCGGATCACCGGCGTTCTCGCGGCACAAGGCGAGAAGCCGTTCGTGCTCGCCACCGGCCAAGCCGTGATGGCGACGGGCGGCATTGGCGGATTGTTTTCCCGCAGCACCAATCCGGCGGGATGTTTTGGGCAAGGCCTCGCCATGGCGGCGCAGGCCGGCGCGGCCCTCGCCGATCTCGAATTCGTGCAATTTCATCCGACCGTGCTCGACACGCCGGGCACCCCGGCGGGGCTTGTCAGCGAGGCGGTGCGCGGCGAAGGCGGCAAGCTCGTGGACGAGACCGGCCGCCGCTTCATGGCGGATGTGCCCGGCGGCGAACTCGCCGCGCGTGATGTGGTCGCCCGCGCGATCTGGGCGGAACTCGCCGCCGGCCACCAGACCTATCTCGACGCGCGCGGCATCGTCCCCGGCGGCTTCGCCAGCCATTTTCCCGGCGTCGCCGCCTTGTGCGACGCGCAGGGCATCGACCCCGACCGCGAACCGATCCCCGTGCGCCCGGCCCAGCATTATCACATGGGCGGCATCAGTGTGGACATTGCCGGGCGCAGCAGCGTCGAAGGACTCTGGGCCTGCGGCGAGGTCGCCCGCACGGGCCTGCATGGCGCCAACCGGCTCGCCAGCAATTCGCTTCTCGAAGCCGTGGTCTGCGCCCGCGCCGTGGCCGAAAGCATCGCGGGCACGGCGGCGCGGCCCGGAATAGCGGCCCACGCGGCCTTGCCCGTCGCGCCGGATCCCTCGGCTGTCCGCCACATCCTCACCAACGCGGCCGGCGTCTTGCGCGACCGGCAGGGCCTGCTCGCGGGGTTGCGCGCTTTGTTGCCGCTCGCGCGTGGCGATGGACCGGCGTCCGGCCCGGCCTTGACCGGCCTCATGATCATCACCGCCGCCCTGGAGCGCCAAGAAAGCCGCGGCGCGCATTGCCGCACGGACTGGCCCGCCCATGACGCCACGGCCAAAAGCCGGAGCTTCACCCTGGCGGAAGTTTTGGATCTCGCCGGACAGATGGCGGCGCTCTGTGAAGCCTGAGCGCCTGCCGATCCCGCCTTTGCCGGACGTGATGATCGAACCGCTCGTCCGCGCCACTTTGCTCGAAGATCTTGGCCGCGCCGGCGATCTCACGACGGATACGATCGTCCCGGCGGACCGGCACGCCCGCATGACGATCCGCGCCCGGCAGGACGGCGTGATCGCGGGCCTCGACCTCGCGCGCCTCGCCTTCACGCTGCTCGATCCCCGGGTTACCATGCGGATCGAACTGCCGGATGGCGGCACCGCCAGGCCGGGCGCGGTCGTCGCGACGCTCGAAGGCCCCGCGCGCGGCCTGCTGACGGGCGAACGCACGGCCCTCAATTTCCTCTGCCATCTCAGCGGAATCGCGTCGGTCACCAACGGCATCGTGAAAGCCGTGCGCCCGCACAAGGCGCAAATCGTCTGCACGCGTAAAACCACGCCGGGCCTGCGCGCGGTAGAAAAATACGCGGTGCGGACTGGTGGGGGAAGCAACCATCGTTTCGGCCTCGACGATGCCGTGCTGATCAAAGACAATCATATCGCGGTCGCCGGCGGCATCCGCCCCGCCCTCGAACGCGCCAAGGCCGGCGCCGGCCATCTCGTCAAGATCGAGCTGGAAGTCGACACGTTAGAACAATTGGAAGAAGCCCTGAGCCTCGGCGTCGACGCCGTGCTGCTCGACAACATGAGCCCGGACACCCTTGCGCGCGCGGTCGCGATGGTGCGAGGCCGCGCCATCACCGAAGCCTCCGGCCGGATTACCCCAGACACCGCCCCCGCCATCGCCGCGAGCGGCGTCGATCTGATTTCCGTGGGCTGGATCACGCATAGCGCGCCTGTGCTCGATTTGGGGCTGGATTTCGAGGCGGGGTAAGCGGGCGCGAGGAGATGGAGAGGACTGCGTTGCAGATAATGCGATGGCGGCTTTCGCCCACGTCGGTCGTTCGACGCTTATCAATCCTGCCCCGTAAGCGGACGTTCGCGCTTACGCGTTCCTCTGATCAGATCATGATCTCAAGGATGCATCGTACCAGATTGTCGATCGCGACGGACTAGTTGACGACGGCAGCTCGACGAAGGCGGCCCCTGTTTTTCGGCAGCCGTCTTCTTCCCGCAGGGCGCCCACGGGAACTTAAGTTGAACTATCCGGTTATGGTTGAGCTAACCCTATTGGAGCTATCATGATCAAGAAGCTGCTCGTTCTCACCC
>JBEKFQ010000121.1:0-7044 GCA_050013235.1 Beijerinckiaceae bacterium
CAACAAAGCGAACACGCCCATGCCGGGCTACGAACTTGGGAGATCAGGAACCCATCGGACTGTATTCGCAAAGGCTACGATAACGCAGCAACGCCAAGATACGGGAACCCAAGATAACGTGGATGCCGTAAGAAGCGAAACCGTTCAGCAGCCGAACCTTTTGCGTTCCTCGATCAGCAACGTTGTCACGGGTTCCGGTCTCTCGCCTCCGGCTCGCCCCGGAATGACAGCCCGGTCCGAGAACGAAAAAGCCTGCGTGATCCGGAGACCGCGCAGGCTTTTGTTTCCGTTGACCGCCCAGCGGATTAACCCGCCGGACGCATCGTCGTCCTATCAACCCAAGCGATCAGACGCTTAGAACGTGTAGTGCGCGCCGACGGTCGGGGCGATCGAACCAGCGGAGTTTGAGACTTGTATACCGCCGGGGGTTGACGCCGCAGCATAGCCGTTAGCCAAGCCGCCATTGACGACCGAGTACAGGACACCGCCGTAGATGTCGAAGCGCTTCCTCCAGTGGTAGACAGCCAACAAGGACACCGCATCTTCGGTACCAGCGCAGTTCGAATGCGCCGCCGCGAAGCCGCAGCTCGCAAAGCCACTGGCATTGGCATATGAGTTCTGGATCTCATGGAAATAGCTGGCCGTGAGATCGAGATCGGGCCGGACCGAATATTTGGCGCCGGTCCAAATGAGCTGCAGGATTTTGCCCGTCGTATAGGCGTTTTGGGTCAGAGTATAAACGCCGTAATTCCCGGTGATGTAGAACGGCGTAGCCGCGCCATAAGGATTCGCCGGGTTGTTATAGTGAATATTTTCGTAACCAGCGAAGAACTGGAACGGCCCGGTTACATATTTACCCTGCAGCGTGAAAGCCGTGTTGTCCGAGATCGTCGCGTCCACCAAACCATTTTCCGCATTGGCTGCGCCGATACCCGTGTTACTAGCGGTGGTACCCGCGACTTCTTTCGCACTCAAGGAAGAGGCCGAAATCGCATTGTCCGCCTTGCCGTAAATTCCATCGAACGAGAAGCCAGCGTAATCGAACCCGACTTCGCCTTCATAGAAGGCTCCGGAGCCGCCATTGCCTTGATTGTCGAACTTATAGCCCAAGCCAACCCGGAAAGGCCCGAATTTGTCGCGGTACTTGATGCTTTCATCCGCGGGAGCGTTTTCGGTCGAGCCGAACCCACTGTTCAATGTCCCCGAATATCCTAGCAGCGAGAACGCATAGGAACCGCCGGTCGGATCGTAGATCGCCACCGAATCGCCCGCGAGTGAATTTTGGCGGCCGAAGGTCAAGGTACCGTAAACCGGATGGGCCACGCCACCATAAGCATAGGTGAAGATCTGGCCTTGCTTACCGGAATCCGAATTCGTCGTCTCGGCGCCGTTAAAGACAGTGCGGCCGTTGTTTTGAACGAGCGAGGCTGGGCCGTTCATCAACTGACCCGAGGTCGGCAAGAACCGCGTTTCGAGATCGAACACCGCGCTCCAGCCGTAGGTAACCGGAATGTTGCCCTTGATGCCGGCATAGGACTGGGTCAAGCCGTTCGGGACAAGGCTGAACAAAGGCCTGTAGTTCTGCTTCTGGATCGGTTCGCCGACGCCCTGAGCCAACGTGGTGCTCAGTGGTGCGCCGTGGGATTCGTAGCCGATACCCGTATCGACGTTTCCATAAACCGTGACGCCGTTCCAGGTCAGGCTGCCGTCATCGGACGGGTTGATGATGTGGCGGGCATAATCGGCGGCGGTCCATTGCGCGCCCTGAAGGTTCACATTGCCTGGCTGAGCCGGCGGAACCGAACGGTCGGCGACGACCTTGATCTTTTCCTTGGTCTTATTGGTCTCGGCCTTCTGTTCCCGGACGGCAGCCTTCAGGGCGGCGATCTGCGCCTTGAGCTGCGCGAGCTCTTGCTGAACGGAAGCGTCATCCGCGTGGAGCGCGGCGGCGGAAGTGGACAGAAGAAGAACAGCCGCAAGACCGGTCTTGACGACGCCCGACTTAAACATTTTCCCGGCGGTCCTTGCCGAACTGTTGCTGTTAATTTTGGCTGTCACGAGACGCCCCCACTTTGAAATGAACATGTCGCCCGGCGACCCCCAGCCAGTACGTGACCTCATCTATAGCGTGGCACGCTTCACTTTTGTGACACAATTTTCTCAATGGCCGCGCTGGACTCCCGTGAAACGAGGCGCCAGGAGATGCCTGAACGGCGGCGAATTTGGAATAGAGATATTTTAAAAACAGATAGTTATGCATTGGCAATTTAGTCCGTCAGAGGACCGGATCCGCCGTCGATTGAGGAAGCTAAGCCGTCAAAACGGGCAACACTGTGTTTTCTTTGCCACAATATTTTTCTGGCAATGGGATAATTTACTAAATATGATTCTTTTTATAGAATTTAATTCTGGAGCTTGCCGTGGCTAATGCGGCGGCCGCGCGATTCGGTCTGCCTAGGAATTGGGGATGCCCGGATCGCGCATCGTGCTTTCCACGCTAGCTTTAATTAGATTTGAGAAGAAAAGCCGCGATTCCGGCCATTGAAGCTGGCGCAGGCGGCCGGGGAAGGCAGAAATCGGCTCCGGCATCCACGACCTAGATGTCGAAGCAACACCAAGTGTTCAGCAGTCTATGCCGCTGCGGGTCCTGGCAGGGACGGCCTTGCAGGTCTGGGCGCGATCGGCTCGTCAAGCCGCCGGCATCTAACACCAAATTCCGGTGACCGCGGGCTGTCTTCAGCGTCCTTGCGAGCGCAGCGAAGCAATCCATGCCGGCCCCCTGCACGTAGATGGATTGCTTCGCTGCGCTCGCAATGACGGCGTCGTGTCATCCCTAAAAATCGGCCGGAGGACGGTCCCCACGCGTCGTGAAGGTCGGAACAGGTCGCGATCGCTGTGATTTGGTATGATGCCGGCCCCTCGTCAATCCTGTTTCGGCGCCTTGAAAAAGTCCCGCGTGACGGCTTTCTCTCCCGTCGCGATGTCGACGGCGCGGAACGTAATGTCCGTGGTTTCCGGCAAGTGCACGGGCGGGGGGACGGTGATGGTCACGCGCACCTCGAGCGTCTTGTCGGGTTCCACGGAAATGATTGGCACGCCGCCTGCCGGATTGACCGCGCCTTGCGCATCGAGCACCGCGCCTGGCGGCAGGCCATCGGCCGAGAGGCTGAATTTGCGCTCGAGGGGCCGTTTGTTGAGAAACCGGATCGTATAGCCGTTGCGCACGCCGCCTTGCGAGAGTTGAACCAGGATCGGATTCCGGTCGTGGATGACGTCGAGACCGGTGAACGACCGCGTCGCCAGGGAGTAGAGAATGACCGACCCCACGATGGAAATGACGGCGGCGTAGAGGATCGTGCGCGGACGTATGAAATTGTAGACGGGAACGAGCCCCTGAACCCTCCGCGCACTGTTGATGTCGGTATCGTAGCCAATCAATCCATCGGGACTCCCGACCTTGTGCATGACCGTATCGCAGGCGTCGATGCAGAGGCCGCATTGAATGCACCCGAGCTGGCTCCCCTCGCGGATGTCCACCCCGGTCGGGCAGACGGCAAAACATTGATGACAATCGATGCAATCGCCGGCGGGGAGCCCGGCCGCGCGGGCTTTTGCCGCGTGTTTGAGCGACATCCGAGGTTCGCCCCTGTCTTTGCGATAGGTGACGTTCAACGCTTGTTCGTCCGTCAAGGCCGCTTGAATCCGCGGCCACGGGCACATGTAGAGACAGACTTGCTCGCGCATATGGCCCGCGAGCGCATAGGTCGTGACGGTCAAGATGCCGATCCAGGCATAAACGGCAAACGACGCCGTCCCATGCGCGAGCTGACTGACGAGCGTCGGTGCGTTCCCGAAATAAAGCACCCAGGCGCCGCCGGTCCACCAGGCGACGGCGAGCCAGGCGAGATGCTTGCCGGTCTTTCGAAGAATTTTATTGGCGGTCCAGGGCGCCTTGTCGAGTTCGATGCGATCGTGGCGGTCGCCTTCGAAAAAGCGCTCGACCGCGAGAAACAGGTCCGTCCAGACCGTTTGAGGACAAAGATAGCCGCACCAGATGCGTCCCGCGATGGCATTCATCAGAAACAGCGTCATCGCCGCGATGACGAGAAGTCCCGTGAGATAATAGACTTCCTGCGGCCAGATCTCGATGAAGAAGAAATAAGCGCGCCGGCCGGGAAGATCGATTAGGACGGCTTGATTGGGCGCGTTGGGGCCCCGGTCCCACCGCACGAAAGGCAAGAGATAATAAACTCCGAGGGTGATCACCAACAGAGCCCATTTGATCCTGCGGAAATAGCCATGGACGCGTTGCGGATAGATTTTTTCCGCGGAAACATAAAATGGCTGGTTGTCCGCGGACTCTACTTGTTCGACGCTCATGCCGTGTAATCCCGCCGGTTGTTCATTTCGAGAGCCGCGACCCCTCGCCTCAGGCCATGCAGTAAACAGGGCCAGACCGATCATACGCATGGCCGCGCCGGGATGTATTTACACCAAACCAGCCAAGCCAGCCCTGATCTCGATCAAACCGGCCCAATTCCTCGCTTGAATTTTTCAAATTCAACTCGGGGGAAGCAACGAAAACGTCGGGTAAATCATAGAGGCGGCGACACCGAAAAATGCTCTAACTTCTTATAAAGAGAGCGATTTCTTGTCACTTCGGCGATTCGGTCCAAGGGATGGACGCGCCAATGGCTGTTCACGACGCCCGTGGGTAAGCAGTATAGGCTGCGCCTATGTAAACCATAGTACAATTTTGCCGTTTACGTGGAGATCGCGGTCTGGATATCTGGTTTGAGATGCGTGCCGGGGTGGCTTGAACCGGATGTCTCGAGGATTCTGTCATGCGTAACGCCGTGAGACTCGTCTTATTCTTTTGTGCCTTTTTCGCGATCTCGCATCCCGCGCAGGCAACGGTGAGCGTGCAAGTTGATCTCTCGTCACAGCGGATGCATGTCACCTCCGGCAGCGGCGAGACTTACGATTGGCCGATTTCCTCGGCTCGCTCCGGCTATGTGACGCCACGGGGCTCTTACCGGCCAACCAACCTCCAGACGATGCACTATTCGAAGAAATATCATCACTCGCCGATGCCGCATTCGATCTTTTTCAATGGCGGCTATGCGATCCATGGCACTTACGCGACCGGCTCATTGGGCCGCCCGGCTTCGCACGGCTGCATCCGCATCTCCCCCGCCAATGCCGCCAAACTCTTTTCGTTGATCCAGGCCGAAGGCGGCTCGATCTCGATCTCCGGCTCGTCTCCGAGGAGCCCCGTTGACGCCCAGGCCCACAGCCATCGTCACGCCGCTCCCCCGGCCGCCAATGCGCCGGGCAGCCCCGCGCCTTCGTCCGATTGGTGGCCGTTCAATTCCACCGGGCATTTTTAAGAGATATCGCGGCAATTCGGCGAGCGAACCGGGCAGCCCGGCCCCGCCTCAGGGGCGCCCGTCGTATTCGGCCCAGCAGTTTGGGGTTTCGAAAACGACGACGGCGCTGATTTGCGGGAGAACAGGCCGGATGCGCTCCCAGATCCAAATCGCAATGTTCTCCGCGGTCGGATTCTCGAGGCCCGCCACCTCGTTGAGGGTGTTGTGGTCGAGGCAGGCCAGCAACGGCGCGAACGCGGCTTCGAGATCGAAGAAATCGGCGACGAATCCGCTGTCGGGATCGACCGGCCCCTCGAGGCGCAATTCGACACGGTAGGAATGGCCGTGCAGGCGGCGGCAGCGGTGCGTCTCCGGCACGTTTGGCAGCCGGTGCGCAGCCTCGAAGGTAAAGGCTTGCGAGATTTTCATGGGATTCCCAAAAACTTGTGGGTCTGGAGGCTGAGCCGCCAGCGGGGATTGGCAAGGCAGTAAGCAACCGCCGCCGCCGTATTGGCCTCCCGCGCCGGCCCGTCCATCGGCTGCAGGAGAAAATTCTTGAAATCCATCGCCTCGAAGCGGTGCGGTTCGGCCCCAACCTGGGGGTAGACAAGCTTGATCTCGTCACCGGCCATCAGCGCCAGCGGCGCGCCCGCCTTGGGGCTGACGCAGATCCAGTCGAGACCCGGCGGCGGACGGATCGTGCCATTCGTCTCCACCGCGATCTCAAACCCGCGTTCGTGCAGCGCCTCGATCAATGGCGTATCCACCTGCAGTAAGGGCTCGCCGCCGGTCAAGACGACCAGCCGGCGCCTCGCATCCTGGGCGGCCCAAGTCTTTTCGACAGCGGCGGCCAACGCTTTCGCGGATTCGAACTTTCCCCCTCCGGGACCGCCGGTTCCGATAAAATCAGTATCGCAAAACGAGCAGACCGCCGTATCGCGATCGGCCTCGCGGCCGGTCCACAGATTGCACCCCGCGAACCTGCAAAAGACGGCGGGCCTGCCAGCCTGCATGCCTTCGCCTTGCAGCGTGTAGAAAATCTCCTTGACGGCGTAGGTCATCGTCAACCCACCTTGGCAGGGAAAAGGTTAGAGCGTTTCAAGGCCTGAACCAAATTGCTGGCTAGATGTCCGAGCCGCGGGAAAGTTCCGGCCATGAAGCCGTGCCGCGCGGCGTGGAAGAACTCGCGATAGACACCAAGGCCCAGCCGGAGCGGAAATTGGCCTTCGCTGACGCGAAGACGCAATCCTCATCATCTCGCACGAGAGAAGCATGGTGCGTATGCCGTTCTTCAAGTTGGTCTGTCAAGCGCGCCATAAACGCAGGCCGGCGCCATGATCCTGGCCCGGCGGCAAACGCCCAACAAAGCGGGCGCGACAGGGTGCGCTCGATTAAGGCAGACCGGCAGGACTCGACGGGATGGTCGCGTCCGCGAAAGAGGCCCTACCGGCACGGCGAAAGCGTTCGTCCGCTAGAATTCGTCCCAGCCATCGCCGGCGGCAGCCCTCGGGTTCCGCTGCGCGGGCTGTGGCGCCCGGACCGGCTTCCTAGCAGCCGGGGCAGGGGCCTTGCCCCGGAAGGCGTGCGGCGCGGCATCTTTCAGGGCCCGGCGCATCGGATCGCCGCCGGCCTTGAACTGACCGACGAGGCCCGCGAGCTGCGTCGCTTCTTGCGA
>JBEKFQ010000122.1:0-6933 GCA_050013235.1 Beijerinckiaceae bacterium
CAAAATCACCGCGTAAAGCAAGCGCAACCGTCATGGCGAATCCCTCTCGATCCGCCACATTGATTCAGACAAAATTAATTTTGAAAAGCCCACGAGTCTCATTCAACGCGCGTTGGTATTATCACTTCAGTGATTCCACCCTGGCGGAAACCGCCCCGCCGGGAAGCCGCAGGTTTCTTTGCCCCCTTCGAGGACCCGCCCCTTGCGCCGGCCTACCGAATTTTGTTATCGTTTCGATAGATAGTCCGCGGTCATCTTATGAAACCATAAGTTCTTCTTTTGAGACTATCCGCACCAGGCCGCTTCGAGGAGGATCCCCATGATTCCCGTAAAAAGAGCGCAAGCCAAGCCAGCAGATCGTACTCAAAACCGCAGGCGTCCCCCGGTTGTGGGAAACGAGCTACCGCCGGCTGCCGGCGCGCATGCCGCCGCCCATCTCACCAATGAAGATGCGACACCTGGGGCCGGCGCCCTGACGAGCCTGGCCCGTGGCTCGAGCCGCTATGTCGATGGCGGAGCCGGGTAGGAACCGCGCCTGACCATCTTGCCCGCGCGGGTATAAAGCCCGCCGGAGACAAGGATCGATGCGGGGCGGATCGCCTGTCGCCGTCTAAGAAAGTTGTCTTGTTCCCAAGCGGGGTCCGGAAAAGCGATTCCGGTTTTCCGACAAAGCTCCGCGCTAAAACAAAAACCCGGGATTTCTCATCACTCGGCCGATTCCGCCCAAACGGATGGCGCTCCAGGGTCCGGCCGGTCGGTCATGGCTTGAAGAAAAGCCATCGCCTGCGGTTTGGCGCCGGGCCCCAACTCCGCGAAGGCCTTCTCGAACCGGGCGGATTGCACGGCGGCGATTTCCGCGATGAGCGCATCGCCGCGCGGGGTCGAATATAATTGCCGCCGCCGCCGGTCGGTCTCGCCGGAGCGCGTGACGACATGGGAGCGCTCGAGCAAGTCGTTCAACACCCGGTTCAAGCTCTGCTTGGTGATTTCGAGAATCTCCAACAATTCCGCGATGGTAAGACCTGGCCGGCGCGAAACGAAATAGAGCACGCGATGATGCGCGCGGCCGAATTTGTCGCTGGCAAGGATGCGGTCGGCATCCCTGACAAAATCGCGGTAAGCGAAAAACATCGATTCGATCAGCCCGAACATCGGCTCCGGCGGGCTTTCCGCCGCTCTGCGCCTACTTACCGGCCTGTCAATCGCCCGTTCAGACCGGAGCGCCATGCCTTGCCCTTTACGTCAGCAATGTTGACACATTTCTGAAGGGACGGTACCGCTTTCATCTCAAGGGAACAAGGAAAACACCCCGGTGGTGCCGCGTGGCTTCGGCCGCGCTCGATTTTTCAACAAAATCGCGCCGCGAGGGTATTGGACACTGGGCGGACTCAGGTGGGTTGGCCAAAGCGCCGCCCGCGTTTCCCACCCCAACGCGCCTGCGCCCGGCAATTCCGGCCTGGCTGCCCAACGTCAGAACTCAAGGGAGCAAGCCCATGTCCGTCCTGCCTTTCGACAAGCGCGACGGGTTTATTTGGATGAACGGGGTGATGCTGCCCTGGGCCGATGCCAAGCTTCACGTTCTCTCCCATGGCCTGCACTATGCGTCCAGCGTCTTCGAGGGCGAGCGGGCCTATGGCGGGCGCATCTTCAAATCCCGCGAGCATTCCGAGCGGTTCAAGAACTCGGCCCGGATCCTCGATTTCGAAATCCCCTATTCCGTCGAAGATCTCGACTTGATCAAGCAGCAGGTCGTCGACGCGAATAAATTCAGCGAATGCTATGTCCGCCCTGTCGCCTGGCGCGGCAGCGAGATGATGGCGGTCGCGGCGCAAAACTCGACCATCAATGTCGCGATTGCCACCTGGGATTGGCCGAGCATGTTCGACATGGCGACCAAAATGAACGGCATCAAGCTCGACATCGCGAGCTATCGCCGTCCCGATCCGCAAACCGCTCCCTGCGCCGCCAAGGCGGCCGGGCTTTATATGATCTGCACGATCTCGAAACATGCCGCCGAGCGCAAAGGCTATGCCGACGCCATGATGCTGGATTGGCAGGGCCGCGTGGCGGAATGCACCGGCGCGAATATTTTCTTCACGCAGGGCGGCAAGCTGCATACGCCCATCGCCGATTGCTTCCTGAACGGCATCACTCGTCAGACCGTGATCGAACTCGCCAAGCGGCGTGGGATCGAGACGATCGAACGCCGCATTTTGCCGGAAGAGCTGACCGGCTTCGACGAATGTTTCATCTGCGGCACCGGCGCGGAAGTGACGCCCGTCTCCGAGATCGGCCCGTACAAATTCACGCCCGGCGCCATCTCGCGTAGCCTGATCGAGGATTACACCGCCGAGGTCTGGGCCAAGCGCGAGGCGGCCTAGGGCCTTTTCCGCTTGGGTGGAATCACCCAACCGATGAGAAGTCGCCCTCTTTGCCAAAAGTCGGGGCGTTTTCCATCCTCATTCCAACATCGCGCTCGCCACGAGTTCCCGCGTATAGGTCTCGCGTGGCGCGCCGAGCACTTGCTCCGTTGGCCCCTCTTCCACGATGCGTCCCGCCTGCATCACCGCGATCCGGTCCGCGATGGCGTGGGCGACGGTGAGATCGTGGGTGATGAAGAGATAGCTTAAGCCCCTGAAATCCTGGAGGCTTTGCAGCAGACGCAGCACCTCCGCTTGAACCGAACGGTCGAGCGCCGAGGTCGGCTCGTCCAACACCACGAGACGCGGTTCGAGAATGAGCGCGCGGGCAATCGCCACGCGCTGGCGTTGGCCACCGGATAGTTCATGCGGCAGGCGGGCGAGAAAATGGGCGGATAGCCCAACCTCTTCCAGCACCTTTTTCACACGCGCCACGCGCATTTCGGCGGAAAGGTTGGGCTCGTGGATCAACAGTCCCTCCCCCACGATCTCCGCCACGCGGAGACGCGGCGAGAGCGAGGAGAAGGGATCTTGAAACACGATTTGCAGCTCGCGCCGCAACGGCAGCATGTCCTTGCGCGAGAGCGCCATGAGATCGCGCCCGGCATAGTCGAGACGTCCCTCCGCTTTCTCGAGCCTGAGGAGCGCGCGGCCAACGCTCGATTTGCCGGACCCAGATTCGCCGATCAGCCCCAGCGTCTCGCCCACGCCGATCCGCAGATCGATGCCGTCGACGGCGGTGAAGAACCGTCGCGGGCCGAACCATTTTTTGCGCAAGGGATAAGTCACCCTGAGATTTGTCGCGGTCAGCAAGGGCGGACCCGGCGGTGCCGGCGGCTTGGCGCGCCAAAAATCGGCGGCCAGCAGCATGCGCGTATAGGGATGGGCGGGATGCCGCGTGATCTCCCCGGCGGATCCGCTTTCGACGAGACGGCCCTTTTCCATGACATGGATGCGATCCGCCACGCGGCGGACGAGCGCGAGATCATGACTGATCAAAATCAGCGATATGCCAAGCCGCTGCTTGAGATCCGCCAGCAGCGCCATGATTTTCGCCGCCACCGTGGCATCGAGCGCGGTCGCCGGCTCGTCGGCGATCAGCACACGCGGCTCGCACGCGATCGCCATGGCAATCGCGACGCGCTGACGCTGACCGCCGGAGAGTTCGTGCGGATACATTCGCGCCCTCTGGGGTGGATCGGCGATCCCCACCTCGTCGAGGAGATCCAATGCGCGTGATCGCGCCGCGCGGCGGGACAGGCCGAGGCCAAACCGTAGCACCGCCGCGATTTGCGCGCCTACCGTGAACAGCGGATCGAGGGCCGATTGCGGCTCCTGGAAGACAATGCTGACGGCCTTGCCCCGGATACGGTCGAGCGCCTTGCGCTCCAACCCGATCAAGGGCTGGTCGCCGAGGAACACATTGCCGGTGATCGACGCGCCCGGCGGTAACAGGCCAAGCGCCGCGAGCATGGCGACGCTCTTGCCCGAGCCGGTCTCGCCAACGATGGCGGCGGTCTCGCCGGGCGCGACGCCAAAGCTCAAATCGCGCACGGCTTGAACGGCGCCAAAGCCAACGCTCAAATGCTCGAAGCGGAACAGCTCGGGGGCGGCCTCCCCGCTCATTCCCGAACGCTCGACGCGCGCAGGGCTTCACCAAGGCGTTGGGCCGCGACGAGGGTGATGGCGAGGAAGAGCGCGGGGAACACCAACAAATGTACCGCGCCTTGAATATTGCGCGCGCCGTCGCTGATGAGAATGCCCCAGCTCGTCAACGGCTCCTGCACGCCGAGGCCGAGGAAGGACAGAAAGCTTTCGGCCAGGATCACACGGGGGACGAGAAGGCCGAGGTAAGCGACGATGGCACCGCTCATATTGGGCAGAATATGCCGCGTGAGAATGGCCCGGTCTCCGGCACCCAGCGCTTGCGCGGCCAAAACGAAATCGCGGTGCTTGAGCGAAAGCGTTTGTCCCCGGACGATTCGCGCCATGTCGAGCCATTCCACCGCCCCGATGGCGACGAAGATCAAGGCGATGCTCCGGCCAAGGATCATGACGAGAACGATCACGAAAAAGATGAAGGGCAACGCATAGATAATATCGACAAGGCGCATCATCGCGCCATCCACGCGCCCGCCGGCATAGCCCGCGATCGCGCCATAGGTGACGCCAATCCCGAGAGCGACGGCGGAGGCGAGCAACCCCACGGCCAGCGAAATCCGTCCCGCGGCGAGCAGGCGGGTCAAGAGGTCGCGGCCATTGGCGTCGGTGCCGAATAGGAAATGGTTTCGTTTGATCTCGACCGGAATCGTCAGCTGCCGTCCGTCGTTGGCGCTGACGGCCGGACCGGTGGGGCGCAGAATATCGGAGCGCTCCAGCGCGCGCGTGACGCGCGGATCGAGCGCGCTGGAGCTTGCAATCACCACCGCCATCCCGCCACTTGCCGCCTCTTCGAAATGCACGCCGGCGTGCATCCGGACGGCGAGCACGCCACGGGCCTGCTCCAATTCGTTGGGAAAGGGATGCGCGCCCAGCGAGGCCGGCGCCAAGACATAATCGGGATAGACGCGATCGTAGGGATGCGGGGAAATCATCGGGCCGAAGATGCAGGCAAGCGTGATCAGACCGAGCACAAGGAGGCTGGCCAGCCCGCCGCGATCGCGCAGGAGAGACCGCCAGAGCGGGACAGAGGCGTCAGGCATCGCGCACCCGTGGATCGATCCAGCCATAGGCGATATCGACGAGAAGATTGAAGGCGATGACCATGGCGCCCGCCACGATCACCGTGGCCATCACCAGGGTATAATCCCGCGAGAGCGCGCCATCGACGAAATAGCGGCCGATGCCGGGAATGCCGAAAATCGTTTCCACCACGATCGATCCCGTCAGCAGCGCCGCCGCTGCCGGACCGAGATAGGAGAGCACCGGCAACAGCGCGCCGCGCAAGGCGTGCGCGGCAATATGCCAGCCCGGCAGGCCAAACGCGCGCAAAGTCCGGATATGCGGAGCCCCCAAAGCCTCGCGCATGGCGGTCTCCGTCAATCGCGCGACAATGGCGATTTGCGGCAGGCTCAAACTCAAAACGGGAAGGATCTGATGCGACAACGCACCATCCCCCCATCCGCCGGCGGGCAACCAATGCAGGTTGAGGGCAAAACCAAGTTGCAGCAGAGGCGCGGTAACGAAGACCGGCAAGGCAACGCCCAAAATCGAAACGCCACGGGCGGCGAACCTCGCCGCGCCGCGCTGCGGCAATGCGCTGGCGAGACCGATGCTAGTACCCAAGACCAGAGCCAGGGCCAGAGCCTCGCTGCCCAGTTGAATCGAAATCGGCAGCGCCTTGGCGAAGAGCTCGCCGATGGTGAAATCGCGCCAATGCGTGCTCGGCCCGAGATCGCCATGCAACAAGTTCCAGAGATAGAAGCCGAATTGTTCGAGGAGCGGGCGGTCGAGATGGTAAAGGCGGCGGAGATTGGCCTGGATCGCCGGGTCGAGCGCGCGCTCGGCATCGAACGGGCCGCCCGGCGCGAGCCGTGTGAGGAGAAACGAAAGCGCCACCACCGCCAAGAGCGTGGGGACGGCCGCCGCAACGCGCGTCAGGACGAGCCGGAGCATCTTGCCTCGCAGGAAAGGGTGGAGCGGCGCATATTGACGAGGTTAGGCCGTCACTTACTGCTTTGTCGAGCGCCAGCCGCTCGAATGCATAGCATGAAGCCTTGACCACCCCGCCTATTCCGGTATGTTTACGGCGTAATCAGGCGGAGATGAACATGACCAGCGTGGCGGCGCCTAAACAGCGGGGGCGGGTTACGTCTTTAGCTCCGGCGCCCGTCGACTATGCCCTCGCGGCCGGCGCTCTCGTGATTCTCGTGGGCGTCGCGGCGGCGGTGGCGCGCGGGCAATCCGAATGGGCCACGATTCCCTGGTCCGTGTGGGTGCATCTCGCGACGATATCGGGCGCGTTGGTACTGACGCCGGTCATGCTTCTACGCCGCCGGGGCGACCGGCTCCACCGGCTTCTCGGACGGCTGTGGATTGTCCTCATGCTGACCACAGCCGCGATCTCTTTCGGAATCAGGGGAATCAACCACGGTGGTTTGAGCCCGATCCATTTGCTCTCGGCCTTCGTGATCATTCAGGCGCCGCTCGCGGGATGGTACGCCTATAAGCATGATATCCGCCGCCATCGCCGGGTCGTGCGCGGCATGATCGGCGGCGCTTTACTGATCGCGGGGGGCTTCACCTTTCCGTTCGGGCGTCTCCTCGGACACTGGTTCTTCGGCTAGAGCCTAGTTCTAATGAATCACGAACCTCTCCCAAGGGCAGTGCCGTCATTCCGGGTCGCCGGAGGCGAGCCCGGCGACTGTATTGATCGTCAAGAGGCTATTTTCTTTTTTCGAACAATTGCCCGGATTTCACGAGAGCGTTCGCGGTCACGAGCAGTTTTCGAGCGATGGCGACAAGGGCGACCTTTGCTGGTTTTCCGGCGTTTCTCATGGCGTCGTATTCGGGT
>JBEKFQ010000123.1:0-6882 GCA_050013235.1 Beijerinckiaceae bacterium
CAGGGACCGGGCGGAGATGCTGATCAATAAGTTTGGCAACGACCGTGCGAAACTGGATTCCGAGGCCGAAAAGCTGAAGAAATAGGCCGCAAGCGGGTGTGCTGTAAATCGGCGTCGACGGCTGCCCCACTGCCCGCGTTGGGTAACGTTTTGGCCTCGTAGGTGAATAGTGGATTTCTTTGGGGTCGCGTTTCGCTTCCAACCATGACCCCGGACAGACGTGCGATCGCTTCGATGTATCAATGACTTAACGCTAAAAGAGGGTGGGGTCGTTGTTGGATGCGTTTTTACACCTTCTTCATCGAACCAAACGCTGGTCGGTATTGAAAGCGTGGGGCATGCTCCTGGTCAAACGCATCGGCATGAAAAAGGCGAAAGTCGCGATCGCGCGCAAGATAGCAATCGTTTTGCATTGCATCTGGGTGGACGGCACCACGTTCGAGTGGGGCCACGCGAAGAACTCCGCCTAATCCACACAGGCGCTAAAAGAATCACCGGCCCGCTCGCGGCGCCGGCGATGTCCCCGCCGGGACGGTGGTGGGATGACCTCGGTGAAATCGCAGAAGGCGGGAAAACCGCACTTCGCTCCAAACGTTGAGGCATCCGGCCCGAACTTCATCATGAGGCGCTCGACGACCTCGGAAAGGACCGTGACCCCGGCGTCAGGACACATCATATCCCATGCCTTGTGGCATGCCGTTTGAAAATCAACTGCCGCCGGCTTCGGCCGTCAACGTAAACGGTCAGCGCTCGTTTCCAAGAGCGCGCCGCGCTGCGCAACCCTTACCATCAGCTCCGCGCGGCGCTCGCGGCGGACCGGATCAACTCGTTCATGCCGAAGAAAACGGCAGTCTTTCGAGAAGCTGAAAAGGAGTTGACAGCCTCCCGCAATTAAAGGGCGATTTCACATTCGAAGCGCTTCGTGGCGCATCCACACTTCTACGAGATTCTGAGGCAACGGCTTTTGGTCCGTCGAAGAAATCGACGAAAAAAACGCGCCTGCCGACGGAGCCGCAGCGTTTGATCACCAGTTCCAGGGGAAAATTGCTGATAATGCCGCCGTCTAGTCGAAGGAACCGCGAGAACCTCAATCAAGGGATTTACGAAAGCGGAGAACGCATAAAGCGAGGAGCACTGCGGCCAGCAAAGCCAGCGCCAGCATTTCCGGCCAAAGCACCGCCATGCCGACACCTTTCAAAAACGTCCCGCGAATGATGATGAGATAATAGCGGACCGGATCGAGATAGGTCAGCCATTGCAGCGCAATCGGCATGCTCGCGATCGGAAAGCTGAATCCCGACAGAGTGAACAACGGATTGACGACGAAGAAATTCGTCGCGAAAGCCTGCTGCTGGGTCGAACACAGGGTCGAAATCAAGAGGCCGATACCGAGCACGCTCAGAAGGTAGAGCGAGGTTCCGAGCAACAAGACCAGGGGATTGCCGATGAAAGGGATGCGGAACCATAAGGTTCCGGCTGCGGCGATGAGGCTTACGAGGCAGAGGCCGAGGAGAAAGAAAGGAACGGTCTTACCGAGAATGAATTCCATGGAGCGGATCGGCGTCACCATGATCTGTTCCAAGGTTCCGACTTCCCGTTCCCGCACGACAGCGAAAGACGTGAGGTTGACGACGATCGTCAAGGTCAATGTGGCGATCACGCCCGGGACGAAAAACCAGCGGCTGTTGAGGTCGGGATTGTACCATGGCCTTTGTTCCAGCATGACCTGCACGATTCTGGAATCTTGTCCGCCGTGCAGCCTTGTCGCAAGATCGCTCGCATAATCTTGCGAGAATCGTGAGACGATCTCGTCAACATAGCCGAGCGCGACCATCGCCGTGTTGGAGTTGGTTCCGTCGACGACGACTTGCAGCGGCGCGGACTGGCCGTTGCGGAGATATTCTGCAAAGCGCGGATGGATGACGATCGCGACCGTGGCGTCGCCCCGGTCGATTGCCCGAGTGATATCCGCCTGCGTCTGCGCCGTGCGCACGACATGAAAGCGGCCGGTATAAGTGAAGCGCGAGATCAATTCCCGGCTCTCTTGGCTATGGTCGAAATCGAGAACCGCTGTCGACACGCTGAACACTTCGAAAGTCGCCGCATAGCCGAAGACGATCACCTGAACGAGAGGCCAGGCTATGAGGCGAAACCGCGCCCATGTATCCCGCCGGAGTTCGATGAATTCCTTGATCATCAGAGTGATAATGCGGCCGAACATGACGTCAATCCAGCCTCTTGCGGAAGGCGCGCGCCGCGAGCGTGCCGATCACCAACGCGTAGAGGCTCAAGAGTGTGATCGGCAGCGCGAGCTCGATGATGCCCGCGCCCTTAAGGAAGATCGCCTTGACGATCGTCACATAATAACGCGAGGGGACGAGATAGGTAATCACCTGGACGGGCGCCGGCATCTGATCGATCGGAAAGGTGTAGCCGGAGAGCAGCGACGTCGGCAGCAAGGTCACGAGCAGCGCCACTTGGCTCGCGCCGATCTGGCTGCGCACCGCGACCGAAATCAGATAGCCGACGCCCAGCACGACCACCAGGAACAGCGATGTCGTGAAGAAGAGCGTGAAGAGCGTGCCGCGGAACGGGACCTGAAACCAGAAGACCGCGAGCGCCAGGCAGAAGGCCGCATCAAACAGGCCGATCATGAAATAAGGCATGATCTTTCCGATCATCACTTCGAGCGCCGTGACCGGCGTCGAGATCAGAACCTCCATTGTCCCGCGCTCCCATTCCCGCGCGATCGTCAAGGAGGTGAGCTGCGCGCCGACCAGAGCGAGCACCATGGCGACGACGCCAGGAATGATGAAGTTCCGGCTGTCCAGATCCTCATTGAACCAGACGCGGGATTGCAGCGTGACCGGCTGGTTCTGCTGAACTATGCTCTGCCGGTTGGCATAGAGGACGGCAATATCGTTGGAAAATCCGGAAACCACGGATTGCGCGTAGCCGAGCCCGATATTGGCGGTATTGTCGTCAGTCGCATCAAGAATGAGTTGCACATAGCTTTTGCCGCTGTCGTTCAGGCGTTCGGAAAACTCGGGCGGCACGACAATGGCCATCTTGCATCGCCCGTAATCCAAGGCCTCTGTGACCGCCTGATAGTTTTGCGCGGCTTCGACGATCCGGAAATAGGTCGAGGCCTGAAAGCGCTTCAACAAAGCTTCGCTGTGCTGGCTCGCCTCCCGGTCGAAGGTGCAAACCGGAATATGTTTGATGTCCAGGCTGACGCCATAGCCGAGCAGCACCATCTGGAACAGCGGCATCAGAAGGGCGATCATCAGGCTTCGCGGATCGCGCACCACCTGGAGCAGCTCCTTTCGTGCGATCGCCTTGACTCGCTGTGCTCTCATGGCGGCTGCCCCTTAGGCACCGTCGCCTCGACCAATTGCACGAAGACATCCTCAAGCGAAGGCATGATAGGCTCGATGCGGGTCCAATGCAGATGCCGTTCAGCGAGATAGGCTTCGATTGCGGGAAGGTCGTCTCCCGCATGATCGACGAGAAGATGCAGCGACGAGCCGAAGGGTGCGGCATCGCGCACGTGAGGCGCTCGCTCCAAAGCAAGCAGCAAGGCGCCAGGGTCTTCACAGTCGACGAGCAAGAGATCGCCGTGAAGCGCTCGACGCTTGAGCTCGCTCGGACTGCCGAGTGCCACGAGCCTGCCCTGGTTGATCAGCGCGATGCGATTACAATATTCCGCCTCGTCCATGTAATGGGTCGTGACCAGCACAGTCACGCCCTCTTCCGAAAGCGCATAGATCAGGTCCCAGAACCGGCGCCGGGAATTGGGATCGACGCCGGAGGTCGGCTCGTCGAGAAAGAGCACCGGCGGCTGGTGCAGAATGGCGCAACCAAGCGCGAGTCGCTGCTTCCAGCCGCTCGATAGGGTGGAAACGAGCGTATCTTCCCGTCCCGTCAGGCCCGCCATTTCGATCGCAAAGGCGATCCGCGCCGCAAGCCTTGCGCCGGTCACCCGATAGATGCCGCCGAAGAATCTGAGATTTTCGATGACCGAGAGATCGTTGTAGAGGGAAAATTTCTGCGACATATAGCCGATATGTTCGCGGACATGCTCTGGATCTCGGCCAACGTCGATTCCCGCGACGAGCGCCCGACCGCCGGATGGACGCAGCAATCCGCAGAGCATCCGGATCAAGGTCGATTTGCCGGCGCCATTGGGGCCGAGAAAGCCCATGATCTCGCCGCGCCCGACGGTGAAGCTAACCTGATCGACCGCGGTGAAGGCGCCGAAACGCTTCACGAGATGGTCGGCGATGATGCGCGGCTCGGAAGGAGAGGCCTGCTCGCTCATGCGCCGTCGCCCGGTTGATCGAGAAGCGAGACGAACAGATCTTCGATTGACGGTCGGAGCTGCTCGATCTGATCGAAGCCAAGCCCGGCCTGTCGCAATGCATCGGCAATTTCCGGCTTTCTGCGACCTGCGTCGTCGACGACGATATGAATGCCGTCGCCGACGAGAAGCGCCTTGGACACACCCCGGAGAGTTCTCACCAGATCGCGTGCCCTGCGCGCCTGCGGTGAGGTCACGGCGAGAAGCTCTCCCGGCATGAGCATCTTCAGCTCATTCGGCGTGCCGCAATGGAGCATGCGGCCGCCATAGAGCAGGCCCAGTCTCGTGCAGCGCTCGGCTTCGTCGAGATAGGAGGTTGCAATGACGATGGTGACGCCTTCTCCGCGCAAACCATAGAGAATGCGCCAGAAATCCCGCCGCGAGACGGGATCGACACCGGCCGTCGGCTCGTCGAGGAGCAGGATTTTCGGCGTATGAACGAGCGAACAGGTCAATCCGAGCTTCTGCTTCATTCCTCCCGAAAGCTGGCCCGCACGGCGCTTGCGAAACGGCAGCATCCCCGAGGCGGACAAGAGCCGGAGCGCACGCTCGTCGCGTGTCTTGCGGTCGATCTCGAAGAGATCGGCGAAAAAGGCGATGTTCTCATCGACGGTGAGATCTTCATAAAGGCCGAAGCGCTGCGGCATGTAGCTCAGATGCATTTTTGCGGCTTCAGGGTCGGCGACGACATCGACGCCGTCGATGACGATCGAGCCCGCATCCGGCGGCATGATGCCGGCAAGAAGCCGCATGACGGTCGTCTTGCCGGCGCCGTCCGGGCCGACGAAGCCGAAGATCTCGCCGCGCGTACAGGCGAAACTCAGATGTTCGATAGCGGTGAGGGCGGCAAAATGCTTGCTGACATCCTGTGCCAAGATCATGTCGGGGACTGGGTCGCTCATGACGGACCGGGCGGCAGCAATTGGATATGCGCATCGGCCGGCATGCCGGGGACGAGCTCATGCGTCGGATTATAGATGTCGATCCTTATCCGATAGACGAGAGTCACACGTTCGGCATAGCTCTCTACGCTCTTCGGCGTGAATTCGGCATTCGAGGCAATGACCGAAATTCGGCCTTGGTATTTCTTGCCGGGATAGGTGTCGGTCATCACGATGGCCGTCGCGCCATAGCGCACCTTGCCGATATCCTGCTCGTTGATATAGGCGCGGAGCCAGACGTGATCCAAATCCGCGAGCGTCACCACCGGCGCACCGGGCAACGACACCTCGCCGAGTTCGGCTTGGCGGACCAGGATCACACCGTCGAAAGGCGCGGTCAGCGTCGTATATCCCAAGACGATCTTCGCCATATTGAGGCTTGCTTCCGCATTTCGGATATTGGCTTCAGCCAAAGCGACATTCCGCTCCGATGCGGATTCGAGCGCTTTGTCGCGATCGAGTGCCGCCGTCGACTGTCGGAAAGCCGTGAGCGTTTGGTCTCGCGTTTCGACCGTCCCGGCGCCGGTCGTCAAAAGCCTTAGCGCCCGATCGTAATCGAGCTGCTTCATCTGAAGATCCGCCTCGTCGCTGACGACGGTTTTCTTGGCGGCCTCGACATTCTGGCGAGCGACATCGAGCTGCCGTCTCTGGGTTTCAAGTGCCGTCTGCGCGATCACGACCTGCTGACAATAGTCCTCCGATTCGACACGCGCGATCAACGTTCCCACTGTCACCCATTGCCCCTCGTCGAAAGGTAATTCGATGATGCGCGATTGCACGGTCTTGAAGCTCAGAACGCTCTCATGCGCTTCAATATTGCCGGAGACGAGCAGAAAGCCTGGCCCACGCGAGGGATTGATCCAATCTCGGATGGAAGCCGCAAACTTGTAGGCTGCGAAGCCACCGAGCGCGAGAAGAACTGCTACCACGATCAGTACGTTTCTGGTGCGCTTGGTCATGTCTGAAGAGGAGGTAGGCTGGTTCGTTGCAATCGAAGATGGTCTAGCGGAATTACACGCAGCCGATATTGATGAAGCGTCGCGATCGCCTGCGCGTCGTTGCTTCCACCCCGCATCCAGCCGCCGATGGCACAGGTTCCTCGCGCCGCCGCTTCGATCATGTCCATGCCATCGCGCCAGACTTCCATTGGCATCTTGTTGTTCATCGCTTGGTGTGGGCGCCGGTAATTGTAAAAGACCATCCAAGCCCCGATGCCGGCCCGCGCTTCCCGGCCATCAGCATAAGCCTTCAAATACACTTCTTCGTATTTCATCGAGCGCCACAGCCGTTCGATGAAAATGTTGTCTATGAAATGGCCGCGCCCGTCCATCGAAATAGTGATGCCCGCCGCGTGAAAGCCGCGCTTGTGAATTGCGCGCCATGATCGGTGTTAAAAATCCGGGGCTAGAGCTGCGGGCCATGAGTTCGCTCGAAAACAGTCTCGCGAAAATACGAATATCTTAGCGCCCGTCAGGAAACAAACGCTTCACGTAATTGGGCTGAAGGAGCGATCGTATAGTTCCATTCGCCGTGGAAATCGGCGCGTTGGATGTTGAGGCTTTTCATTTCGTCGTTTGAGAC
>JBEKFQ010000124.1:0-6856 GCA_050013235.1 Beijerinckiaceae bacterium
GATCTGCTTGAGGCGTTCGCCGTCGCGGGCGTTCAGTAGGATGCTGACTGTCTGGGCCATGGCTCCAGACTCGCACGCCTCCACGACTTTGTGAATCCTATGTCTGGCTCAATGCACTAGAGTCTTCCATCTTTTTCACGATGGCGGGCTGGCAGCGCCATCGTGAATCATCAACGCGGCCGGGGGCTTGTTGCCGATGGCCCCATGCGGCCGGTCCTCGGGATTGGGCCGGACGGGAAAGCCGTTGTTCGTCGCGCCCTGCGTCGCAAGGAAGTCCTTGCCTTTTTCGCGAAGCTCAATCCTTGCCTGGTAGGGATCGAGGCCTGCGGGACAGCACATTATTGGGCTCGCGAGATAGAACGGTTCGGACATGAAGTCCGTCTGATGCCGCCGGCTTACGTGAAGCCCTATGTCAAACGCAGCAAGAATGACGTGGCGGATGCCGAGGCGATCTGCGAGGCAGTGAGCCGGCCGACGATGCGGTTCGTGCCTGTCAAGACAGCCGAGCAACAATCAATCTTGATGCTGCACCGGACACGCAATCTTCTGGTCCGGCAGAGGACGATGCTCGCCAATGCGATACGGTCTCACCTTGCCGAGTTTGGAATTATCGCGACAATGTGTGTGAACAACGTGGTGGCGCTGATCGAGCGATTGATTTCCTCACCCGATAAAGTGAACCGCTACCGGACCTTGTACCTATACTTCTCGCGCCGCTTCTAACGACGATGAATGACTTGCAGCAGCGCATCAAACTACTTGAGACGGAGATCGTGAAAATTCATCGCGCCAACGAGGTAAGCCGCAGACTTGAAACCATCCCCGGCTTTGGTTGCATCACGTCGATGGCGATCGCCGCTGCGGTTTCGGACCCAACAATATTCCGATCGGGCCGAGAGTTCGCTGCTTGGCTCGGCCTCACGCCCCGGCAGAACTCGTCCGGCGGCAAGGAGCGGCTCGGCGGAATCACAAAGATGGGTGACAGTTACATTCGTAGCCTGCTGGTCAACGGGGCCACGGCCGTTATTCGCTTCGCGAAGGAAGAGGGATCGGCGAAGACGATGTGGATCAGGACCTTGCTGGCAAAGAAACCGGCACGCGTCGTGGCCGTCGCGCTCGCCAACAAAATGGCGCGGATCGCTTGGGCGGTGATGGTGAAAAAGGAGGACTATCGCATCATGCCGGCATGATAGAGCCGAATGGTCCAATAGCGATTTGATCCACGGAATTGGGAAGGGCAAAAGACGTTGATGCAACCCGGTCATTCCGGGGATTGGAAGAGCCCGGCCTGACCAGCGCGCTCAGCGCGAAGAGCTGATAGGGATCTGATCCGCGAAAAACATCAAGGCCAGCAGTCCATAAACTCGACTGCATCGAAAGGCCGGACATATGGCTGCAACCGACCGATTTGCAGAAACGTCGAAAAAGTTCTTGCCAAAGAGGCGTCCACATATGGTCAGGGTTGCGCCGCCGCCCGCCTGTTGCGGTGAGATTGGCGGCATGGGCCGCCGGGGTCAGATAGCCGAGCGCGGAATGCGGCCGGCTGGTGTTGAAGTCATTCGTCCAGAGGGCAATTTTCTCTTTGGCATGATTGAGCCCGAGGAACAGCGTCTCGTTCAAGAGTTCGTCCCGCATGCGGCCATTGAAGCTCTCGCAAAAGCCGTTCTACATCGGCTTTCCCGGTGCGATATAGTGCCATGCGACGCCGTTCTCCTGCGCCCAGGATAGGATCGCGTTCGAGGTGAACTCCGTCCCATTGTCTGAGACGATCATCCCTGGTTTCCCTCGCCGTTCGATCAGGATGCTCAGTTCCCGCGCGACCCGCTTGCCCGAAATCGACATGTCCGGAATCGCCGCCAGACATTCGCGCGTCACGTCATCGACGACGTTGAGAATGCGGAACCGCCGTCCGCAGGCGAACTGATCGTGGACGAAGTCGAGCGACCAGCGCGCGTTGCGTTTGGTCTCGACCGGCACGGGCGCCCGGCACCCTGCCGCCCGGCGCCGCGCCTGGCGCTTGCGCACCGCCAGCTTTTCCTCGCGGTAGAGCCGGTAGACCCGGTTCTTGCCGCAGGTTTCACCCTCGCGCCGCAGCAGCACGAAGAGACGCCGGTAACCGAAGCGATGCCGCTCCCGCGCAAGCGCGTGAAGCTGCGCCCGCAAGGCGGCATCGTCCGGCCGGCGGGACCGGTAGCGGATCATCGTCCGGTCCGCGCCGCTCAATTGGCAGGCCCGCCGCTCGCTCATCTCGAAGGCCGTTTGGAGACGAGCGGCCGCCTCGCACTTGTCAGCGGGCCTCACCATTAATGAGATGGCCCGCCCCGGTTCCCCAGTCGTCGTGGCGGATTTAAACTCGCCGCGCTAAACCAAAAGGAGGTTCGTTATGCGCAAGGAACCAGTTGGAGCCGCGGTCTACGGCATCGATATCGGAAAAAATCGCTTCGACGTTGTCGGATGTGACGCGGCAGGCAAGCCGATCCAGCGGCTCAAACTGACGCGATGGTCGATGCCGGCGTTCTTCGCCGCCGCACCGAAGGCGCTGATCGGCATGGAAGCCTGTCCAGGCGCACAGTGGCTCGCGAGGAAGCTGATAGCGATGGGACACGACGTACGCATCATGCAGGCGCAGTTCGTGAAGCCGTTTGTTAGATCGAACAAAAACGACGCCCGGGATGCCCAGGCGATCGCTGAGGCCGTGACCCGGGCCGACAATGCGGTTCGTTCAGGTCAAGACCCCCGAGCAGATCGATATGCAAGCTCTCCACCGGATCCGTGACCGGATCGCCGGCAATCGCACGCAACTGATCTGCCAGATCCGCGCCTTCTGTCTGGAATACGGGATCGCAATCCACCAAGGCGCGGGCAAATTCAAAGCGGCGATCGGAAACGTCATTGCCGACGAGGCGAACGAGCTGACGCCATCGATGCGTGGGTTGCTAACTGGGCTTTGGGATGAGTTCCAGCTTTTGGATAGGCGGCTTACCGACGTGACCCGGCAGGTCGAGGATTTGGCTGCCAAGAGCGAGCCTGTCCAAAGGCTGATGTCGATCCCCGGCCTCGGGCCTCTGAACGCCACAGCGCTACTCGCGGCGATTGGCGATGGGAAGCAGTTCGCCAAAGCGCGTGATCTCGCGGCTTGGCTCGGCCTTGTGCCGCGGCAACATTCCACGGGAGGGAAGACGACGCTCCTTGGAATAAGCAAGCGAGGAAATGCGTATGTTCGCCGCTTGCTGGTCCACGGCGCGCGCGCCTGCGTCGCTCATCTGAACCGTCAAGGGAATATGCTCGGCTCTTGGCTCGATCGCCTGGATGGCCGCATGCATCGTAACAAGGTCATCGTCGCGATGGCCGCAAAGATAGCCAGAATGGCGTGGGCCGTACTCATCCGTCCTGGCGCAACCTACGAGCGGCGTGATCTTGCTTGCGCATGATCCGTCGAGCGTGAATTGCGGGGTCTGAAAGTGATGAACGAACAGTCGATCCGCGTATCGTAAGCCCTGGCAAAAAAAACGGGCCGAGCGCCCTGACCATTTTGTGGGAACGATGCGTGCGCATCTCATCATGGCCTGGCTGCAACAGCAGTCCACTCGCGAGAGGCCGGATACATTTATGCAAACTGTCTTCGTTTAAAGCTTGAGCCCTTTGCAAAATAACACAGCCGTCGTGAATTTCTAAAATTTCCGTTTATTTTCAAAAGGTGGCGACACGCCAGGGCGCCGTTGTTTTTGGTATGTTGAGTCGCCAAAGACCACATCCAAGTTACGCGAAAGACCACCGGCGATGTCGCTACGCGAGAGCCTATCCGCATATTGGCGGGACATTCAAGCCGAACTCTTTCCGTTTCTCGATGAAGCTATTGGTCCTTTGATGTCCATGCACAGGCAAGTTGCGCTGGTGTTGGAAACGGCGCGTATCGAAGCCTTCGTGAGGCACTGGCGGGGACTTCCGGGGCGCCCGCTGGCCGAGCGCGCAGCCCTGGCGCGGGCTTTCGTGGCCAAGGCGGTGCTCAACCTGCCAACGACCCGGATGTTGATCGAGCGGATCCAGATCGACAAGACCTTGCGGCGCTTATGCGGCTGGTCACAGGCCTGGGAGGTGCCCAGCGAATCGACCTTTTCGCGCGCCTTTGCCGAATTCGCAGGGACAGAACTCCCTTCGCGGCTGCACGAGGCCCTGATCAAGCGGACCCACGCGGACAGGCTGGTTGGCCATATCGCGCGCGACAGCACGGCGATCGAGGGCCGGGAAAAGCCGCGGCACACCGCGGAGCCCGCCAAGGCGCCAGCGGAAAAATCGGATCGTAAGCGCGGGCGCCCGCGTAAAGGCGAGACGCCTTCGCCCAAGGAGCCAAGCCGTCTCGAACGCCAAAGGCATATGAGCTTGGCGCAAATGCTCGCTGAACTGCCCCGGCATTGCGACATCGGCGCCAAACGTAATGCCAAGGGACACCAGGAGACATGGATTGGCTACAAACTGCATATCGATACCGCCGATGGCGACATTCCCATCAGTTGTCTTCTCACCTCCGCTTCCGTTCACGATAGCCAAGCCGCGATCCCCTTGGCCACGATGACCGCGGGGCGGACCGTCAACCTCTACGACCTCATGGACAGCGCCTACGACGTCGCCGAAATCAAGGAGCATAGCCGCTCTCTCGGCCATGTCCCGGTCATCGCCATCAACCCGCGCCGGAACGCCACCCTCAAAAAAGAGCTGGCGCTCGAAGAAAAGCGTCTCGGGATGATCGGCCACCGCATGCCCGGGGACGTCCGTTACAACGAGCGCACGAGCGCCGAACGGGTCAACGCCAACCTCAAGGACAATCACGGCGGAAACACAGTGCGCGTGCGCGGCGGCACCAAAGTGATGTGCTACCTGATATTTGGCATCGTAGCGATCACCGTGACACAAATCTTCCGCCTCGTGACATAAAGCGAGACCTCAAATCCAAATCACGGTCCAAGAACCGCCCTTGAAAAGCGGGCGAACGGACAATCACGGTCTTGCCAAGCCTAAAATTGTCCTCACAGGCGCATAACCACCCAAAAACGTATAAAAAACGCCGACGGCGTGGCAAAATGCAATGGAGACGCCAGGCAGGAGGTCCTTGCGATCCCGTGCCAGATCATTTTGCAAGTGGCTCATTAGAATAGCGAATTTGCTGGGGTCAAGTTTCGCGCGAAACGCGACCCTATTGCCGAAGACAGATTCACATGTATATTCAAATATATAGGACCGTTCGCCTGAGGGGTTGCGCTTCGGAACGATTTCACACAGTAGGGGCATTTGGTGAACCATACGTCAAGTCAATCGCTTTCTGTGAAGGGTCGTGCGGTGGCGTTGATCGCACTGTGCGAAGTCATGGCCCTGTCGCTGTGGTTCTCGGCGACTGCAGTGCTGCCGGCGTTGAAGCTGGAGGCCCATCTGGATGCCTTCCGCTCTTCGCTGTTCGCCAGCCTGGTCGCCGTTGGTTTCGTCTTCGGCACCCTCGCCAGCGCCCTCTTGGGCCTGGCTGACCGGCTGGAACCACGTCACTTCTTCCGCGCTTCTGCGTGGGCCGGGGCGCTGGCCAACCTCGGTCTGCTAATGTTTCCGCCCTCATCGACCGCGGTGCTTGTCTGTCGCTTTGCCACTGGCGTTTGCATGGCCGGTGTCTATCCCGTGGGGATGAAAATGGTGGGAAGTTGGGCCAAAGGCGACTTGGGGCTGCTCGTCGGCATTCTCGTCGGGGCACTGACCCTCGGCTCGGCTTCCCCCCATCTGTTCAACGCCCTGGGCGGACTCAATTGGCGCTTTACCATAGGACTGGCCACGGCCGCAGCAGCGGCGGCCGGTTGGTTGGTAGGATGGGCGCAGCTCGGTCCCAATCGCACTGCGGCGCCGCCCTTCCAGCCCGGGTACGTCTTGCAAGCATGGCGCAATATGCCGCTGCGCCTGGCCAATTTTGGCTATTTCGGCCACCAGTGGGAACTCTACGCGATGTGGGCCTGGATCGGCAGCTTCCTCAACTCCAGTTTTGCCTTGAGTGGGGCGCCGCCCGTTTATGCCAACGTCGTCACATTCACCGTGATCGGCGTCGGAGGCGGTCTCGGGTGCCTGATCGGCGGCCTGTGCGCCGACCGCTTGGGGCGCACCACGGTGACCATAGGGGCGATGGCCGCGAGCGGCAGCTGCGCACTGGCTGCTGGTCTACTTTACGGTGCCGATTGGCGCCTGACCGGAGGGCTGTGCCTGGTGTGGGGGGCGGCGGTGATCGCTGACTCGGCTCAGTTCTCATCAAGCGTCATCGAGTTGTCCGATCCGGCCCATGTCGGTACCATGCTGACCACCCAGACCTGTGCTGGGTTTCTCCTAACGCTGGTGACCATCCATCTAGTGCCGCTGCTGGTCGACGTCGTTGGTTGGCCCTGGGCGTTTGCTGCCTTGGCGCCAGGTCCCTTCCTTGGCGTAGCGGCGATGGCGGCGTTGCGGCGGCGACCGGAGGCGGCGCGGCTGGCCGGCGGCCGTGGCTGAATCGAGCGAGGGTAAAGCATGATAATCGGTCAATGGCCCATCAGTGAAGGTCCATTGGGTCAAAAGCGGTTCAACGGCAACCGCTTGCGGCATTTCGTGTCGTGGGTATAGCCCCATCGCTCGCAGACGTACAACCGGTCGAGCGACCCGCTATTCTGTAAGATCGCGTGCAACAACGACCCCAGAGGGGCGATTTTCGCGTCCAATACTGGTTTTGACTCACTAGTGCACGGAGTCAGTCGGATGGTTCAGGCAGTCGCCTGAGCTTTGCGAGGATGGTTTCGGCGGGTTTCGTCCAGATGAAGGGCGTGGGATCGGCGTTCTGACGTCGAATATAGGCGCG
>JBEKFQ010000125.1:0-6779 GCA_050013235.1 Beijerinckiaceae bacterium
CAGTTTCGCACGGTCGTTGCCAAACTTATTGATCAGCATCTCCGCCCGGTCCCTGGTGATCCCATGCTTTTTGGCGAAAGCGGCCACCTCGTAAGGCCCATCGCCTGCTATTTCGCGTCGATTTCCCGAGCCGCATGTGCCCTTGTCGTCCGCCATGTCGGTATTCCCACTCTTGCGTCATGACCCGGCGCGTGAGATTTTCATCGGCAGGGTCCGGCGAGTGGTAACGATGATCGAGATCGTAATAATCGATCTTGAAGAAGACCGTTGTTCCTTCCACTGTTACCGCGCCAAAATCATGCTCTTCATAGGGATCATTCGCTACGTCGAATGTGATTTTTGATAAAGCGTCGTCGATTTTGATGATGAACTCAGTCCCCTTTCGATTGAATGCCAACGGTAAGCACGATGGTTCCGCCACGGTGGTTGCATCTGAGTTGGTCGTTGAGCTGGCGGATGCGTATTTGGGTATCGTCCATTTTCTTCTCCTGTGAAATGCACAAGTGTCGTCCATCGCGGACGCAAGAGCGACCGCGTTGAACCGGCGAAAGCGGGGAGGGCGGTTTAGATTAGCGCTATGAGTTTGCGCTGAGCGGCTGAATCGCCGTCGATATAATGTTGAGTGGTTTCGATCGACCGGTGTCCAGCGAGTAGTTGGATATCGCGAAGACTTCCGCCGCTTTTTGAAACGGTTCTTGCCGCGGCTGTTATGAAAGTACGGCGTCCGGAATGAGAGGAGCAGCCTTCGAGGCCGAGTTCTGCGAATAGATCAACGAACCAATTGACGATGCTGTTCGGCCTTAATGCCCCACCTCGGGCTGATTGGATGATTGGTCCCGGTCCTTCACTGCTCCGATGGTATCTGATCAATGCGGCGCGAAGTTCTGGATGAAGGGGGATGCGCCGTCCGCCTCGCTTCTTGGCAATTCGATCGTAAATTTCGATTGATTGTCCGACCCGGCCTTTCGCGTCGAGAACCATCGTCCATTCGAGGCGCGCTATTTCGCAAGCGCGTAGGCCAGCTTTTAATGCCAGCATCACGATGACACGATTTCGATCTGGATCGCTTGATCGGTCTATGTGCCTCAAAAGACGTTTTTGCATGACCGGGGTCAGGACTTTTGCTTGGCGTCCTGCCATGTTATTTTCCTTTCAGGAGTAATCACCTTACGTTGCAAAGCAAACATAGGCGGTGTTGCGTCGGCTTCACTTTCATTTTAGCATATATTTTTATTGATGTCAATATGTATTGTTTTTAACCGGTTATGTGATTTATGCAACTTTATATTTATTCTATTGATTTATAAAAGTATTGTTTATACACACATTTTTGCTGGTAAAAATCGCTAATTTTAATATATTAACGAAATAAATGTCACTTATTGTAAGTATAATTTTCTTATATGCAGCACAAAATAAATTTTGCCGCCTGCAAGTGAGTGTGTCGAGTTGGCGTCTGTGATGGGCCGGAAACAGACAGGCAGCTCTCGGGCGGTAAACACGAAGAGCGAACATACGCGTCGCGCGTATTCCAACACCCGCTCGCGAAGATTATATCGAAGAAGTCCGTTGCGGACCCGGCTCAGCTGATGACGTCGGTGGCACAGAACGCTCTCACCGAAGGTGCTGAACAATTACAACTTTAGTCATTAAGTCAACTGTTTTGTTAGAGGTTTATTGTAGCTGAGTCATGTATTCAAGTAATAAATACGTAACTATGTACGTAGTTTCTCTTAGCTGAAACCGCGTTACGTATGATTGATTGTACTGAAGTCGCGTTACCTACGGCTGATTGAAAGGATTCCAGCATGAGCTTTTCTTCGAAGTTTGCGATGGTCGTTGAGGATGACCCGAGCTTTCGCGCTGTAGCGGAATTGATGCTGCGACGAATAAACTTCAAGAGCGTTGTGGCGGCGGAGGACGGGGAGCTGGCATGGGCTCACCTGAATCTCGTGCGATTTGATTTCGTCTTGAGCGACTGGAATATGGAGCCTATGGACGGTCTGGAGTTGTTGCGTCGTGTTCGGGCCAATCCTCGTTTGTCAAAAATACCCGTCGTACTCATGTCGGCGGATTTATCGTTGATGTCTTGGCGAGAAGCCATTGACGCGGGGGCCACGGACTTTCTCCTTAAACCGTTTACCCGGCAGCAATTGCACGAGACGGTCCGAATTGCGTTCAGCACGTCCTCTGCGGATCAGGCGAATGTCATTAAATTCTCAGAACGCCAGAACAATCGGATGTCCGGAAGAATTCGGCATCCGCCGGATAGGCCCTGTCCGGGCTGAGGGTGCCGCTCCGGCGTGTGGAGAGGCGTCACGTGCTAACCCCTACGCTGCTTCCAGCAAACCTTTGAACTGGTTTCGATTTCTGTGATTTGGGTGGGGGTCACGATTAGCGTCGATCGTGACCCCACCCTGAAGCCATAATTGTATGCAATTTCAGGAACTTGGATAATGGATCCGCCGGGGGCAACCTTCGGCGCCGATCAACACCTGATTCACGTCCATATACTCCAAGGGACCAGTGACAGTGCGTAGGATCGCCGAACCGGCGGCGCAGTTCACGCATCTTCAATCCCTAAAGTCCTGAGCGAACGACTGCTTTAGGGCACTCCTTTGGATGCCGCGAATGGCCGGCATGGGCGCTGAGTCGCCTGCAATTATCGCTCTTCGCGTGACTCGAAGCGGTTCCCGTTCGGAGCCCAATTACACGTCACACCACCATGAGCGACATGGCCGGTTGCTGGAGCAGGAGATCGGCGGCAATTTGCAGGCTTCTTGCCAGCTCCTCGCGTGACGAAGCCGCGCCTAGGCCTAGCCGCACGGCTTCGGGCGGGGAAGACAAGGCAAAGGCGTCGCTTGCGACCACGCTAATTCCTTTCGTGCGAAGGCGCGATGCGAACTCCCCTCGCCCCCACGGTTCGGCGAGAGGGAGCCACAAGTGGTAGGCTGATAAATTCGTCTTTGTCAGACCGGGCGGTAATATCCCGGATGCGATCGCTTGCCGCGCTGCCGTCTCGGCGCGAATGGCATGCAATACGGACGTCGCCGTCCCGTCCAAAATCCAACGCGAAGCGAGGGCGGAGGTCAGCGGAGAGGCGGTAGAGGCCGTCGCCCGTAAGGCACCGGCGAGCTTCGAAGCCGTCCGCGCATCCGGCGCTACAAGGTATGCGACACGAAGCGCGGGCGACAAACATTTCGCCAAGCCGCCGACGTAATAGACGATGTCCGGCGCCAGACCTGCCAGGGGCGGTGGGGCGTCCACGGCGAGCGCGCCGTAAGCATCATCTTCGATGATCGGCACACGACGCTTGCGGGCAACCGCGATCAGAGCCTCCCGTCGCTTGAGCGGCATTGTCGCCGTCGTCGGATTATGAAGAGTCGGCGTGCAGTAGAGCGCTTTCGGAGCGTGTTTTTCACAAGCCTCATCAAAACTGTCCGGATCGATGCCTTCGTCGTCCATGGTCACGCCGGCCAGCTTGATCCCGGCGTGAGCCGCCAATGACCGGAAGCCGGGATATGTGAGGGCCTCGGTGCATATCGTGTCGCCTGGGGCGGCTAGCGAGCTCGCGACCGCAAGGAGAGCACCCTGCGCGCCGGCACAAACAAGTAACCGGTCAATGGGAATCTGCCCGAGCCGGGGAGAAAGCCATTGGGCGCCGGTCTCGCGATCCTGCGCCGTGCCTCCCGGCTCCTGATAACGCATAAGGAGGCGCTGGCAACCCTGGGCGCCAAGCGCGGACATGCTAGCCCACATGTGCGCCGTCAATCCGGCATCGTCAAACTCTGGCGGCAAATTCATGCTCATATCGACTTCGCCGCTTTCCCGGGGCGGCTTCGCATCGACGGACGACTGAGCCCGGACGAAAGTCCCGAGCCCGACGCGCCCGTCCACGAGACCCCGGCGTTTCGCCTCGCTATAGGCCCGCGAGACGGTCGTAAAGTCGATGCCCAACCTTTCCGCAAGGTGGCGCTGTGGAGGCAAGCGCGTTCCGGTGGCCAAGCCGCCAGACAGGATGTCCGCCTCCAACGCATCAGCGATCGCTAGATAGACCGGCCCACCCGCCTGCTGCATGGCTGGTATCCACTGCCCATCGTCACCGCTCTTGGTCATTGCTTTGATTTCCGTATCCATATATATGTAGAAATTGCATGCACTGATTTGGGCCAAATAGTCGAGAAGTTCAAGTCATTGCATCACGTTTATCACGAATTTCGCCTCCTCGAATCAACGGAACGCGGATGTTGACGAAACTTTCTGAACAACCGCAATGGCCGCCACTTTCTCCGGTCCGAACCGGCATCCGCTGCAGGTGCCCTCGCTGCGGAGAGGGAAACCTTTTCAAGGGGTTCTTGGCTCTCGCGCCGGCATGCGATGTCTGCGGCCTGGATTTTACCTTCGCGGATCCAGCCGATGGCCCGGCCTTCTTTGTCATCTGCTTTACCTGTGTTCCCGCTATACTGTTCGGCGTTTGGATTGAGATTGCATACTCGCCACCCTATTGGGTGCACCTTGTCACGAGCTTCCCTGCAATACTCGTTTGTTGTATTCCGCCATTGCGGCCCTTGAAGGGATGGCTTGTATGCAGTCAATTCTTCTACAAGGCAGAAGAGGGAAGGTTCGCCGTGCCGCAGAAGCCGACGCACCCGCCCGCTGAATTCGCGAAGAACGGCGCGAACTCTTCAATGCCGATGATGGTCCCGGTCGAACGTAGCGAAGGCCCGGCAAGGCGACCGGACACCAAGCGAACAGATGGAAAGGCCGCCGCATCATTTGAGGAAGCGTAGAGAAAGATAAAAGGCTGTCGAGACACCAGCCCATCCATTCCTCCAAATCACCGGAGAAAGAGGAGAAAGAAATGTCAGAAATCCGTCCGCCGTTTCCCCCTTTTACGCATGAAACCGCCATCAAGAAGGTCCGTGGGGCCGAGGATGGCTGGAACAGCTGTAATCCAGAGCGTGTTTCACTCGCCTATACCGTCGACAGCTATTGGCGGAACCGGAGCGAGTTCGTGCAGGGAAGGCCGAATATCGTCGCCTTTCTCGCGCGTAAATGGGCTCGCGAACTAGACTACCGCTTGATCAAGGAACTTTGGGCTTATACCGGCAACCGCATTGCCGTGCGTTTCGCCTATGAGTTCCACGACGACTCGGGAAGCTGGTTCCGCTCATACGGCAACGAAAATTGGGAGTTCGACGAGAACGGGCTGATGCGGCGGCGCTTCGCCTGCATCAATGACCTACCAATCCGCGAGGCGGACCGGAAGTTTCATTGGGATCGCAGCGATCCGAGGCCCGCGGACCATCCCAGTTTGAGCGACCTCGGCCTTTAAGCAACTTCGTCGATCGCGCATCGGCTGGCTTCACCTGCCCGCCGAGCGCTTTGGCAATGAAGATCCACGATATGGCCAGCGGAAGACTCATGGTAAATCGAGGTCGCGCAATCCGCCTTCGACTTCCCGCGGAAATTAGAGCCCGACAGCATACAGGTCATCGACCATTCGCGAGGCGGCCTGGTGGTTGATCTTCGCCACCGGCATCCTTGTCCTTGCTGTCTATCGCGCGCCGCCAACACCGGCCGTCATGTCGCGGAGCTCTTTGCTGAGCGATCCAGTCCTTCTCGACCGCGAACATGTCTGCCGATTTCAAGGACGGCATACTATGACTTGCCGAGGCTTAGTCCTTGCCATGGTGCGGTTGGATTGCTGCCGGTGGATCGCTAGCGGGAAAGCTCTCCATCAGTCCTTCTTGGAGTTCTTCCTCCTCCCAGTCCGCCCCAGAAGATATGGCATTCACGTGGCTCTTCGAGTTTTGCAATTCTCGCTCTGCCTCAAGCCAAAACTCTAGGGCTTTGCCCTCAGGCGCGCCGGCGGCCTGCCACAGTTGGTAAGCCCGCAGTCGAACGAATTCGCCGCCTTCAGACATCTGACGACACCCCTTTCGCATTTCGTTGGCGGCGCGGTTGAGTGTCGTCCTCCGCTTGCCGCCGATACGACATTGGGTGAATCGGGATTGCCATCGGCCGAAACATTTGACTGATCGCGCCGACAGGCAGCGAAGCGGGCGGGCACTTTTTCATGTTGTGTAAAGCCGCGCATATGCGCCCTGCAAGGTTTCTGCGGAATGTTCGAGGGCCTTCCGCTCCATTTCATCAAGGCGCAGTTCGAGGACGGTCTCAACGCCAGATTTGCCGACGATGCAGGGTGTGCTTAGGCAGACGTCGCGAAGACCATATTGGCCGGTCATGAGGGTTGAGACAACAAGAACGGAGCGTTCGTCGCGCAAAATGGCTTCGCAGATGCGGGTCACGCAGCTGGCGATCGCAAAACAAGTATTGCCCTTGAGGGCGAAGACTTCGGGACCGGCGCGACGCACTTTGGCGAGGAGCTCTTCCCGGGAAGGAAGCGCCTCCGCTCCCGGATAGATCGCCAGCGGTACGCCGCCCACCTGGGCAGCACTCCAGACAGCCACCGATGAGTCTCCATGCTCTCCGATCACGGATGCATCGACAGAACGGGCGTCGACATTGAGGCTTTCGCCAAGAATGAAGCGAAAGCGCTCGGTGTCGATAAGGGTCCCGGAGCCAATGACCTGACATACCGGAAGCCCCGATTCTTTTTGCGCGACGAAGGTCAGAATATCGACGGGGTTGGTGGCGAGCAGGAGGACGCCGTCAAAATTCTCCGCCATAAGTTTTCTGACACAGGCGCGAAGGACGTTGATGTTGGCCGCGAGCAAATCGAGGCGTGAGCCAGTGAATTTAACCGGGGCGCCGAC
>JBEKFQ010000126.1:0-6650 GCA_050013235.1 Beijerinckiaceae bacterium
TGGCCATGATGTTATCCGCTTCCCAGGTTTCTCATCAGCTCCACGCGCTCGGAGCGCGGGTCAGGGTTCGGAATATCCTGGGCTGCGGTTCGCCGGAAGTTCATCACCTCACTTCGCACTGGCCAAATTCGATGCCGTCACCGGCAAATCATGGGTTTGGATTCAACTGTCAAGCGGTCGCGGTTCTAGCCTCCGAGCGGAAGAGTTCGCCGGTCATCATGATCGCCCAGGCGATACGGGCCATCTTGTTGGCGAGGGCAACAGTGACGAGCCGCGCCGGGCGGCGTAGCAACAGGTTCCGCGTCCAATCGGCGAGCGGATCGGTCCTCTTTTGCAACCACCGCAAACTCGCGGTCGCCCCCAAGACCAGCAATCGCCGCAGATACGGATTGCCTTGCTTCGTGATCCTTCCCAGCCTGTCTTTGCCACCGCTGGAGTTCTGTCGTGGCACCAACCCCATCCAAGCGGCGAAATCGCGGCCCGACCGGAATACCGAAGGGTCGGCAACATGTGCCGCGAGCGCGGCGCTGATCAGAGCGCCGATGCCGGGAATGGTTTTTAGGGCCTGGGCCGCCGCACTGTCCTGCCTCCAAGCCTCGATCTGCGCGTCGATCATGGCCAAATGTTCGTCGACGGCTTGGAGCTGATCGGCCAGAACCTTCATGACCATGATCGCGACCGGCGGAACATTGACCAGAGCCGCGTCTTTGTCATCGAGCATCCGGACCAGCTCTCCCACGTTCTCGATGCCCTTCTTCTCGATGACACCAAACTCCGCGAGTTGTCCGCGAAGGGAGTTCGCAACAGCTGTTCTCTGTGCGATGAGCAATTGTCGAGAAGTGTGCTGCATCAGCGCCGCCTGCTGATCTTCGGTCTTCACCGGGACAAAGCGCATGTCGGGCCGCGAAGCCGCTTCGCATATCGCGCGCGCATCGTGAGCGTCTGATTTGCCGCGTTTGACATATGGCTTGACATAATTCGGAGAAATCAAACGCACCCGGTGCCCCAATTTTCCAATCTCGCGCCCCCAATGGTGCGACGAGGAGCATGCCTCAAGTGCGACGTCGCAAGGCGGCAGCGAGGCGAGAAAGCCCAGTAATTTGTCGCGTGCGAGCTTCCGGTTCAGGACCTCGCGATCATTGCCGTCGACGGCGTGAATCTGAAACCACCTCTTAGCGATATCCAATCCAATCCTGGCTATCTGGCGCATTTACTTGGCCTCCGGTATCGGTCGCGAATCGACCTCGTCCCCTCCGAATCAACACTGTTTCAGTAGGGGCCGTCCACACCATCAGCTCTGCCCCGCCACGGCTCCCCATGACGGTGCCAATGCATGAACAGGGTACAAAAACATGGGAGCATTTATGATGAGGCAAGCAATTAAAGCTGGAGAACATTCCGGGCTGAGGCAATACGGATTCTCACCTTGATTGACGCGCCGCACACCGGCGTACCCGGCGGTGCGCAAGAGACGCAGCATGGCCGCTCGGCTGGAGGCCGCGCTTATACGCGTGCCTTGATCAGGGACGCGCGCGGCGTTGTCCATGTGGAACATTGGACCATCCAGGGATTGGCGCACGCTTGGTCGGGGGGCAGGCCGGAAGGCTCATATACAGATCCGCACGGACCCGATGCTTCACGCGAAATGTTGCGATTCTTTTTTGGCGTTCCGATGCCGTCATCGACGAGACAATAAACGATGCGGTCTTTTTTTGGATACAGGTTGTCTCTCGATCGACAATTCGTATCTGCTCAACTGCCCCGGCCCGGCATGATTTTTAGGCCGTATATTTTGATTCTAAAAATTGGTTAACGACACGGGCAGGTCGCGATTCAACCTTTAGATGATTCTACTGGCGGCCCAAAGGACTTCGACGGTGCGTTCGGCGGCAAACGTTCGACAGGTCTGTTTGCCACACTGTTTGGGGCGCCAACCATACCGACCGCCGTTTTACCGCCTGCGAGGCTGCCTTGCTTTTTTACGCTGGCTCGCGGCGGCCAGGCGCCTCGCACAGTCATCGAGGTCGAACCGAATAATATTTCCCAGTTGAATGGCCGGCTCGATGATGCTCGCTTTCCGCCAGTTCTTTACGGTCGATATCGAAACCTTAAAAGTTGTCCCGACGTCCTCCATCGTGCCCAGACGGCCACGCGCGTGCAGCCCCTGAGAACATGGGTTGCCTGACGTGTCATCGTTCGCGTTGGTCATGGTAATCTCTGACGGCAAGACCGTTCGGACCAGCGTTAGCTGGCCGGAACTGGCTTTGTGCGTCAGACTGCGCTCATTGCACGGGGAGAGCCGCAGAATCGCCTCGACGTCTGAACCAGGACCACTACCCAGAACGCCGAATTTACCGTTTCAACCAGTGCAGGGCCGAATTTACCGGAATTATGCGCCCGGTCGCCATGCCGGGTCTGTCCGCCTTTACCGATTCCGCCGCAATGCCAGAAGAAAAGTGGCCGTATCGCGTGGTTCGTGCGGTTATGCCGCCTCCGGGTGCCGCTCGTCCATAGCGACAGACACCGGAGAATTCCCACGTGAATCCAACGCTGAATCATGCCATTCAGCTATAATGGAATCATGCCCTTCAGCCGCAAAGCGTGTCAAGCAAAAAATATTAGCTGCCGGCAATTTGGGATCGAGGCAAAAATCTGAACCTCCATGTCCCGTGATCCACCCGATAGGCCTGACAGGGCCGGGCAGGGATGCCCCAAGAGGCCCGATTAGAAGAGCTTGCCATCTGGACTAGTGCTTTGGGCAAATGCTTGGGCAAATGAAAAAAATTAGAAAAAATCAATTTTAAATCATATAGATAATACGGACTCCCTCCACCTTTGTCGGCCAGAAGCTCCTTGATGCCGGGGATCAAGCTGACGCATTCTTGGAAAATCCCGGGGATCATGCCGCGAGGCAGATTGCGCCAGAAAGTTCGTACGACCACCGTTTCTCGTTGGTTAACGAACCTCAGCCGCTACTGCTGCGGCGCGAGCAACGCGTGGATGAAAGCATATGCGACAATCGGGATCGCGATCACGATATAGACGCGCAGCAGGATCAGCAGGGCCAAGACCCCCCGGCTCAATTTGCGGCGCGGGAGCGGACGCGTTGTCGCGGCTACGAGTTGATCGGGTTCAAGCGCGCTGATCAGCGCGGGATCGTATGGCATGGAATTACTCCTACTTGCCCAACAGGTTTGGGAAGACCGCGATCACGCCGTAGAGTGCGCCAATTACCGAGATCGCGACGACGATCGTTCCTCCGGCCAGATTGACCCACCGGCCATTCGCCAGATCCCCCATGATCTCGCGGTCGTTGGCTAGCAAAAGCAGCAACAGCAGGGCCGGCGCCATCAGCAGGGTGGCGATGATGTTGACCGTCAGGGTCATGGCGAGCAGCGGCGCGCCCGGGATCAGCACGATCCCAGCAGCCAAAATAGTCGAGACGATCGCCGCCCCGTAGAATAGGTGACCGTGAGCGAAGTCGAGGTTCAGACTGTGCCGCGCCGACGCCTTTTCGGCCGCCGATACCGTCTCGGCCAGCGAGTAGGACGAGCTCGTGGAGATCGTCATGGCGGCGAGCAGTCCCGCCTCCATGATGCCGAGCGCGAACAGGGTGGCGCCGGTCGAGCCGATCAGCGGAACCAGGGCCGTGGCGAAATCGGCGCCGTTCGCGAACTGCGACACATCGACCTTCGCGGCGAAGAGCGGCGCGGTCGCCACCAGCGTTGCGATCGCAGCCACGGCGGCCAAGATCGCACCAATCGCAGTATCCATCCGGCCTTGCGGAACGTCAGCCCGGGTCATGCCCTTGTCCACGACGGCGCTCTGCTGAAAAAAGATCATCCACGGGGTCACGGTCGCGCCGACATTGGCGAGGACCAGCGTCAGGAACGCCGTGGTGAAGCCGCCCGGCAGCGGCCCCCAGGTGGCGAGCGCATGGGTCAGCTCCGCGCCGCTCGGATGCGCGAGCAAGGCTGCGGGAACGAACAGCAGGTTGAACACGGCCAGCCCCATCAGCGCGCGTTCCCAGGTCGCGTATCGCCGAAAGGCCAGCGCGCCGAAGACGAACGCCACGCCGATCGCGACCGAAAGCCAGGACGGCAACCCGAAATAAAGGCCGCCGGCCTGGATTGCGATGAACTCGGTAACCAGCGTCAGCAAGTTGCCGAACACAAGATCGCCCATCGCAAAATAGCCCCAGAACGGGCCGAAACGCTGGAATATGAGCTCGGCATGGCCGCGGTGAGTCGCCACGCCGAGCCGCACCGTCATTTCCTGCACGACGAACGCCATGAGGAAGGTGAGCAGAATGAACGGGACAAAGAAGCCGATCCCGTAGGTCGCGCCAGTGGTGGCGTAGGAGACCATGCTGGGGCCGTCGTTCTCCCCCACCATGACCAGCACGCCCGGGCCGGCCAGAAGCCAGAGCAGCCGCAGCGAGCTTTTGGCGGCGCGGGTCTTAAGGATCTTCAGACGATCGCGCGCGCGCAGCACATCCTCGTAGGTGACGCGCTCCTCCGCACTCCCCGGGAGCGCTGAAAATCCATGATTCAGTGTGTTTTCGCTCACGATGCCTCCGGAGTCCGTAGCTGCGGGCTTTGCGGATCTCATATCGCCAAGTTCGGGGAATGTAGTCAAGGCTACATTTAAGTCAATAGGCATGGTTACGACGTAGAGGGTTCACTCGGGATAGGAGCGTTCATAATGGCGCGCGTGCTATTTTTCTGATATATTTAACTTCAAGACATTGCTCCAACGGGGCCTGGCTGGTCCGGCCCGCAGAGCGACAGGACTTCATGTCGGCAGGCGGCCGGTCAGCCGGACATGATTCAGGCTGTTGTAAAACGGATCAGCAAGGAGAAAACCGGGTGAGACGAGCTTCGGCCGCCGGGCGGCCAATCATGGAGATCGAAATGCCCGAGGAGCCTACCCAGGCGCTTCGGTTCGGCAAGGCCCGCACGGCGCAATCGGCCGCCTTGCTGGAGGACTACGTCGAGCTCATCGCCGATCTTCTGGCGGTCTACGGCGAGGCGAGGGCGACCGATGTGGCCAAGCGCCTGGGCGTCACGCATCCCACCGCACTCAAGAGCATCGCCCGCCTCAAGCGGGAAGGCTTGGCGACGGCCCGGCCCTACCGCGGCATCTTCCTGACCGAGGCGGGCCGTGAACTCGCCGACCGGGTGCGCGCACGGCATCGGCTCATGGTCAAGTTGCTGCTTGCCGTCGGTGTCCCCGCCGAGGCCGCCGAAGCCGACGCGGAAGGCATGGAGCACCATGCCTCGGAAGCGACGCTGAAGGCGTTTGCCCGCTTCCTTGCCCGGCCCAAGTGAGCGGGGCGTGAGATCCCACAGTGCGCGCCGGAGCCGGGCATTCTCAGCTTCAAGACCTTCAGCCGCTTGACGACCTGGTCGCCCTTGAGGCCGCCGTATTCCTGCCGCCACCGGTAATAGGTAACTTCAGTCACTGCAATCGCACGGACGGTCCATGGACATGGATATCCGCCCGGATATGCTCGCCCGATGGCAGGCGACCGTATAGCGATCGACGCAACAGGCCCCCTAATAGATATTCGGAGAAATTAAACTGCAATTTCAATAACATAAATGTTAGCGGTTTTGTTCGCCGCGCCGATCCATCCGGCCGATGCGGGCGACACATCACCGTGAATGCTACCATCATGGCCCGTCGTACAGCCCGGTTCCTCTTTTAGGGAAAGAGCGATTAACGTTCGGCCGGTTCAAACTTGTCGCGCTGTAATCGACGTTAGGGCCACCAGCACCGGCTTGGGTTACATCGGCAGCGCGTGAGGCACCTTTGACAGCTGTGCCACGGTTCACAGCCATAAAGTCCAGCTCGCCAATTGCAGCAAACCCCAAGGCAATGCCGATTGCGGACATTACAATCAACTCGATGGCGAGGTAGCGATGGCGGCCAACGAAGCGCCTTATTTTGTTCACCATGGATTGTCCTTTCTACACTTTTCCTCAGCTATTTTGAAACTTTATTTTGATCGCTTTCGTGGATCAAAGCACCCGATAAATAACGGTGGGTCCATTTCACAGCCAAACTTCAGGTCGGACCGGTCTTTCAGCTCAACCATACGAAGAGGCCGAGATCATCGGTGATGGCCTGCCGGATGTTGCTGTGAAATGATGTTTTACGAACTATCAAGCAATAATTGGGCCGCCGGATTTGAGTGCCGCTAAAGAACGAGCGAACGGCGACACGAGCTTGGTAGGCTGACTCACCGGCTCTAGGACCGACAGCAACACGTCGATCACGTTGTCTCCGGAGATCGACGGCGCCTTGTCCAGCTCGTCGAACGCGAAGAGCGGCGAGGAGGTGGGACATTCCAGGAGCCCCTTGGCCAGCTTGCCGATCTTGGCGTATTTGAAGACCGAACTGAGCCCTGAGAGCCGCCAACGGTCGGAGGTAGAATTCATGGCGATCGGGATGAAGGTCGTGCCGATGGCGCGTGCGATGCTGCCCATGTAGAAGGTTATTCCAACGCCGGGCGGCGCGAGCAATAGGATGTGAACGACGCCGGACGTCTTCGCCATGATGCGGCGATGCGTTGGATTGCCGGCGGAAAAGCGGCCTCGGGATGCGCGGCATCGGCAAGCCAGATGGGGCGTTTCAAAACGCGCTGG
>JBEKFQ010000127.1:0-7456 GCA_050013235.1 Beijerinckiaceae bacterium
TTGGCCTTAGTAACCGAACCACCGGCCGCGAATAATGTTACGTCGTGGCCCTGATTGACGAGTTCTTCTGTCAACCAGGAAACGACACGCTCGGTCCCGCCATAGAGCTTGGGCGGGACCGCCTCGGCAAGCGGAGCGATTTGAGCGACCTTCATGTTTGCTCTCCCATCGATGTAGATACGCGCGGAAGTCTCACCCCTCCCATGAAATTGTCCAACGTATTTATTTTACAATTAGAATAGCGAATTTGCTGGGGTCAAGTTTCGCGCGAAACGCGACCCTATTGCCGAAGACAGATTCACATGTATATTCAAATACATAGGACCGCTCGCCAGAGGGGTCGCGCTTCGGAGCGATTTCACAGTTTCCCCGCCGCCCATTTTGGCAGCCTCGATGCGCGTCGCGCCCTCGTAAATCGCCGCCAAAGCCAGAAGACGCCGCGTCTGCGGACCATCCTTCGACCGCTTCGCGGCGGACCTCACTATTTTCGCGTCAAAATCATTCCGGAGCGGAATTGGCATGGCGAACCTCCTCGTTCGCCATGTTGAATCAGAGCTCGGCTGATTTCGGAATCCCTCCGCGAGTCATGCTCTCAGAGGATTGGTATTATCGTTCTGTTCAGATTCCCCGAGCCAGCTCTCGAATTCGACCGAACCCCTCACTGGTGACAGGGCAATTGAACTCGCGGACCGGCGATCTCAATTTACTTATTGACTGCGCGGATACGTCTCAGCTCCGAACGTCGAACCGATCAAGCATCATGACTTTGTCCCAAACCTGCACGAAATCTTTCACGAACCGGGTATGCCCATCGCTGCTTGCATACACCTCGGCAACGGCACGCAGCTGACTGTTAGAGCCAAAGATGAGATCGCTTCGCGTCGCCTTGAAACGCGGTTTCCCCGTTGCGCGGTCATCGAGCGAAAACATCATGCCCTTTTCGTCCTGCTTCTTCCATTCGTAATCCATGCTGGTCAGGACGGTGAAGAAGTCGTTGGTAAGGACGCCGACCCGATCGGTGAAAATTCCGTTTGCCGACCCGTCGTAGTTCGCACCCATTGCCCTCAACCCTCCGACCAGCGCTACCCATTCGGGAGCCGTGAGTGCGAGCAGTTGAGCCTTGTCGAGGAACATTTCCTCCGGCGCGACACCCGGCGCCATTTCCGCAAACTGATCGCCGACGTAATTGCGGAAGCCGTCTACCACTGGCTTCAGCCAATCGAACATCTCGATGTCGGTCAGTTCCTGCGTCGTATCTCGGCGGCCCGGCGTGAACGGAAGCGGAATTTGAACGCCGGCATCCAATGCTGCCCGCTCGAGCGCCACGCAGCCCCCGAGCACGATGAGGTCTGCGAGCGAAACCCGTATGTTGCCGGTTTGTTTGCCGTTAAAATACTCTGCTACGCCCCGGAGAGCCGCGATAACGGGTATGGTTCGCCGGTTGACCGCCCAATTTTTCTGCGGGGCAAGCGCAAGTCGCCCCCCGTTCGCGCCGCCGCGCTTGTCACTGTTGCGGTAGGTGGCGGCCGCCGAATAGGCAGTGAACACTAGGTCGGACACCGAAATGCCGGTCGCGGTTATGGACTGCTTGAGCGCGTCGACATCCGCCTCGCCGATCACATCATGCTCTCCGGGTGGAATGGGATCCTGCCACAGAAGACCGTTTTCAAGCCTCTTTTCCGGGCCCAGATAGCGTTCGCGCGGGCCCATGTCACGATGGGTGAGCTTGTACCAAGCCTTCGAAAAGGCCTGGGTGAACGCGTCGAAATCGTTCAGGAATTTTTCGCACACCTTGCGATATTCGGGGTCCGTTATCAGTGCGATGTCGCTGGTCATCATCATCAGCGGATTCATCTTGCCGGGGATGTGTGCGTCAGGGGTCTTGGGCGCACCTGGGTCGCTTGGGGTCCATTGCAGCGCGCCGGCCGGACTTTTCGTCTGCTCCCAATTGAATTTGAACAGGTTTTCCAGATAGCTATTGTCCCACTGCGTCGGATTCGGCGTCCAGCTGCCTTCGATGCCGTTGGTCATCGTATATTCGGCAAAGCCGGTGCCATCCGGATTTTGCCAGCCAAGGCCCATCGCCTCGATCGGCGCGATCTCGGGAGGAGGTCCGACCTTGTCGGCGGTGACCATCCCATGGCTCTTGCCGAAGGCGTGACCGCCGGCGATCAGCGCAACCGTCTCCTCGTCGTTCATGGCCATTCGGGTGAAGGCGATGCGGATATCGCGCGCCGATCCCATCGGGTCGCCGTTTGCATAGGGACCCTCCGGGTTGACGTAGATTAGCGCCTGATGGGTTGCGGCGAGCGGATTCTCCAAGTCGTAGTCTGCGTCGCCATTCTTGCCCCGCCAGCGCTTGTCGCGCGTCACCATGCTGTCAAATGAGGAAACATCCTTCGGGTTCCACACCTCAGGGCCCCAATAGGTGCTGCTGTCGGCCTCCCACGCATCGCGCCGACCACCGCCGAAGCCATAGGTCGGAAACCCCATGATCTCGAGCGCGCAGTTTCCGGTGAGGACCATCAGATCGCCCCAGGAAAGCGCACTCCCGTATTTTTGCTTGATCGGCCAGATCAGGCGCCGTGACTTGTCAGTGTTACCGTTGTCCCACCAGCTGCTAACCGGCGCGAAGCGTTGCAGTGCCTCGCCGGCACCCCCGCGCCCGTCTGCGATACGATAGGTACCGGCCGCGTGCCAAGCCATGCGAATCATCTGCGGGCCGTAATTATCGTAGTCCGACGGCCACCACGCAACCGAAGAGTTTAAAAACTCCTTGATATCCTGCTTGAGCGCCACGAAGTCGATCGTGTTGAAGGCTGTGGCATAGTCGAAGTGATCGCCGAGCGGATTCGCCCTCGGTCCGTTTTGATGGAGAAGTTCTACCTTCAAACGATCAGGGTACCAGTCCGACAATGTCGGGGGCGCTCCCAACGAGCCGCCGATGCGGTCGCCGCCAAATGGGCACTTGCCTGTCATCTCGTGAGTTTCGGTATCAGTTTTGTCGTCTTTGATGTCGAGCACGATAATATCCTTCGCTAGGCAGAAAAGGTGGGGTTCGCACGGCTCTCGGTCATGGTTTCATCCATCTCTAAAAACATGCGTCTGGGGAAGGCGCATTGTCCGCGCTGCCGGCCTGCAAGGGTGCTCTGATGGTTCATGGTGCGCCTTACAAAGATATTGCTTTCAGCGAAGCTCGTTTTCCATCTATTGATGGAAGGATTGGTCGCAATCCCGAAAAACCGCTAATCGGATGTCTCGGACTTGTAGCATTTTCGGCGCAACGCGCTTGAAGATCGAGTAAAGCACGACGCAGCCAGGTCTTTATCGTATTAAGCGGAGCACCAAAGCGCATCGCCAACTGATCGCGACTCTCACCGCGGAAATAAGCAGCTTCGACTAATTGGCGATCTTTTTCTTTGAGATATTTCAATCATCAAAATCGGCAAGCGGTTCCTTCCGCCGGCTTCGCGATCAATGCTCATAATACCGTTCTGCCATGCAAGGGTTTCGCAACCCATCGACTAATGTCGAAGACCCAACTTAGCCACTGAGATATCGTTCCATCAAACTGCAGCGTGGACGTCCGCGCAAGTTCCGCTCTGGGTCATAGGCGGACGAAGGCACCATGTCGCCCGCCGTGCCCGCAGTTCCTCGAAAAGCCGACATTGCGCCCGCCGTGCAAAAATCCAGTTCGAATGTCGGCTATGGGCTAAGCCTCGCCCAAAAGCCGACCGTCCGCTCCCGTGAAGAGTTTCGGATGCCGGCAGGCGTTCGAAAGTCTCCGAAGAACGAACCCGCGGAACCCGGGTTGCCGCCTATGGTGTTTTGAGGGGCGTGCCGGTTGGGTGCAAACGGTTTTGAAGGCCGCGGCGATTGCCGGCACTGGCGGGTGAGAGGCTCAACGCGCTGATAGAGTATTAAATCGGAGGCAAACGGGACGCAAGACGGGCGATGATATCGTCGATCGGCAGGGTGACTGTCGCAGGCACCAGCGCGGAGGCGCGGGATTGCCATGGCCAACGCCCGAAGGCGACGACGCGGAGTTGGAGCGGGCCGTGCCGGGTCACGACATCATCATCCCGGTTGGTGGGGAGAGCCCGGCGGCGCCCGCGGTTGCGTCCAGCGTTCGAAGGTCTCGATGACGATCATACGTCCACCGCAGCACGGGCAGAGTGGCCTTGGATCGGGCGGCTCGACGGGCTCGGGCCTATCCGTTGTGAGTGGCACCGCGAGCAGCTCCCGGGCACGTGCGACATTGGCCTTGCGACCGGCGCTGGCGAGTAGCCCGTAATGCCGGATTCGATGAAAGCCTTTTGGCAAGACGTGCAGCAGGAAACGGCGAATAAATTCGTCGGCCTGAAGCGTCATGGTGCGGTAGCGGTCTGCCCCCTCGCGGCGATAATCCTTGAAGCGAAACGTCACGCCGCTTTCGTCGAGCGAGATCAACCGCCGGTTTGAGACGGCGACGCGGTGGGTGTAGCGCGACAGATACGCGAGCACGGCCTCGGGCCCCGCGAAGGGCGGCTTAGCGTAGACTACCCACGTCTTCTTCCGAACCGGTGCGATGAAGCGGAGGAACGCGCACCGGTTACCCAGTTCGCCATAGTCGCCGAAGAACCGGAGGTGGCCGCCCGCGTACAACTTGATCAGGCGGGTCAGGAACAGCCGGCGGAATAGCTTTGCGAGGACACGGACCGGCAGCAGGAAGGCGGGCCGGGACGAGACCCAGCGTTCGCCATCGGGCGAAAGGCCGCCGCCTGGCACGATCATGTGGATGTGCGGGTGATGGGTCAGCGCCGAGCCCCACGTGTGGAGCACGGCGGTGATGTCGATACGCGCACCGAGATGGCGCCGATCGGCGGCGATGGTCATCATCGTCTCCGATGCCGCCCTGAACAGAAGGTCGTAGAGCACCGCTTTATTCTGCCACGCAATGGCGGCGATCTCGGTTGGCAATGTGAAGACGACGTGGAAATAGCCGACCGGCAGCAGATCAGCCTGGCGTGCCGCCAGCCACGCGCGCGCGGCGTTGCCCTGGCATTTGGGGCAGTGCCGGTTTCGGCAGCTGTTATAGGCGATGCGGATGTGACCGCAGTCCTGGCAGCCCTCGACATGGCCGCCGAGCGGGGCGGTGCGGCAGGTCTCTATGGCCGACATGACCTTGAGCTGGGCAAGGCTCAGATGGCCGCTATGACGGGCGCGGAACGCAGGTCCATGGCGGCGAAGGATGTCGGCGACCTCCAGTGCGGGTGCACCGCGCATCAGCCGCCGGATCCTGCCTTTTCCGCCATCAGCGATGCGAGCTTGTCGAGCGGACTGGTCACGGCGCGCACCGTCCGCGCCGCTACCCGCGTATAGAGCGCGGTGTTGTCGAGCTTGGCGTGCCCGAGTAGCACCTGGATCACGCGGATATCGACACCATCCTCAAGCAGGTGCGTTGCGAAACTGTGTCGCAACGTATGCGGGCTGACCCGCTTGGTGAGACCTGCCGTCTTGGCGGCCTCCTCGACGATGCGGCCGAGCTGGCGAGTGGTAATCGGCTTGACCGGGTTCTGCCCCGGAAAGAGCCATCCGCCTGGCAACATCGCGCCCTGGCGCTTGCCGTCCCGCCACCAGGCCCTGAGCAGGGTGAGCAGATCGGGCGAGAGCATGGCTTGGCGATAGCGGCCGCCCTTGCCGCGCTCGACGCGGATGAGCATGCGCTCACTGTCGATGTCGCCGGCCTTTAGCGCGGCGACCTCGGCGACCCGTAAACCAGCGCCATACGCAACACTGAGGGCGGCCCGGTGCTTGAGACATGTGGTGGCGCCCAGCAGTCGCGCGACCTCGTCGGGGCTCAGCACCGTCGGCAGCTTACGGGGATACGAGACGCGGATCAGCTTGCGGGCGAGGTCGGGCCGGTCGATGGTGGTGGTGAAGAAAAAGCGGAGCGCCGAAACCGTGCTGTTCATCGAGGGCGCGTGCGTCCCCAGCTCGGACTGATACACCTGAAACCGGCGGACATCCTCGGCCGTCGCCGTGTCTGGAGACCGGCCCAGGAACGCGGCAAAGCCGGCGACGACGCGGATATAGTCGCGGCGGGTCTTTGCGGAAAACCCACGGACGGTCATGTCTTCGATCAGGTGCTGACGCAGCGCAGTGCCTGCGGACGGAGAAATCGGCTTGTTCATGGAAGGCTCCTCTTGAAGGGAGCCCCATCCTCGGAACCTATGCCTGTCTGCTCAATCCAAGCGCTTCAGTCGTGCAAATGCACAGCCTTTGCGACGGCGTCCCTCCCGCGAAGCGGGTTCGTTCTCCGGCCCGATCTGCTCCTTCCGCTCTGCGCCCATGCACGAACCCGCTCCGCGGGAGGGCGCTGTAGCGAGGTCGTGGATAGACATGGTCGTTAGCAGAGGTTGAGGGGAGCGGCGTCGCGCTCCGAGCATGAAGGGTCACCCACCCTTCAGCTTGAGAGGACGATCCGATGTCCAACCAATCAATCCAACGGCCTGTCAGTCCGCTGCGGCGACGCATGCTCGAAGACATGGCCATGCGTGGCCTGCGGGAAGAGACGCAGCACGACTACATCCGCTTCGTGAGCGACTTTGCCGCGTTTCTCGGGACACGGCGACGGCCGAGGATATCCGGCGCTTCCAGGTCCACCAGGCCGAGAGCGGCGTACAACCCCCGGCAATCAACTCTTCGGTGTCGGGGTTGCGCTTCCTCTTCACCGTGACGCTCGATCGGCCTGACCTGTCGCGACGCTTCATCTTAGTCCGCTATCCCCACAAGCTCCCGGCCGTGCTGAGCGTCAAGGAGGCCGGACGGCTGCTCGCGGCAGCACCGGGGCTGAAGCACAAGGCGGCGCTCGGCACCGCCTATGGCGCGGGCCTTCGCGTGTCGGAGGTGGCAGCCCTCAAGGTTGACGATATCGACAGTACCCGCATGCTGATCCGCGTCGAACAGGGGAAAGGCCGCAAGGACCGCAACGCGATGCTGTCGTCGCAGCTCTTGGAGTTGCTCCGGCTGTGGTGGCGCGAGGGCAAGCGCCGGGGCCTCATGCTGCCGCACGGCTGGCTGTTTCCGGGCCGAAGTTCACTCGAGCCGATCTCGACCTGCGCGGCGACAATTAGCGTGGCCGGTTCACCGACAACTAGTCCGTCAGATCAAAGGCGACGATCTCGCCGCTGGCGGCGTCGATGCCAATGTGCAATTTGCGCCAAGCGCGCCGCTTTGCCGTGCCGTGCTTTTCAAACAGCCATTCGCGCGCGCCATGCAATTTCAATCCCGTGCTCTCGACGATCAAGTGAAGATCGTCGATCTTGCTCGTTCGAGGCATTTGAACCGACAATCCGCCCGTCGGCTGAGCGTCGTATGGTCGGGAACCGGTAGGTCGATTTCCAGAATCTCCATGATCGAGCCAATCAAGCCCTCGCTTTGGCGAAGCGCCAACCGAAACACAGCACGCAAAGTC
>JBEKFQ010000128.1:0-6550 GCA_050013235.1 Beijerinckiaceae bacterium
GCTTGGCCAAGGATCTTGAAGCCAAGACCAGAAAGGCGCTCGCGTTCCTCAAACTGGCGTCGATACGACTCATGATGCGAAAGCTATGCAATCCTTGCTAAACTTTTCGAATGGACTCTTAGAGTTTTTGTGACAAGGCCCCGAATGAGGTTTGTTCTCATCAAAAGATTGATGGTAAAGCTACCGGTCAAGACGTGCGTTATGTATTTTCTTCTTCGTTGCTTGTAAACGCGATTGCAGGTTGCAGCCTAAAATCGGGAACACGCCAAAATTGGCAGAACGCTTCCGCGTTCGCGGCTCGTTGCTGGGTCTACGCTCATCTTTGCGATTTATATATTCCAAGTTCGCCGGAAGCCGGTATCCCAATAAATTCGTAAAATGGTTATAAACATCATTGCAACGTAATTTATTTTGACGCGAGAAAGCTAACCGGCAGGCCCCGTTTTAGCTTCCTCTGTGCAGCGCACGCTATTGGGCGAAAGGAGCCGGGAAGGTATGGCTCGAATGTCTTGCTGATACGTGGATAGGCGCTCCCGTAGCAATACCGCAAATGGTTTTTCGCTTGCTTCGGTCATGCCTTTTGCCGGAACTCGTAATGCTAAAAATTATAAGCTATCTGTAGTTCAACCTGATGACGTTCATAAGATGTCAGATCGAGAGCATTCGAACCCACGTCGGGAACTTGAATTGCCCAAGCGACTTTGGCCGTGAAGGTTGGCGAAAATCGATAAAACAGGTTCGGGCCGATGAAGAGGGCGTGGGCTATGAACGTCCCGTTTTGAGCAAGATCCTCATAGCGAAGTTCAGCTCCGGCAAAAATCTTCGACCCCAAAGCGTAAGTTCCCGCCGTTATGACTGTGAAGGCGTCGTCATGCCCCCTCATCCCATTCACCCGCAGGAATGAGGGCGTGTAGATGAGATTCGTCGCCACAAAGAATTTATCGGAGATTACTTCTTTATCGATAAGAAGTGTCGCGGGGATAGCATAATTTCCGGTCGTTTCACCCGAAACAGGATCGATTTGACGCCATTGCGGGTTGATGGAAAGACTCATCCCGAAGGGGGCCTTGGTCCGGTCAAGTAAATTGACGCGCATCTCACCGATGAGGCCGCTGAAAGTCGCTATGCTGCGATTGCTGAGACCCGGCGAATTGTTGATGCCGTAAAAATCGGTAAGCGTTCCGATCGACAACCGCAACTGATCCGTGACGCCATAGCGAAACGATGTCTCGTTATCGATATTACTGTAATTGCCGAGCTTTCCGAAACTTCCAATCGTGACACTTTCGATCTCGCGCTCGCCTTGCGAGCCAATGTCGGAGCCCTCGGAAAAGCCAAAAATATGCTCGGAATCGACTTCCGAGCCAGTTGCCCCGGCCTTTGTCTGCATCTCGTCAGCCAAAGTAAAAGTGGGAACGCATAAAACGGCGAGCATGACAAGGCATGTAAGGCGCACCCGATTGGACATCGATGTCTAACTCCTCAAATGGGGGGCATTTCAGCGGCAACAAATGCCCATGGAAGTCATGTTACTCGAAGCTCCCCCTCGGCTCTAACGTGTTTTGGAGCTTGCTCCCTTCCATTCGGAGATACTCGATTTGGCAGCGACGGACAAATGTCAACAATGACGCATCAGCCCTCTCATTTGCGGCATTATCTGGAGGGATGCAAGATACCCGAAATCGGCGCTAAGGACCGGTTTTAACGATGATACGCCTTGGCTAGACCAAGGCCGGCCGCCTACAGATCTGTGCGGAGCAGGGCTTTGAGCGCGGGCGACATGCGGAAAGCGCGGTCATACCATTGTTTCGACCAGTATCTCACCGCGCTGCGCCGATGCGGTTTCGAGTTCATCGTACCGCTTGATGCGGTAGATCAACACCGAGGCCAGCCAACTCGCTACAAAGACGCCGATGATGATATAGCCGAGCACTCCGAAATTATCGTTGAGGGCGCCGATGAATTCCCAGAACGGTCCTTCCATTTTGAATTGATCGCCGATCAGCCCGAGGGTCTCGATGCCGCCGATCAGGACAGCGACAACGACGGATACCGCTGTGATTGTTATGTTATAATATAACTTTCGAATGGGCTTGTCGAAGGCCCAGCCATAGGCTCCGAGCATCAGCACGCCATCGGTCGTATCGACGAGCGACATGCCAACGGTGAACAGAGCTGGGAACACCATGATGGTGCCAATCGATACACCATTGGCCGCCTGCGCGCTGGAAATGCCGAACAGGGCGACTTCGGTCGCGGTATCGAAGCCTAACCCAAATAGGAAGCCGATCAACAGCAGATGCCAGCTCTTGGTGACCAGTCCGAACAGCGGGCGGAAGATGCGGGACAGAAAGCCCCGGCTGTTGAGCAACAGATCGAAATCGTCCGCCACGAACGGCTCACCGCGGTTGACCGCCTGAAACGTGCGCACGACAGCGGTTAGCACCACGATGTTGACGAGCGCGATCGCGAACAGAAACAGAGCCGAGGCGCTAGTGCTGACGATGCTTCCGATTGCTTTCAGCGATTCGAAGCGCGACGTGACCGCCGACGCCGCGACGGCAACGGCAAGGGTCATGAGGGTCACCACGGCGGAATGGCCGAGCGAGAAAAAGAGGCCGACGCCGGCCGGCTTTTGGCCCTGTTGCATCAGCTTGCGCGTGACATTGTCGATGGCGGCGATATGGTCGGCATCGACCGCGTGCCGCATCCCGAACGTATAGGCGAGCAGCGCGGTTCCGAGCAGCACGGGATGCTCGTGCAAGGCGGTAAACGCCCAGAGCCAGACGAAAACATTGGCCCCGATCAGCAAGGTATAGATGGCAATCAAACGGCGGCGCAAACCAGCGTCGCCTTCACTCAGGATACGGTTCAAAAATCCAGGCATGACACCCTCGCATGCTGTTGGGAAAAAACAGCACGATCGCGGGTGGTGCCGCAAAAATGAGAGACCATCGGTACACCTCCGCCCGAGATCGGCTGCACAAGCGATGGTAGGTCTCCTGACTCGCGGGTCGCTGACGGATGCCGATCTTCCCGGTTGCCCAGTGATCGTAGGCTGGCATCAATCTCGCCGCTTACAGTTGCGGGGGCAGTCACGGCATAAGGCGTTTCCGCCTGCACCGTGTTCCCTTTTGATCCCTTTCGGGAACCATCGAAAGCGAGGCTAAAGAGATCCCCATGCGAGTCAACGAATATGTCGGCGGGGAGATTAAAAACATATTTCATGTTGCCCGGCGGCCTGTGCCCGCCACGGCATCCCGATGGCTGGCGATTGGGCTGGGATCTCGGGGAGACGCCAGCCAAATCTCTTTATGAGCCAAACCTCTTTTTTAGAACGTCACCTTGATCCCGGCATAGACGGAGAGCGGCTGCGCAACTGTGATGGATTGGTAGTTCGGATTTGCCGAAGTGGCATTGGCCGCGAGCGTCGGATTGGCATATTGCGATGTCGTGCCAGTCGCATCGTAGAACGACCCGTAGGTCGCGTATTGTCGGTTCAACAGGTTGTTGACCAAACCGAAGACCTCGATATTGTCCGTGACCTTGTAGGACGCATGGGCGTTCAAGACGTAATAAAAGGGAAGCTGCGGATATTGGTTGGCATCGTCGCCGGCATAATATTGGGCACCGACGAAGATCGCATCGCCGCCGATCTTGAAGCGCGGCGTGATTTGATATTCCGCGCCGACCTTGCCGAGATTGCGCGGAATGCCGGGGATATTGTCGCCCGGCACGACGCCGTCGACGCCTGGAACGTTGGAACTTAATATCGCGGTGAATTGATAGGTCGCTTTGGTATAGGAATAATTGCCGTAGAAGCTGAAGGGGCCCCTGTTGTAAACCACGCCGGCTTCGACGCCCTGCCGCAGGGTCTCCGGGACGTTCAGATAATAGCCCTGACCGGAAATCCCCAGGGTCGGCTCGCTAATGATATCGTTCGTGCTCGTCGTATGGAAATAGCCGGCCTTGTAGGTCAGCGTGCCATTGTCATTGGGAACATTCACGGTTCCACGCGCGCCACCTTCATACGTGTGCGACACGACTTGCTGCAGCGGCGGATCGGAAACGAGCGCATTCTCGAGAACGCAGGGTTTAACCGGATTGGAGCAGGCGGTTTCGAGTGGGGTTGGCGCGCGGTTCGCTTCGGAATAACCGCCATAGAGCGTCAGCGTCGGCGCGAACGTATAAGTCAAACCGACAACGGGGTTGATCCGGTTGTAGGTCGCCGACGAATTTAGCGAAGACGTGCTGTTTGTCAGATCGGTCAGGCCAACATTCGCGACATTGAAGCGCGCGCCGGCGGTGAGCGCCAATTCCTTGGTGATATTGAACGTATCGAGCGAAAACAGGCCGAAATATGTCGCGGTGCCGTGCACGAACGTCGAATTGATCCCGATATCGCCGGCCGTGTTGAGCGGATCGCCCGCGCCGGGAATGCCGGATTCAACGACTTGCAAGGCCGAATTCAACTGGCCGAGCGTCGTCACAGAGGAATAGTTGGTCAGTCCGGCATCGACGCTGCCGCCCACGACGAAGTAATTCTCGTGCCCGTAGAACGTATCCTTGTTGGTCGCTTGGAGCTGGGTCCCGGCGCTCAACGTATGCGTGCCGGTGTTCGAGACCGAGCCATAGGGGAAGTTGGCCCCCGAGGATGGAATGGGGTTTCCGTTCACGACATATTGGTTGGCCGGGTAGCTGCCGCCGGAGGCGGCGCATAACGTGGTGGGAGATGTCCCTGGGCCGCCGACATCCGCGCAATCCGTGACGTTGGCGTCATTCCCGTCGACATGATATTGATCGTACTGGCGGAGGTAGAAATTGCTGGCGATCGACCATTTCGGTGAAATATCGAACTTGCCCGTCAACTGAGCCATTCCAGCCTGGTTGTTGGTTGTCTGCGGCGTTGTGAAAACCGAATTATATTGCTGGTTGACAAGAACGACTGGGGTCGTGCTTGCGACACCGAGCAGCGAGCGGCCAAAACTGCCGATGAGGTGAAGCTCGGAATCCTGCGAGCGGTAACCAAGGTCGGCATAGAAACGCTCGGCGTTTTGCGCGCCGAAGGGGCGGTAGCCGTTGTCCTTGTAATAGTCGCCCGCAAAATAGAAACTATAGTCGCCGATCTTCTTGCCGTATTCTAAATTGGTGTTCAAGCGGCCAAAGGATCCGCCGAGCACCGAGGCGTCGCCCCCTTGAAAGGTGAAGCCGTTCTTCATCGTGAAGGCGATCGCGCCGCCCAGCGCGTTGAGACCGAAGATTGGGTTGTTGGTGAAGATGTCGGCGTGATCGACCGCGATCGGCGGAACGAGGTCGAGGTTTACGGCATCGCCGAAGGATTCGTTGATGCGCACACCGTCCTGGTAGACGGCAAGGCCCGCAGCCTTTCCCGATACTCGCGAGGCATCGAAGCCGCGATAAAAAATATCCGGCGAAAGATCGCTCCCGTCGGTATTGATGGCGATGGCGCCGGGGACATGCGCCGTGATGGCATCCGCCACGCTCGGCATGTGCTTCTCTTCGAAATCCTTTGCCGTGACCGTCGAAATGAGCGCGGGGATCTTATCGGCGCTAATGCCGCCTCCATTGGAGAGTGGCGTCGTCGAGATCACGACCTCGGGCAAAGCATTGCCACCGGCTTCTTGCGCATAGGCCTGTTGCGCGGCGGCAATACTCCCCATCGCGGATACGGCCGCGATGGCCACCTTGAACTTATTCATCTCTTCCCCCAGCTTCGCGCCTTGGCTCTTGTTTTGTCGCAAATTCACCAAAATAATCCGGCATCCAATTTCAAGAACTTAGTTTCTGGCCCCACATATCCGTGCCCGCCGGAGCGGCAGACGGATTGAAAAAGGCGACGCAAAACCTTTAAATCTCAAATCAACGTTGCTCCAATTGCACCATAAGATAAGCCCTCGAGCAGACTGGATCAAAAGATTTATATCCCCTCGAAAGCAAAATATCCAAGTAGTGATGTTTGCGTTACACAATATTTCTATTGGGAAGAAAGCGCGTGAAAATCAGGAAAATTTCCCATTGACAGTCCTAAATCGGGGATGCCGAAAACCCCGATGCGCCGTTTTTGCGTCCGTGTCCCCGGAATGCCTGGCCCTTCCCAAGGATCCTGGTGGCTGCCGATGGATCAGAGGACGTAGCGCGCCGCAATTGGGGGGGCTTGTTGATGGCGTAATTTTATGTGCGCCGGAAACACAGATGTCCAGCGCTAACGATCTCGCGATGTCCGCGAATGATACGCCTTGGCCGGTATCGATTGAATTGGCAGGTGACCAAACCAATTAGGGAACTCCTGTTTCTTCGGCGTGGGTCTCTTCGTCAAAACGGGCCGCCGTCAACGCGGTTCAAAAAAAGGCCCGCTCAGCGAAGCAAGGCTAAGCGGGCCAACATGCCATCGGGAAGCCCCACGTCTGATACCAACGCGCGTTGAATGAGACTCGTGGGCTTTTCAAAATTAATTTTGTCTGAATCAATGTGGCGGATCGAGAGGGATTCGCCATGACGGTTGCGCTTGCTTTACGCGGTGATTTTGATG
>JBEKFQ010000129.1:0-6534 GCA_050013235.1 Beijerinckiaceae bacterium
ACCGATATCGTCGATAAATGCTGCGAGGCTTGGAACAAGCTGGTTGAGATGCCGTGGAAAATCATGTCCATCGGACTGCGAGATTGGGCACACCAATGTTGATCACTGCAGGTTGGTATAAGCGCGCCGGAATCACGTAAAAAAACTGAATGACAATAAGGCATGTTCGTATACATTAACGAATGTATTTTAGACAACTTGGACGCAAAGCTTTCCATTGCATTTATATCGAGGAAGATAATTAGAAACAATGATGCAGTTCGTGCCGGGTACTCGCGCATTAGGCGTCACAAACTGTATTTTGTAAAGATGCGATCCGATTGCGCCGTTTTGCTTTCGTACATCAGCGGAGCGAACGGAGATGTTAGAGAGCAAACTCTGTTTGACGGTGTTTTCGCGTTTGGGCATCTGATGACGGGGCCGCACCCTTAGAGCGACGCGAAACGGTCCAGGTTGATTTTTTGAATTTCGATGCCGGTGTTCACCGTGCTTTTCATTTGAGCGGCAGGCATAGGTTGGGCCCGGCATGCGCGCATTAGCCGTCACAAACCGTCTCTCGTCAACGGTCCGGCAAACACGATAGTTTGGGTTTCGTACCAGTTTGAGAGGGGCACGCAGCAAAAGCCGCGCCTGACAATAATTTATGGCGCCGCGAATTTCGAGAAAACGCGCACGACATTCTCATAGACCGGGCGCTTGAACGGAATGATTAGATTCGCGAGATTTTCCATTCGCTCCCAGCGCCAAGTCTCGAATTCGGGCCGGAAGCCGCCGGCGGGCGCCTTGACATTGATCTCGCTTTCGTCGCCTTCGAACCGCAGAGCGAACCATTTTTGGCGTTGCCCGAGATAGCGGCCGCGCCAGGATTTCTTGGTGACATCGACGGGCAGGTCATAGCTGTACCATTCCGGCGCCTCGGCGATCAGGGAAACGGAGGTGACATTCGTTTCCTCGGCAAGCTCCCGCAAAGCGGCTTTATAAGGCGTCTCCCCAGCGTCGATCCCGCCTTGCGGCATTTGCCAGAGATGACCGTTGGTCAATCCTTCGGCGAGTCTCTTCGCCTTCCGCTGTCCGATGAAGACCAGTCCCTGCTTGTTGATCAACATGATGCCGACGCAAGGCCGGTAATTGTGAGTCTCGTAATGCCCGATATTACTCATGGCGTGGTCGCCACGCTGGCGGGATTGGTGCTTGCGATCGAAGTGATCGGCACCAAGGCGATCCCCTTCGCCTCAAGCGTCGCGGCAAAGCTCGCAATGGCCCCCAGATTGGCCGGCAGACCGCTCGCCATGCCGATCGCAGTGCCTTTGCCGCGCGCGATCGCCTCGAGCCTCACCAAGGCGGCGCGCAGGGCGGCGGCATCTGGCGCGGCATCGAGCACGACATCGACACGCGCGGCCGGCACACCGAGCTGCGGCGCCAGAAGAGGTTCTAAGCTCCGTTTCGAAGTCCCATCGTCGATATAAACAAGGCCCCGGCCGCCGGTTTCTTGAAGCATGGCCGTCATAGCGGCCTTATCGGCGGTGAATTTGCCCCCGAGGAAATTGGTGACGCCCGCATATCCAGTCATCCGGCTCATAAGCCAATGAAGATCATCGATCATCCCAGCGCGGGGCGCATCCACGCGGAGCGTATGGGGTCCCGGCTCGTCCGGTTGGTCGCCAAAAGCCTCCATGGGGATTTGGAGAAGCACCTCATGTCCAGCGGCTTTCGCCTGATTCACGAATTCCTCCAAATGGGTGGAATAGGGTGCGAAAGCCAGGGAAACGGCGGGCGGCATATTGTTGATCGCCTCGCGCGTCGCATTCTGGCTGAGGCCGAGGCCGCCGATATAGATCGCGATCCGGGGCGCGTCCGGCCTGATGGTCCCGCTAAAAACGAGAGGCCGGGCATAGAGATCGGATGGACGGGTGCCATCAGGGCCGATTTTGGGCAAAGGCCCATAGCGTGTCATTTCGATAAGATGCGGATCGGCCGCCGCGACCTCGCTCATGCCCAACGCATCGGGCACCTTGATGACCAAAGGGCCATTATTATGCGGGGCAGCCCCCGGATTGACCCGCACCACAGTGACCCCGTTTTCAAGCGTCCCACTCGTCTCCGCGGCGGGGACGGCAGCGGCTTTGATCGTGCTGGCCGGTGTCGCGTCCATGGCCGGAGCCGGTGGGAGCGGCGCGATGGCGGCAATCGCGAGAGGCTCGCCAGCCCTCGGGTTTTCCACCGCCAAGAACACGCCGGTGCCAAGAATAGCCATGGCAAGGCAAGCGCTTCCCGCCAATAAAGCCGCCTTCCGGCGCCGCAAACCATCCGGGGGAGCTTCCGCCATCCCCAAAGGTTCGTTCAGGTCATCGCCTGCCATGAGCTGGTCCTCGCAAGCCCGCCGCCTTTTTAGCCAACACGAGGCCGAATCGAAAACGGCCCAGCGCAAACTATAAAGTGCGCCGGGCCGTCAGAGATAGGTACCCTTTTGTGCGTTCTACGGCCTTATTTATCGGTTTTCGCCGGAGGAGCCGCCGCTGGGGCAGCTGGAACGGAAGGTGTAGCCGCTGCCGGCGAAACGGTCGCCGCCGGAGTAACCGCCGCCGGCGCCGCCGCTGGCGCGGGATTCGTGACGGCAGCCTTTTTGACTCCACGCAGCAGATCCTCCGCGGCGATCAATTGCGTATCATTCTTGGGATCCGCCGGGACATAGGCGCTGGATCCATGCTCCTCTGGTCCATTCGTCAGATGGCCCTTCAACGAGGCCTCACCCTTCGTGTCGTCCTTACCCTTCAATTCCGCCGGAATATCTTCCTGCACTTCGATATCCGGCTCGATGCCCTTGGCTTGGATCGAGCGGCCCGATGGGGTGTAATAGCGCGCCGTCGTCAGGCGCACGGCCCCATTATTCTGGCCGAGCGGAATGATCGTCTGCACCGATCCCTTTCCGAAAGACCGGGTGCCGAGGATGGTCGCGCGCTTATGGTCCTGGAGGGCGCCTGCGACGATCTCCGATGCCGACGCCGAGCCGCCATTGATGAGGATGACCAAGGGCCGCCCCTTCGAAATGTCGCCCGGGCGCGCATTGTAGCGTTGCGTCTCGTCGGCATTACGCCCGCGCGTCGAAACGATCTCGCCGTGGTCGAGGAAGGCATTCGACACCGCGATGGATTGATCCAGCAAGCCGCCGGGATTGTTCCGGAGATCGACGACGTAGCCTTTGAACTTGTCGGCCGGAATGTCCTTGTTGAACTTGTCGATCGCTTCCTTCACCCCGTCGAAGGTCTGCTCGTTGAACTGGGTGATCCGGATATAACCGATGTCGTCGCCATCGATTTTATTGCGGACAGACTTGATGGTGATCACGGCGCGGGTCAGCTTGACGTCGAACGGATCCTTACCGGTACCGCGCTGGATTTTGAGGGTGACGGACGTATTGACCGCGCCGCGCATCTTGTCCACCGCCTGGTTCAGCGACAGGCCTGAGACATTCTCGCCGTCGATGGCGGTAATAATGTCGCCGGAGAGAATACCCGCCTTCGATGCTGGCGTGTCGTCGATGGGGGTGACGACCTTGATGGCACCGTCGTCCTGAGTCACCTCGATCCCGAGCCCCCCAAACTCGCCGCGCGTCTGAACCTGCATGTCCCGGAAGCTTTTCGCGTCCATATAGCTCGAATGGGGGTCGAGCGAGGTCAACATGCCGTTGATCGCCGCCTCCGCAAGCTTTTGATCGTCGGGCTTTTCAACATAATCGGTGCGTACCTTCTCGAACACGTCACCGAAGAGGTTCAGGCTCCGGTACGTATCGGAAGATGCTGCACTTGCGGGGAGAGACGACAAAAACCTTGTTTGCGTTCCGAGCGAGACCGTCGCCGCTCCCAAGACCGCACCCAATACCACAAGCGAAACTTTGCGCATTATCCGCGAACCTTTTGAAGCTCCGGTTTAGCCCACCATGGGCCCGGATCGATAGTCGCCCCGTCTTTACGAAACTCGACGTAGAGAACTGGTTGAGCCGCTCCGAGGGCCACGGAGGCAGCTGTCTTGACCGAACCGTCACCCATCACGGCAACTGGCTCACCCGCCAAAACGAATTGACCCAAATCTACGTTGATCCGATCCATACCGGCAAGGACTATATAGTAGCCATTCCCTGCATTAATGATCAACAATTGGCCAAAACTACGGTAAGGGCCGGCATAAGCGATCCATCCATCGCTGGGCGAAGCGACGATAGCGCCCGCGCCGGTCTTGAAGGACATGCCCTTTCCGGCGCCGCCAAACCCGTCGGGGGTTCCAAACCCCCGCAGGACGGTGCCGCTAACCGGCAGGGGAAGCTGGCCTTTTAGGCTCGCGAAGGCGGCGGCCGGGGCAAGACGGGCGGAATCCTTGAAGGGAGCCGCGGTGCCGCGCAGCGACGGATTGGGCGATAGAGCCGCGACGCTTTGGCGCTGGGCATCCGCCTTGCGGGCGGCCTCCGCCGCGTCCGCGGCCGGCTTACTCCCGGATTCCATACGGGCAATCAACTCTTTCAGCGAGGAGGCCTGCTCCGCCAAGGCTTGAGCGTGATTGCGTTCCGCCTCGAGGGCATCTTGAGCTTTGCCGAGCGCCGCTTGGCGGGCCTCGACCAAGGCGCTGAGCCGCTGGCGCTCGGACTTAATGCTGGAAAGATCAGCTGTCAGCGTTTGCCGCTCAGCCTCGATCGCGGCCCGGACGCGGGCCAATTCGGTCAAATCGGCAATCAGAACATCGATTTGCGCTCTCATGCCGGGAACGACCGCGCCAAGAAGCATCGACGTCCTGATGGCCTTGAGGACATCGCTGGGATCGACCAGCAAAGCAGGCGGGGGCTTGCGGCCCATTCTCTGAAGAGAAGCTAAAACCTCCGCAATGAGCGCCCGCCGGCCCTCGAGCGAGTGCTTCGCCGCGGTCTCGTTGTCGTTCAACTTATCGAGGCGCCCCTGGCTATCCCCGATCTTTTGCTCGTCCTCGCTGACACGTTTCGTGGTCTCGATCAGCGTGGCGGTCAACTTGACGTGATCATCCTTGATCCCGTCGATCTCGGCCTCGATGGCCTTGCGCCTCCCGGACGAGGCCTCCAAGGATTCTTGAGTGCTCTTGAGCTGCGATTGGCTGTCCGCCGCCGAAGGGGCCACGGCGGGCGCGGCCTGCTGCGCGTAAGACGCCGGAAGCGGCAGGCCGGCAACAGCCAGCAACGAGGCCGCCGCGAGCCGGGACAGAGCAAGACGGCGCGAGGATAACGATATTGGCCACCTCCCGTCCGGTTTCCACATCTTCTTCCCTCTCTCGGATCAAGCCGCCGATCCAAGCATGCGGCCCTTAAGAAACGGTGAGCCGGCTCATGCCCGGTGGTAGGGATGACCGGTGAGAATCGTCACCGCCCGGTAGATTTGTTCGCCCGCCATGATTCGCACGAGTTGATGCGGCCAAGTCATGGCGCCGAAAGCGATGACATGCGCCGCCGTCCGGCGCCAAGCGGGATCGAGACCATCCGGCCCGCCGATGACCAGATTGAAGCCCGGCGCGCCCTCGTCGCGCGCGGCGCCGATCAGGCTGGCAAAATGGAGGCTATCGGCAGGTTTACCGGTTTCGTCGAGCGCCACGACCAAACCGCCGGGCTCGATCTGCGCGGCGATGGCCTTGGCTTCCCCGGTCTTGCGATCTTCGGGCCGGCGCGCCCGGCTTTCATCGATTTCGCGCAGTTCCACGACAAGTCCGGCCGCACGGCCCGCGAGCTTGGCTCTTTCGATGTAACGCGCCGCAAGATCACGCTCGGCGCCGGCCTTGGCGCGGCCGACGCAGATCAGGACGACCCGCAGCATCGCCCTCAACTCAAACGGCGCGCCGTTCCAACGGCCGGTCCGCGCCCCACATCTTCTCGAGATTGTAGAATTGGCGAACCTCGGGACGGAAGATATGGACGATCAAATCGCCGGCGTCGATCAAAACCCAATCGCCCGCTGGCAGACCTTCTACGCGCGGCACATACCGCCCCGCGTCCTTCAACGCCCGGACCACGCGATCGGCGATCGACCCGACATGGACGCTGGAACGCCCTGTCGCGATGATCATCGCATCGGCAATGCTGGTTTTTCCGTGCAAGTCGATAATTGTGACGTCCTCGGCCTTTGTGTCGTCGAGTCCGTCGGTGACAATCTGCGCAAGAGACGGTTTTGCGGACTCCCCAGAAGCCGGCAACGGAGGGAACGCCGGTTCGGCCGTTCCACGAAGTGCTGTGTTGATCAGTTCATTGATCCCTAATAACCCCGGTCAATGGACCGGTACTTGGATAGAATGACGGAAATCGCGGCAATTTTCAATTGACATTATGAGTTTGCCTCAAACCGGCGCCAAAATACCCGGCTGTGACCGGATTAATGGGGGGTCTTCGCAACATCGGGCCAACTGTTAAGAGTCCATTCGAAAAGTTTAGCAAGGATTGCATAGCTTTCGCATCATGAGTCGTATCGACGCCAGTTTGAGGAACGCGAGCGCCTTTCTGGTCTTGGCTTCAAGATCCTTGGCCAAGCG
>JBEKFQ010000130.1:0-6481 GCA_050013235.1 Beijerinckiaceae bacterium
TTTCGACGTATCCATGCCAATTCGGCTAATCTGTTCCACGGACGGTCTCCTTTGTCTGAGATCTTAACAACCTCATTCTGGCACAATTGATGCCGTCGGAGGCCGTCCACACCAACATGGGGATATGGATCGCGGTGATTTGCAGCAGCTCAGCAAAGAGCAATTGATCGAGTTGGTGCTCCGGCTCCAGCGGCCCGATAAGGATTCGCGGACAGCTTCCAAGCCCCCTTCGACGGACAAGAAGGAAAAGCGCGAGAATTCTCGTCCGGGCGGGGCGAAGCCCGGGCGCGAGCCCCACAACCGCCGGCTCTCGGACAATCCCGACGAATTCCGGGACCACATGCCGGGTGTTTGCGAGCAGTGTGGGGGATCGTTTGGGCCCGGCGCCGAGAGAGAATTGATCGGCGAATACGACGAGATCGAAATTCCCCCGGTCAAGCCTCATGTCACGCGCCACCGTCGTTTTGCCTGCCGGTGCGCACAGTGCGGCCTGAAGGCGAAAGCGCCAGTGCCCGCCGTCGCCACGGCGACGCCCTTCGGGCCGCGCATTCATGCGCTGGCGATTTATTACAAGGGCTTTCAGGCGCTGTCCTACGAGCGGCTACGCGGCATGTTCCGCGATGCGTTCGGCCTCGACGTGAGCGAGGGCGCGTTGATGAACATGTTCATCCGCTCTCATGCCAGGTTTGTATCCCTACGGCCTGGGCCGTCTTGCGCAGAAATTCTCGGGCTGTGATGCTGCGCGCATAAGCACGTCCTTAAGAGCGCTCGAAGCGGCGATCGATGAGCCATCAAACAATCCTCCACGGTCCCGAGCGCCGCCGGCGCTGGGACGAAGATGAACGGCGCCGGATTTTAATGGCGGCTTTTGCGCCTGGCGCTGTCGTCGCCGAGGTTGCTCGCCGGAACGCGATTTCGACATCTTTGATTTATCAGTGGCGGCGAGACGCCCTATCCATTGACCGTACCGTGGCCTTTGCTCCGGCGGTGATCATTGACGATGAGCCAAAACTGACCGGAATGCCGATGACGGAGATGGCGGCAATTACCATCGAGCTGACGGGAGGAACGCGGGTGAGCATCGCGGCCTCGGCGCCGGCGGCGCTTTTGACGGCGGCATTGAAGGCGCTTCGGTCATGATGGCCGTACCATCCGGCGCGCGCGTTTGGATCGCGACCGGTCACACCGATATGCGAAATGGCATGAGGGGATTGGCTTTGCTGGTTCAAGGGGGCCTTGGCCGTGATCCTTTTACCGGGGATATTTTCTTCTTCCGCGGGCGGAATGGAACGCTCGTCAAGGCTCTGTGGCACGACGGTCTCGGGCTGTCACTTTACGCAAAACGGCTTGATCGTGGTCGCTTCATCTGGCCATCGACGGTGGATGGTGCCGTATCTCTGAGCTCTGCTCAGGCTGGTTATTTGCTCGAAGGAATCGATTGGCGAAATCCGCAGCAAACGTGGAGGCCCACGAGCGCGGGATAGACGAAAAAAAGATGGCGGCAACGGAGGAAATGGATCCACAAGTCACTGACTTTGTGATTCTCTTGGCGTCATGGATATCGGTTTTGAACCCATTCCCGACGACATCGAAGCGCTGAAAGCAGCGCTCGCCGCCCAGCGCGCGCGAACCGCCGAGGCTGTCGCAGATGCCGCTGCCGCAAAGGCGATAAATTCGAAGGATCAGGCTCTGATCGCTCATCTGAAACTTCAGATCGAAAAGCTGAAGCGCGAGATTTACGGGCCGCGATCGGAACGGACGGCGCGCCTCCTGGATCAATTGGAATTTCAGCTCGAAGATTTAGAAGCGTCGGCCACCGAGGACGAAATCGCCGCCGAAAAGGCCGCCGCCAAGACGACGAATGTGGCCGCCTTTACTCGTAATCGCCCTTCGCGCAAGCCGTTCCCAGAGCACCTGCCGCGCGAACGCGTGATCATTCCTGGGCCTTCGAGCTGCGCCTGTTGCGGTGGGCTCCGGCTCTCCAAACTCGGGGAGGACGTTACCGAGACGCTGGAATCGAAGCCTCGCGAGTGGAAAGTCATTCAATACGTGCGCGAAAAGTTTTCGTGCCGGGACTGTGAGAGCATCAGTCAACCTCCCGCGCCCTTCCACGTCACGCCACGGGGCTGGGCGGGGCCGAGCCTGCTGGCGATGATCATCTTCGAAAAGTTCGGGCAGCATCAGCCGCTCAATCGTCAGGCCGAGCGCTATGCGCGGGAAGGCGTCCCCTTGAGCCTATCGACCCTTGCTGATCAGGTCGGCGCCTGCACGGCGGTCCTCATGCCTTTGTTCAGCCGGCTCGAACGCCACGTCATGAGCGATTGGTATAATCCAACGCTTGGAGACCTCCCGGACTGCTGATCGACTTCAGCTGCGCTCGTGCGCTCGCGGCGCCACAGTGGAACAGGACGTCGAGGATACTGACCCCGTGTTCGAATGGGTCCATTGCTTGCGAATATGTAGGATAGCCTGAATAGTCGGCGTAATGAAGGGCGATACCGGCATTCGCAAATAGATCTGCACGGATGTAGCTGCGTGCCGCCGGTCCAGATAAATATTTTGTGGCATTTCTGGCGCGGCAAAGCTCAATTAGGCGTTCGGTGGGATCTTCGCTGGCACGCGGAACAATTTCGGCGCGGAAGATTTGCGCCGGGAGTTCGAGAATGTCGGCAATCCTGCGGAGAAACAGCTCATTGATGTCCGTGAGCCGCCGCAGTGATGCTGCCTCCTGATAGGCATCTGCGAGGACAGCCGAAATCTGATGAAAATGTTCTGAATTGCGATAGGCCTGCCTGATCGAGTCCCAATGACCTCTTGCCCAGCTCTTATCAGAGATTTCGATGCGGTCGATGGGCTGGCCGAACAACCCTGCAGTCTTCACGCTGATCGTGAGCCAGTGCAGCTTGCCGTTGAGAACGATTCGGTTCCGGTTACGCCAGTCGTTCTTGGTGAATTGAACTTCATCATAGATCACAAATTCGTCGGCTGCCGCCATAAGGTCGAAGTATCCCTTCCAGGGAATGTAGTTCGACTGAAGGATCACGAGGGTCTTGCCGGGGGTCATGCTTGGAAGGCCCATTCTCACTGACCGTTCGGCCGCCGGCCCACAAGGACTTGCGAGCCGCCAAACGGCATCGGCGCGCCGAGTTTGCACAGCATATGTTCGAGCCGACTGATCGTTACAATCACGGAGCGCGTGTGCCACAGGCGGCGAAAACCCTCGTGATTTGCAACGTCATCCCGAGGCCTGAGGTGCTCCTTCGCTTCGATTGGAGCAGCAGCGCTACAGGCAAGGCAGAGACGTCGCGGAGGCGTTGGTTCCGCTGATTTCATGATTTAAGCACCAGCATGATGCCGATGGCAACGATGATGATACCGAGGACGCGCAAAATTGTCATGGATTCACCAAGCCAAAGACCGGCTCCGACGGAGTTGATAACCAAGGTGACCGCAGAAAGAGGCAGAGCCAATGACAATTCGAGGCGTGTTAAGATCAGGAACCAAATGAGAAACAGTGTTGCGGCGAGCAATAGAATGAACAGGGGCTGCCACCCGATGGCAGCGGCTACAAGACTGCCGAGGTTTCCGGTTACGCCGTGATTGAGCTGCTTGAGCAAAGGAGCAAGCTCGTTGGCGAACAGCTTCATCTGCAGCTGGAAAACGAGACTAACCAGAATCATAATTCCGACCATCAACAGGCCTTCATCACGAGCGCTCATCGTTCACCTTTCCACTCGGTCTTGACCGTTTCCCAGGTCATCATTTCGGCCCCTCCGAAGATACGCTTGACGTACCGTGAAACGTGGCCTCTATTTTACTTGTTCGAACTCTTTAGCAACATAAAGGCCGATGATCACCATGCAATTGATTATGATCGCACCCACCAGCCAAATAAAGACGCTCAGAGAGAACCAGCCGGCCTGAGAGCTCGGATACATAAGGCGTCTTATCTTCAGCGCCGCCGCCATCAAAGCCAGCATGAATGCTAGTATCAAACTGCCGAAAAACAGCAGGCTGGACACTTTCCAGCTGGGCTCCGATGGATACAGAGCAGCGCGATTCCAAGTTGATGCCGAAAAATGTCGGCGGCACGCCGCCCCGGCCCCTAGCCGACTGCAAGCTCATGTCATGAACTTGAAAAAGAAACAGGTCGCGAAGTCGTTGGCTTCATGACCTGTTTTAGCACTTCAAATCAGGCTCGGAGGCGCCCGTCAATACTGGCGATGCAGCGAGCTACGATCAGTATTTGGCGACGACCGGACCAGACAGCGACATCAGATCGAACTTGTAGCTGACGCCACCCTCAACCCGACTGTCGGTCTCCTGTTGGCGGAGTTCATAGCCGGGGGCGAGGTTAGTAAAAGGAAAGCTAATCGTGCCATAGTTTGTGTAGCGATATTCGGCCCGGACAGACCAATGTGGGTCGATGGCATATTCGACGCCGACCCCAGCCGTCCAGCCCACACGCCCAGTCGTAGCCGAGTCGGCCCCGTAGGGGTCGACGACTGTGTATCTGTTCGACTCGAAGGCCGCGCCGCCGGTAGCATAGAAAAGAGCGCGATCGACGGTGTAACCGACACGGCCGCGAATCGATCCTTCGACCGGGGTGCGGAGCGTATCTGTGAAGGAGTAGGCAGCAAAATCTACTTTTTCCCCGGAGAAGCTCGATCCCTCGATATCGCCTTCGAGACCGAAGACGAATTGGCTCATTTGCCAATTATAGCCGAGGTGCAAGCCAGCGACGACGCCCTGCTGGTTGAAAGGGGTCTCAGGCCCGAGATATGCATTGCCAGGGTCGGTGGCAAAGAACGCTCTGGTCGCCCCCCCCTGGTACCCGACCTGCGCGCCAACATAGAGCCCCGCCCAACTGAAGACCGGCGACGGCGGCGGCGTGAAAACAGGAGGCCCGCTCGCACTCGGCAAGTCGGCGGCCAAGCCCCCCCCCTGCAAAGGCCACGAGCGCGGCCGCTGAGACGAATATGCCAGTAATTTTCATTATATCTCTCCCCTCCACGTATATGAAGTATGCGAAATGAACCAAACTTCAGACTAAGATATTGCAGGCTTGTATTGAGAAATCCATTGCAAGAACGTCCGAAACCGAGCTTGTGCTGAGGTTTTTTTGTACCTGTTCTCTTATTGTCACATGAAATATTTCCGCCAGAAGGGTAACCGCTTCAGGTTAAAGGCTAAGTTTTGAATGTCACGCCCGGCTGGCTATGATTATGGAATGGCCCGCTCCTCTTGCAGCGCTCTGATATGATCGCTGGTGTTTCGAGAATGGCCGGTCCCCATATGCACCCGAAGACGACGACCGAAACCTCGCACTTTTTCATTTTGTCACATACAAAACCGTCGCGCAAATTCGACCAGGTCTTTATCGAGCCTGGGGAAAAAGGGACCTTGATTCGCATGCATCCAAGCGGACCAATGCGGTTGGCGACACTGATCGAGCTTGAGTTCGCCACGTTCGATCGCGCGGACGATCTGAAGGGCAAGCGGAACCGCAGACTCGAAGAGTTTGCGGCCTAGCGTTAGTTCGGTGTCCCCAAACGTTACTGGCACCACCGATTGCCCAAGAATCGGCCCGTCATCCATTCCTGCTGCGACCATGTGGACCGTGACGCCAGCAACCCGCATTCCGCACGACAGAGCCTTGCGCACCGCGCCGAAGCCGGGAAACAGCGGCAAAAGGGACATATGAATATTAAAAATTCGTCCCCCCAGCGCATCGATTGTCGGGACGGCGAGAAGTTTGTCGAAGGTGAGTCCCAGCCAATCGACGTCATGCTCCAAAAGAGCCGCCCGGAACGCATCGTGGAACGCATCTGAGGGCTTTCCTCGTCCCGAGTCGATCAATCGAGATGCGATGCCATAGCGGCTAGCAACAGTCTCAATTTCTGAACGCCTACTTGTAATGATAAGGACGGGCTTCGTGCGAAGCAACCCCGCGGCGTTCGCTTCAATTACCGCTTCCAGGATGCGACCCCGTCCTCCGACGCCCCAGGCGAGACGCATAGCACTCGTCTGTGACACTATCCAGTCCTCCCGCACTGCGTGAAATAGACTCAAAATCGAATGGCATCTTCGTATCCGGGAAGGGTTTGCACAGCAACCCCCCCTTACGGTCCAGCAATTCTCATTTTGGTTTTTTGGATGGATTTTGATGAAGGAGTGTGCATTCCGATATGAACCCGGCCACCTGTTCCGATTTCAAACCGGCCACCGTTCCGATTTGATGCCGGTCACTTCAACGGCACTCATGCAGGTCTGATTGAATGATTGTCGTGTCTTCCGTATTGGTCAAGTCGCCTGCCGATATTTTGCGGCATGCCAGTATCCGAGCCATGGTGGGTTGAAGCTGATGGTGTGGACGGCCCCTACTGAAACAGTGTTGATTCGTAGGGGACGAGGTCGATTCGCGACCGATACCGGAGGCCAAGTAAATGCGCCAGATAGCCAGGATTGGATTGGATATCGC
>JBEKFQ010000131.1:0-6377 GCA_050013235.1 Beijerinckiaceae bacterium
AACGGGCCGGTCATTGCCGCCGCTATGCGCCCCAAGCGAATGCAGAACTCGGCGGCCGGAGCTTTTGGCCCGCGACCCACGACGACGATACCTGTGGCGATGGCCGGGCCAAGGTTTGAATCACGAGAGGATCGTCATGCCATATAGCGCCGGTGCCTGTCATGCCTCCGCGTTTTGTTCAGCTGACGAGGTGCGCGATTCCCCTCCCCACATGGGGGAGGGGAAGCAACTCACTAAAATTGCAGCAAAATTGATCGATTCAAACAAGCTGGCTGGTCTTGAGAATTGAACCGGACAGCCGTGGCCTCGCGCCGGGCATTCACGCCGTGACGACGTTTCCATCTTTCCGGCGGCGTATCTGCGATGTCCCGGCCCTTCGTGAACCGCTTGGACAAACGAAAAAAGCCCACGCAATAGAAACTCGCGTGGACTTTCGTTTTCATGCGTCCGCCATCAGACGATGGCCGCCCCAAACCCCAAACCGCCGATCCTTGCAGACCGGCGGTTCGGGCCAATCTCAGAACTGATAGCGCATACCAACCACCGGCTGGAACTCGCCGGCCGTTTCCGCGCCAGCCGAAAGGTAGCCGGACGCCATACCACCGTTCACATCGCTCCAGGTCACGCCGCCATAGACGTCGAAGCGCGGGGTGAGGCGATAATCGATCAAACCGGAAATCACGTTCTCCGAGCCGTGGCAGGCCGATGATTTGGCGCCCTGCGTGCCAACACAGGTGGCAACAGCAGCACCACCATAAGAACCCGTGTAGTTATTCTGGTCGAAGTGGTAATAAGCAACGGTCAGGTCGAGCTTCGAGGTCACCGCATATTTCGAACCGGTCCAGAAAACGTAGACGTGTTTGCCATTGTAACCACCCTTATAGGATGTGATGGCATTCAAGACATATCCGCCTTCGATCTCCGCGCCCACGGACATCGGATTCGATGGATTCGAATAGACCATATCCTCGAAACCACCATAGAACTTGAACGGCCCCGTCGTGTATTTCGCCAAGAGCATAAGGGCCTTGTTGTCCGACACTGTGCCGTTCAACAAGCCATTGCCGAAATAGCTGATCCCGCCAACAGGAGCCCCGGAAAGCGAACTGGCGTTAACGGCATCATTGGTATGGCCGGCGATCGCATCGAAGGAGAAGCCAGCATATTCGAAGCCGACATCGCCCTGATAGCTGTTGTTGTCTTCCGCTCCCGTTGCGCCGAAGTTGTAAAGAGCACCCGCGTGAACGGGCCCGTAAGCCACGCGATATTCGAGAGCTTGGGAGAGCCGCGAAGTGTCGGTATCGCCAAGACCAGCTGCTACCCCGGAGAAGCCGATCGGCGAGAATGTCTGCGACGCCCCCATCGGGTCATAGGTTTTGACACCGTCCAGGCCAAGCGAGTTCTGACGGCCGTAGGTCAAGGTTCCGAAAACAACCGAACTCACACCGCCATAGATATTCTGGAAAGGCTGACCGTCCTTGGCGGAATCGGCGGCGGAAATCGTATTGCCTAGCGCGACACCGTTATTCACGTTCAGTGCCCGGCGAGCGTTCTCGAGCTGCAACGATTGCGGATCGAACATCGTCTGCGTCACGGCCACGACGGACCAGCCGGGAAGGACCTCTTCCTTCACCTTGATGCCGACCTGCGAGTCGCTCAGATTGTTCGGGATCACGGTGAAGAGCGTATGATTGCTCTGTTTGCCGATGATGTTGTTGACGCCCGTCGACCAGGTGTTGCTCAGCGGCGCGCTGTGCGTCTGGTAGCCCGCGCCGATATCGATAGTACCGTAAACGGTAATGCCGTGGAACGTCATCGGCGTATTGTCGTTCGGGTCGAGGAAGTGCCGGGGAAGATCGTTGAAGCCACGGCCAAAATTGCTCATGTCGGCGGGAAGATCGGCGAGGCGGCCGACCGGAGCTGCCGGTGCTTGAGCGACGATCTGAGCGTTGCCCTCGACCCGGGCCGCAAGCTGCTTCTGACGCTTCGCAGCCGAAACATGCTTCTTGTGAGGCGCTTTTTTCTGATTCTGAACCGGCTGATTCGGCTTCTGGACGTTCGACGCGTCGTCGGCGTAGGCGATGCTGGTGGCGCTCAGCAAGAGCGCAGCGCACAATAGACTTTTCTTCACTTCCATTCCCCCAATTTACACAGATCTCAGATCGAGATGAGACAAGCTCATACCAGCTATAATAGCATCGCTTTGTGACAGTTTCGTCTCAGAACCCGAGCTATTCAAGTTCCGCCCCCGTAAAAACCATCAATATACCGCCGCGTTCCGCAGATACTTTATATTTTAACTACAAATAACCTACCTCAGCAAACGCCCGCCCAGGTTTTTACGCCGCCAACAAATGAGTATACTGGGAACGCAGACCTTTGCACTTGCAAACCATCAAACTCTGCCACATCCATCACCAACCCAATTAGCTCCCCGCAAGCAGCATCTCCGCGCGTAGGCAACTCAATCGAGCTCGCGACAAGGCTCTAGCACAAAGCCCCCGGTTCTATTTTCAAAGCCTCCCCGCCTTGTTCGAAGCACCTTTCCAACAAACCAAGGCCCCGATGAAACAACACCGTGGGACACGAGCTGACGCAGCACCCGGAGCGATGATCAATTGTTAGCTTATTGCCTAGCCTCAATTTGACGTCAGGTCATGCCCTTTTTGGGTATCCTGGACTCTCCATCAAGCTTTGACGCCTTGGTCCCGGATCGCATGCCAACGCGGAATATCAACGCTTTATCAGAAGGATAGACGGCGCCTAAAAACATCGTCCAAGACAATTTCGTGCTTTGGCCGAAAAGCATTGCGTCATTACCGTGATCAGTTTGCCACACTTTTGCGGCCAGAAATTGCAAATAGAAAATCGATCCCGCGAGAATTTTCAACTTCCAATGGTCCGCGAAGCGAAATTTTTGGGCACGGAAACAGGGATGAAAAGGTGCTGGCCGCTTCGCGCGGGATGATGTTTTCGCATATGCCCACAAAAAAGCTTCGAATCGAAGACCAGGGGCCTGAAACGTTCGGCAACTCAGGGCCATCCAGCCCTTGGCGAGAACGGTCCGGACGCCGCGCCATGATTTGATTGGCGAAACAAGCGGCGGTATGTATAGGCCCAATCTCTCCGGCAAATGCAGCTGGCATCGAGAGCTTAAAGTACCGTGTTGAAGATTTTACGTTCCAGCCCCTTTCGAATTTCGGTGGCCTTCGCGCTGGTGGTCACAATCGTCACGTCGGGCGTGTTCGCGTTCGTCTATTGGGACGTATCGACAGCTGATATTTCTCAGGTCCGCGCCGTTCTCGAGGACGAGGCGGCGAAAGCCGCGTCCATCCCAGCGGAGGAGATCAAGGGCCAACTGGCGCTCCGCCTGACCCATGATCTCCGCAGGATAGACTATGTGGGGCTTTTCGAACCCTCGGGAATGCCGGCCTACGGCAACATCGGCGCGATCAACGTCCCGGCGGACGGTCTCGCCCACCTCACAAATTTCCCTCCCGGCGAATCCGGTGAAACCCAGCCAGCCATTTTCGTCGCGCGGCGGCGCGCGGACGGCGGCGTTTTGGTGCTCGGCCGAAGCCTCAAGGAAGTTTATCATATCCAAGCCGCCATGCGCTGGGCATTTTTGGCCGCTATCTTGCCAATCATTCTGATTGCCTTGGCCACCGGGATTATCGTCAGCTATCGAGCGTCGTGGCGGCTTCTCGCCATCCAGCAGGCGATTCAAAGAGTGATGAGGGGCGAACTGTCCGTCCGCTTGCCCGTGCGTCGCTCCAAGGACGACATCAACGCGCTCGCCGGCGCTGTGAACTCGATGTTGGACGAGATCGTCCGTCTCGTGAATCAGATCAAGAGCGTCGGGGACAACATCGCTCACGATCTCAAGGCGCCTCTCGCGATCATGCGTGCCAAGCTCGAGCGCGGGTGCCAAGCGGAATCCTTCGACCTTCTGCAGCGAACCGTCGAAGAGGCTTTAATCGATCTCGACAGGGCTTTGGCGATCGTGAGCGCCCTCCTCCGGATCTCGGAATTAGAGACCGGCCTGAGACGAGCGGCTTTCAGACAGGTCGACTTGTCCGAAGTTTGCCGGGACGTTTTCGACATGTTCGAGCCTGTGGCCGGCGAGAAACACATCGAGATGACTTTGGACGTCCCAACGTCTCTCCCCATGTTGGGCGATGAGGATCTGCTTCGCGAGGCTGTCGCCAATCTCATCGACAATGCGATCAAATTCACGCCGCCGGGCGGATCTGTCACGTTGCAATGCAACCGGAATGGCGCGCTCATCCGCGTTTCCGACACGGGACCCGGCATCTCGCCCGGCGAACGCGAAAAAATCTTCAACCGGTTTTACCGGTCACGCGAAGCCGCCGGAGTTCCTGGATTTGGGCTTGGACTCAATATGGCGGCGACGATCGCGGAACTTCATGGTTGCTCTTTACGCGCCGCCGGCAACGCGCCTGGCGCGGTGTTCGAGTGGGTTTCCTCTCGAACGCCGCGCCAAAGCCGCTAAAAACCTAGAACTGATACCGGAGACCAATCGTCGGGTCGATCGAGCCGGCGGAGTTCGAAATCGTCGTCTTGCCGTCGGAGGCGATACCAGCCGCCGCATAGCCGCTCGCCATACCGCCATTGACGATCGAAAGCATGGCACCCGCAAAAACGTCAAGACGTTTCGTCCAGTGATAGATGGCCAGCAACGACACATTATCCGCCGTGCCACTGCAATTCGAATGCAGGCTTGAATTATAGCAGAGACCCGTGAGCGAAGTCGAAGTGACGGAATTGGTAATATAGCTGTTCTGGATTTGATGGTAGTAGCCAACCGCCAGGTCGAGATCGGTTCTCACGGCGAACCGTGCGCCGGTCCAGAACAATTGCAAGATCTTGCCGGTCACATAGGCATTCTGGTTCAGGGAATAGATTCCGTAACCACCCTCCGCGTAAAGTCCATTTCCCAATTGCAAGGGGTTGGCGGGGTTTGAAAAACGAATGTTTTCGTAGCCGCCGAAGAATTGAAACGGGCCGTATTTATATCTGGCCGCCACCGTGAACGTCAGATTATCCGAGACCGTGGCATCGACCAGGCCATTACCCACGTTGGCACCGCCCATGCCCGTGAGATAATTGGCTTTGTCCGCGGTCTGCAGACCCGAGGGGCAACCAGCCGCAACCGGAGTTGTACTGTCCACTTTGGCATTTTCCGCGCAAGACAGCGATGTCGCCGTGATCGCGTTATTGGCTTTGCCGACGATCGCATCGAGCGAGAACCCGGCATAATTGACGCCGATTTCGCCTTCGACCGCGGAACCGCTGGCACTTTGTCTCTGATCGTCGAATTTATAGGCCACCGCGGCCCGGAAAGGACCGGCATCGACCCGGTATTTCAGGGATTCGTCGAGGATCGAATCTTCAGTAATATCGAAGCCGCTCCCCAAAGTGCTGCTGAAACCCAAGGCCGAAAACGCGTAAGGGGCGCCGGGTATCGGATCGAAAGCAAGGACTTGATCGATGCCCAGCGAGTTTTGCCGGCCAAAGGTCAGAGTGCCCACAACCGGGTTGCTGACGCCGCCATACGCATAAGTGAATATTTGCCCAGCCCGGACGGCATCGCCATTCGAGGATTCGAGTCCGTTAGAGACCCAAAGGCCGTTATTTTTAACGAGCGTCGCGGGACTGTTCATGAGCTGAAGCGACGTCGGAACGAATTGTGTTTCGAGTCGAAAGACCGCATTCCAATTTTGAATGACGGGAACATCGCCATTGAGGCCGACGTCGGATCTGCTCAAGGCGTTGGGCGCGACGCTTAGGAGCGTGTGATAACTCGGCTTGGAAATCCCATATTCCAGCCCCTGGCCCAGCGTATCGCTGAGGGCCGCGCCGTGGGTTTGGTATGCGACGCCTGAATCGATATTCCCATAAAGGGTCACGCCATTCCAAGTCAGGCTTTTATCATCCGTCACGTCGATCATGTGCCGGACGACATCCGCCGCCAACTGGGGAGACGGATACTCTGGGAAGACCGGCCGGGCCGGAGGAATCGATGGACCTGCGACGGTTTGGACGTGTTTCCTCACCTTCCTGGCCGCTGCTTTTTGTTTCTTGAGCCCTGCCTTCGGCGCAACGCTTTGCATTTTGGATTGCGTGGAATTCGCTTGAGCGTCCTGGCCTTCCGCATGAAGCGAGGCTGCCGGGATGGACATCAGCAGGACAGCGGCCAAACCGGATTTGAATCGGTCCGATCTGAAAACTCTCCCGGTGATTTCAACCAAAGCATCGCGGCTTATCTTCACTATCACGAAACGCCCCCACTTAAATTAAAGCTGCAAAGTATCGACACCCCCCCCCCCCCCATCATAAAATACATAACTCGTAAC
>JBEKFQ010000132.1:0-6333 GCA_050013235.1 Beijerinckiaceae bacterium
AGCCAAATCCCCATAGACAGACCGCCATCCCGCGGTTCGTTCAATCAGGCTTCAATGTGATCGCGCTCGCGTCATGCCGATCCGTGAGCGCCGCGCGACCACACAGAAGCCTCTAGATTCAATGGCTCTGATGACCCATCGCGTTCAAACAGGGCTATCGTGCATCCAATATGCACAAGATCACGCTTGGCGGCTTCGATCCGTTTTTCATAATCAATTATAAGACGCTCGGTGGCGGCGCGTTTCGCCTCAAGCGTCGAAACAAGATGGGGTAATGTCATAATTTGAATGTACGAAATTTTGATGGAAATTCATAGGGTTGGGTTTGGTGTGAGTGCTACATAAGGCCGGACTTCAGCACCACCAAGGTTGCACAGACAAACTTCGCTTGCCGCCGTTGTACCCTCCAAAGCTGCCCGTCTGCTCTCGGCCCATCTTGGTCATTGATCGCGCCATGCTCAAGAAATTGCCACTCGCGCGTATGAAACCAAGGGTCTCAGTGTGGTCCTGCAATATTTGAAAATCCCAATCTATGGCCTTTACCCATCCTTCGATGCGCGCGTTTCCTCTCGATCAATTGTAAACGAAGATGTGTCCCCTTCGAGGCGAAACCCATTTATCTTCAACACGTACACGAACTGCCACCAGGGCAAGCCGATAGCCGCGGCGCCCCGGACTTTTTGAGCCAATTCGGTCAGCGTCGCCTGACCTATCTTCGCCTTGCGAGCGGTCATTTCCATGTCATGACCGGCTTCATTCTTTCCATCGCCAATAGGCATTGTTTCACTCCGGATCGATTGGGTGATTGGTGCCGCGACGTCCGCAGGGATACATTGCGCATAAAGCAGCCGGCCCAGCCGTAATGCTTGGCGCACGCAGGCGGCCGCATGTGATGAGATTACGTGAACCCGACCGGGTTCTTTGTTCCAAGAATACCTTCTTCCCGTCGTTCATTGCGAGCGCGAACGACGCTGGCCGCCGCGATGATGGCGTCTCGCGTGCCTGCCAGTTCGAGGTAACGCGCGGCCTTGACGAAATCACCCGGAACGCTGTCGCCGGCCGGTTTCCATTCCGGCGGAGGCTCTAGCCTCAAGATTCGTCGCCACGCGGTCAGTTCTTTTTCTTCCGGAAGCGCCGTCGTGGTGAGAATAATGTCGAACCGCCGCCTGACCGCCGGATCGAGATCGTCGATCCGGTTTGTCGCCGCGATCACGGGCGATCCCTGTATGGCATCTTGATAAGCCGAGAGAAATGCATTCGTCGCACAGACCGTAAGATGCCGATTGGATTCGCTTTCCGTAAAGCGGTTGCCCATCAATGAATCCGCCTCGTCATAGAACGTGAGATAGCCCTGCCCGGCCGCTGCCGCCGCGGCGATGTTTTTCTCGGTTTGGCCCCAGGCGCGTGCAAACAAAGAGGCGCCAGTATATTGCTTGATCTCGAGTTTCATGAGCTGCGCGAGATAACCGGCTAGTGCCGATTTTCCCGTTCCGCTCGGGCCAGCTAGGATAATGCGAGCCCCTGTTTCGCGAAGGACATTCGCGCGGTCGAACAGAAATTGAGGACCCGGATCTGAGCAGAATAAATCCGGATCGAACAGAGCAGTTCTTGGGCCGAGGAGAGCGGCCGGTCGCGCTATATGCGGGCGAATCGACGAGGCGAGATCCTCGACAGCAGCATTGTAAAGCGTCTCGAAAATCCCTTCCGGCATGCTATGATGATCGTTCGTCGCGAAGCCGTCGATTGATTGCTTTTTCGCGACTCCCGCGATGGCAGACGGGACTCTCAGCTCGACAACTGTTTGCTCAGTTGCTTCCGCAATCGCCTTGGCACCTCTCAGAATCTCTCCGGCAAATATGGGATCAATCATAGCCTCGAGAACCTTTTCAGCCTGGCGATCTCCGAGCAGCTTATGGACCGATTGGGATTTGATGCCGGCAAGAGCCGAGGCCCGATCCAGGCGGTAAGGCCCGAACGCGCCTGAGAAGAGTGCGGCAATCTCGGGTTCGAGCATGACCCTGCCGGGTATGGCAATGATGGTCGTGCAATCAAGCTCACGGAGCAGCCGGAGGAAGATCGATGCGCCAGGGTCAATTTCTTGCGCCGGCGACTCGCGCTCCTCCTCGGGTCCTCGGAAATTGTCGTCGTCACTTGCGCCGGTTGAGGCTTCCTTTAGCCAATGAGCGGGAAAGGGTAGGATAAGCACGGCTTCGCGGCCCGCATGGAGGATGGCGCTCAGAGCGATCAAAGGCAGTGGGAATTCCGTTCTTGCTTCGCTTGTTTCCGATTTTCCAAGCAAAACGGCTTTGTCCCCGGCCAAATATTTCAGTGCCCCGGTCAAACGGCCGATTTCGAGTTGCGCGCCGGCCGAATCAGGAACCGAGGCGAGCCGCCAAAGAAACCGCAAACCGGCTTCCGAGGCCGCCGCGGCGGTCAGCATGTCGAGAGCTTTGCGCGTCGCGGAATCGGGCCTGAGATCTGGCTTAGGCTGTCGGGGCAGCTCCCGGTGGGCGGTGCCCTCGAGGAGCGTTTTGAGATATTTGGAGAGTTCGACAACGGCGCCGCGAGCATGCTCCTGGCCAAGTCTTCGGATCGATAGCGCATCGAAGAGACCGAATCCGAGAGTGTTTTGCGCTTTCTGGTGAAAATCAAGCAGGCTGGCAGATGCCTCTTGACGGCTTTGCCCGTTTTGTCCGGCAAACACATCCACATCGATCCCATCGGCCTCAATGACGTAGCCTGGGTTTCCCGGCGATGATTCCGGCGAAGGGCCTTCCATTTTAGCGGCAACGATTTCGCAAATTAGTCCGGCGATAGCCGGTTCTAAGATCGAGAGGAGCACGGTTTCGAAGCGCCGGAAGAGATGAGGGGTAAGCATAAAGATCCTTGAAAGACGGGACGCTCCGGGCGCGAAGGAACGGTCCCTCCGGCACCGGAGGTGCGCAGGAGGTTCGCGCCCGGATTAGAGTCCGGGTTGGCCGTGAAAAGCAGGTGGCGTGAGAAGTGTGGGCAGCGAGCGGAGCAAGGAGATCCCGGGCTCGACACGCTGCCCAATGGGCCCGTAAGGCTCAACACCGGTCTGAGAAGCGGTCGTAGGCCGTGATCAGCCTCGGCCTCGGGTTCCAATCGGGACCAAATACGGCCTCGCGCAGAAAGGCGATTTCCACTTCGTCCTCCCCCTCCGTAACATCGATGCACCAGGCGCGCGGCCCTCCATCGTCTCCGGAATTCCAGCGATAGTTTCTTGCCTTCATGAAATCCTTTTTGGAGAACGGCGCGCCCTCAGCAGCAATCCGGACGGTGGGCTTTTGCGCCGCTCAATGAGTTGGGCCAGCGCGGGAATGCCGTCTGGGCCCAAAGGACGGGCGAGGAGTTCCAGGAGGGCATAGCAATCGTCGAGCGCGCGATGCTCGGTGCAGAACAGGCCCGCGGCATTGACGAGATAGCCCAGGCGTCCGCTGCCGCTTTCTGACCAATCCAGTTGGGTCCACGAGCAAGCCCAGGGTTTGGCTGCGAAAGCAGCGGGATGAAGAATTTCCGCAAAGCGCCGGTCGAAGCGCGCATTGTGAGCGATGATCCAATCCGCGCTTTCGACGAGCCGGGATACCTCGTCGAGATCGATGTGATGACCTTCGACCATCTCATTGGTAATGCCGGTGAGCGTCTCGATTTTGGCCGGGATTGGCCTGCCAGGCTGGCGAAACGACTGAAAGCCCGGTCCAACCCGGACGATCCTAAAGTCATCAGTAAAGTCGATCGGGAGCAAGCCGATCTCGATGATCTCATCTCGTGCGTATATCTCGCTTCCCTTCGGATCGAGCCCGGTCGTTTCGCAATCCAAGATGATGGCGCGCCGTGTCGGCGACCCATCGTCGGGCTGAAGGCCGCCTCGCGGTTGGATACGCCGCAAAATTCTGTAATCGCCGCTTGCTTCGAGGGCTGAAGCCATGGTTTCAAAGTCGTCTGCCATAATCTATCCAATCTTTTATTATTTTGGGGGTTGGTGACCTCGTCGGTCGCAAAAGAAAACTTGAAACAAAAAAAGGCACGGCCGTTTTGGCCGCGCCTTCGAACTTCAGTAATTGGGGATGTTTATTTCTTGCCCTGATGGTCTTTCAAAATCTGCTCGATCGCATTCAGGAGCATGTCGCCGTCGGCTTTCGAATTCGGCGCAAATTCATAGAGCTCTTTTGATTCCGACACCCGGGAAGCGCCGCCCATACTGTAATTGGTGAGGCGCTTTGGCCTCGCGCTCTTTCTCAGATGAAGTGCGCGGGGTGTGAGTGCCTTCTGAAGGGCCGCGTCGAATGCTTGCCGCGTCATGTTGTCTGGCAGATCAATTTGGATCGCGCGAGTCAGGATTGTTATCGCCGGGTTCGTCGACGGGCCGCTCGTTGTGACCGGAAGGGCGACCCAGCGTGAAAAGCCTTTTTCCATTTCGAGCTCGTTACCATGGAGCGTACATGCTCCATACTGCTCTTGTCCGATTTGTTCTAATCTCGTTTTGAGATCAAACTCGGTCGTCGACCCGATTTTATAGAGCTTGATTTTGAGCCGCTGTCCCAGGTTCGCGCACCCGTTACAGCCAAAGATGTAAACATAGATTCTGCTTATTCTGACCTCGACGCCACCATCGACATTTTGGTCCAAGTCCGCAGGCAAACCGTATTCTGAATCAAAGTGCTGCGTCAGCATCTGGGATCGATCCGTCACATCGCCGGTCAACTGTGGTATTAGACCCAGCGATCTCATGAGATGGATCCCCGCCGTGACGGCGCCTACGATCGCTTCTTGAATGACGGTTTCCTGATCCACCTTTTGTTCCTCTAATTTTTGTTTGGGGGTAGATTCATTTCTCCTCCATTCTGTTGTTGCTATGAATTATAACGTTACTTCTAATCGGGAGTGCGTTGCCCCAGGCAAATTCTCGCACTGCGCCGCGTTGAACACGGTGAAGCGCTTCAAGAATGGGATGGCCTTGGCTTTCTCGCTGGTCTCCTGGGCCCGATCTTTCTCGTCGTCGGGCACGAATCGGTCGGCATAAACGACGGTCATGCCGCGCTCGCCCTTTCGGACATTGCCGCCAAACGAGAGCGCCTGACGAGATGTGAGGCAGGTCTGACCGGGGAGGTCGTGCGCGATCACGGCCCCGCACAGGATCAGCACATTGATCCCGGAATATTGACGGCCCGTCGCGGCGTTCCTCGGCATGGCGAGCGGCGCCTTCGCCGCCGCCGTCCCGCAAGGCTGGACCCAGGGTACGCGGCCGGGCTTCAGCTCGGCGACCATCTTGCCGGTGATTTCGTCATAGAGGCTCGCCCGGTCGTTGCTGGGGCGCGCTGAAGCGGTCTTGCTGGACATCGCGGATCTCCGCGACGGGCGCCGGAGGCTTCTCCTCAGGCCTCTCCTCAGGCCTCTCCTCCGGCCCTCAACCCGTACAGAAACCCGGTCCGCACTCTTACTCTCGGGGCGTTGCGGGGTGTCCCCGCAAAAGGGGTCGGCCGAGACCTTGGCTCGGCCGCGGGGGGAAGCCTTCCCCATCCATGCTTCCAGATCGCGGCCCAAACACTTCCATTGAGCGGGCCATTGACTTCCAATTAGCCGAGTCCGATAGTTCCAATCGTCCGGGGATCGGAGTGGGCATGTTCGAACGGTTTGTGGAGCGGCGGGCCGAAGAAGCCCTTTCGGACACCCCGGTGGTCCTGATCGTGGGACCGCGCCGGGCTGGCAAGACCACGCTCGTCCGAAAGATGGGGGAAGCCGGTCGAACCTATATCACGCTCGACGATCAGACGGTGCTTGAGGCCGCCCAATCCGATCCGGCCGGCTTCATTCGGGGCCTCGACCGAGCCATCATCGACGAGATCCAGCGCGCGCCCGACCTGCTGCTAGCGATCAAAAAGACGGTCGATGAGGACTATCGCCCGGGCCGGTTTCTGCTCACCGGCTCGGCGAATGTGCTGACGCTGCCGCGAATCGCCGACAGCCTGGCTGGCCGGATGGAAACCATCCAGATGCTGCCGCTGGCCAGGGCTGAGATCGAAGGCGGGACACCGACCTTCCTGGAGCGCCTCTTCGAGGGGAAGATCCAGAGCCAGCGAGACGCGATTGTCGGCGATGATCTTGTCCAGCTCGTCCTGCTCGGAGGCTTTCCCGAGGCGATCAACCGCGAAAGCGAGCGGCGGCGGCAAGATTGGTTGCGGTCCTATCTCTGTAAAACAGCGTGCAAAACTTTCCAGATTCCGGGGGTAAACAGCGTCCAATAGTTTCCACCCTGGGTCATGCGATCATCCGGCGTTTAAGCTGGAGAATCTGGGGTGTTGCTCATGGATA
>JBEKFQ010000133.1:0-8321 GCA_050013235.1 Beijerinckiaceae bacterium
GAATGAACCGTCTTTCGCGCGGTTCCTTATTTCACCGCGCCACTTTTTTCCTTTGGCGATGTCTCGATACATATCCGTGAAAAACGAGCGCGGATGGAATCCCGAATTCAGAATTCGATGGTCTGCTCCAACGAGCTCGGCCGGTGAATACTGCGACAATTGCACGAACGCGTGGTTCGCATATTTTATGACGCCCTTCACATCGGTAATGGCGATGATGGCATTTTCGTCGAGCACGCTGTAGCAAATATTCTGCGCGAATATCGTCTGAAACTGCTCGTCGGTCAGTTCGCCCCTGAACGGGTTTTCGCGCAAGCTACTTGGGAGGAAGTTTGGCATCATCCTGGTGCTTCTTGTCCTGTTGCCTGGCCCCGGCAGGCAAATGACCTTTCGCTGGACGCGCTGGCCAAGCCGGCATTCTCCCGATAGCCTCCGGTTTCAGCCTTATCTTGCCCTGGTTTGGTTTTCCAGCCAATCTTGAACCGTGGCGGCAGGCAATGGATGAGTGTCCGAGTGCCAAAGCCCTCCGGAGCGCTGAAAAATGTCACGTCTCCATCGTCTGTCCTGGTCTTTTTCTCCACGGATTGTGAAACGGCGAGAAGTATCGGCACCGAATCGCGTCATGACTTATCCTGAGACGAATGACACACTCCAGACGGAGTTGCTCATCATCCGTGCACAGCTCACGGAATGAGACCTCGGGCAATAACGATCCATGTCCCGGAACAAACGCGCGCCATTCCTGACTGCCAGTCTGATGGAAAGTTATAGCCGATGGCGGCTATGAGCCGGAAATCCTCCGTTCTTCAACCCACCGAACCTGTCTCACGAGTGCGGACGCCGGACAGGCTTGGACGGCCGGTGAACGGCCCGAGGCTTTTTCCCGGTCGCTGGTACTTGCAGGACTGGCGGCGGGTTCTTGATGGGTGCCGCGAGGTCGTAAGCCCATACGCTAAACGACTTAAGGATATGGGGGCCGAAAGACACAATCAGCGGGACGTCGGCAGCGTCTCGCCCGCGCGCGACCACAATACGCCCGGCACGCGGGGTGTTGTTGCGAGGATCGAAGGTCATCCATCGATCACCGATATAAACCTCGATCCAGGCGCTGAAATCCATCGGATCGACGATTGGCACGCCGATGTCGCCGAGATAGCCGTTAACGTAACGCGCCGGGATATTCATGCAGCGGCATAAGGCGATCGCAAGATGCGCATAATCGCGGCAGACCCCTTTACACTCTTCATAGGCTTCGTAGGCGGTCCGGGTCGATCGCGCGTCGCCATACCCGAACTTGATCCGTTTGTTCGTGAAGTCGCAAATAGCCTGGACGCGAGCCCAGCCGGGCGGTACGCTCCCAAACAAATTCCAAGCGATCTGGCTGAGCCTGTCAGTTTCGCAATACCGGCTTCCCATCAGATAGACAAGACAAGCATCGGGTAAAGCCGATACCGGGGTTTCCTTGGCGCTCAAGTCTGTTGAATCGGCGTTGCCAGAATCCGTGACCGTTCCGTCTCCCCTGATCGTCAAGTCGCCTGCTGGCGCCGTGAACCGGCGGCAGACGTTCCCGAAGAGGTCACGGTACAACGTCGTGGTGACAGCCGGGTTCGCCACGAACTGCTCGGCCGCCACCAAATCCTTGGCGCGCTCATCGACGACGGTCAGAAGACAAACCATTGCCGTCGGCCCGGCGCAAGTGACCGTAATATCGTATCCAAATCGAATGTTCATCTAAAAACCCCGAAGCACGCTCGACGAACTATTCGAGACACGGCTTCTCGCCATTGTCATCAGACGCGCGGCCGGTGTGGGGAAGAACGGCGAAAATGCGAGGCGAGGAAGAAACCGGCGATCACCATCGCGATCCTGAATATGCGCGGTCAGTCTATAGCATCTTCCGCAAGGTCCACGAGGACGGCGTCTTGGAGACCATTGCGGAAGAGTTGCATGTGAATCTGGATCAAATACGCGCGCCGCCAAGGATACCGAGCAGCCAGAGCACGATGACAATAGTCAGCACCAAGCCAAGAACGCCACCGAGCCCGGCCCCTCCATACCGGTTGTAGCCGTAGTACCCTCCGCCACCGAGCAGAAAGAACAAAATGAGAATAATTAGAATTGTGCTCATGACTTACCTTCCTTGTGAACCCTGGTTAGCGTTCGGACCGCCCGCCCCCCCCTTTGGGCCGGAACAACTACGAAATCGCGCCCAAGCCATCGCCGAACTTCCGATGACGCAGGCCTGATCTATTCGTAGTATAATGAAAACTAAACTTGATAAACTCTCCAATGTCATCGTTTTGTTAGAAGACCAGCAACAATAGGACAGAGCATTGATCCGTGTCAACACTGCTTAAAAGGCTCGTTGAGAATCAGAGCAAGCTGGCATTGGCGCTATGTAAAGGGTCTCCAAGAGCGACGCAAGACCGGCCTCCGCTGGCGATGCGAACGCTTGTGGCAGGCGTTCGGCTTTTTAGGCGTTGACGCGATCGTTCCGGATGATGGCGGGCGCGATAGAAGTTCTCGACTGCGCGGATTGGTGGGGTTTTGCAAGAAGATGTACAGGGCGAAGTTGCTGCCGTTCTTGGCGGACATCCCAAATTGCCTCGTTGCGATGGAGGCCTGCGCCAACGCGCATTATTGGGCGCGCGAGATCAGCGCCTTGGCTCACGAGGTGCGCTTGATTGCGCCGGTCTATGTCAAGCTTTTTGTAAAGCGAAGCAAACATGACGCGGCCGGCCCCGAGGCGACCGGCTTCGCAATCTGGACCAGCTACGCCGGCCACACCAGCCCTCGTGCTCAGGCCGGTTTTGAACTAACATAAACCCCAGGCCACTTGGTGAGGACCGGCCACTCTTCGCAGCGGGCAATTGATGCGTGAGACCGGGTTCCTCCTGAGCGGCTTTCGCAGCCTAGGCCCGCCAGCCTTGTTGGAGCTTCCGTTGAGCAACCTTAAGATCCATCATAGGACAACGTATCGCTACCGTCAGCCCGTCAGTTTTGGGCCACACCGTTTGATGTTCCGGCCGCGGGAGAGCCGCGATCTACGTTTGATCTCGAACGATTTGACAATCACGCCATCTGCTTCGGTGAACTGGGCGCAGGATGTCTTCGGCAACGCCGTCGCGATGGCGACGTTTCAAACCATGGCCGGCAATCTCGTGATCGACAGCGTCACGGAACTCCAACTCGCCAATGAACCCTGGCCCGTTTTCGATGTCGCCGCATCAGCGCTTTCCTATCCGTTCTTATATACCGCTGACGAGTGGATTGACCTCGGCGCTTTGACGGTCCAGCAATACCCCGATCCGAAAGGGCGCCTGCGGGACTGGACGCGCGCATTTGTTCGAGGCAACCCAACGAATACACTGTCCCTGCTTAAAGATCTCAGCGAGGGTGTCTCCAATTGGATCTCCTACCAACGTCGAGAGGACGAGGGAACTCAGTCGCCGGTCGAGACTTTGAACCGCGGATTGGGCTCCTGCCGGGATTTCGCAATCCTGTTCATCGAAGCGGCGCGTAGTCTCGGCTTTGGAGCCAGGATCGTCTCCGGTTATAACTACAATCCGCAACCGGACCAAATGGGACCGGCGGATGCGGGATCGACCCACGCCTGGGCGGAAGTTTATGTGCCGGGTGCCGGATGGGTCACCTTCGATCCCACGAACCATGGCGTTGGCGGCTTCAATCTAATCCCTGTCGCCGTCGCGCGCGACATACGGCAAGCGATGCCGGTGGCCGGAAGTTTCGCCGGTAAGGCCGATGCCTTTTTAGGGATGTCGGTGACGGTCGCCGTCACGTCCAAGACCGGCGTGGCGCCGCCATAGGCGAACCAACTGGGAATGTCCCGGTTGTCGATCCTTGGTCCAGGAGCCATCTTGGCGCGCGGCCTTGACCCGAGATCGTGCACTAATGATCGGGCGCCAGGAAAAGTGCGTCTCACTTGCTGTGTTCCGGCAACGGATTTGGACGCCGACCGGCATGGGGCTCATAGTTCAAGCTTTTGATTTTTGGCAAGAAAAATTCGTGTCTCAGGGTTAGCCACCGGAGCCGATTCATAGCCGGCAGTGCCGTCAATCACGGCACCGCGTTTTGCTTCGTTCCGGCGGGCATTTTGGTCCTTACGGAATCACTTGTTGCATGATGCTGGCTTGGCCAGATTGATGAGATCCGCGCTAAACGGCACGTGGTAAGGAAATAGACGGGAGGAGTAGCGTCTTAAACTTCATCCCGCACGCGTCCGCCCACAGCCGCCGCCGCGCTCGCGACGAAAGCGCCGATTATCAGCGACAGAACCATGAAAAGCGACGTGGTGATCCCCGCTTTCCGGGCCGCGTCCGCCGTCTCCTTGGCCTTCGCTTTTGCCTGATCTATTTGGCCAAGAACGCCGGTGACCTGCTGTTGCGCATCAGCGGCGGCCCGTCCCGTCCGGATCGAAACGAGCTGCGCCAGGTAACTTCTGTCGGCCGCGGGCATTGAGCTGGAGGCGAGACTCACAAGGAGGATCCTCGAAGCTTCTGTCCGAGCGTCGGCCGCATTCTGACTCGCCGCCACTGGACTGGCGGCGGAAGATGAATCCGCAGGCGGCCGGAACATCAGGTCGACATAATATTCGACCGGCAACCCCAGCCCATTGGGTGCTTGGCCCGTCGAGGCCTGCCCCGCGCCTTGGGCGGTTCCTGTCACCAGCGATGTCGCCGCGCCGGCGCCGGCCATTACGATGGCGGAGGCAGCGGAACTCAGAACTCCAGCCACGAGGACCGTCGCGAGCGCCCATGCGAGAAGACCATGGGCAGTATCGCGGAAGAATACTTCATCCGGATGAACTCCCGCCCACCTCTTTCTCAACCGGCCCGTCAGGTATCCCCCCAGCGCGGAGGAAAGCCACTGAACAACGATCAGCCAGATCACTGTCGATACAGCGAAAGTCGCCGGGCTGACCCCGGCGTGCGACCAAGGCGACACCATCGTAAGCCCCAGCCCAGAGCCCATCAGCAACAAAACCAACGAGGATGCGACCGCTACGATCGAGCCCGCGACGATAGGACTCCACGATACCGCCGGAGCGGATGTTTCGTTCCCAACAGTGATCTCGTCTCCGGCGAGAGTCATGATCTCGAATTCCGTCATCGCCGGTCCCCTTATCGGTAAAGAAGTGCGATGAGAATAATCACCGGGATCGGAACCCCCAGCAGCCAAAGCAGAATACCACGTCCCATAACATTCTCCCTTTGAGCGCATTGCAGACGCCGGTTGACGCTGAATCAGATTTCTCCAGGTAGGCTTTCTGCGTATCATGCGCGCATCGGACGGGCGCATGCGTGGCGCCCTCGCGAAACTGAACGCCCTCGCGACCTGATATCAACTCCAAGATCGCAACGAACAAAACGCGCGCGCGATACCTATTTGCCTTTCAGCGCATCCTTGACAGTGTCCTTGAGACCGCCGACGGCGTTTTGAACCTTGCCCTCGGCTACGTCGGCCTTGCCCTCGGCCTGCAGCTTGGCGTCACCAACCACCTTGCCGGCCGCCTGCTTGATTCCGCCTTTGATTTCCTTCGCCGATCCGGCAACCCGATCCTTGTCCATGACATCTTCCTCCAAAACCGATCACAGCTTGCGAACGCGAGAGGTGAGCTAAAAGTTGCTCTTTTGCCTCCCGCAGCCAAAAAAAATACGGCGCGCACTCGCAGCCGTCGTTGATGTGGATCAGCCGGCATTCAAAAAAGGTGGAGATAAATTGCGGTGGATTCGATGGTGCGTTGATCACGAGTCTTGATGACGCCATCTCCAATCTTGGCGCCGAAAGGCGGAACTGTGGCAGGAAGCTCTTGATTGCATGGCCGGCCAAGCATTAAGGGGCCTTGGCATTTTTTATTCATTTACAGTTCACCTAAAAAATCCGACAAAGTCCTGCCTGTCCAAGACAGGTCTCGTCCCATCGGAGGAACTACATGACAAAACTTCTTGCCGCGTTAAGTCTCTCGACCGCACTCATGCTTACCCCCGCGCTTGCTCAAGAGAAACCCGCGCCGTCAAGCCCACCCGCCGCCCCTTTGGATCAAGGCGTGGAACATCATCACGGCCGGCACCACGACCGGCACCACGAATGGCACCACGAATGGCACCACGAATGGCACCACGACCGGGACCACGACTGGCATCACCGCCACCATCATCACCACGATGATCATCGTGACGATCACCACGATCACGACTAAAACCTATTCTCACACGCGCTTTGAGACATGCCTCGCCGCGCGTGTGAGTTTTACTATTTGCCTTTAGCCGCACCCATCGGCGCATGCTCCGCTCCGCTCGAACATTGACCGGCGCGCCAAGCGCGGCACAGCGTTTTGGGGGTTGTTCATGCCGGACATGCGCGTTGTCCAGGTTCCCTGCCCCCATGGGGATTTCGAGCTCGTCGAGCGGCCTATTCCAGAGCCACACGCTGGCCAAGTTCTCATTAAAATCGAGGTCTGTGGCATCTGTTACGGTGACGCCGTGGCTAAGAGGCCGTTTCGAAAAGGGTTGAATGGCTGAAATCGGCGCGATTCCAAGGTGATTGATGATTGCTGCCTTGGAGCCGTCATGTGGACCCCAACCACTCGCGAGAAGTATTGCCGTTGCGCGTCACGATACCAGAGCGATGATCGGTTTCGGATCGCTTAGGCGTACTGTTTTGTGGACACGAGGGTGGTTCACAGTGACATAAGCTTTATCCATCCCGCTGAAGGGTCCGCAAGACGATGCGTTTTGAGACGAATTCGCTCATGCGCGAGCGCAAGCTCCGCCAAAGGCCGGGTCTGACCTCGCCACTTCGTGGCCTGATTGGGAGTGCTCTGCCGAAACCACCCTGGGATGACGCTGCTCCCATCCGGGCCGAACTCTTTAGTGTCGAGCGGCTCGAGGAACACGCGAGAAGTCTCGCGGCGGCGCAGCCCGAGACGCTCCGCAAGGTGAAGGGCGTATCCCTCGCCAAGCGGATTGCCGACAATGAGGCCGTGCTCCTGGCGGCCTACCGCGACATCGCCGAGGCGGTCGACGAAGGCGCGGCCATCACGCCGGCAGCAGAATGGCTGATCGACAATTTTCACGTGGTGGAGAAGCAGATCCACGAAGTCCGCGCCAATCTGCCGCCCAGCTACTATCGGCAGCTCCCGAAGCTCGCCAATGGCCCCTTCACGGGGTATCCACGCGTATTCGAAGTGGCCTGGGCGTTCGTGGCCCATACCGACAGCCTTTTCGATCCGGAGATCCTGCGCCGTTACCTGCGTGCCTATCAGGAGGTGCAGCCGCTGACCATTGGCGAGTTATGGGCCGTCGCCATCACTCTGCGGATTGTTCTGGTCGAGAACCTCAGGCGGATCGCCCAACGAATCATCGATAGCCGTGCGGGCCGGCGCGCGGCGGACACCTTGGCCGCGCGGCTATTGGGCACCGGAGGTCGCGCGCCGGAACCGCCGCATGCTGTGCTTCCGCCGCATTCCCAAGCGACCTTTCCCGACGCCTTCCTTGTGCAGATGGTCCATTGGTTGCACGATCAGGGTCCCGGCATCGCTCCGGCGTTAGAGTGGCTCGACGAGCAACTGGCCCGGCAACGGACGACCGCGGATGCGGTCGTCCGCGACGAACATCAGAGGCAGGTCGCCGGCAGCGTGACGGTGCGCAACATCTTCACCAGCATGCGCCTCATCTCGGACGTCGATTGGACAGAACTTTCCGAGCGCGTCAGCCTGGTCGATGACGTCTTCCAAGCTGGAAGCGCCTTCGGCGCCATGGATTTTCCGACGCGCAATCTCTATCGCAGCGCCGTCGAACAACTCGCCCGCGGCTCTGAGCTCACCGAGTTGGACGTGGCCCACGCGGCGGTGGCGATGGCCACGCGCGCGCTCGAGGCGGGCGATGCCGGGAGCGACGCCCGCTTGGCCGATCCGGGCTTCTATCTGATCGCCGGCGGGCTGCCGGGTTTCGAAGCGGCGATCGGCTTCCGGCCGCCTCCGGAGGCTTGGCCGGGGCGGGCTTATCGCGCGCTGGGGATTGGCGGCTATGTCGGCACCGGCGCATTCGTCGCCGGTGGCCTCTTGGCCCTTCCCTTGACGATCGTCTCATTGACCGGCGTTGACCACGGATGGCTCCTGCTGCTCGGCATCCTGGGATTGATTCCGGCGACCGACGCAGCCGTTGTGCTCGTCAACTTCATCGTCACCCGAGGTGTCCGCGCCACCTTGCTGCCGGCGCTGGATTTGCGTGGCGGAATTCCCCCTGAGCTGCGGACGCTCGTCGTCGTGCCGACGTTCCTGACATCGCCCGCAGACATCG
>JBEKFQ010000134.1:0-6278 GCA_050013235.1 Beijerinckiaceae bacterium
CGGATATGGCGCGGACGGCAGCTCGTGGATGCATTGGAGGAGCAGGGTATTCTGATCCGCAGCCCCTCGATGCGCGGCGTCGCCGAGGAGGCGCCCGGTGCTTACAAGGACGTGGGCGCGGTGGTCCTGGCGGCCGAGCGCGCCGGGTTAGCCCGCCGGGTGGCGCGGCTGCGCCCCGTGATCTGCATCAAAGGATGACCGCGGCGAGGCCAGGTATTCGTCTACCGTAGGGCACGGTGCGCAGCCGATCGGCATTGGGGTCAAAACCCATGCCACCGGCATCGGCCCGATTCCCGGCGGGGATGTTGGATTTGCTTGTTCCGGGAGGCTGCGTGCCGCATCGGACGGGGGCAACCTGTCGAGCATCGTCACGCACCCTCGTAACACCGCCGGGTTAGCACAACATTCTGGAAAGGTTGAAGTTATTGAAGGGAATTGGCTTCAATAAACGGTGGTGCCCAGGAGAGGATCCGAGCTCACCTCGGAAGGCTTATCCGCCACTCGCAAGCGCGTGCGGCGGTTGATGCGGGGGGCGATAATAAGGGCGTGAAGGGGCGTTTGTATGCGCTTGAGGCCAAGGCCGCCAAGATCGGCTGGGAATTCTACCTGGTGCCAAAAACCGCCAGCGGCGCGGGCCGGGGCTTTCGAGGCTTGTCCCGGGTGTCAAATAGATTCGCATGCTCAAATGGAGACGCTGATCGCAAGGCGATAAATATGATATTATTTTTTTTTGCTTTAGGAGCCCTGTTATGTCCGATTTGAAGCGGGATCCCATGGACCCTTCGCAACAGCGCCAAACGGCACTTTCGACGTGGGACGACGAGGGCGGCGCAGGACCCTGCGGCCCGCAACAGGAGCTGGTTTCCGGCGAACTGCGACCGGAAGTCCCTGAGCTTTCAAACGCCGAGTTGGTGCAACTTCGCGTCCGCGTGATCGCTCTGGAGAATTTGGTGATTTCGTTGCTTGCGGAAGCATCCGGCAGGCAGCTCGATCTTGTTCGCGAAATGGCAGCTTTCATCTCCCCAAGGCCGGGTTTCACCCATCATCCTCTGACGATTCATGCGGCAACCCAGATGATCGATCTTGCCGATCGAGCCGACCGTTTCCGGGCCGTGGCGCCTTCATGAACACGCCGTCGGCATCCCGGCTGTGTTGGTGAGCTATGGATGCATCTGGAAATTCGATGAAAATAAGCTGTTGGTTGGACTGCGCCGAGGCATCGCAATGGGCCCTCCGCGCAGCAACCTCCGGATGCTTGATGGCCTTGGGCGGGTCGAGGGGCCGGCGCATTATCGATACTCGCACACGCCGGCACGGTCCAACGCGGCCAATCCCATGAGATCCGGGGACCAGTGGAAGAGACCCTGGCGGGCGCTTCGCCGCTTCGCGGGCGGCGGCAAGGTGGTTTTCGCAGTCGATTGCCTGCCGCGTAACATTTATCCGATCATCAAGAGGTTCGCGTTGCCGCCCGCAGCGGCCGTGTTCGTGCTGACGGAACGTTCCTGCACGAGCCACTCGAGCGGGTAGCGCCCGCTTGGCTGGGCGATCTGGATCTGCACGATCGGGCCGGTCCTGTCCGCGATTTTCCGGCTCAAGGCTTGGAGGCCGCTGGGACTCCCGTGGAACAACACTGCGGAAATATTGCCTCCGTCCGGATTGGATGTCTCCATGACCCATTTGGATAACGGCGCCGGCAGTGGGGGCAGGCCCAAAAGGGCACGAACCGGAACCAGCGCGCGGTTTCCGGTCGCGAGGGCCACACCAATCTGATGAAGCAGTTCGTCTTGATTTGACGCGATGCAAAGCAGGACGCCGCGAGCTTCGGTGCTATACATGTTGCGCTCGCCGGCGGGCCCCGGCAGCTCGATCTCGACGCCCACGGGAGTGTTGGCAAGCTCCGGCGCCAAGCGGGCTGCCGCGTCCTTCTGGCCGGTTTGAACGAGCCAATCCGCCCATATGCGTGCCGCCTCCGGCATTTGGTTTGAGACTAGCCCGGTTTCGGCCGGGCGCGTTGCGAGGAGGCGCCGCAGGTAGAGCGGACCTCCCGCCTTGGGGCCTGTGCCGGACAAACCGTGGCCACCGAAGGGCTGCACGCCGACAACGGCGCCAATCAGGTTACGGTTGACATAGATGTTGCCAGCATTGGCTTGGGCGGTAACCTGAGCGATGGTTTCGTCGATACGGGAATGGACGCCAAAGGTCTGGCCGGTCCCCATCGAGTGGTCCAGAGTTTATGTTATACCAACCTGCACTGATCAGCATTGGTGTACCCAGTCGCGCAATCCGATTGACATGATTTTCCAGGGCATGTCGACGAGCCTGTTCCAGGCTCAAGGCTTTCCGCGACAATACGTGCTTTGTCCTCATCACTCCAAAGCCCGCGGCGCCCACGCCCCGTGATGACCTCGACGCGCCGCAACGTGTCATCCGCCCTCGTGCCATTGACTTTAAGGCTATCCGTACGACTATGCGTACACATCCAGATCTCGTGTTATGCTCCAAAATCAGGAACAGTATCCGCGATCTATCAAATGATGAGCAGGTGGTTGGCTCGCCACGCTTACGATTGGAAAGGCTCTATGGCCCCGAGGCCTCCGCGCGATAGACCGCGTATGGCCCATATCGTCCGATCGCGCCGCGCCGCTCGGGATCGAAACTCACGTCGCTAGGCTTGGTAACGACATAGTGGGTGACACCCTCGGCGCGCATGGCGCCCCGCAACGCCTCGAGATCCGGCTCTTGTGCGAGCCGCGCCAGCACCCCCATGCGACGGTGGGCCTCATCGCCCACAGCGCCGCCCAATGCGAACTGAATTGCCGGACGAGAGATATAAGCAGGCGTCCCGCTCAGCGCGATGAGGCAAGTGGCGTCGTCCCAATCGCGCGCCTCCGGCGGCTGACCCGCCACCGCGAAACGCGGATGCGTCTCGGGGGCGCCAGTCAGCAAAGGCGCGATCGCCAACAGTCCAGGAGCGGTTTGTATGTCGAAATAGCCGCCTCCCCGGGCCCAGGCCATGCTCGGGCGTTTTGCTGCGCCAATGCCGGCATATTGGGCGCAAAGGCAAAGTGCAGCCACCCCTGCGATAACTATATCGATTCGCTTGCCAGGCGCCCGGACCAGAACAGGCGCGAGGGCCAGTGCGGCGAAGCGCAGTGTCCAGATCATTTCCACCGCGACAAGCAACGGGCCTGGCCGATGCCGGAATTCCGAAATGTCGCCATTTTGAACGGCGGGCGCCAGCACGATGGCGATGGCGGCTACGGCCAGCAGGAGGAAAGGAATCGCGTCTGCGGCGTCTGCTTGCCGCCGCCATATTGCCATTGTCCCCAGAACGGCGAGCGCGGGCAGCCAAAGCCCGAGCGTGCCCAGCAATACAAGCCCCCATCCGGCCAGAGCGGCGCCGGTGCGCCCGAGATGTGCGATGAGGCCAGGATAAAGGCCATCAAAGCCGGTTGGCGGATTGGATTGATGGACGAATTCAATATAGCCAAAGAGGAATTTCATAGGGTCCGACCGCAAAGCCGCCCAGGACAAGATTGCAAAAAGAGCGGCGAGACCCAGCAGCCCGAGCGTCACCAGCGCCGCGCGTGTCGCCGGCGTAATTTGCCGCCAGCCCGCCACGGCGCTCAGGACGACGGTTGGCGCCAGCCAGACAAAAGTATTGATGCGGACCAGCAAGCACCCGGCTGTGAAAATGAGGGCAATCGCCAAAGTCGGCAAACGCTGATCCCGGGTCCAGCGCACAAGCGCAGCCAGGGCGGCGCAGGCCACGCCCACGCTATAGGGTGCGCCAGGGGAGGTTTCGAGCAGCCAAGCGACGTTCAGAAAACCATTGTTGAGCACATAATGAGACGGAGCCGGCATCAGGGCCAGCCCGCAAAACGCCACCGCCGCGAGCCGGGGGCCGCCCAGGGCAAGGCCAAGCGACGCGACGCCGGCCGCCATAACCAGCACGCCAAGCGGCAGCCAGACCAGTATTATCGCATCCAGGAGCGGGACGCCGGCCAGTCGCGGGAACAGGGCGGCGGGCAAGAAGCTTGCATAATGATATAGGGGTGCGGGCACATCGGCCAGGGACGCCATGCCTCTTCCAATCGCATCATCCGAAGCGAAACGCGCAAGGCTCCCTGCATGAGCGAACATATCCACCCAGAAGGAGAATCTGCCCGTTGCATAATAATCGGCTAGGCGCGGAGCGATGTCGGCGCACCAGGTAAATGTGAACAGGCCGATCAGCAGCCCCAGCGACGCCGCCAATGGGCTAGAGAGCTTGGCGCCGCCTCGCCAGCCCGGCAATCCGGCAAGGCCGAGCAGGGCAACAACCTGCCAATGCGCTCCGGGCGCGATCAAATCAGCTGCGGCCAATCCGTAAGCGAGGAGCAAAAATCCCAACACAAACGCAAGAAACGGATCGTCTCCATTCGTCAGGGCTCTGCAAAGTAGTCGACCGATGCCTAACATCGCGACCACAAGCACCAAGATTAGAAGATACGCCAAAAAGCCCAGGCCGGGGGCGAGAGCCGCCATAGCCAGCGAAAAAAATATCGGAACAAAAACCATGGATTCCCTGCTGACGGATTGCCTTCGTTAACGCCAAAAACACGCAATCAGGCTTGTTCAATGGCGTCGAAGAGCGCGCCGGTCTTTGGTTGACATCAACGACACTTCCTCTGCAAGGGCGATCGCTTGTTTACAACAGCAAATTTGGCAAGCGCTTCAGGCGAAGCGTCTCGGGCCAAGTCTTTCCGACCAACGGTTTGATGCGGCGCGCGGGCCACATCGCAAGCTTGAAGGCGACGGATGTGTCGGGGATCAGTTATGGCCTGCAGCATCAGGAGATTGATCGGCTCGCCGAAATCGCCTGGCGCATGGTCGTGTTTGACACGCCGAACCCAAACGCCTCGTCACCCGACTTCAAAATCTCGGCTTTGCTGTTCAGATCAATCCTCTGGCCGCGTAAGCCAGCGTCCTATTGCCGGATAATCTCAAGAGCGGCGTCAACAAGGCCTCGTTTTACGATCCCGAGATCAACCGCAGCTACGGCGCGATGGCGGCGCATTACGATGTCGGCGTCGTCCCGGCGAGGCCGCGAAAGCCAAGGGATAAAGCCGCAGTGGAGGCCGGTGTGCGCTTTACCCAGACCTATGTCTTGGGCCGGCTTCGTCACGAGACTTTCTTCTCCCTGGCCGAATGCAACGCGGCGATAGCCCAAGTTCTCGAACGTCTGAACACGCGGGTCATGCGCCGTCTCGGGATGAGCCGGAAAGACTTATTCGAGAGTATCGAGCGGACGGCGCTCAAACCCTTGCCGGAGACCGAGTGGGAATACGCGGAATGGCGGGTGGCCAGGGTCGGGCTCGACTATCATGTCGAGGTCGACGGCTTTTATTATTCCGTACCGCATGCGCTGATCCGCGCCGAAGTCGATACCCGTCTCACCCAACGGACGCTTGAAGTTTTCCATCGCGGCAAACGCGTCGCCGCGCATCAGCGGCGCTATGGCGGACGGCGGCATGGCACCGATCCCGATCACATGCCGAGCGCCCACCGGCGCTACGCGGAATGGTCCCCCGAGCGCTTCCAGCGCTGGGCCAAGACGATCGGGCCAAACACCGAGACCCTCATTATCGCCGTTCTCGCAAACCGGCCGCATCCGGAACAAGGCTTCCGGACCTGCCTGGGCATTTTGCGCCTCTACCGCGGTATTGAGACCGCGCACGCCGAACGTGTTTCGGCCACCGCGATCGATATCGGCGCCTTCACCTACCGCAGCGTGGCGTCGATTCTCGCCAACAATATCAAGGCGCCTGCCGCCCGCACGGAGGCCCTGACTCTCTTTGACCATCCCAACATTCGTGGCGCCGGCTACTTCAACTGAAAGGACCAATCCTCATGCTCACGCATCCCACTCTCGATCAGCTCAGCGCTCTTGGTCTTCACGTCATGGCCAAGGGCTTCAAGGACCTCGCGCACAATCCCGAGGTCCGCGGCCTCGACCATCCGGAATGGTTGGGCCTGCTCCTCGAACATGAGATCACGCTCCGGCGGCAAAAACGGTTTGAGGCACGATCGCGCATCGCCCGCCTCCGGCAGGCCGCGAGCATCGAAGATGTCGACTACCGCGCCGCTCGCGGCCTCGACCGCGCGCTTTTCCTTAAGCTATCGAACTGTGACTGGATCAGGGAGAAACGCAATTTGATCATCACCGGGCCCTGTGGCGTCGGCAAGAGTTGGTTGACTTGCGCTCTCGGCCAGAAGGCCTGCCGGGAGGATCTTCC
>JBEKFQ010000135.1:0-5900 GCA_050013235.1 Beijerinckiaceae bacterium
TCCGGGGCGGATAACGCGTCGATGTCGGGCAGCTGTTTCATTCCCAGAATGAATCAGAACATGCCCGCCAAGCCTACAAAAATATCAAGCCGCCGCCCGGGGTTTCGCCCCTGTTGCCAAAAGAGAGCGGGGTCATTGTTGGACGCGATTTTACAAGCTGCTGCGCAGCCTCAAGATCTCCCAGTGTGGTGAGGATGCGAATCTCGATAGCCATCAACCCTCCCGGCGGTCTGCTGCCGGTAAACGGCGATCACATCCTCTGTGCGGGCCCGCATGTCCGGGGGCAGCCGCCTGGCGGCGGCAAACAGACTGTCGAGCGGAAGCCCAAGTGCGTTTGCCAAGGCGGAAAGCAGTCGGTCGGGGGGCGGGTTCTCTCGTTCGCGCTCAATACGCGACAGGTAGGCAATCGAAACCTCGACTTGGCGGGCCAGCTCGGTCAACGTCATCTCCCGCCCCTCGCGCTCGCGGCGGATGTACTTTCCAAAGGCCATACACTTTCTCCATGGCTTTGCGGCTTAGCGTGAATACGTCAAATGGCAGCTTGCCGGACGTCTCTGTTCACTATATGTTCTCATACTTGAGGAGTCGAATCGAATCTTCAAAACAGGGCCGCCCATGGCTGATCAGATCGTCATCACCGAAAAAACCAGCCAGGCGAAAGACGTCCGCGCCGCCGTGGGTTCTCGCTATGGCGACATCCTTCCAGCCGAAGGCCACTTGTTTGATCTGGAGGAACCAGAGGACGCGGTTCCGGAATGGAAGCGCTGGTCACCGATCTTGCTTCGCCCCGAGGGGCTTTACGCCACGCGCCCTGCTGATGGTGGCAACAAGGCTGCCAAGCTCAAGGCGATCCGCGAGGCGCTGCGTACAGCCAAGCGGGTTTGGCTCGCCACCGACTGCGACCGGGAGGGACAGCTCATCGGTCAGGAAATTCTCGAGCATTACAAATACCGCGGCGAGGTCATGCGAGTGCTTTTCACCGCGCAGGATTCGCAGACCATCCGGGACGCCTTCGGGCGCGCGAAGCCAAACTCGGAATATTCCCGCCTCTACGCCGCCGCCGTCGCGCGTCGACAGGCTGACCAGATTTACAACCTCTCCCTCACCCGCACCGCGACGGTCATCCTCGGGCAGGGCGCGCGCGGTGTGATCGGGGTTGGCCGGGTAAAGACGCCTACGCTGGCGATTGTGTGCAAGCGCGAATTAGAAATCCTAGACTTTGTGCCCGTCACGTATTTTGAGATTGTCGCCACCGCCAAGGCCGCTGCCGGCGAATTCCAGATGCGGCACGCGCCGCAGGACAGAATCCTTAAGCGCGAGAATGCAGATATTGTCATCAAGGCGGCTGAAGGTTTCCAGGGGCCGCTGGGCGTGCGCGTGGAGGACAAGAAGCAAGGCCCGCCCAAGCTGCACGATCTCCCCTCGCTGCAGAAACTCTGCTCATCGAGGTTCGGCTGGTCAGCTGCGAAGACGCTCGAGGTCGCGCAGGAGCTCTATGACGGCCAGGGCAAAAAGATCATCACCTATCCCCGCGCCGAAGTGCGCTATCTGCCGGAGACTCTGATCCCGGACGCGCCGAAGATCGTAGCCGGCCTTCAGGTGGGGCAATCGTTCAAAGAAATCCCTGTGCCGACGCCACCCGTTATTCGCAAGGGTGCGCACGGGTCTTTTCATGACAAGGGGCTCGAGGGCGCCAGCCATCACGCCGTCATTCCGAACGTCAACACCGTCGATAACCTGCGTGAAGTCTGGACGCGGCTTTCGATCGACGAGAAGAAGCTGTTCGACGTGATCGCGCGCGCCTACCTCGCTTCCGTCATGCCGGACTTCCGCTATCGCCAGACCACAGCGACACTCGATGTAGCGGGATTTCCGTTCAAGGCCACAGGTCGTCAGCCGATCGATCTTGGTTGGCGCGCGGCATTCCCGGAATGGACGCCGGCTGATGAAAAGGGTGATGACGCGCAATTTCTCCCAGCGATGAAGAACGGCGAGACCGCCCAATTGCAAAACCCGAAGGTCGAGGACAAGGAAACCCGGCCGCCGCCGCGTTACAACGAGGGCACGCTGATCGAGGCGATGCAGAATGCCTGGCGCTTTGTCGAGGACGAAGTTCTGCGCGATCGCCTGAAAGAAGCCAAGGGGATCGGCACACCTGCAACGCGGGCAGAAATCATCGGTGGTCTCAAGCGCCAGGATTTTCTGGTCGCGCAGGGGAAGAACATTGTCCCGACCGAGACCGGACTGAAACTGTTTGGTGTCCTCAAGCAGGCCGATCCAGCATTGGTCGACCCGGGTGTGACAGCGCAACTCGAATGCCTGCTCGACGATGTCGTGATTGGTAAGCAGGAGATGGTCGGCGCCATCGATGCCGTGTGCGATGTCGCCCAGCGTATCATCGGCAAGCTGAAGAACGGTGCGCTCGCCGGTGGAGCTCCATTGCTCGGACCGGGCTTTGGTTGTGCAGGTGGCAACCGTCCCCCCACGCCTGCGATGAAACGTTTTGCAGTCACCATCTCGCGCCAGAAGAGAGTTAGCCTGCCGGCGGGCTATGCAACATCCGGTTCGATATGCCAGGCGTTTCTGCATCAACACGCGCCCAAGAAATCTGGCGATGTGACCGTTGGAGAGCGAGAGCCATCGCCAGGCATGTCCGCGGGGGTGGAACCGAACCAGAGTGCGAGGCCGATCAAGTCGCGCGCTAAGCGCGGTAGCAAGTCGGCGAAATTGACGGCGGAAAGCTCGGATCTGCCGGCTAAGCGTACGCGGAAACCAAAAGCTGCAGCGGCTCCGGCCACGGGTGTTCAATCAACTCCTTTACAGAAAACAGAGGGGGAAAAAACCCCGCTGCGGATTCCATATGGCAACAAGGATGTCGCGCAGAAGCTCGGCGCTCGATATGCCGCAGGTGGTTGGTATGCCCCACCGGGCGTTGATCTTGGAGCCTTCAGCGCGCAGGGATGGCTGTAGCCCCTTCGGGTTTCGTCCTCGACGTAATGGATACCCTCGATCGATTATAGTAGTGACTGGATGGGCGGTGAGAGAAGCCGATGACTTCCATGGCCACAAAGGGAACGAAGCATTGTTCCAAGTCATTATTAAAGGGAAAAATGGCCGTCGACATGAAGTCGACTTCGGAGAAGCCCCGATTCAGGTCAAAATCCACGCAAGTGACAAAACCATCGAAATTTCTATCGATGCGGATCACGAATCTCTTCCCGAATCCCGACGGTGCTTTGCCATCATGAATATTCCACGTCACCTGTTCAGCGAAGCCTCAGGCCTGGCCGCACGAAGGAAAGTGAAAGAGGCCTGAGACTCCTACCCGGATCCTGAATAAAGATAGGCCCACTTATGACCGCTCGAAAACTTCACGAGATATGGGTTGAGCAGTATGAAGCCGCGCAAGGCATCAAGCAGCGCTATGGGCTGAAGGCTGCATTCGATTATCTCGTTGCAGAAAAGCTGCTGAACTTCGCCGAAGCAGCTGAAAAACATCGAGAGTTTGCTCGGGAGCTTCCTCGGTTTGTCTCCCAGGTGAGGCTTATGTTCACGCCCCTTGAAATAAGGAACCACATCGCACGGGTTGAGCGGGAACTGCATGAGAAAAGCCTCCCAACCGAGGATGACGACGATCCTATCCAGGAAAGTGCCTCGACAATCGCCAAGCGGGCAGCGCAGTTCGCCACCATCAAGGAATTATTGACCGCAACCGAACTCGGTACATCGTGAGCGCCCCTGCGATGCACCAACCGGAACCCGCAACACAGGAAGTTCTGGCCGGCCTCGTCGAGCGCGTCACCTTCCATAACAGCGATAACGGTTTTTGTGTTCTGCGGGCCAAGGCGCGCGGACATCGCGAACTTGTCACCGTCATCGGCCACGCCGCTATGATTTCTGCAGGCGAGTGGATTACGGCCTCCGGGGAATGGGCCAACGACCACACCCACGGGCAGCAATTCAAGGCGCGCTTCATGCGCACATCTGCTCCGACGTCGATCGACGGCATCGAAAAGTACCTCGGCTCCGGGATGATCCGCGGCATCGGCCCGGTCTATGCCAAGAAAATGGTTCAGGCTTTTGGCGATAAGGTCTTCGACATCATCGAGGCCGAGCCGGATCGGCTACGTGAGGTCACCGGCATTGGCGCCTTCCGCGCCAAACGCATCACGGATGCCCGGGCCGACCAGAAGATCATCCGAGAGATCATGGTCTTCCTGCACAGTAACGGGGTTGGCACGGCGCGGGCGGTGCGTATTTACAAGACCTACGGCTCTGACGCCGTTCAGGTGATGACCGAAAATCCTTACCGATTGGCCCGCGACATCCGCGGCATCGGGTTCAAGACCGCCGATGCAATCGCCATGAAGCTCGGCATCGAGAAAACGGCGATGATCCGGGTCCGAGCCGGCATTTCCTACGCCCTGACGGAAGTCATGGACGATGGGCATTGTGGCCTGCCGACCGCGGAGCTTGTTCCGCTTGCAGTCGAGTTGCTGGAGATATCGCAGGAGCTGGTTCAGACCGCGCTGGATCTGGAATTGTCGAAGGGCACGGTGATAGCGGCAAGCGTCGGTGAGACGCCATGCGTATTTCTGGGCGGTCTCTATAGAGCCGAACAGGTTATTGCCGAGCGACTGAGAACCCTAGCCAATGGTAAGCTGCCCTGGCAGTTCATTGACGCCGATAAGGCCCTGCCGTGGGTGGAACAAAAGACCGGCCTGTCGTTGGCGGAAAGCCAGGTCGCCGCCATTCGTCTGGCGTTGATATCGAAGATTCTGGTCATTACCGGCGGACCCGGCGTTGGCAAGACAACCATCGTGAATTCCATTCTCCGGATTCTGAGCGCGAAGGGCGTCAATCTATTATTGTGCGCACCGACAGGGCGCGCTGCCAAGCGAATGACGGAGGCGACGGGGTTCGAGGCCAAGACCATCCATCGGCTTCTTGAGGTGGATCCAAAGGCTGGTGGATTTAAACGCAACGCAGAGAACCCGCTCGAATGCGATCTGCTGGTTATCGACGAGACCTCAATGGTCGATGTGATGCTCATGCACGCATTGATGAAGGCTGCACCGGACAATGCCGCGCTGCTGATCGTCGGCGACATCGATCAACTCCCTTCCGTTGGCCCCGGTCAGGTATTGGCAGACATTATCTCTTCAGGCGCAATCGCTGTCGTTCGCCTCACCGAGGTGTTCCGACAGGCGGCGCAAAGCCGGATCATCACCAGCGCACACAAGATCAACCAGGGCTCGATCCCCGACCTCACGAAGCCCGAGGGTGAGAGCGACTTTTATTTTATACAGGCGGACGATCCAGAAACTGCGGTGCACCGGATCATAGAGTTGGTGCAGACCCGAATCCCTCAGCGCTTCGGTCTTGATCCCATCCGCGACATCCAGGTGTTATGCCCGATGAACCGTGGCGGCGTCGGCGCCCGATCTCTCAATGTCGAATTGCAAAAGGCGCTTAATCCCGCAGGAGACCGAAAGGTTGAACGCTTCGGCTGGACCTTTGCGCCCGGCGACAAAGTGATGCAGATCGAAAACGACTACGACAAGGAGGTCTACAATGGCGACATCGGCTACGTCGATGACGTCAATCCCGATACCAGCGAGCTGACCGCTAGCTTCGATGGGCGCGCTGTCGTTTATGGATTTGGCGAACTCGACACGCTGGTGCCCGCTTACGCCGCGACCATCCACAAAAGTCAGGGATCCGAATACCCCGCCATCGTGATCCCCGTACTGACCCAGCATTACACGATGCTGCAGCGGAACCTGCTCTACACCGGCGTCACACGGGGCAAACGTTTGGTGGTTCTCGTCGGCCAGAAAAAGGCTGTCGCCATCGCGGTGAAGAACGTCTCCGGACGTCGCCGGTGGTCGAAACTGAAC
>JBEKFQ010000136.1:0-5808 GCA_050013235.1 Beijerinckiaceae bacterium
GCCGCTTGGCCAAGGATCTTGAAGCCAAGACCAGAAAGGCGCTCGCGTTCCTCAAACTGGCGTCGATACGACTCATGATGCGAAAGCTATGCAATCCTTGCTAAACTTTTCGAATGGACTCTCAGGCGAAGCGTAGCCGTCGACGTGAGTTTCTTTACCCGTAAAGTAGTCGATTTCGATGATGTCGTGGCCGTTGGTCGCATACGCGAATTTCAGGTTGAGCATCTCGGCATAGGTTCGAGCCTGCTGTACGGCATCAGCGGCGGTTTTGTAGAGGGCCTTAGCTTCAACGACCGCCAGGGGGAAGTCCCTTGCATAGCGGAGAAGATAGTCGACCCGCTTTGGCGGCTTGCGAATAAAGCCCTTGCCGACGGGAACGACCCGCCCGTCAGTGATGGTGCGCTGTTCCGCGATTGAATGCGGCTCATTATCCCAACCGGCTGTTTGCAGCTTGGGAACGACAAATTTTCTGCAGGTATCTGCTTCTGTTGGCATTTGTTGACCGGCACCCGCGAAAAGATTCGAAGTTAGTACTGGTGGACTATTGCACGCATCAATAGAACTTTCGATTGGCCTTTTCGATAACAATCATGCAAAAATCTCAGTCTGATCGGAAGTAAAATGGCAATCGCTTCAGTTGGTTAATAGCCGCGCGCGACTTTGCGCAAGCTTGCCCCGAGGCAACCGGCTCTATGTCGACATGAGAAGGTTGGAGAGCTCAATCGCATCGGCGTCACGGGACGATCCACCGGCTCGTTCGGCATAAGCCCAGTGTCCGGCTAATTCGGCGCTCCTCACTCCATCGGCTCAAACGGATCACCGCAGGCTTGCCTGATGATGAGACAATCTTCGCAGAGCCGCAAAGTGTCAGCGCCTCCCGGAGGCCGGAATGCTTCGGCCAAGCGGTAGTCCCGGGCGGGATCGTCAGCACACATGGAGCAAACGTCGGTTCGGCCCACAGCCTCGATCATGAATTTTGTTTGAGCGACTTTGGGCGGGTCCCATAATTCCTGTGCTGCAAACCATTCTTGTGAATGCGGGATGAGAACCTTGTCGAGTTGCGGGGCGATCAAATCATTGGCTTGGAGCCAGCGAGTTGCAACTGCGACCCGCTGCCGATGCAGCGCCGCTAACAGATCGAACAGGTCAAGCAGTCTTTCGAACGATGTGAGCCCGAACCGCTTCGACAGACTGGCAAATTGCCCGCGATTGATAATATACCGGTTTGGCCCGGTACCCTCGTCTCTGAAAGTGTTCATACAGTATTGTTCGCAGTCCGCTCGCGGTATCCGGGTGATAAGCTCGTCGTCGTACTGCCAGCCGCTTTTGTCCGTATCGATCTGCCAGACCGTCAAGTATCCGGACTTTGAGAGTAGATCGAGGACATAGCCGTCATCTTCGGGGTGATGAATGAGGTGCTGAATCACGTCCTCGAATGTTTGAATATCTTTATCTTTCTTCCTGGCCCCTTGGAGAACGTGGTTGATGGCGTCCCTCATAGCTTGAGTCGCGTCGGTATGGCACGCCCAGCGGGCGGCTTCCTCCGACGATACTATTTCAGTCGCGTTCTGTATGGCTGCCAAGAGCGGGCTTTTGGCGAGGTCGGCCGGCGAACAGTAATTCGGATCGCCAACCAGCTGAATGCCGCCGGCGGCATAGGCTTGAGCGACGAGGCGTGAGCAGAATTGTTTGCGGGTCCATTGATCTGACCGGCCAACAACGGTTCGAATGGCCTCCTTAATCGAATATTCAGACCCGACCCGCTGCCGTACAAACTGACAAATCGTCTGCGCCTGCGCGGATGACAGTCCTGCCTTCAGCCGAAACACATGCAAGGAGCATTTATCGTCAAAGAAGAGCCGCTGCGTGTTACGGGCGTGAACGCCGTCATTCGTGGCGTCGATGACGGACGAGTGCTGCACATAAATCATTGCGTGGGAAATATCGCTCTTCGTTCCCACGCGGATTGCCTTGCTGACAGGTTCGGTGGTCGTGCTGAGTATGATATCGCCGCGCTGCAACGCTGTTGTTTCTAATCGCTTCATTCTGACCCTCGTTCTACTGCCGATGAAACGGATCACCTTCTTTGCGGTACTCAGGCTTCGTCCGAAAGAACCTCTTCAAGCCGGGTAACGAGCGACGCTCGCTTGTTCGCCGGTAATTTATCCAGGTTCTGCTGTCGCCAGCGAACAGCCGGAAGCTCGGCGGCGTTGGGCAATCCCAATAAATCCCAAGCTGGATCGCCGCGTTCGAACGAAATGAGAAATTTGCGATGATTGGGGGACATACCGCCAACAACGGACTCGATCAGGGCCACCCTCGCCGCAAGCAGATCGGCAAGCGCCACAACATCCTGCGTCATACCTGAGAACCCGTGAGCGAAGGCGCTTTCGATATCTATCAATGTCGGGGCAAGCACCTCCGACATGGGGCGATCGTGGCTCAGCAGGTAGACGATAAAGGCCTGACGCAAGTCGTCGGTGACGCCTTCGTTGGCGAGCAGATCGCGGACGTCGAAGAGATCGCGCGGGTGTTGACGGTCCAGTGCTGCGACGATCTTGCCGGCGTAAAGGTCCGCGAAAGAGACGATGCGGGCTTCCGCAAAACCGAACGCCTCTTCGACGGCGGGTTTGACCGACATCAGTTCGGGCTCGAAGACGCAACCGCGCAGCACCGGCGTCACTTCGATCTTGATCTGAACGCCCTGGGATCGAACCGTCAGTTTGACGACGGTGTTTTCCGTGTTGGTCTCCGCAATCTGTGCGTCAGGAAGGATGGCTTTGATTTTTCCTGCTACGCGTTTCATTGCGGCATTGATATCGGAAAGGGACTGTGGCCGGGGCGCTACCGGCAGATAAGTAAGATCGATATCGACGGAGAGGCGCGGCAAGTCGCGAATGAAGAGGTTGATTGCAGTCCCGCCCTTGAGGGCGAAACACGCTTCCGCGGTCACCACAGGAAGGACGCGGATGAGCAGGGCGACTTGCCTTTTGTAGATTTCAGCGAACGCCATTCAAATCCCCCGGCACGGTTATTTGGTAGGTCGGATCGAGCACACCTCCTTTGGCAAGCATACGCTTGCCGCTGCCCAGATCGACATCTTCTTTCTTGAGACGCTTGAGCCAGGCGTGCTGGTGCCGGTCGGCAAAATAGAAAAACAGGCGTTTGACCTTTACGCTGACGCAGTCCTTCAACAATTTCTGAAGGCGATCCGGACGCAGGTTCGTAAGACCGCCGAACAGGGCGTCGACCTGTTCGAATGTTTCATGGTTTGGCAGTTCGTCGAGCAGTTCGAAGATTGCGCGTTCCGGCGTCGACAATGTCAGGGGCCAATCCCATTGACCCCAATTCAAGTTGGTCGTGTCGCCGCCGCGAAAGCCGGTCACATCCATGGCCTCGCCTTTGTCGATATTCCATTTGACGCTGCTGACGCCCTTCGTAACCGGGTCGTTTTTGAAAAGCCGCCTGTCGTTGTGATAGATAAATTCGACGGATAGCGGCAGTTTACGCAGCCATCCGGGCGGCGCCTTCGGGCCGTAGAGATGAACGGTCTCGGTCGATTGCGCGAGGTAATGAGCATAGCCCTGTAGTTCGAGGGCGGTGCGTCCGCCGACGACAAGCGGCGAATAGTTGAGGATGGTCTGCAGCGAGATGACGACCTGCTGCCAGCTCAGAGCGCCGCGAGGCCGGCGGAACACGCTGCGTGTCGGTTGTTCGAGCCAACCCGACTTCACATACAGATGCTGGAGCTGGGTGGAGTAGCCCTGGGCCTTCAGCCAAGCGGCATCGACAAGCATCCCCTCGGGAAGTTTGCTGGCAAGCTGGTTTAAGAGTCCGTTTCGTTCTCTATTCATGATTGATAATATAGCACATCTTCAAACTGACCGCCAGTTTGAAAGTTTCCATATAAATCAACCTACTATTGAGGAATAAGCAGAAATTCAAACTCTCAAGGGACCAGCGCGCTCACAAATTGGGGGGGTATTCGGCGTTCTGCGTTGCATATCGAACAAATACAGAACACACTATTGACCGTGTCCAAAACGCCTCAAATCGCGCCGCCCGCAGCGACGGGCAATGCCGGCCCGCAATTCGAGGCCGTTGTCGGCGCGTTTTATCTTCTGTCGCTTCTGTCAGAGGGCGAGCCGCGCGGGCTGTCGGGCGCGACAACCCGGACCGTCGAATTCCAGCGCCGCGCATCGGGCCACCCTCTCGATGATGTCATCATCAAAGCTGTGAACGCTGACGGCTCGGCGGCGGTCCTGGAGATCCAGGCCAAGCGCGCGCTGATGTTCACTGCGTCCGACAAGGAATTCAAGGATGTCGTTTCGCAAATGTGGGAGGCTGCGCAAAAGCCAGAGTTTGGGACGATCCGGTACGAACTGGCTGTTGCCATCGCGAGGACCACGACACGCGTCGAGCACGCCTGCCAAAGCGTCCTGGATTGGGCGCGGCAGCTAGCGGAAGTCACCCACAGGGGCGTAACGCGGTGAAACACCGCGCCCTTGCGAGGTGGACGGAACAAACCCGCTGTCAGGCTATCGCATGTTGGCTTTTCGTTCAAATGGTTGTGCGGCGCGCGAGATACACCTTGCCGAAAGCTGAACCATAGCCTGTAATCGGCACGCGTATCTTTGCGCGGTTCGGACGATGAACATGGCCGACGCTCCTGTTTCGCCTGAATTTTCCCCCTTGAATATCGAAGGAATGCACCCGCGCGCCCAGGTCGGCTACGCGCTCGCCTGGACTTGCCTTGATCCACCAGCGCCCGCGCCCGGTCCAAGGCTTCATTGACGATGGCGTCGATATTGGTCTGGATTTGCCCCCCGGCGATGTCTTTCTCGTAAATCTCAATTGCGTTGCGAACCGCCTCCTTCATGCCGTCGAAATCGAGCCTCCGGTCGCAGGCAACCCTCTTGGCATGGCGGCGATGTTTTGCGGCGCATCTCCCGTGCGGACATGGGTGAACTGATCGGAAAACCCGTCCATTCATGGACCTCCCGCAGCAGATCGGGGACTTCGACCAGAGGATACATGCGCTGATTTCGGCATTGAGGGCGCCGGCAGCAGTGGGAACGTCGCTAACGCGGGGCGTCACGATCAGGGTGCCGTTCTCTATCCTCACACCTTCAAGCTTCCCATAGCGGGTACGCCAGGCCAGTTGCTTCAGGTTGAAGTCCATCATCTGTGCCATTTCCGCAAGCCATGCCGCGCCGTCAGTCTGGACGCCGAGACCGATTTTCATGATGTCCATTTTCAAGCAGAGCGGATGTTCATTTTAATAGTAACCATTGGCGCAATGCCGCGGGTGGTAGGCCTTTAAGGCGCGAAGACCGATGCCTGCTGCTGCAAAATGCTGACGCTAAAATAACGTGAACCTGCTCGAGTCGGAAGGGCATCCCCAATAAGCCCTGGCTCGTGCCATCAATTGCGTCGTCTAAAGCCTAATACAAAGCATTAGCGTAAAATTTCAATCGACAATGACATAAGCGGAGGAGAAATAAATCTACCCCAAAACAACTGAGGCCTAAACGTGGACCAAGAAACTGTCATACAGGAAGCGGTCGTAGCTGCAGTCTCAGCAGCAATTGATCTCGTGAGAGCGTTGGGTTTCATACCACGGGCAACCGGCGATTTGACAACTAATTCTCGGGTAGGAGGACAGCTCTTTGATGAAGTACGGCGTCTCTCTCAAGAATCCGTTCTCGAAAATACCGATAGCGGCCCCGACGCGGAGATATGCCGAATTTACGTATATATCTTTGGCTGCAAGGGATGCGCCCGGCTTGGAAAACGCCTCAAGACGAA
>JBEKFQ010000137.1:0-5715 GCA_050013235.1 Beijerinckiaceae bacterium
ATCGCCAAGCTCAACGATCTGCCGATCAAAGTCGTCGATGGCGCGACCGTCTATATCCGCGACGTCGCCAATGTTCACGACGGCAGTCCCCCGCAGACAAACATCGTCCGGGTCGATGGGTCTCACGCCGTGCTCATGACGATCCAGAAAGCGGGCTCGGCCTCGACCCTCGACGTCATCAACGGGGTGAAGGCGCTGCTTCCGAAGATCCGGGCGTCGCTGCCAAAGAGCCTCGAACTCGAGGCGGTCGGGGATCAATCGCAATTCGTCAACGACGCGGTTTCCGGAGTCCTTCGCGAAGGAATTATCGCGGCGGCTCTGACCGGCCTCATGATCCTCATCTTCCTGGGAAGCTGGCGTTCGACCCTGATCATCACCATCTCGATCCCGCTGGCGATCCTGTTTTCCGTCGCGGTCCTTTCGGCACTCGGTGAAACCATCAATGTCATGACCCTCGGCGGCTTGGCGCTCGCGGTCGGCATTTTGGTCGACGACGCGACGGTGACGATCGAAAATATCAATTATCACTTGGAACAAGGCAAGGACATCGAAAGCGCCATCATGGATGGCGCGCGCCAAATTGTCGTACCCGCGACCGTTTCGCTGCTTTGTATCTGCATCGTGTTCGTTCCGATGTTCAGTCTCGGCGGCGTCGCCGGCTTTCTATTTAAACCGCTAGCCGAGGCCGTGATTTTCGCTCTGATCGGATCCTATGTCCTGTCGCGCACGCTCGTGCCGACCATGGCGAATTTCCTTCTAAAAAATGTGGCGACTCATGAACACGGGGAGGAGCCGCCGCCAAGCCGCAATCCGCTTGTCTGGTTTCAGCGTGGATTCGAGCGCCGTTTTGAAGGCCTACGAAACTCTTATCGCAATATTCTAATCAGAGCTTTGGGGTCCAGCCGGTTGTTTGTCATTGGTTTTCTCGCAGCTATCGTGATTTCGTCGGGCCTGGTGCCGTTCCTCGGCCAGAACTTCTTCCCGAACATTCAGTCTCCGCAAATCAAGCTTCACGTTAGAGCCCAGACGGGGACCCGCATCGAGGAGACCGCCGATCTCGTCGATCATGTGGAAAATGCAGTCCGCAAATTCATTCCGCCCTCCGCCATCGACACGATTGTCGATAACATCGGTTTGCCGATTAGCGGCATCAATATCGCCTATGGAAATTCCGGAACAATTGGCGTTACCGACGCGGACATCCTTATCTCGCTCAAACCGGAATTCGCGGAAAAGACCGATGAGACGGTCGACAAGCTGCGCGAGCGTCTGCCTCGCGAATTTCCCGGCACCAGCTTCGCCTTCCTCCCGGCCGATATCGTCAGCCAAATTCTGAACTTCGGTCTTCCCGCCCCAATCGACGTGCAGATCATCGGGAACAAGGCCGAGGAAAATCGCGCTTATGCAGAGAAGATTTTCAAGCGTGTGGCGCGAGTCACTGGCATCGCGGATCCGCGTATTCAACAGCAATTCAACGCGCCGGCCTTGAACGTCGACGTGGACCGTTCCCTGGCGGCGAACGTGGGGCTTACGGAGCGCGACGTCGCCACGAGCCTCCAAGTGAACTTGGCGGGCAGCATCCAGACGGCCCCGACCTTTTGGCTCAATCCGAAAAATGGAGTTTCGTATCCGATTGTCGTCCAAACTCCACAATATTGGATCGACACGCTCAGCGATCTCGCCAACGTACAAATTTCCGGAAAGAACAGAATCCAGCCGCTTGGAGCGCTCGCGGATACCGTCCGTGGGGTGAGCCCGGCCGTTGTGTCGCATTACAACGTGCAGCCCGTCATCGACATTTATGGAACGACGCATAGCCGCGACCTCGGCGCGGTCGCGGCCGGCATTCAGCGCATTCTTGACGAAACAGCCACGGAAGTCCCGGCCGGCTCGACGGTCGTTTTAAGAGGCCAGATCACGACAATGAGCGCGGCTTACAGCCAGCTATATGTTGGTCTCGCTCTCGCGATCGTGCTGATCTATCTCTTGATTGTCGTCAACTTCCAATCTTGGTTGGATCCGTTCGTCATCGTCAGCGCGCTGCCCGCCGCGCTGGCCGGCATCGTTTGGATGCTTTTCATCACGCATACGACATTGTCGGTGCCCGCTTTGACCGGCGCGATCATGTGCATGGGTGTCGCGACGGCCAACAGTATTCTCGTGGTCAGCTTCGCACGTGAAAGGCTTGCCGAGGGCGCCGACGCCTTGACCGCGGCAATTGACGCTGGCTTCACGCGATTCCGTCCGGTTCTCATGACCGCGCTGGCGATGATCATCGGCATGGCGCCGATGGCGTTGAGCGCCGAGCAAAACGCCCCGCTGGGCCGGGCAGTGATCGGCGGATTGATGTGCTCGACGATCGCGACTCTTTTGTTTGTTCCGGTCGTCTTCATGATGGTACATTCGCGCGCGAAGAGACCCTCGGACGAGCGATCGCCGGATCCACATCCCCATGGCGCCGGGTCCGCGGCTTCTCTGCAGTAATCACAAGGATTAATTCATGCCGTCAAACGAGGGAAAGAAGCCTTCAGGAAAGACTTTCCGATGGCTCCTCTTGGCCGTGCTCGTGTTCGGTGCCCTGGCCACATACGGCATCGCCGTCCGTGACCGCAGCGATAAGACCCTCGCGCGGTGGACCCTGGACCAGGCTATCCCGAGTGTCGATCTCGTGACGCCGAAGCACGCGACCGAAGTTCAGCAACTCGTTTTACCTGCCGATATCGAAGCATTCTACACCGCGCCGATCCACGCGCGCGTCAGTGGATATGTCAAAATGTGGTATTTCGACATCGGCGCCAAGGTGAAGATGGCGGACATTCTCGCCAAGATCGATACGCCCGACCTCGATCAACAATACGAACAGGCGGTGGGCGAACTCGCCAAAGCGCAGGCGGACTTCAATCTTGCCGTTCAGACCGCGGAAAGGTGGAAGGCATTGCGCGCCTCCCTGGCGGTGTCGCAGCAGACCACGGACGAAAAGGCTGGCGATGCCTTGGCGAAGAAGGCGCAGGTGGATGCGGCGCACGCGAATGTCGATCGCATCAAGGCCTTGCAAGGCTTCAAGGACATTAGCGCGCCGTTCGATGGCGTCGTGACGGCGCGCCGGATTGACGTGGGTGCGCTGGTTTCGTCCAGCAACAGCAATCAACCCGGTTTGTTCGATGTCGCCGCCGTCGACAAAATGCGCGTCTATGTCCGGGTGCCGCAGATTTATACCGCTCGTCTCCAGCGGGGCATGACCGTCACGTTGAAGCTGCCGCAGTATCCAGGCCGCACGTTCAAGGGGACGCTGACGACGACATCCGACGCCATCTCGAGCCAGTCTCGCGCTCAGCTCGTCGAACTGATGGTCGATAATTCAGACGGGCAGCTTTCTACGGGTGCCTACGCGCAAGCACGATTCGATCTGCCGCTCGATCCGGAGAAGCTGGTGGTGCCCGCGAGCGCGATCATCTTTCGCGATTCGGCCCCAGCCGTGGCCGTCGTGGACGAGCAGAACCGCGTTCACTTGAAACATATCGACATTATTCTCGATACAGGCACGGACGTCGAGATCGCGTCCGGCATCACAGCCACGGATCGGATCGTTGCGAGCCCCTCTGATTCCATCGCGGATGGCGACGAGGTGAAGATTGCCGGAATCGATGGCAAGGCCATCGATAAAAACATTTCGGCGCGTGCGGTACCGGGTGTGACGGAATGAAGCTCCTTTTATGGGCCGGCGTTTTCATTTCGGCATTTTCCTTATGTGCTTGCGATCTCGCGCCGTCCTACGCGCCGCCCAAAGTCGACCTTCCCCCCAAATTTAGGGAAGGCGGGATATGGCAACTCGCCAATCCCAGCGACGGTTTGCCACGCGGGCCCTGGTGGACCGAATTCCACGACAAGACCCTGGACGCGCTGGAGCCACAGGTCGACGAAGCCAACCAGACCCTGGCCAATGCCTTGGCGAATTATCAACAGGCCCGGACTATCGTCGAACAGGCGGAGTCGGGGCTTTATCCCTCGCTCGAACAGGACACCAGCCTCTCGACCAACCGGCAATCGGATCACCGGCCGCTGCGGTCCGCGGACCAGCCCAGTCATTATGGCGCGAACACCCTCGACGTGCAGGCGAGCTACGAAATCGATCTCTGGGGGCGCGTCCGCGATACGATTGCCGCGAGTGCGGCCCAGGCCCAGGCCGAAGCGGCGATCTTGGAGAATGTCCGGCTCAGCCTCCACGCCGAACTCGCCCGCGTGTACATCGACCTGCGGAGCCTCGACCGGGAAGGACAGCTCCTTGCCGATACGGTGAAGACTTATTCGGACGCTTTGACGCTCACGCAGAACCGGCTGGCCGGGAAGATCGCGCCCCCGATTGACGTCGCCCGCGCGCAATCGCAGCTGGCGACCGCTCAGGCCCTCGTCGCCGACACATTCGCACGCCGGGCGCTGCTCGAGCATGCGATCGCGACCTTGGTTGGAAAGCCCGCCTCGTCGTTTTCGATCCCGGCCGCTCCCGTGATCGTTGCACTGCCGCAGCGCCCCCCAGCCGTGCCCTCGACTCTTTTGGAACGGCGGCCGGATATCGCGGCCGCCGAACGCAGCGTCGCGGTGGCGAACGAACAGATCGGCATCGCGCGGGCGGCGTTTTATCCCCGCTTCTATCTGAACCTGATGGGCGGCACGCAGGATACCGGGCTTCATCTCTTGGATCTCAAGAACGAATTGTTTTCGATCGGGCCGTCCGTCGCCCTGCCCATTTTCGACGGCGGAATAAGAACGGCGCAGCTCGAGGCGGCCATGGCTGTCCGCGACGCGCAGACCGCCAAATACCGTGGCCAAGTTCTGCTCGCGGTTCAGGAAGTCGAGGATAGTCTGTCGCAGGATCATTGGCTTGGCATCGAGGCCAAGCGGGTCGCGGAAGCCGTCGAGGCGGCGAAGAAGGTGCTGGATTATTCGCTGACTCTCTATCGCGATGGCGCGACGACTTATCTCGATGTCGTCACCGCGCAGACGACTGCGCTGGATGCCGAGCGCACCGCGCTTCAGTTACGAACAAGGCGTCTGGAGGCGAGCGTTGCGTTATTCCTCGCCCTCGGCGGCGGCTGGACAGCTCCTGTTCGCGTGGCGGCGGTCTCGCCGCCGCTTTCGACGCTTGATCTTCTTCCCCACTAAGCAGACTTGCGTGGGTTGTCCCACGCGAAAGTCTGCTTAGATTTTGTATTAGCGCAGAGTTTTATTGGAAAACCGGAACCACTTTTCCGGACTCGGCTCAGACCGGAAAGATAGAGCACCATGCCTGATCATTCTCTCGAACCAACTCCCGGGGTTTCCGGGATCGCTTCGCCCGGCAATTGTTCCCAGTGCCGGTTTTGGGAACATAAGCAAGGCCACGATGGCTTCTGCAAACGCTCCGCGCCAATGCCGGGCTCGCAAGAGAACGACATCACGCGATGGCGGCTGACGTATGCCGTGGACTGGTGTGGTGAAGGGGAGGTCCAAAAAGGGGAGGCAGTCCGCATTCCCTGTGGCGCATGCCGCTTCTGGTTCCGTCCCGAAAACGGCATCGAGCCATTGCAATACGGCGATCGTTTCAAAGTTTGGTGGCAACGGGCCGGTCATTGCCGCCGCTATGCGCCCCAAGCGAATGCAGAACTCGGCGGCCGGAGCTTTTGGCCCGCGACCCACGACGACGATACCTGTGGCGATGGCCGGGCCAAGGTTTGAATC
>JBEKFQ010000138.1:0-5704 GCA_050013235.1 Beijerinckiaceae bacterium
ATCTCCCGGCGCAGATCAGGCGTTTCGAGCCGCTTCCGCACTAAGTCGAGAAGATAGTAGTCGAGGCCTACTGCGCCCCAAACCGTCCCAACCGAATAATCATTGGCCTCGCCAAGAGTGGACGCCGTATCCCAAGATACAATGGTGCGGTCAAAGCGTCCCGGCCGGTTTACATCCGTGAAATACCGCAGCCATTCGCGCCGTATGATGTTGCCGCCAGGCGGCACAGGATCTTGTTGGTATTGAGCCTGGAACGTTAAGCTGCCTTGCGACCTGCGCACCTGTTCCAAAACGGCGAGCGGCTCTCGATCGGCATGGAGAAGATCGCCTGCCCTGCGAACGTGGACATAACCCGCGTCATTACTAAGCTGATGGACACTATCCGCTTCGGCAATTGCCGGAAGCGAGATCACCTCCCAGTCGTCGCGGGCAAGCACGTGACCCACGAGGTCATCCTGGTGAAGACGCTGCATGATGATGACGATTGCGCCCGCTCTCTTATCGTTGAGCCGCGTGACTAAGGTGTTGTCGTAGAATTCCGCGACGCGCCGGCGTTCGGCCTCCGAAAGTGCATCGATGCCTTTAATGGGATCATCGACGATGATCACGTCCGCGCCACGGCCGAGAATCCCGCCACCCGTGCCGGACGCATAGCAGGAGCCCATCCGCGTCGTCAGGAGTTCCATGTCACGAGGCCGCGGCCCCACGAGTTGCATCGCGGGAAACAGCCCGTGGTAAAAGGGCTGCTGCGCGATCAAACGCCGGTCGATGGAAAATTTTCGCGCAAGATCATCTGTGTGAGACACACAGATGATCTTTTTGCCCGGGTCGTGCCCCATGAGAAATAACGGCCACGCAACGCTTGTGACGATCGACTTTCCGGATCGCGGCGGGACGTTGATAATCAAACGCCGCAGTTCACCGTGCATGACACGCATCAATGCCCAGCAAAGATGCTCGTAGTGGCAATTCGAAAGGAACGGCGTGCCGGGTTCGAGTGTCGAGAAGGTCCACTCGACAAAGGCAAGAAGATCGCTCCTCAGCAGGGCCCTGGCAACTTGCCGCCTTTCACTCAGGGTCCTCATCATCTGGTTCCTCGCTTGCCGGCTTGATTATGATGCCGCGGCGGCGCGCTTCGCGTTCGAACTGCCGGTCGAGAATTTCGTCCAACAAGCCGCTGGCCTCGTCATCGAATTCTTGCAATCCTTCCGCCGGGGGCGCCTTCGATTGCACGTCGAGCTTCAACAAATTTATCGCAATAGAAGGGGCTTTTAATCCGGTATACCAAAGTGAGTATATCAACGCGTCCCGTCTAGTTTTCGCATCCGGAAAACCTGGGATAACGAAGGAAAGCTTCTCATCCAAAATCTCGGATAGAGTATTGCCAGGGCGTGGCTTCGGCTTCGGTGGTCTCCCTTTGGGATTGGGACTCCGGCCAGGTTTGAAACGCCCATTGGCATCCCGCCCGGAATTGCCATCACCTTCATTGTTGAGCCAACCATCGGCGCCGGGCGGATCGCCTTCGCCTGCGGAGCTTTGGATCGGGGGAATTTTTCTGCGGGCCATGTCAGCCTCCTTACAACGAAGTTGGCACGGGCGACGACGAGGGCGCCGCAGCGTCCTGATGGCTCCGTTGGCGAGCGAGAGTTTCGAATGTGAGGCCCGTCGCTTCATGCCGCGCGGGCTGCCCGGTCAGGGCCTCCATGCGCCGTATCGCGACATCGATATAAATGGGATCCAGCTCGATGGCACGGCCAATGCGGCCGGTCCGGTGAGCCGCCAGAAGTGTTGTGCCAGAACCGCCAAATGGGTCGAGAACGATTCCGCCGGGATGGGACGTATCGAGCAGAGCGTCCATTATGAGACTGACGGGCTTGACGGTCGGATGAAGAGCGAGTGCCTCTTTGCGACCCTTACCAAACTGCGCCAATCCCGGGGCTTGCCAAAGCGTTGTCCGATTGCGGCCATGCTTGCCGAGCTGGATATTGTCGATATGGGGCCCTTTGCCCCATTTCGTGATCACCACGAACTCACCCTGCTGCCGATATGGCGATCCCATGCCGCCGCCGCCTTTGTCCCAAAACACGAGCGACTTCTGCTCTAATCCGGCGCCGCGAAGTGCCTGCAACAATGCAAGCATCCCGCGCCAATCGATGAAAATATCGACGATGGCACCGTCTGCGATGAAGGGGGTCATGGCCGCCAGAAAGCTTTCAAAGAAAGCTTGCGCTTCAGTTGCGGTCATTCCCGAGCCTTCGACGAATTCGTCGTGGCTGTGGCTGACGTGGCCCTTGATCGCGCAGCCGTATGGCGGATCAGCAATCACCATTTGGGCCTTCGCAGAACCGAGAAGCACTTCGTAGCTCATGGACTCGCGAGCGCTGGCACATAGAAGTTTATGGCCTCCGCCAAATTCCCAGAGGTCGCCAAGGCGCGAGACTGCTGTCTTCGTCGGTTTGAGCAAAGATTCCGGCTCGTCCGCGGCGCTTTCGCCTATGCCTGTAATAAGCCGGTCGAACTCCGGCATTGTGAAACCAGTAAAATCGAGAAGCAGCGGATCGATAGCAAAAATCTCTGCGAGCTCGGCCCCTAGAGCGTCCGGGTCCCATTCGCTACTTTCTGCAATCTTATTGAGTGACAGCCGCAGCGCTCTGATCTCAACCGGAGACAGATCATCCACGATGATAGTGGGAATGGTATCGTAGCCGAGGCTTTTGCAGGCGGCTGCAATCTCGTGTCCATCAATTATCTCTCCGGCGCGAGTCGCCAGCACAGGAAGCCTGCAACCGAGCCGCCCTATACTGGCTTTGAGCTGTGCGGCATATTTTTTACCCCGCCGCCGAAGCTGGCGGCTTGCAGGCTTTAAAGAAGAAATAGGTTGATAAGTGATGACGAGGCGAGGACCAACTGGGACACCACCGGTCGCCTCAGGAGTTCTAACAACGGTCGTGGCGGAACGCGGTGATATAGTGCGGGTGCGCACGAGTGACTTTGGCAGTACAGACATTTCATCTCCAGGAGTTGCACGGAAACCGCGCACTGCTTTGCGTTCACGACGGACTGTCATGAGCGGATTCCGGGGGTTGATTGCCTCTGCTGGGGCGGTGAAACCGCCTCAAAATGCTGCAATGACATGCATAAGTTTCTGCGATATAACTAGTCAAGGCCCAGAGAGCGCCTTCAGGCAATTTTCCATAAGAAAATACGACAAAAACCTCCACGACAACCCGTAGAGCTGATTCTTTGTCAAGTATTGAACGGCACCGACGCCCTCGTGTTATTTCTCCACCGTACCTGTTTCCTTCCTGTTTGCCACCTGTTTAGAACCTGTTACTGACACGGTGTTTAAAAGGCAATTTCCTTACTAACTCCATGAAAAGGTGCATGATGCAGGGCGAGACGGAAGCCACCAAACCTGTTTTGAGAAAAATAACAGGCTTAACAGGCGGAGACCCGTTCAGCGGGACTGCGTCCACCACCAAGCAGTTTTGTTATTTATACGAGATTTCCAACTTTCCTGAAAGCTCCTTTTATATCCGATAGTTATTACCGATCCGCGGTCTCTGATGGCGTGATTTCCCGGTCTCAAGGGGGCGTTTAGGCTGAATCCGTCCTTAGTCTCTGGCGTGGATTTCTGCGCTTCCGCGGCCTTGATGCTTTTCATGATGACGAACCACCTCGGGTCATGCATCGAGCTGACGCTCAGGCCATGGATCGCACTGCCTGGACCACTCAAATAAATAGCCAGGTGGTTTTACACGCGCCGGCCCACCGGCATCAGCGAAGCTGAGATGCGGACCTGTTCCGTGATTTGATGCCAGATCAAGCTGGCCGGGAAAGCCCAATGGTTCGCCATTGATCGTGCCAATTCGCGGGCGAACCGATCAGACGCTTGCTGCTGATGCCGCGCGGCAGGTTGCCATGAAGCGCTGCTTTGACAAGTTTGGGATCGAGAAACGCGAGCGACAGCATCAAGCGGATCGCGCGCTCTGATTTATGTTCGCGCGCCGCGATGATGCTTGTTGTTGTCCCGCCGAGGATCTCCCGCAACCATGCCCTGCCCTGAGCGATCGAACGGATGAGTCTTTGTTGCTCGTCATATTCGATAGGCTTGATGTAATCGGAGCCATTCGCGGGCAGGACGATCTCACGCCGCCGTTTATGGGGATTATAGACATAGGGCACCAAGATGCGCCGCCGAGCGTCGAGGGTATCCGATGCATCATCGTTTTCATCTGCAGCCACGGATGCACTAACGTTATCAGCCTCCGTAATCGCCACAGAGGTTTCGCGCTGCTGCGGATTTCTTTTCCGTTCAATCCAAGACAATTCGAGGGTTCGATCGCAAACGTCAACGCGCAAGCCGATGATGCCGAACTGTTCGATCCTGCTTTGTCCGTCGCTATCCATGCTGATCAGTGCCAGCTTACGAAGGTTCTCTAGAACGATCGTTTCGATCTCTTGGGCCGGCAAGCGGATGATCATACCGGCTTCCTTTTTGCGCCCTTGCGCAATGGCGGCCGTGACGTAGTAGCGATAGCGCACTCCCTTCTTGGTGGTGTGGCTAGGGCTCATAAGTTGTCCGCAGGCATCGAAGAGACGCCCGGTCAGCAAAGCGCCGCTCTTTCCTTTGCGCATATCCTTTCGATTAAGGTTCTGGGCAAGCAGCGTCTGTACCGCCTCGAACAATTCAATGCTGATGATCGGGGTATGATCGCTTTGATAACTGACCTTCCGATGATTGATCTCCCCGAGGTAAAGACGGTTCTTGAGGATATACGATAAGGGACCGTTGGTGAGGGGAACGCCGCCAATGCTCCGGCCGGAGGAAAGATTCCTAATTCGAGTAAGAATGCGTTTCTCTGAGAGATCGCGCTGTAGAGCGGGCAAGGATCCAAGTTCGAGGTAGCGTTGGAAGATGAGGCGCACCATTCCCACCTCATCCTCGTCGATCAGCAATTTGCGATTTTCGACCCGGTAGCCCAGCGGGACGACCCCGCCCATCCAAATCCCCTTCTTCTTCGAGGCTGCGATCTTGTCCCTGATCCGCTCCCCCAGTCACTTCCCGTTCGAATTGGGCGAAGGACAGCAACACATTGAGGGTGAGACGGCCCATGCTCGACGTGGTGTTAAAACTCTGCGTCACCGAGACAAAGGACACTTTGTTCGCATCGAAGACTTCGACCAGTTTGGCAAAGTCGGCCAGCGAGCGGGTGAGCCGGTCGACCTTATAGACCACGATCACGTCGATCCGGTTTTGAGCGAGATCGATGAGCAGTTTTTGGAGCGCGGGACGCTCCATGCTGCCGCCGGAAAAGCCTCCATCGTCATAGCGCTCGCGATGGAGCTTCCAGCCTTCATGGGCTTGGCTCTTGATATAGGCTTCGGCCGCTTCACGCTGGGCATGAAGAGAATTGAAGTCTTGCTCGAGCCCTGAATCGCTCGCTACCTTAGAGCCCTGCCCCGCGACTTTTTCAGCCCGGTTCTTCTTTCCCTCCGCAATCTTATCCCGCAGACCGAAGAACCTTGGCCCATTCCACCGTGTGCTAGTGATCGCAAAGGCCACCTTGCTCAAACTATCATAGGTCTTGCCATTCCAGCCAAAGCCCTCGTCCATCACCATGACGCGATGCAGGACACCGGCGTGCTCGCGAGCCAACAAAGTACCAGGCCGGAGAAGGCGTCCGGCATTCGTTCCGCGCCG
>JBEKFQ010000139.1:0-5376 GCA_050013235.1 Beijerinckiaceae bacterium
TTGGCGGCAGAAAGATCTGACTTTGTGGGTTTTCGAGGAATTCGGCATTTCCCTCGACGAGACGACCATCGGCCGCGAGATGAAAGCGCTCGGTTTTCGTAAGCTTACCGCCCGGCCGCGCCGTCCAGGCATTCTCAAAATGCCAACGGAATGCTTCGCTTGCCGTGCTCGGGAAGTTCGAGGAAAGGAATGCGTTTCATCGAGCCGTGAAAGCAGCGGCCAGCAGTGAGGTCGTGTTTCCAGGAGCAATTTACGACGCGCACGCCGTCCATGCCTTACGCTATCATGCCCGCGCTTATCTCCATGGTCATTCGGTCGGCGGCACCAATCTGTCGCTGGTCGAGGCTCTATGGGCCAGCAACGCGGTCATTGCTCATAATAACGCTTTCAACCGGTGGACGGCTGGCCGGCACCAATTTTTCTTTCAAGACGTGGCAACGTGCGATGACATCATGAGCCGGATTCTCAAGGACGACAGGGCGGTCCTGTTGGCACGAATCGCGGCCAGAAATCGCGCTGCCACCACTTTTAGCTGGCACACTGTTCTCAAAACTTACGAAGACAAATTTTTATCCGTGATTGAGGGCGACCTGCCCGTGCCAAGCGTGGCGGACGTTCCAAGCCTCCAGCCCCAAGCTGATTTGGCCACGCGGCCACTCCGTACGTCAAGGGGATAGCACGACATGAGGTCCTCAGATCTTATCACGCCGCTATCGCCCGGGAATTGTTAAGGCTTCAACTTTACGGTAAACGGAAAATCTGGGCCAGCGGCAATAAACTGTTCTGGTCACGCCGAACCGGCGTAGTGTCCCGGGCTATCAAGATATCGGCCTCGCCCGGCAATCCTGGACATCCCATGCCTGCTTTCCCAAACGATACGATCGAACGCGAGGACCCAGCTGCTTCATCTGGCCCTCGCGCGCATCCATCCGGCGAGTCTCAAAGACCCGCGCGCCCGTTCAACTTTCCCACTCATGTCGGACTGATCATGGATGGCAACGGACGGTGGGCCGCCGCCCGGGGGCTGCCGCGGCTCGCGGGCCACCGGCGGGGGCTCGATGCGCTGCGCCGCGCCGTCCGCGCGGCCATCGAATTCAAGCTCGCCTATCTTACGATCTACAGCTTTTCCACTGAGAATTGGTCACGGCCGCTTGATGAGATCCAAGGCCTCATGGGACTGCTCAAACACTTCCTGCGCAACGACCTGAATGCGCTTCACGAGGCCCAGATCCGCGTCCGGGTCATCGGCGCACGCGACACCTTGCAACACGATATCCGCGGCCTGCTCGAGGAGGCCGAAGTGGTGACGCGTTTCAACAAGGGCCTCACGCTCATCGTCGCCTTCAATTATGGGGGACGCCAGGAAATTATCGCGGCAATCCGCGCGATTGCCCAGAAATTGATGAGTGGCGACCTCAAGGAAAACGAGATCGATGAGCGCGTGATTTCCCAGTATCTCGATACCGTCGGTATTCCCGATCCCGATCTCATCATCCGCACATCGGGTGAGCAACGCCTGTCGAATTTCCTGCCGTGGCAGGCGGCCTATAGCGAATTGATCTTCCTGCCCATGCTTTGGCCAGATTTCGACCGCTCCGCATTCGGAGCCGCCTTGGACGGCTATGCCGCCCGCAAACGCCGGTTTGGCGGGCCCTCCGCCCCATGTGAAGAAATCGCCGCCGCCGTCAACGGCTAAGCCTGACCTAACGTTAGATCTTAAAGCCGTCCGCTGCGCGGAACGATCGGATGAGCGGCGGCAGGCAACCACTTTTACTGAGGGCACCGTGATCCTGGCCATTCGCCCTCGCCTTCCGGCGTGAGCATCGAGATTCCGCGCTTTCGCAACCAGGACGCAGTGGTTTAGATAAAATGGATAGCGATGGCGCCGGCCCGTGGCAGTGGCCCGGATGATGAAGATTGTCGAGTTTGTGCATCACGTCCCAAGATGCCGCACGCGCCTGGGTGAAGCGCGGCAGGCGCCAGTTGGGTCATCGCCTGCCCCTGGGCTTCGACAGAGCTGGCAATCCGCCCACAAGTCCCTTTGAAACCTCGCGAGATCACGTGATGCGAAAATGGCCCACGTCGTCGAGGCCGGAGGCTCCCCGGGCCAAGCAGGATGGTCAGGCCCGCTCCCGGCGGCGCGCCAGACCGGCCACCGGCCCCGGCCCGGCCACGGGCCCCGGACCCGTCCGGAGGACAAGTTCTCTTGAAACAGTCCGCGATGATGGCCGTCGAGGAACCGCTTTCATCTCCCAGTTTAAGCCTCGCCACCGGCTGCGGCTTCCGCAAGCCGTCATCATCCCTCAAGCGTCGAAGTTTGCGGTCTCGTTCAGGACCAGCCTGAACCGGACTTGAGTTCTTCCCGGCATGCCTATTGCCGCATGCCGGTTGGCGGCCAACCTGCACGGCTCACGTCCGGTGATAGACGTCCTCGATCCTAATAATGTCGTCCTCGCCGAGGTAGGAGCCCGTCTGCACCTCGATCAGTTCGAGGTTGATCTTGCCGGGATTGGCCATGCGGTGGATGACGCCGATGGGAAGGTAAATCGACTCGTTTTCATGCACCAGCACGATCTCGTTGCCCCGCGTGACTTCCGCCGCGCCTTGGACCACGACCCAATGTTCGGAGCGATGAAAGTGCTTTTGCAAGGACAGGCTGGCGCCGGGCTTCACCACGATCCGTTTGACTTGATAGCGCGCGCCATTATCGATCGATTGAAAATAGCCCCACGGGCGATACGAACGGATATGCTCGGTCGCTTCGCGGCGCTTGTCCAATTTCAGCTGTTCGACGAGTTGCTTGACCTTGTCCCCATGCTGCTTGCCCACGACCAGCACCGCGTCATGGGTGGTGACCACAATGACATCGTCCACGCCGACGACCGTGGTGAGATGATCGTTGGAGCGGATGTGCACATTGCTCGCATGCCAAACAACGCCATGGCCGCGCACGGAATTGCCTTGCGCGTCGCGGTCGGACAATTCCCACACCGCCGCCCAGTTGCCGACATCCGACCAACCGATCTCGGCCGGCACGACCGCAGCCTTGTCCGTCTTTTCCATGACGGCATAATCGATCGACTTCTTCGTCGCTTTGGCGAAGCTTTCCGTGTCGAGCAGTGTGAAATCGAGATCGGTGCGTGATTTCGCGACAGCCTCCGCTGCCGCCTCGATCATCTCGGGCTCGAATCTCCGCAACTCCCCCTGCATGACATCGGCGCGGAAGAAGAAATTGCCGGAATTCCAGAGATAACCTTCCGCGACATAGCGCACGGCAGTCGCCGCATCCGGTTTCTCCACGAACCGGTCGACAGTGAAAACATCGTGCCCTGCGGCAATTGTTTTGCCCGGCTTGATATAGCCATAGCCGATCGCGGGATGGTTTGGCTTGATCCCCAGCGTGACGATATAGCCCTTTGCCGCCGCCTGCGCGGCTTCGCGGCAAAGCGCGATGAAACCGGCTTTGTCCTGCACGACATGATCCGCCGCGAGTACCGCGACGATCGTGTCCGGCGCCATCAGCGCGGCAAGTTCCGCCGCCACGGCGACAGCGGGGCCGGAATCGCGCCCGGCTGGTTCCAGAACGATCCGCGCCGTGCGGTTGATCTCGAGAAGCTGCTCGCCGATCAAAAAGCGGTAGGCATGGTTGGAAATAATGACGGGGGTCTCGAAAATGGGATCGCCGAGGATATCAATCGCCATTTGAAAGGTCGATTGAGTCCCAACCAAGGGAATGAACTGCTTCGGAAGGCTCTCGCGCGATTCCGGCCAAACGCGGGTTCCGGAACCGCCGCACATGATCACGGGAAGGATTTTCATTCTCGATAGACCCCTCGAATTGACCGGCGATCCCAGCCATTGATGTTAGATTGTTTGATTATAGGCCCCGACTTCGGGATTCTCCCGCAAGATCTCGTCCACTGCCTTGAACATCTCGCGCATTCTTCGTTCGGAGACGGGGCTTTCCACGACGACCACCAGTTCCGGCTTGTTGGAAGAGGCTCGCACCAACCCCCAAGTGCCATCCTCCGTGGTGACGCGTACGCCGTTCACCGTCACGACATCGCGGATGCTTTGGCCGGTCAGGCGCTCGCCGGCCTGCTGCATCGCCAAGATTCTCGCGGTCACCTTGCCGGCGACGCCATATTTGACCTCGTCCGCACAATGTGGCGACATGGTGGGCGAGCCCCAGGTCTTCGGCAAATCGGCATAAAGATCCGCCATGCTCTTGTCTGGGTTGCGGTCGAGCATATCGAGCACATGAATGGCCGTGACCAAACCATCGTCATAGCCGCGCCCAATGGGCGCATTGAAGAAGAAATGGCCGGATTTTTCAAAACCCGCGAGCGCGTTCAACTCGGTCACCCGGCGCTTGATATGGGAATGCCCGGTCTTCCAATAATCCGCTGTCACGCCCTGAGCCTCGAGCGCGGGGTCGGTGGCGAACAGGCCGGTCGATTTCACATCCACCACGAAGGTCGAATTGGGATAGAGTTTTGAGAGATCGCGCGCGAGCATCACGCCAATCTTGTCGGCAAAAATCTCTTCGCCGTGATTATCGACCACGCCGCACCGGTCGCCGTCGCCGTCAAATCCTAAGGCCAAATCCGCGCCGCTCGCGCGCACGGCATCGGCCATGGCATGTAGCATATGCAGATCTTCCGGGTTGGGATTGTAGCGCGGGAAGGTGAAGTCGAGTTCCGTATCGAGGGGCACGACCTCGCAGCCGAGCGCTTCCAGCATTTGCGGCGCGAAAGCGCCTGCCGTGCCATTGCCGCAGGCGGCGACCACCTTCAGCTTGCGCTTCAGCTTCGGCCGCGTGGTGAGATCGTCGAGATAGGCTTTGCGGAAGCCGTTGACGAAGACATAGCCGCCGCCGTCGCGGTACTTATAGGTCCCGCCAAGAACGATATCGCGCAGACGGCCCATCTCTTCCGGCCCGAAGGTCACGGGGCGCTGCACGCCCATTTTCACGCCTGTCCAGCCATTATCGTTATGGGACGCTGTGACCATGGCGACAGCGGGAACATCGAGCGCGAATTGCGCGAAATAGGCCATGGGCGACAGAGCGAGCCCGATATCATGCACTTTGATCCCGGCCGCCATCAGCCCCACGATCAGCGCATTCTTGATCGAGGCGGAATAGGAGCGGAAATCGTGGCCCGTCACCAATTCCGGCCTGACGCCCATCTCATGGATCAAGGTGCCGAGGCCGAGCCCCAGCGCCTGCACCCCCATCAGATTGATCTCCTGCTCGAACAGCCACCGCGCGTCATATTCCCGGAACCCCTCCGCCTTGACCATGGGAGCGGATTCATAGGCGTAAGTGTTTGGTTTCAAGAGTGGAACCGGCTTAGGAAACATCAGTGGCGTCCT
>JBEKFQ010000140.1:0-5353 GCA_050013235.1 Beijerinckiaceae bacterium
GGGCAAGACCCGAAGAATCCGGACAATTCGGAGATCATGGGTCCGATCGCCGAAAAGCTGACCAAAGAGCAGATCGCCGCGGTCGCCGCTTATGTCAGCGACCTAAAGTAATCTTGCGCGGTCCGGGATTTGTTCGTGTTACTAATCATGAAAAACTCCAGCGATTCCGGCCGGCCAATTGGGACTGAATGACGCCGGTTAGCGCCGAGCCGCGATCAAGCCATTGTCTCCGGAGTAGCCAATCGCGACGTCCAAGGTGGCGATCCGCAATGACCGGTTTACGTGGGCACATTGCCTCGTCTCTGGCTTGCGGCTAGTCTGCTTCGAGCCCGTTTTACCGGAATCGGTGGAAGCGTTGGGTGGTTTCGGGATTGTATGAGGCTATTGACCTACAGCACATCGTCTAGTCCGATTGCGAAAGAATCGAGCCTACTATACGCTGTTCAAGTTCAATCTGTGACGGCGTGTATTGATCGAGCAAATCCTGCCGCTCTTGCTGCTCCGTAGGATAAAGTCCGGTAAGTGTAAGCTTCTTGTTCAGAATAGAGAGCCGTAATCCGCAGTGAACCCCCAAACTTTGATTTCGTAACGAGCGCCACCACCCTTCAGCTGATTCAACGGTGCCGAACCGAATTTCGCATTTGCAGCGTAGCCAAAGCCAAAGCGCCGCCCGGCGGCAAACGCTAGCTACGCACGAAAGGATTATTTCGGGACCTTGGAAGTTTCCGCGGAGTCCTTGGAAAGCGGCTTGTCGCCGCCTTGATCGCCGTTTTTCGACAAAATCCAGGCCACGATCGGATCGAGCTTGTCATTCGTCAGCGAATGCGGCGCAGTCTTGGGCATATTCGCGTGGATGAAATCACGAAGTTCGGCGACGGACTTGCCACCCCATTTTGCCTTGAACTGGTCGCCGGTAAGGGCGGGTCCTTGACCGCCAGACAGATCCGGGCGGTGACATTGGGCACAATAATTGTTGAACTTGGCATGACCGTCCTCTGCCTGCTGCTGGGTAAACGGGCCGGTCTCCGCCAGCGCGAGGCCCGAAATCATGACAGTGCCTAGAGCGAGACTCGCGCAAATCCTTTTGGTGTTCATCAAAGCCTTCTCCTCCCGTGTTCTTATCTGTCGAACGCCAGTGGCCGACCTTTGTTCAGTAAAAAAACAGCCGTGCGACTAATGGCATAATACCAAGTCCCTTAAAGTCTGACTCTGTGGCGATTTCCCAAAACGGCATCGATCTGATTCAAGGATGCCGAAGGAGATTCGGCATGGCACCCCCTGTTTTGTTACGCGGCGATTTCGATGGGCCAGCGCTTCGCGCCTTGGCTCTTTCGGAAAAAGCCGGAAGTGTGACGCGGCGTCTTCTCGCCCTCGTCACGATTTATGACGGAGGCACACGCCACGAGGCCGCGCGCCTTGGCGGCGTCGGGCTCCAGACCATTCGCGATTGGGTCTTGCGGTTCAATTTGAAGGGACCGGACGGGCTTGCCGATGGCAAATCCACCGGGCATCCCTCGAAGCTCAATGACGAGCAGAGGCGCGCGCTCGTCGCGATGGTCGAGGCAGGCCCGGTTCCGGCGATCCATGGCGTCGTGCGCTGGCGGCTCATCGATCTCGCGCAATGGATCTTCGACGAATACGCCATCTCCGTCACCAAACAAATCCTCAGCCGCGAGCTGCGCGCCTTGGGCTATCGCAAACTCTCGGCGAGGCCGCGCCATCACGAGCATGACGAGGCGGCCGTCCTGGACTTTAAAAAAAAGTCCCCGCTCTGCTGGCGGCCATCGCGGCGAAAAACGGCGGCAAACCGCTTGAGCTGTGGTTCCAAGACGAAGCCCGTATCGGCCAAAAAAACAAGATTACAAGACGCTGGGCACAACGCGGCACGCGGCCCTTCGCGTTAAAAGACCAGAGAACCGCTTTGGCCTATATCTTTGGCGCCATCTGCCCAGCGCTCGGCAAGGCAGCGGCTCTCGTCCTGCCGTATTGCAACACAGAGGCGATGGCCCTGCATCTCCAGGAAATCTCCCTCGTTGTCGAGCCCGGCGCCCATGCCGTGCTCTTCATGGATCAGGCTGGATGGCACGTTACCGCGAAATTGACGGTGCCCGGAAATCTGACGCTTGTCGCACTGCCATCAAAGTCACCGGAATTGAATCCCGTTGAGAACATTTGGCAATATATCCGGGACAATTGGCTCTCGAACCGGATCTTCACGTCCTACAAAGACATTGTCGATCATTGTTGTTTCAGCTGGAACAAATTAGCCGGAAAGCCGTGGCTCATCATGTCGATCGGAAATCGGTCCTGGGCCAATGGGTCAGGGTTTTAAGGACTTGGTATAAGCCGAGATTCGCCAGATGACTTGAACTCATCAATAATATTCAGCTGCTTCTGAAGAACCTTGAGTCCCTCGCGCCGCCAAATCCGTGCGACCCGTTTGCAGTTCACCATCCAGCCGGCTCGGCGTAGCATCACCGTGATACGGCGGTAGCCGTAGCGGCCATATTGGAGAGCGAGCGCGATGATGTCGGCAGTGAGCGCTACCTCGTCATCAGAGGTCTTTGGTGTCTTGCGTTGTGTAGAGCGATGCTGGCCGAAAACCCGGCAAGCGAAGCGCTCTGAGATACCGTGACATTTCGCGGAACGGTTCCGCAGAACCATCTCTCCTCATTTTCCCATCAGTCTGCAGCCTCATGCTACAAAAATCACGTATGATTCTCCGCTCGTGAGAAGCAGGCTCGATAATCAAAGATTCGAAATTCCTCACGACCGAGATTCGGCTGGGACTGAAAAAGTGAAGCACCAGCGTCGCTAAAAACTGGAACGATAGTCAAGCTGATGCCGGTCCACATGCCTGCCGTATTTGATCCTGGTGATCTGAACCCGAGCTTCCTACAGAGAACTCGAAGACGATTTCTTTTAACGGACGCGGCTTTGGTTCGTATCGTTGTCGCCTCCGCTTGTCTGCCAGTCATTCGATCTTTGGCCATCTATGTCAGTAAGCTGGGCAACGGCGGAATTTATCTGATTCTTCCGATCATCGTCCTCATGCGTCTCGGGAGAAGCGGACTGCCGGCCATTTTCGTTGCATTCTGCAGCGTGACGCTCCTGCACTGTTTCTACCCGTACATAAAGCGACGAGTTCGACGCGCGCGCCCTTTTCAAACGGATCGATCGCTACCTCGCCTGCTTGCGGTTCTTGATGAACACTCGTTTCCAAGCGGCCACACGATGACGCTGTCGGCATCGCTGATGCCGATCGTTCACGTTCTCCCCGGCACCGACCTGTTTTGCGTTGGCTTGGTAAGTATCATGGCTTGGGCACGGGTGGCGTCGGCGCATCATTACCCGAGCGATGTTTGCGTTGGGGCATTCCTTGGCGGTGGTCTCAGCTACATCGCTTCGGCATATCTTCTCAGCCCTTTATAGGAGCTTGGAACCAAATGCGCGAAGCTGATATTTGAGTGGGTAGAAAAAGATAAGCTTTACAAAAGGTTCGCTCACTAAAAGGCTTGTGGGCTCCACAAGAAGAAATGTTGGGAGATTTATGATGAGCATGGGAATTTCAGGTGTTGGGGGAAGCCACGCCCCGCAATCGATGTCCGGGGCGAGCATGCCGATGCCTCCCGCACGGAAAATGTCGACGCTTTTCTCTCAGATCGACACGGCTGGCACGGGATCAATCACACAAAGCCAGTTTAATCAGGCATTCCAAACTATGAAGCCGCCGGCTGGTTTTAGTGCCATGGGCCCCAGCGCTGTTTTCCAGTCGCTAAATCCCAGCAGCTCCGGAACCGTTTCGCAACAGAATTTCGTTCAGGGCATGACCCAACTCATGTCGCAAATCCGCTCAGGCAACGCCTCGGGCGGCTAGGCCAGCGTCGCGGCTCTCACGATACCAGAGAGCCACCCAGCGTCCCGTCGGATTCGATGTAGAGATGTGGGACGCCCATCGATTCGAGCCACCGGGGACCATCGTGTCCCCGGAGAAGCGCGGAAGTCGCCAACAACCCGGCCGAGAGACAGCTGTTCCCTGCGGTGGTCACAGACGGCAAGCCATCGACGGGCCAACCGGTTCGCGGATCGAGCGCGTGACTGAATCGCCGTCCTTCGACAACGAAATATCGCTCGTAGTCGCCGCTCGTCGCCACACCGCCTTGGGGAACAAAAAGTGTGGCCACAGCCGTGGCTCCGCCAAGCGGGTCACGAATACCGATGCGCCACGGTGAGCCGTCGGGATGGGCCCCGAAGACAGCGACATCGCCGCCTAAATTGACAAGGCCATGATTTGCGCCACGCAACCGGCAGACATCCGCCGCGCGATCTGCGGCATATTCTTTTGCGAGCCCGCCAAAATCGAGTTCCATGCCGGCGACGCCGAAGCTCAGCCTCGGCCTTTTCCAGGAGATCTTTTCGACGCCGGTTCGCGCAAGGATGGCAGCGATGTCTTCCGGGGTCGGAATGCAGCGGGTACCGGCGTTCCAGATCATTCGCAGCAGGCCGGAGCTGATATCGAATAAGCCGCCTGATTGCTTATGCGCCTCGAATGCGTGATCGAGGAGATCCCCGGTCTCGTCATCGACATACAGGCTGTCGCCCAGCGCGGCAGCGCGATTGATGACGCTGAGAAAACTATCAGGACGGTAGCGCGAATAGCGGCATTCGATGCGCGCGACTTCGGCAATGGCGGTATCAGCGATTTCCGCGGCAGAATTAGGAGCGCTGGAATAAAGGGAAACGCTGCACGGTGAGCCCATCGCGAAAAAATCGAACTCGAAGTGCGTCAAACAAGTCATCGTGCGAGTCTATGTCGTAAGGGAACGAGGGGCCATATGCCTTTTACAGGCATAATTATGTTCAAGCCAAATCCCCCAGGCTTCGCGAAAAGGCAACAGATAAAGGGGGGCAGCGCGACCTTGTTGCACGGAGGCACGAGCGGGAAGATCTTCCCGCTCGTGCCTCCGTGCAACAAGGTCGCGCGAGGTCGTCGAGCATCCCTTTGGCACGATCAAAAAATGGATGAACCAGGGAGCCTTCCTCATGCGCGGCCTCGAAAAAGTTCGGGCCGAGTTCAGCCTGACGGCGCTCGCCTATAATCTGCACCGGGCGCTCAACATTCTCGGCATGGAAAGGCTGATGGCGGCCATGGCGGCGTGAAAACGCCTCTAATCGCGCCAGATCGGGCGGCAACGGCTGCTTCAGGGCGTTCCAGGAAGCTCAAGCGAGGTCAGGAGCAAATTTCTGGAGGGAAAATAGTCAATGCCCCCGCAGAGCCACTGGCGATCTTCAATCCGCCGCCGTTTTCACACGGTCTGCTTGAGTTTCGCATACATGGGGGCAGCTATCATAA
>JBEKFQ010000141.1:0-5226 GCA_050013235.1 Beijerinckiaceae bacterium
AGTACGGTCGTAACGAGAACGATTTTCCACGGTCCACATCAAAGAGCCCCTCCGAATCGAGCGACTTCTCTTGAATCACAAACGATTCACCGGACTCAACAACTTTTGGAACGGACACTAAGGACGTCGCCCGTCCGCAGTGAAAAATGGCCATCGTGTTCAAGTATTGCCGTAATAAATCGCTTCGACCGCGCTTATTGGGCAGAGATCCATCTGGCGATTGGCGGCCAATGCTCCTTCAGTGTACGGGCGCCCATGAATAGCCCGATATGACCGCCAGGAACTGTCTTTTGCACAATTCGATCCTTCGGCGTTCCGATATATTTTGCGGCGTCGAGCACCTGCTCTGGTGTCGTGATGTCGTCGGCGGCCCCAGCTAGCAGGTAGACCGGGCAAGTGATCTTACGCAGGTCGAGCTTCCGGCCGAGGCCGACGAATTCGCCCTTGGCGAGGCGGTTCTCCATGAAGAGTAGTTCGATCGCCTGAAGATACCAGCGGCCCGGCAGGTCGATCGGGTTTTCGTACCAGCTCTCGAATGTTTCCTCCTTGGCCAGATAGGCTGGGTCGTCGATGTGTTCGTAAAGATCGATGTGATCCTGAATGTAATGCTGCTCGGGGCGCATGTTTTTCCACCCCTGAAGCATGAACTTGCCCTTCATCAGGCCTCCACCGAGCGCGACCAACTCCTGGTAAAACGAGAGCGGGGATTGATGCACCATGCGCTTGATCGGCCCGTTTCCGGCATCGGTGTCGATCGGAGCACCTGCCAGCACGAGTGAATTCACCTTACCGGGAAAGCGTGCCGCGATCATCGCCGACAGCCAGCCGCCCTGGCAAAGGCCGACAAGATTCACCAGGCCGCCGAGATCGTCGATAGCGACGACGACATCGGCGAGGTAATTGTCGATGTCCAGATCCTTCATGTCGTCGGTGGCCGATTTCCAGTCGGTCAAAGCCACATGGCCAATACCGTTAGCCAGCAGCGTCTGCACCAGGCTCTGACCGTTGTGATAGTCGGCGATCATGGCCGTGTGACCGGCGTGGGGCGCATCGATCAGCGTCGGGATTCCGCCCGGCTTGCCATAGTCACGTAGCGCCATGGTCCGTAGATCGAGGCGGAGCTGGTTTGGCGTCGCTAGAATTGGTCTCAACTCGTCGTGAATCTTGATCTCTTCGTCGACGAATTCGAGGTTCTTGGCGTAGAGCTCGCTCCCTTCCTCTAGCATCTCCGTCGCCATGGCCATCGGCCAAAATGCTGGGACGCTCATCCACGACGAGGTGGAAGGTTTGACCAATGACTTTTTGGGCATGGCTAATCCTTATGCGTGAAACGAGATAAACGGATTGGGCTCCCGGAAAAATGGAGAGCCGGCGAACCTTATTGAACTGATATGCGGCGAGAGTGTTCCGTCAGCAGCCCCCTCTGTGTGCCCATCAAGCGACCGGCTTTCCTGGATCAGGGAACGACGGTCACAGGCCGGGGCGCGAGACTTACGAGCTTCTGCGAGACGCTGCCGAGCAGCAGCCCAGCGATGCGCCCTTTTCCATGTTTGCCGACAACAATGACATCCGCGTCTTTTTCCGGCGCGATCTCTATGATTGTCTGCGCAACGTAGCCGGCGCCGTCTCTAATGCCCCACAAGGCTTCCATCCGCCCTTACCACCGTCTCATCGTCGATATGGGTCATAGTTGGCTCAAAGACGCACGATGTCACGGCCTTATTTAACGAAGGCGATTCATCGCGGGTCGCGCTTTGAATACACAAAAAAGAGGCGAAGGGCCGAGGAAATCGTCGCGAAGCTCCGGGAGTTTCGCGCGCTAAATCAATCCGATCGATCGGCGCCACGCGCTCGGCCCATTTGTCGAAGCCGCTTGAGCGACTCCGCCAGCAACGGCTCATGCTTAAGCAATTCCGCAACGTGTTGGGACGCCAGACGCTCCAGCAATGTTGCACCCTTCGCGGTCATGGCGACGAGCACGCTCCGGCGATCTGTGGGCGAATGTATTCGTTCGACGAGCCCCGCGCTGACGAGCCGGTCGATCATCTGAACCGCGCCATGGGGCTGGAGCAGCATCTGATCAGAGAATTCCTTGATCATAATCGCGCCTGCGGGGTGGGTCCTGATGACCAGCAAGGCCTGATACTGCTGCGCCGTCACGCCTTCGGCGCCGGTCGCCGCCTCGCTGAAGGCCAGGAACCGCCGCAAGGCGAGCCGAAACGCCGCAAGGCCTTCGTACATGCTTGGATCGAGCTCCAGACCTTCACTCATTCTATCGTCCTTCTACTCTCTCACTTCCATAGTTTCGGGTTAAAGTCTCGCGCTCGGCTCCAGGCTGTCCCCGAGAATTTGACCGCTTGGTGGCGCCGGCCGGCGAATGCGGCGGCGGGGCGGTCGAGTGACCTGAAAGAATCGAGCATTCAATCCCCTTCTCAATTTGTAAAACTTATGTCATGACGTGATGTATCATGCCAGTGATTGAGGCCAGACCGACTTGCGCGCGGCGCTTCTGCCTCGGTCAGGATAGAACTAAAGGGGGGAGCCAGCGATCGCAGCGCCATCGCGACGCCGGAATGCTGCGATCCGCGAAAAGCAAAGCGAAAGACGTTCGCGCTGTTTTGAATGCAACAACCGCGGCGAAAAACATGGCCGGCCGGGTTGCGCTCTTCGTGGGCGCTAATCGACGCGGCCACCAATCAAGACTGATCGAACCGAAAGCCGTCATGAACTCCAATTCCACCAGCCTTCGCGAAAATTCCTCCCTTTCCAGCGCGATTGTCGAGGACGAAACCCGCAGCCTGAGTTTACTCTATCTGACGCTCCTGGCGCTCTTGCTCGGCATCGTGACAGGAGTCGGCGCGGTCCTGTTCCGCGAACTGATCAACTTGCTGCATAATCTCTTTTTTGATGGGCGCTTTGCGTTCGCTTATGAGGCCAACCAATTCACCGCGCCGAGCCGATGGGGTGCGTTCATCATCCTGGCGCCGGTCATCGGCGGGGTCATCGTCACGTTCCTCGTCAGCAACTTCGCTCCCGAGGCCAAGGGCCATGGCGTTCCGGAGGTCATGGACGCCATCTATTACAAGGAGGGCGTGATCCGTCCCATTGTCGCCCTTGTGAAATCCCTTGCCTCGGCTTTCGCAATCGGCAGCGGATCGTCGGTGGGGCGCGAAGGCCCGATCATTCAGATCGGCTCGGCCATTGGTTCGACACTCGGCCAGATCATTGCCATGCCGCCAGGCCAGCGCATCGCCTTGGTCGCCGCCGGCGCGGGAGCTGGCATCGCCGCGACCTTCAATACGCCCATCGGCGGCGTGATGTTCGCCATCGAACTGATGTTGCCGGAGGTGAGCGTCGACACGTTCTTGCCCGTCGCTGTCTCCACCGGCGCGGCGACGTTCGTCGGGCGGTGGTTCTTCGGCGATCAACCGGCCTTCCAAGTGCCGCCGATCGTGGCAATGACGCCGCACGCCAATACCGTGTCGCTCCTTCTGCTGTACACGATCCTGGGCGCGCTTGCCGGCGTCGCCGCAGCGGGGTTCATTCGCGGCATCCATATCGTAGAGGACGCCTTCGACCGGATCCCCTGGCGCTATGCGCGCCACATGCTCGGCATGTTGCTGGTGGGCGTGTTGATGTACGTCCTCTTCCGAGCCTTCGGACAATATTATGTCGATGGCGTGGGCTACGGCACGATCGAAAGCATTCTGATCGGCCAGACGTCCACGGCTTGGTTGCTGGGATTATTGCTCGTTTGCAAGGCGGTGGCGACGTCGACCAGTCTTGGTTCCGGCTCATCGGGCGGAATTTTTTCGCCGTCGCTGTTCATGGGCGCCACGCTAGGTGGGGGGTTCGCGTCCCTGCTGTCCGCGGCGGGTCTGCCCATGCCGCTGAGCATTCCCGCATTCGCCATGGTGGGCATGGGCGCGATGGTCGGCGGCGGCACCGGCGCGGTAATGACCGCCGTCACGATGATATTCGAAATGACTCGCGATTATGACATCGTCATGCCGCTGATCCTCGCGGTCGCCGCCAGCGTTGGCGTTCGCCGGCTGCTTTCGCCAGAGAGCATTTATACGCTCAAGCTGGTCCGCCGGGGACGCTCAATCCCCAAGGCGCTTCATGCCAACATGTTCCTCGTGCGCCATGCTCGCGAAGTCATGGATTCGGGCGTGTTGGTCCTTCCGGCCGAGACGAGCTTCGACGCGTTTCTGCGCCAGCACGAAGCACAGGGCCGGTTTCGTCACGTCGTGGTGACCCAAAAGGGCCGAATTTACGGCGTCATTCGCGTCAACACCGGCCTGTGGCGCGGTCTTGAGGGAGCTCACACGCCAGTGACCCTTGGGGACGTCGCCAGCCCGGACTACACGGTCGTCCGCGACGACGCGATCGCCTTCGACGTGATCGAAAGGATGTGGCGCAAACACGCCTTCATGGCGGTCGTCGTAAGGGGGCGTGGGGTTCCCCGGGGCATTGACGTCGTTGGCGTCATAACCAAGGAGCACGTCGCCGACTCTGTGGCGAGCAGCATGAAAATCTATCCGAATTGACGATGAAGAGAAGCGATTTCTTGAGTGGCATTTGCATCGGCCACTGCCTTGGAAGTTGGTCCTGAGCATCGTTAAGGTGTCGCCCGACCATCCGTTGCTCGCATCCGGCGGTATCACGAAATCCGTATAGTGCTGCTTGATCACATCTAAAGTCCAGTAATACCAGCCCGCGTTGAATGAGACTCGTGGGGCTTTTCAGGCCGGCTTTTGTCTGAATCAATGTGGCGGATCGAGAGGGATTCGCCATGACGGTTGCGATAGCTTTACGCGATGATTTTGATGGCCCGGAGCTCCGGCGTCTTGCCAAGGGGACCAAGCATGCCGCTCAAGGGCGGCGTCTTTTGGCCTTGGCCGCGATCTACGAGGGGAGTTCGCGGGCGGACGCGGCCCGGATTGCCGCCGTGGGCCGCCAGACGGTTCGCGATTGGGTTCTCGCGTTCAATGATCGAGGCCCTGAAGGTCTGATCGACGGCAAGGCCCCAGGCGCGGCCCCGAAGTTGAACGACGCCCAGCGCCGGGCCTTGGCCGTGATCGTCGAGAGCGGCCCCATCGCTGCGATCCATGGCGTGGTCCGCTGGCGGCTGAAGGATCTGACCTTGTGGATTTTCGAGGAGTTCGGCATTTCCCTCGACGAGACGACGGTTGGCCGTGAGTTGAAGGCGCTCGGGTTTCGCAA
>JBEKFQ010000142.1:0-5156 GCA_050013235.1 Beijerinckiaceae bacterium
CGCCTACAACCTCCTCAGGGCCGCCGGATGCGACAATATCAAAAACGCCCGGTGGCGCGCCGCGCTCGACCTCCATCTTATCCTTGCCATGCCGGGACTGTATTGAGAACTGAACAACCCTGCACGCGCACCTATAATTCCGTCATCATGACGGGTAATCTCCACTAATAATCGTCATTGCCAGTCCTTTGCAGACGCTGGATCAAATCCTTCCGGCAAAATTGACTCATCATTGAAGAGCGACGGCGCTTAGCCCCTTAATCAGGGCTGTTCAATTCTCTGGACTGTAACTCATTGCGAATAGCCTTTTAAGTCCTCCGAGAGCTGCGGCGTAACGGTTTTGGGTGATGGTGTCGGATTGGTTGAAATGTAGATACGCGCGGAAGTCTGGCTCTGGCTCATATGTGGAGCGGCCCGGTTGGCAAGGATTTCTTTGCGTAATTGGCCGGTCCCCATCGAGTGGTCCAGAGTTTATGTTAGTTTAAAGTTGGCCTGAAGCGCTTGGGAATGGTGGTCTAGGGCCAGTGTTAGTTTCCGACGGTCTGGGGCGTCCAGCGGAACCTTGTGGCGCCGGGCCTTATTGAGCCTTGTCTGCGGATTGAACGAACCCGCTATGCGGGAGCGGCTACAAGGTTCGTTCAATGCATGGCCGGATAAATCGGAATCCACACCTTGTCCGCGCCGCAGTCAGCGAGACAGGCGCCATGGCAAAGCATTCCGAAGAACGATTTACACTAAGGTAACAATGAGTTTGTTTCCTTAGGATAAAACAACAGAAGAAAGACGGCATGGCGAAGAACCAAGCGACCTTCGGCATAAACGTGACGGACACGGAGAGCTTCCATTCGATCGAGCCATCTCGTCACTTTAGCCCAAATCGCGTCGCGCGTGCCGGCGGCGGCGTGCGCCGTCACCGAAGGCTCCCGCTCAGCGACGCTCGGTCCGCTCGCGGCGGCGCTGGCGTTCGCGCTCTCCGCTCTCCCTATTTTTGGTCCGAGCCGTCGACGCCTTGTTCGCGCGCTGCGTTCGCGGCCGCCTCGCGCTCCGCGGCCAGCGTATAGGCGATGTAATATTTATAGATGTTGCTCACGTAGCGAACGGTCACGATGCCGGCAACCTGTGCGGCCGCGTGCTCGACGTTGCCGAACCAGACATTCGGGTTCAACCCCTCCTTCAACGCGAGCCGGTGAAATTTGGTCAGGCTGGCGGGATCCGCGTTGTAAGCGGCGAATGCGAACAATAAACGGTTTCGCTCGTCCACCGACGGTTCGTCGCCGATTTAGACGTCGATCAGATAACGCATGTACGCGGCGCCGGCTTGAACATTCCGGTTGGCGTCCGTCGCGACGCCGGTAATGCTCATGGGTTTCGCGGCGGCAGTGCTCGGCAATATCTGCATGACCCCGACCGCTCCGCCTGGGGCTTTCAGGCTCTGGTCCAGTTGCGACTCCTGATATCCCTGCGCAATCAACATCCGCCAATCGAGGCGATAGGCCTTGCCTTGGTTCTTAAAAATGTCGACCAACTCATGGAACCGCTTCATGTTCGCGTCGGAATACGGGTTGCGAGCGATTTGGCCCACGGCGGAGTAGCGGCGCCGGATGGCGTTCCCGAAAGCCGTGCCGAACCGATGCTGACTGACGAAGGCCGCCAGTTCGCTCTTGAGGAGAGGACTGTTCTTGCGGATCGCCCAAGCAATCGAGCCGCCGGAGTTGACGACGAGATCGGGACGGGGGACGAGCGCGCGGTAGACTGATGACCACAAAATCGCCTTGTAGTCGTCGACTACAGCGAGGGGCAGCAGGCCGGCGTTCACCATCTCGAGGATATCTTCGTCCTCGAGATTACCGTCCGCCGGTCTGAACTTGACGGGGTTCAAACCCCTGGCCACGAAGCTCTCGTTGAGTGCGCGCAGGTTTTCGGCAAAGCTGCTGCTCTGGCGCACGAAGACTTCGCATCCAGCCAGATCCTCGATTTTATGAACCGGTGGGGCCGCCGGTCCGGTGACGACGATCTCGTCGACCTTGGTCATCCATCGATCACCGATATAAACCTCGATCCAGGCGCTGAAATCCATCGGATCGACGATTGGCACACCGATGTCGCCGAGATACCCGTTAACGTAACGCGCCGGGATGTTCATGCAGCGGCATAAGGCGATCGCAAGATGCGCATAGTCGCGGCAGACCCCTTTGCACTCTTCATAGGCTTCGAAGGCGGTCCGGGTCGATCGCGCGTCGCCATATCCGAACTTGATGCGTTTGTTCGTAAAGTCGCAAATAGCCTGGACGCGAGCCCACCCGGGGCGCCACGCTCCCAAACAAATTCCAAGCGATCTGGCTGAGCCTGTCAGTTTCGCAATACCGGCTACCCATCAGGTAGACAAGACAATCATCGGGTAAAGCCGATACCGAGGTTTCCTTGGCGCTCAAGTCTGTAGAATCGGCGTCGCCAGAATCTGTGACCGTTCCGTCTCCCCTGATCGTCAAGTCGCCTGCTGGCGCCATGAACCGGCGACAGACATTCCCGAAGAGGTCACGGTACAACGTGGTAATGACAGCCGGGTTCGCCACGAACTGCTCGGCCGCCATTAAATCCTTGGCGCGCTCATCGACGACGGTTAGAAGACAAACCATTGCCGTCGGTCCGGCGCAAGTGACCGTGATATCGTATCCAAATCGAATGTTCATTTAAGCATCCCGAAGCACGCTCAACGAACTATTCGAGACACGGCTTCTCGCCATTGTCATTAGACGCGCGACTGGCGTGGCGAAGAACACGAAAATGCGAGGCGAGGAAGACACCGGCGATCACCCCGCGATCCTGGATATGCGCAGCCAGACTACAACATCTTCCGCAAGGTCCACAAGAACGCGTCTGGGAGACCATTGCGAAAGAGTTGCATATGAATCCGGATCAAGTATGGACCCCGCCAAGGATACCGAGCAGCCAGAGCACGATGACAATAGTCAGCACCAAGCCAAGAACGCCACCGAGCCCGGCCCCTCCATACCGGTTGAAGCCATAGTAGCCTCCGCCACCGAGTAGAAAGAACAGAATGAGGATAATTAGAATTGTGCTCATGACTTACCTTCCTTGTGAACCCTGGTTAGCGTTCGGACCGCCCGCTCCCCCCTTTAGGCCGGAGCAACCACGAACTCGTGCCCAAGCCATCGCCGAACTTCCGATGGAGCAGGCCTGATCTATTCGTCGTATAAGGTAACGCCGGACATGATGAATTCTCCAATGTCATCGTGTCGTTAGAAGATCAGCAACAATGGGACAGAGCATTGATCCGTGTCAACATTGCCTAAAAGGCTCGTTGAGGACCAAGGCAAGCTGGCATTGGCGATATGTCAAGGGTCTCCAAAAGCGACCCAAGACCGGCCTCCGCTGGCGACGCGGACACTTGTGGCAGGCGTTCAGCTTTATAGAAGTTCTCGACTGGACCGCTTGGTGGCGTTTTGCAAGAAGATATACAGGGCGAAGTTGCTGCCGTTCTTCGCGGACATCCCAAATTGTTATGTTGCAATGGAGGCCTGCGCTAGCGCGTATTATTGGGCGCGCTTGATTGCGCCGATCTATGGGAGGCTTTTTGTAAAGCGAATCTAGCATGACGCGGCCGGCCCCGAGGCGATCGCCGAAGCAACGGGCTTCGCAATCTGGACCAGCTACGCCGGCAACACCAGCCCTCGCGCTCAGGCCAACTTTAAATTAACATAAACTCTGGACCACTCAATGGGGACCGGCCACTCTTCGCAGCGGGCAATTGATGCGGGAGACCGGGTTCCTCCTGAGCGGCGTTCGCGGCTTAGGTCCGCCCGCCTTGTTGGAGCTTCAGTTGAGCAACCTTAAAATCCATCATAGGACAACGTATCGCTACCGTCAGTCCGTCAGTTTTGGGCCACACCGTTTGATGCTTCGCCCGCGGGAGAGCCGCGATCTCCGTTTGATCTCGAGCGATGTGACAATCACACCAGCTGCTTCGGTGAACTGGGCGCAGGATGTCTTCGGCAACGCCGTCGCGATGGCGACGTTTCAAAACATGTCCGACAATCTCGTGATCGACAGCGTCACGGAACTCCAACTCGCCAATAAACCCTGGCCCGTTTTCGATGTCGCCGCATCAGCGCTTTCCTATCCGTTCTTATATACCGCTGACGAGTGGATTGACCTCGGCGCTTTGACGGTCCAGCAATACCCAGATCCGAAAGGGCGCCTGCGGAACTGGGCGCGCGCATTTGTTCGAAGCAACCCAACGGATACGCTGTCCCTACTTAAGGACCTCAGCGGGGGTGTCTCCAAATGGATATCCTATCAGCGTCGCGAGGACGAGGGAACTCAGTCGCCGGTCGAGACTTTGAACCGCGGATTGGGCTCCTGCCGGGATTTCGCAATCCTGTTCATCGAAGCTGCGCGTAGTCTCGGTTTTGGAGCCAGGATTGTCTCCGGTTATAATTATAGTCCGAGACCGGACGAAACGGGACCGGCGGAAGCGGGATCGACCCACGCCTGGGCGGAAGTTTATGTACCGGGTGCCGGATGGATCACCTTCGATCCCACGAACCATAGCGTTGGCGGCTTCAATCTAATCCCTGTCGCCGTCGCGCGCGACATCCGGCAAGCGATGCCGGTGGCCGGAAGTTTCGCCGGTGACACCGGCGCCTTTTTGGGGATGTCGGTGACGGTCGCCGTCACGTCCAAGACCGGCGTAGCGCCGCCATAGGGGAACCAGTGGGAACGTTTCGGTTGGTGGTCTCTGGCCGAAGAGCCATCTTGGCGCGCGCGCGGCCTTGACTCGAGATCATGCACCAATGATCAGGCGCCAGGAAAAGTGCGGCTCACGTGCTGTGTCCTGGCAACGGATTTGGAGGCCGGCTGGCATGGAGACCATAGTTCAATCTTATAATTTGTAGCAAGAAAAACTCGTGTCTAGGGAGTAGCCGCCGGAGCCGGTTCATATCCGGCAGTGCCGTCAATCACGGCACCGCGTTTCGCTTCGTTCTGGCGGGCATTTTGATCCGTACGGAGTACCTTATACCAACCTGCAGTGATCAACATTGGTGTGCCCAATCTCGCAGTCCGATGGACATGATTTTCCACGGCATCTCAACCAGCTTGTTCCAAGCCTCGCAGCATTTATCGACGATATCGGT
>JBEKFQ010000143.1:0-5147 GCA_050013235.1 Beijerinckiaceae bacterium
AACATCGTCACCAAGGAAACGACAAAGATTTCCAAACGGCGAAAATTTCAAAAAGCTGGATGGAGCAACGAATTTCTACGCAAGCTCATCCTTCAAATTTGATATGCGATTGCCCTGGCCGTTTATCCGCCCCCGCTTCGCAACACAGGATCGCGCCGCGGTCTCCCCGGTCCATGGCGCCGCTCGCATTGACGGCTCGCCGCCCTCGGCCTATGCGCTTGACCAGGGGAAGCGGGTTCCAATCCTGGGGTCACGCGCCCCGCGTTCTTCCGGCAGGCTCCATGCTGCGTTTGATATTCCGGTTTTCCGGCTTCTTGCTCCTCGCTGGGGCTTTTGCCGCTGTGATCGTGGACGGCACGCGCTCGATCGCGGCCGGCGCGCTGGCGCTGATGCCGCTTGGGCAGCTCGCCTCCACCGTGTCCCCCGATCTTTTCCTCAAGGCTCAAGCCGCGGTTCAAGCGCATGCGCTGTTTTTGTGGGCTCCGGTCGTCGTGCCACTGCTCAAGTCGCCGGTCTGGTTGGTGGCCGGCGTGCTGGGCATCGTTCTGATCGCGCTGGCGCGGCCGCCCCGGCCAAAGATCGGTTATAGCAGGCGATAATCTAGTTCCCCTCGCCGATCGGCGGATTGCGCCCCGTGGCGCGGAGTCGCCAAATAGCAGCGTCCGCCGGAACCGCCTGGTTCGAGATCTCCGCGCGAAAACAAAGCGGTCAAACGCGGGCGGGGAGAATCGTCATGACCAGCCGCTATCACGAAGTCTATGCGCAATGGCAGGCCGATCCCGAAGGCTTTTGGGCCGGGGCCGCGCAAGCGCTCGAATGGATCGACCCGCCCCGTCGCATTTTCGATTCCAAGGCCGGCGCTTATGGCCGTTGGTTTCCCGATGCCAGTTGCAACGCGTGTTTCAATGCGGTCGACCGGCACGTGCGCAATGGGCGTGGCGAGCAAATCGCGATCATTCACGATTCGCCGGTCCAAGGCCTGATCCAAGAGATTACCTATGAAGAGCTGCTCGACCGGGTGCGCATGCTCGCCGCGGTGCTCGTCTCGCATGGGGTGGAGAAAGGGGACCGCGTCGTCATCTATATGCCGATGATCCCGGAGGCGCTGACCGCCATGCTGGCCTGCGCGCGGATCGGGGCGATCCATTCCGTCGTTTTCGGCGGTTTTGCCGCGCACGAACTCGCCACCCGCATCGACGATGCTAACCCCAAAATGATCCTCACGGCCTCGTGCGGCCTGGAGCCTACCCACCTCGTCGCCTATAAGCCGCTGCTCGATCATGCCCTCGAGCTTGCCAAGGTCCAGCCCCGCGCGGTTCTCGTCTTTCAGCGCGATCAGCTCGAGGCGTCTCTCGTCGCCGGCCGCGATCACGATTGGGCGGATTCCGTGGCGGAAGCCAAATACCAAAATAAAGCGCCGGGTTGCGTGGCGATGCGCGCGACCGATCCGCTCTATATTCTCTACACGTCCGGCACCACGGGAACCCCGAAAGGCGTGGTCCGCGACACCGGCGGCTATCTCGTGGCGCTGCAATGGACCATGAGCAATCTCTATAATGTCGCGCCGGGCGAGGTGTTTTGGACGGCCTCCGACATCGGCTGGGTGGTCGGTCATTCCTATATCGTCTACGGCCCGCTGCTGATTGGCGCGACGACCGTGGTCTATGAGGGCAAGCCGGTGGGCACCCCCGATGCCGGCGCGTTCTGGCGGGTCTGCGCCGATCACAAGGTCGCCACGCTCTTCACCGCGCCGACAGCCTTGCGCGCCATCAGGAAGGACGATCCGGACGCGGCGCTGTTCCAGAAATACGATGTCTCCCACTTGCGCGCTTTGTTTCTCGCGGGCGAGCGCGCCGATGCCAATACGGTGGATTGGGCGGGCGCGAAATTCGGCCTGCCGGTGATCGACCATTGGTGGCAGACGGAAACCGGCTGGTGCATCGCCGGAAATCCCTTGGGGCTCGGCCTTCTCAAGGTCAAACCGGGTTCGCCCACCGTGCCCATGCCGGGCTACCGGCTGGAGGTGGTGGACGATGCCGGCCATCCCGTGCCGCGCGGCACCATGGGCTCGCTCGTCATCGCTCTGCCCCTGCCTCCGGGTTGTCTGCCCACGCTTTGGCAGGACGACGAACGGATGCGCGAAAGCTATCTCACCGAATTTCCAGGCTATTACAAAACATCCGATGCCGGCACGATCGACGAGGACGGCTATGTCTTCATCCTCGGGCGCACCGACGACATCATCAATTGCGCGGGCCACCGGCTCTCGACCGGCGGCATGGAAGAGGTGCTGGCGAGCCATCCCGATGTCGCGGAATGCGCGGTGATCGGCATCAAGGATGCGATCAAGGGCGAGGCGCCCTGCGGCTTCCTGGTGTTGAAATCCGGCGTCGCGCGGGACGACGCCACGATCGAGGCGGAGGCGGTCCGCCTGATCCGCGACCAGATCGGCCCCGTCGCCTCGTTCAAGCTGGCGATCACGGTGGACAAGCTGCCCAAGACACGCTCGGGCAAGATCTTGCGCGGCACGATGAAGAAAATCGCCGATCACGACAGCTACGCCATGCCCGCGACGATCGAGGATCCCGCGATTTTGGACGACATCGCGGAGGTGCTAAGGGATCGGGGGGTGTGAAGGGGGGTTAAATCAACGCATAGCTAAGAAGTTTCTGGAACTTCCGCGTTTCTGCAAGGCTAGGGGCAAAGGCGCGAACACGAGATAGGGCTTTGTCCAGCGCGTAGACGCTACGAGGTGTAGGTTCGCCGACCACCGCAGCAATGAGGTCCAATATCTTCTCTGGTGATGACTTATAAAGCGAATCTGGTGCTTCCGATATTGAGAAGATTGCCGATTGCGATTGGGGATTATCCGGCCGAACGAACGGAATGATAACGTCGGCAGCCTCAGGAAAAACCTCTCCGGTTGCTCTCAAAATTTGGACGAGCTTGAAGGTAGTGACATGGCTTTGCAAATCGATATCGAGAGGCCAAATTGCATTAAAAACGGGGGCGATGATATCTCGCCAACGTTCGACCTTTTGTTCTGGCGGGGCCGCTTCCATTTCGATTGCCAACCGATGTCCCACGCTCGAAAGTGCCTCTACCCCTGCACGCCGAAGAGCAGCTCGTCCCTCGGTCGCCGAGATCGGATAAATTTCCTTCTTGCGCGACCGGTTCACGATATAAATAACGGTTAACCAATCGGCGAACGTTCGCAATTCGTCCGATGGGAGATTGCTCCGACCAAATATTTCTAGGAAGGGTTTTTTGGTTAAGCCGAAGAGTTCGGGCGACCCGATGTTCGAATATTTGCGCGCTGCCCATGCGTCGGCAGCGTCCACAGACGACCAGTCGAATAAAGGAACGATTTTGCTCTTTGTCCAAGCGGGAGCCCGTTCGAAAAGGAAGGATACTTCCGCAGCGAGGCAGATACGGGCCAGCTTGCCGGCGTTCCCGAGCGCATCAACGAGTTTGTCGAGGCGCTGGCGCATGGCGTCCGGTATGTCATTCGTGCCGCTGTCAGTCGAAAGCTTATTGATCACTATCTGTGCAAGGTGACCGGCAGAAGCGTTACGTGCGTTTGTAAACACATCACCCATTAACGGCCTCCACGATCAGCGCGGCGTCAGCGATCCGGTCCCACAGCGGCCAGAGCAGCTCGTCGTCGAGCGTTTTCGAGTGTTCCTCAAGCCACGAAGCGGCGGGATCGATGATCGCTTCGAAACTTTCGTGCGGCCATCGCGAAAGCAAAAGTGCAATTCGCTTCGCTGTGTCGGGGTCCGAGTATTCCTTTTGGGTCCACAATAACTGACACCAAAGCTCCGCCGTCCAATCGTCCTCGGCCGCAGCAGCTTCAAGCCCGCGCGCTGCACGGTCAGGGTCGCTTAGGCAAAGCGCGTCCCAGGTATTGCCATCTGAAAAATCGGTCTCTTCCGCAATTTTCTTGGACTCTGCGACAATTCGATTGTCGGGAACTCCTCGTAATTTATCGGGATCGCCGGTAGCTCCCCAGCCGCTCTTATGCCAAATGTGAAATCCTGCTTGCTCAGCTGGCCGAGGCGTCCATTCCGGCCAACGCGTGCAAATATCTTTCATTAGAGTGGAGGCGTCGTCGCCGATATCGAAGCCATCCCTCACCATGTTCGTTAGGATTTCAAACCGACAGCGATCAATTGCACGATCAATCTCGGCCCCTTCCCGGAACGAATTACGCGGCGGACCTTCACATAGGAGGCGCATGATCGCGCCCTGCTTCTGTGTTGGGAACTCCTTCCAGCGTGCACGGATCAGCCGGTAAACCTCGACGCTTGAATTGGGGAGAAACAACTCACTGCTGGGTACATTACCGAGAATGTCTGCGGCAAAAGCGGGCGAGATGATTGGATCAGCGCAGGCGAAAAGCGCCAGCCGACGTGTCAAGCCAAATCCGCCGTCGCACCAGGTTTGTATAAAAGCGAGCGCATGCTTTGGAGATTTCTTCGCAAGTCTAGACCAAAGTTCGGCCATCACCCGCACTATCGCATTAAAGCCTGTACGATAGCTGTTTTGACCACTCTGCGCCACAGAAGGCACATCAATGTCCGATATGCCATAGCCTTCATTCTCTTCGACGCCGACATGAATTGCATCGGCAAGAGCCGCCTTCAACACGATAGTTAACAGAGAAAGTAACCTGTCGTCAGTCTCCAAAGATGTGTCTTCCGGCCAAGCCTGAAGCACGTCGTCGGCCGACAAATGGTCCTTAACTTCGTAGTCAATCTTTAGGAGGTCGGATGGGTGTACTGGCAGTTTATCTCCTATGTCGTAAAACGACAGTCGTTTACTCACTTTGAGCTTAGGACGAAGGATTTCAGCTAAGAGCTCCAGTACGGATGGTGAGTGATCGCCGCGCTTAACTTGAGGAGCAAGTTCGGACCACTCGCTTCGAAGGGTTCTATGTTTTGTTGTTCGCATGTGACGGATAATAAGACGCCAACACTTCATAAGGAGCGGTGGAAGACTTACAGTTTGGTTATTAAGCCTAGCTTCTAGTGCATTGAGCCAGACATAGGATTCACAAAGTCGTGGAGGCGTGCGAGTCTGGAGCCATGGCCCAGACAGTCAGCATCCTACTGAACGCCCGCGACGGCGAACGCCTCAAGCAGATC
>JBEKFQ010000144.1:0-5003 GCA_050013235.1 Beijerinckiaceae bacterium
TCGGGCGGAATCGGGATCGAGGGCTGACGCAACCGGACGAACGGCTCATGCACCGCAAGGATGGCGCCATCTGAAGGCCGGTAGGTGAACGGGAGGGCAGCCAATTCGATGACCTCGTCCGCTGATCGGATCCCCGTGGTCTCGACGTCGACGCAAATCCCGAGGCGCGTTCCAGGCTGATCACAGCGCAGGCTGACCGGTCTCGGGCGGAGCCGATGGAGAACCATCGTCTCGCCAAACCCGGTTTGCGCCTCGGCACCGGCCCCAACCTCCATCAGCGTCGTCAAATCTTCCATCCGGCGTCCCCTTTGATCGCTTCGGTGTTGGTTCTCTATATACGAACGATACGCGCAGTGTCAACGCGTCAAAGGCGGTAGACATCATAATTCTCCTAAAAAGCCATAATCTACCGAGATTACAAGAAAATGTACATTTTTCCAACACCACCCATTGAGATACGCTCTGTATCGCATTAAGTTGCATTTGAAGAGGGGATCTGTTGGGAGAGGGGCGATGATGTTTGGGATCGAGACCGGCGGAATGGCCGGGGATGCGGACGGACGTGAACTTGCGGATGGACCTGTTGGACGGCCTGGAAAGAAGGGTTGCTCTGAAAGTGCCGGATCGTCATTCGCACCGCGCCGCGGCAGCATTCCGCGCGTGGTGGCCTACATCAGCGATTTCACCGCTACGCGGGGAGCCGTTGTGCTGTTTGAACAAAAGGCGGCGGTGGACGCCTGCGCGGCGGCATTGGAAATCAGCCGGTACTATTGCGATTCCGGTGCGCTCGACGATCCCGGCAGCTGCGGCGCTGGCCTCGCCTTATTGCTCCGCCATGCGTCCGAAGGGCGCTTCGACGCGGTCGCCGTCGAGGACATACGCCGCTTCGCTCCGAACGTTGCAACCGTTCTTTGGGTGGTTATCGAGTTGCTGGGAATAGGCATCGAGATCCACGAGGCCACCTCGCCCCTCTTGAAGCTCCAATCGCAGGCTGATGGCGGCGCCCGTCCACGCAAGGCGGGACGGCGGACGCGACGACCATGAATGCGCGGCGTCCTTACCGGGACCCTCCCGAACGTTCTTCCTTCGCGAGCCCCCGCTGGCGGCCGCTCGCCTGCGCCTGCGTTCCGTCCTACGCCGGGTCTGTCGGCTCGGCCGTCGGCGCCTTCGCGCTGGCGCGGCGGCGAGGCCGCTCAGGTTTGGCCGACGCCTTGAGCGCGAGCCCCTCAACGATGTCGAGGCCGCCGATCGAAAACCGCGGGATGAAGACCACGCCGTTCCTTTCGAGAGCCGCGGTCATCTTGGCCACGCTCGCGTCGTCGACGCTGATTCCGGACTCGAACCGTTTGACGGTCGCCGAGCCGACGCCCGCCTCGGCGGCAAGCCTCTCCTGGTCCCATCTGAGGAGTTCCCGCGCGGCACGGATCAGCCTGTCGTTCGTACTTTTCATGCCTTCTTTTTCCGGTCTGCCGACGGCTTTTGCAAGGGGTTTCCTACGCTATCGGCAGTCAAGCTTTGGACCGGAAAATGAGGCGCCGCGGCGCCAGTCCATCGCCTTCCTTCTCTTCCCCTCCCCTCGCCTTAAGGGCCACCAGTTAACCGGCCGCTCCTCATTGAGTTTAGATGGAGTCCTCGGATAACGCTCATCACGCATCTGCAGCCGGCACCGCACAACAGGCCAGTCCAGATTTTTGCCGCGGCGTGCAGCGGCTCAAGGCGACTGGCGGTCAGCATCGGCCTTCCCGTCGTGCACATCGAAGCCTCGTTCGACGTCGAAGATTCGATTGCGGATTTGAATGCCTCCCATCACGGCTCCGCAGTCTTGTGGCCAGGTTCTTTCCAGCCGTTTTATTTTGAGGACGGCTGGGACGATTGGGCGCGGATCGAATTTTAAGCCGGTCCCGCGCGCGGCACGGCCCGCCTGCGGCATCCAGTCCTGAAAGGGCGGCCTCAAGATACCGCTTCCGGCAGGTGTCACTCTCGCTGAGTTCCGGCAGCGGCTGGCGGGCATGCTGAGCCATTTTCGCATCGACGAGGTCGTGCACCGGCCCGAATGGGTTCAGGCGCGGAACGATGAATTGCAGGACATGGTGGTCCGCCCCGCTATACGCCGAGAAAGCTGTTCGACTTCGCTGGGTGCAGGCTCGTATCAGACCTTTGCGCGTTCGATCCCGCCCAAGATTCCGGACGCGTGCTTTGGCTTGTCGCAGCCGCGCGGCTCGCCACCTCCGGATGGAGTGCACCCCCGTGATTTACAAACGCAATCCGAAGACGAAGAGAAGCCGGGAGCTTAATGTGGGCCCGGGTACAAGGGGCGGCAGATCAAACGTCTCGCCGGAGCGATTGCATTGGCTGTATTTCAGCAACGAGTTTGAGCGCCGGCAGGCGTAGGGGTCAAAGTCGAAGCTTCTGATTTATAATGAGAAAAATTTCCGCCTGGGGGGTCAGTCGCCCGAGCCGGTTCACCGTTTTGTGGGATGGGAGATGAATTCGATCCGTCTCATGATCTCGTCGATGGGTGGAGCTTTTAAGGGGTCGATCCGTTTGCCGAGTTCCTTCATCTTCCCGGTATCGATGATGCCCAGTCGTGAACACTCCTTGAGCCAAACCTTGTCCTTGTCTCGCCACGCGCAGAGTTTAGCGAGTGCGAGATCCTCTTCTGACGGACATGTGACCGTATACCCTTTTGATATTTGGAAGGTCGGAGCTTTGGCTCTGTCCGTCCAATCGGTTGGCATTGTGGCCGTTTCGGGCGATACCGCGGCTGCATAGTAGCGTGCCTATCCGGTTAAGACAGATACCCACTACATATAGAGTAGCCAGCGCGCCGCACCGACACTGCCTGATTGGCCGTTCGTGACCCGAGGCGGTCCTTCGCCGTATTTCCGCGGCACGTCAATCAACGCCTGAAAGCCGCCATTCGCTCTTAACGGGCCGCCGCCTCATTTCGTGATGGGCGTCGCCGTTAAGCGCTAGGCGCCCCATGAGGTCAGGGGACCGCTCCTGTTGCTGAGTCAAGGACCAAGTTGGAGGCCTTTTCGCCCTTGAGCTCGTCGAAGTCGAACATGTTGTTCAGCGGACCGGCGATCGTATCGAATGACCCGCCAGGTTGGATGCGCTGGCCGGCCAGCCAATTGTCCTCAATGAACCGAAGTACGGAGCTTTGGTCGGTCAACGTGTGGTCGACGAAGTTTACCTTGGCGAAGCGGGAGACCAGCAGCAGCGGCACGCGCGTGCCATAGCCGCAGCGGCCCTGGGCGGGCAGGCCGAAGGCGCCAAGGAGTGGCGTCGCGATAATGGGCTTTCCTTGCTGTAGGCCGTCCTTACAGGCGTCGGCGCCGTTCAAAGCATCCGCGCTGGTGAACGACGGATTCACCACCGGCGGCAATTGGTGATCGTACCAGCCGTCGGAATCGTCATAGGTGATAATCACCGCCGTGTTCTCCCATTCCGGGTTCTTTTGTAGGGTATTGATCAGGTTCACGATGAAGTTTTGTTCGTCGAGCGGGTCAGAATAGCCCGGATGTCCGTCCTGATAGGCCGGCGCCTTGATGAAGCTGACCGCCGGGAAATTGCCGGCGTTGAGCGCGTCGAAGAAGTCGTGAATGTCGTAGGCATGGTTGGCGGGATCGACGGCTCCCGTCGCCGGGTCTTGTGTATGGCCGACTGCGGCGACCGAACCGGGCCGCGCGTGGTCGACGTTGCGCGCCGACGCGTAGTACTGGAACCACGCATGATGAGGAATGTAATCGGCTGAAGTGAATTTGACCGCCCCCGGCGCCTGCGTCACGCTCGACCTCTTGCAGCCGGTGGACCCGTCGGCGTTGGTGATCGTCAGATCGAACCCACCCATGAACGAACCCCAGGTGATGCCCTTGGCGTTGAGCAGGTCGCCGATGTTTGGGCCATGCAGCGTCACTTGGTCGATGGCTGGGTCGGAACAGACGTCAAGCAAGGGATCGCCGTCGCCGATGATCGTGTAGTTGCCGTTTCCGTCTTTCGCTTCATGGGTCGGGTGGAGCAGATTGCCTGCGGTGTCGACCACGTTCAGCGCGGCGTCGACGCCGTTGCTCTGTCCCGAAATCAGATTGAGCGCGCCCGGCGTCGAAGGACCAAAGGTCGTCGTCCAGAAATTGTCGCTCATGGCAAAATTCTGCGCGTAGTTCCACAAAGCCGTGACGGTATTGCCGTCATAATAGCCCATCACAAGGTCCTTGCCGGATCCGGCCGGCGTGCCGCCTCTGCCCGTGTGTTTTGGGAAGGCGTCCATTTTGCCGTTGTCGGCGGCGAGCTGCTCGGGAAGATCGTTGTGGCCCTGATCCGAAGTGAGCGCCTGCGCGGGCGACAAGCGGAAGGGATTTGAGGCGTCGGCCCCGTTGATCTTCGCTCCGCTGCCGAGAGGACCGTTTGGATTGGCGCCGATGAGGTCCAAACCCGTCAGCGGCTGGAAATTGTTGTTCACGTCGAGCGGATTCAACAAGGTGTTAATGCTCTTGGGCGTCGATTCCTTGGCGGTGAAAGGCGTCTCCCCCGGATTGTTCTGCGCAACTGGGTAAGTGCCGAAATAATGATCGAAAGAAACATTCTCCTGGAAGATCACCACGAGGTGCTTGATCGGCGTCGCCGTGGCGCCGGGATCAACCGCAAAGGCGCTTGTCGCGGCGACGGTCAGGATTGCCGTCAGACAGCCTAAATAAGCGCAGTGTTTCATTGAATAGCTCTCCAACTCAAAAATGGACTGCCAGCGCGTGGACAAAAATAGCCGCGCATCCCATCATCCATCGCGAACCCGGGCTTTAGCGTAGCCCCGCCATATAACAATGACACTACCGCCATTTCGATCCGAAGGAGCGATTGATCTCATTCGCAGCACGGAACACCTGTCGATAGCTAATTAAGTTGGCCGGTTTTGGTAGCACATTAAATGTCCGCTTCTTCTGCTTCTGTTGTCCTGTGGGCGGGGTGGGCAAGTCGTAGACTTGTCCAGGCCGTCCACAGGTTGG
>JBEKFQ010000145.1:0-4999 GCA_050013235.1 Beijerinckiaceae bacterium
GTTGTACGCGCCTCTGCCGTCCAACCCGCGATCGCGTCCGGCGTAAACCAGATAGTCAGGCTCCCGCGATTTCGAAGGGCCGCGTCATACTCGCGCCAGTTCGTAACCCGACGGCGCTGGTGGGGAATGTGGCGCCGACCTTTCGAATGAAGCTTGAAAGGCATGATGATCGGCTCCCGATATGAAAATCCGAAGCTTTTTGGGCCGACAGCCCTTAAGAAGATCTTCCCGCTCGTGCCTCCGTGCAACAAGGTCACAATGAGCAGCGAGACCGACACGCCCGCGCCGAATATTGTTACATGGCCGAGTGACGAAGAGGCCCGGAAGGCGTTTGAAGAATATTGCGTGGCTGTTGGGAAAGTGTGTCACGCATGGAACTATTTCCACGAAAAGCTAGGGCTGCTCTTTGCTCGGCTTGTCCCCGGGGACGCTCAAACTGCTTTCACGACGTGGTATTCGCAATTCCGCGATGTCGTGCAGCGGGACAAGCTTCGGAAAGCGGTCAATGCGGTCAGCAGTTGGCCAAATTCGACGGCAAAGGATGACGTTGTTTGGTTGCTGGATCGCGCCGACGAACTTGCAGAAGATCGTAATAACGCGATCCACGCGCCGTGCTGCCTATATATTGTGGGTCGAGGTGACGGCGGCAGTGTAATGGGGCCATCGTTTTTCAATGGAAATCCGCGAGCACAAAATCTAAAGGGCAAAAGGATAATCGCTGAATTTGAGTGGTGCGAACAATATACGGAATGTTTAACCCGTTTTGTCATGCAGATCGAACCCGCGTACGCATTTTATGACAAGTATCCGTGGCCACAAAGACCAGAAGTACTGCCTAGAGTGTAATGTAAGAATTTCGAGCGGAATTAAGCGCGTTGATATTACAGCCTTATTCTGGTGCAAAAGTCTGGTGCAAATCCCAATCTCGGTAAGCGTAGTCGATGAGGTCTCGCACCAGCTCGAAAAGGCCCGCGCAGTAAGAACCAGCTCCTGACATGCCAAACGGATCGCCGTGCGCCAACCCGTTCCGTCTCTCCGCGAGGGTCGGATGAAGTTCTCCGGTCAAGAAGCCAACAACCGATCCCGCGCCGCACCGCTGAAGCATTGGCACTTTCGCGTCGGTCAGGCTGTCTTGTTCCACGCTCGCCCGCGAAATCCTCAACGATTGGGACGCCATAACGGCATTCGTCACCAATCCAGAGCTTCCGCCCACGAATAACGACGCCGAGACAGCACTCCGGCATGCGGTCATCGCCAGGCGAATAAGTTTTGGAACGAGAACCGAGGAAGGCTCGCGCGCTTATGCGGCCATCCTGAGCGTCATCGAAACTTGTCGACGGCGTAAAGTCGATCCCTGGACCTTTATCAAGAATGCTGTCGAGGCCGCCCGAAAGGGCCACCCGCCAGAGACCCTTCCGGCCCCAGCATAAAATTGGGAACGTGAACGGTTACTCTCCGATTTGCATTTTCCGAGTCATCACTGATATGTATTTTCGGCTGCTCCATAAATAAGCGGGGGCTTCACGAAATATGTCGTGTCGGTCCCGAATAAGTGAGCGCCGGGGGTGGGGATGTTTAGATTCTTCGCGCGAACTATCGGGCTCATGTCATTCGTGTTTGTTTGCTCGGGCAACGCTGGCGCGCAGTCCGCAGTGTCTCCACCAAACCTGAATTTGGGCGACGTGATCGTCACCGGTTTTTCCGGCACATTAGCGCCGGATCCGGACAAGCCGATTCCTCGTAACAAGTCCGTGATCGACCTCACCTTTATCGATCCGAATGGAGCTTCCGCCGAGATTGTCGACGTTAGCCGCCCAGGGAAGGCCTGGGATGCGGGCCTTCTGTCCGCGCCAAAGAAATTCAGGGTCACGGCGGCGCAAGTCGGACAAGTCTTCGGCGTCGCCATCGGCGATCAGCCGCGTCCTGACGTTTCCCCGAATATCTATTTGGGCGCGACCTCCGTGTTTGGACTTCAGATCGTTCATCGTGGCTCCAATGGGGTTGTCGAGCGATTGAAGTCCGGTGCGCCGGGCGCGCAATGGGCGGAAGGGCAATTCGGGCTTGGATTGCAGGGCGGCCCGGGCGCCATCTATGTGGTCGATGGCGCCACCGGCGCCGTAACCCTGCTCGCCAATGTCATGTTGGACGGCGTACCCAATCCGGGACCCGGACTCGGCAATCTCGCCTATGATTCCGTGCACAAGCAATTGTTCGTGTCGGATATTTACACCGGCATGATCCACCGCGTCGGTCTCGATGGCGCCGATCTCGGCCACCTCGATCATGGCGCGACCGTACGCCCCGCCGCTCAATTGCCGGCGGCGCCTTTCGATCCGCGCCGGCGTCTCAACATAGCCAGCAACTCATTCGACGCCAATAATCCGGACAGCTGGAATATGGCCCCGGCGGCGCGCCAAGTATGGGCCGTCACGGTTTATCAGCAACGGCTTTATTATTCGGTACTGGAAGGCCCGCAAATCTGGTCCGTGGGGATTCAGCCAAACGGCGACTTCGCATCCGACGCACGCCTGGAAGTCGATATTCCTGTGCAGCAGACTCCGCTCGCGGTGACCGACATCGCTTTCTCCCCACAGGGCGCCATGGTGGTGGCGCAGCGCAACGCGTTTGGCGCGAGCTTCTATGACTATTCCGCCTTCACAAAGCCCGGCGAACCGCGGGTGCTGCGCTTCTGGCTGAAGAAGCCGGCCGATCCGCCGTCGCCGGGCCTCTGGATTCCCACACCTGAAGAGATTCCGGTCGGTTTTGCCGGCAATGGCCGCAATTCCAATGGCGGCGTCGCCTTTGGCTATGGCTACGATCAGTCCCAAGCGCTCAGCACCAACGCCTGCGGAGCAACGCTGCTGATCTCGGGCGAAAAACTTCGCCTCGCTCCGTCGCTCCGCGACCAATTGGCGCCGGGCGGACCGCTGTCCGTCGATGGCGTTCAGATTACCCCCTCGGATATTGTGCGCGACGCAAACGCGCCGCAGCCATGGACGAGTTATTTCGTCGATTATGACGACAAGTTCCCGGACAGCGCCACGACAGCGGGCAGTCAGGGCAGCGTGCGGACCTTCGCCGCGCCTTGCGCGCCGCCGCAGACCCTTGCTGGCGGCTCCGCCGGCGCCGTCGCTCCTCCTATCGTTGGCGGCGCCTCGGGCGGAGGCGGCGGAGGAGGCGGCGGCGGTTGCGACAGGCCGGATTGCGGTCCAACCGGCAAGCTCATCGTACTAAAAGAAGTCGTGAACAAAACCAGAGGCAATGTCACTGGCTACGTCTACCCGGTGGTCGTCCATTGTAGCGGGCAGCCCGACCAGAACCTGACGCTGCATTTCCCTAACCAGATTCCGGTGCAGACAATCAGCAACATTCCGCAGGGCGCCACCTGTTCCGTCACGGAGAATACCGGTGGATTGCCCGTGCCGCCGAATGCCTGCCCGATCGGAAATGGAACCGTACCGGTGTGGACTACGAGCATTTCGCCGGCGTCGGTGACAATTGGCGGTTCGCCGCAGACGATCACGGTGACGAACACGTTGATCTGCGAACGGATCAAACCAGATCAAGGCACGCTCATCGTGGTGAAGAAGGTCGACAACAAGGCTCCCAAGCCGATCCCCACCACGACGACCTATCCCATCAACGTCAACTGTGGCGGCTCGATCACCAACATGGTCCTGAGCAACGGTGGATCGCAGCAGGTAACCAACATTCCCTATACGACAAGCTGCACGGTCAATGAACCGCCGCCGCCGCTTCCAAATGTCTGCCCTCCAAGAACCACGCCGCAGTGGACGACCTCATACGTGTCGACTAACACCGTGGTAATCAACACGCCGACGACCACGGTCACCGTGCTGAACACACTGACCTGCGTACCCATCGATAAGGTCTGCACCCCGCCATTGGTCCTGAACGCCGCTGGCGAATGCGTCTGTCCTCCTCCGATGCTCCCGGGCGCCGTGCCCGGTCAGTGCATCTGTCCGCAAGGAAGCCAGATGGTTGGCGGGAAATGCGTGCCAATCGACAAGACCTGCTTGCCTCCGTTGGTCATGAACGCTGCTGGCGAATGTGTGTCAGTCGTCAGAAGTTGCAAACCGCCGTTGGTCATGAATGCCGCCGGCGAATGCGTGAGGAAGCCAATCGCCTGCCCGGCCAACATGTCCCCGAACGCTTCGGGCAGGGCGTGCGTTTGTGAGCCGGGTTTGGTGCGCTACAAGGGAACGTGCCGGGAGCACGCGCCGCACAAGCAGCGCGCGAAGGCTACGCCGCGACACCAGCATCCCGTATGCGAGCCGCCAGCAAGGCTGAATCGTCGTGGCGTCTGTGTCCAGAGTCAGCAAGGACCCGTGCAGCCATGGGTCACGCCCGGTGGCATCCCGAGAGGCATTCCGGGTGGCGGCGGTGGCGGCCCTGTTGGACCCCGCGGGGGCGGTGGGGCAGGTGGGCGGCCATGAAGTGATCGTTGTCCAATAGCGAAAGTGACGCAACGCTGTCTCTCAATCGCTGACGGTGTAATTCCGATAGGCGGCCCTGTCCACAACTGGCGCATGGCGGCCGCCCCAAAAAGCTCCCGTGGCGTCCGCTGGCGCGTGCCGGACCTTGGGGCGTCGCCCGTGAACAAATCGATTTAGGCGGTTGCTTGGTGCGGGTCTGAAGCTTTTTGAGCGGTAAGCGCGATCCAGATTGCGGCGCACAAAAAGGCCAGCCAGGCCAGGAGGCGGCGAAAATTGTAGCCGATGGCGGCGAGGACGGCGTTTGTGGCATCGCCGCCGGCGCCCGCGAGGAAGTTGCGGCCCATCCGGTGGTCTTCCTTGAGGTGGCCGATGACGGGTTCGACCGCCGCGCGGCGCTTCATCTCGCGTTTGATGGGGCCGGTCATGCCGCGCTTCTGGCCCGAGGTATAGACCTTGAAGCGATGGGTTGGCGGGGCATTGTGGCCGCGATAGCCGGCATCGGCGATAATCCGCTGCAAGGTGACGCCGATCCGCGCCTCGAT
>JBEKFQ010000146.1:0-4952 GCA_050013235.1 Beijerinckiaceae bacterium
AACAAACAGCCCGCGAGCTATTGGGACATCATCAAGCGAGACAATCCACGCAAAAGCGCGAGTCGCCCACAACGCCGCGCCTACTACATATAGACGAACCTGAGTCAACGGGATAAGCCCTAAGGCCCGCATGCAATATGCGCCGATGAACGGCTCGGGCGTCGGCATTGACGGGGCTTGGCGGCAAGGCGATACAGGGCGGTCGGATCGAACTGGAAGCGGATGAAGACCATGCAGGTCATTTTGAGCGCCGACGATTTCGGCTATTGCGCGGATACGCTTGCCCGCACCATCGCCTGTTTCGACGAGGGGGTTCTCACCGGCGCCTCGATCATGGCGCAAATGCCCGAATCGCTCGCCGCCTGCGCTTATGCCAAAGCCAATCCGCAATTCAGTTTTGGCGTCCATCTCGTCTATTGCGATGGCAAAGCCGAACGGCCCCTGTGCCCGGCGGGCCAGATTTCTTCGCTCGTGGACGAGCGGGGGCGCTTTCATTCCACGCGCGCCATCATCGCCCGCGCGCTAACCGGCAGGTTGAATGTCGAGGACATTGAGCGCGAGACTTTCGCTCAAATCGCCCGGGTCGCCGATTCCGGCGTGGCTTTGAGCTATGTCGACGGACACGGCAATCTCCACAAATTCCCGCCCTTTGTCGCGGCCCTGCGGAAAATCCTGCCGCATTTCGGCATAGACAGGGTTCGCCGCACGCAGAACGTCTATCTGGCGACGCCCTGGACGAGCCCCAATTACTGGCTGGGCCATGGCTGGAACAAGGCGCTCGCCGCCGCTTTCAAGACCACTTCGGGTTTTTACCTGTCGGCCTCAAGGGGCGACGCCGACTGGGCCGCGCCGCTCTGGACCCGGATCGCCAATAGGGAGGGCGCCGTTGAAATTGGCGTCCATCCAGGCGCGCAGGAGCCATGGCGCGCCGCCGAAGAGGCCAGCCTGCGCGCTTTCGCCGAACTGCTGCGGCAAAAAGGCGTGAAGCCGATCGGCTGGAAAGACCTGTCCTGATGAGCCGGCCGCCGCTCAGGCGCGCGCGAAGATTTTTGGAAAGAAGCCGCGCTTTTGCTTTTTGATCGCGCCTGAAAGCGTGACGGTCGCCGTGGCGTTTTCGATGACCATCCGTGGGCGCTCCAACACCATGCGCTCGGCTTCTTCTGCGCCAACGATGGCGGCGGCGGCCAGCATGCCCTCGCGCAGCAAGGGCGGGCGGCGGTGGGTCGAATGTGCGTCGGTGGCCAGAATATGCACAAGCCCGTCGGCCAGCAGCCGTTCGGCAAGCGCTTTCGGTCCGCGTCCGAACCGGCCCGTCAGCGAGCCGGAGGTGATCTGCATCCAGACGCCGGATCGCACCAGCTTCGCCAGAAGGTCATATTGCCCGGGAATCCAAGTCAGACGTTCGGGATGGGTCAGGACGGGCACATAGCCGGCCGCCAAAATATTGAACAGAAGGCTGTCCATGTGCGGGGGCGCCACATGATGAGGCGGCTCGAACAGCACATAGCGAGTCTCGTTGATGGTCAGGAGCTGGTTGTTGCGGATGGCCGCAACAAAATCATGGCGCACATGGCCGTCGCAACCGGGGACGAGTTTCAAGGGGATGCCGGCCTGCGTCAGTTGCGCTTGGAGCGCGATCACCCTCGCGCGGATGTCGTCGGGCGTGTTGTTGAAGACGCCGAGCTGGATATGCGGTGTGCAGGCCTGAATCGAAATGCCGTCGGCGCAGGCGATTCTCGCCATTTCCAGAGACGTTTCCAGATCTCTCGCCCCATCGTCAATGCCGGGGAGCAGATGGCTGTGAAGGTCGATCATTCGAAAAAACCTTTGAAGTCAAAGCGCTTGTTCTCCGCCATTTATGCGGCGGACGCCGTGCCCGGCATAGATTCAGAACCCAATTTGAAGCGAGGTATGCGCGGCCCGCAGGCGAGAAGTGGGCATCGCTTAGAAGTAAAATAAGGCAAAACGACAACCCTCCGCGTCGGAATTTTCCACAGCGGCGGCGGAGTCCATCAGCTTATGCCAAAAGCGGGGTCTGTTGACAGCGCCTTCAAGCATTGCGTAACACATCGCTGTCCAGATCGTTCGCCCGTTCAAACAAATTCGCGGCAAGGGTTTCGTGAACCATGAAACGCGCATTCGACGCCCTTGTGGCTCTCTTTTTCATTCTGGTTTTTGCTCCTGTCTTGCTGATCGTCGCCGCCGCGGTCAAGCTGACGTCGCGGGGGCCGATCCTCTATTGGTCGGACAGGGTGGGCAGAAACAACGTGCTTTTTTCGATGCCGAAGTTTCGCACCATGCGAATCGGCACTCCCGCTGTCGCTACGCACCTCCTTAATGACGCGCAATCTCATTTGACACCCATAGGCGCTTTTTTGCGGGCGACCAGTCTCGATGAATTGCCGCAACTATCGTCGATCCTCAGGGGGCAGATGAGTTTTGTCGGTCCCCGCCCCGCCCTGTTCAATCAGGAAGACCTCATCGCCTTGCGCACACAGGCCCAGGTTCATTCCATACGCCCCGGCCTGACCGGTTGGGCGCAGATCAATGGGCGGGATGAGCTCTCGATCCCCGAGAAGGTCAAATTCGACGAAGAATATATGGCGCGCCAATCCTTCGCCTTCGACTGCGCCATCCTGTTCAGGACTGCGGCGCGCGTATTTTTCCGCGAAGGGGTCTCGCACTGAAAGGCGCTTCAAAGGCTTTTGCCCGCCGCCACGATCGGGGCGGCTTTTTGGCGCTTCGCGGACGAACAAACATATCCGTTGCGGTTGGAAGGCAATTTTCATAACTAGGTTCGTCCGACCGCCCAAATGTCAGATCCAGTCCGGTGCCACAAATGAAATTCAGTTATTTGTTCGCAGGTTTGGCGGCTTTTGTCGTGATCGACGTTCTGTTGGGCGGCGGCTCCCGGTCGTACCTTCTTCCCGAGACGATAGTCCGGCTCGCAGCCTTGCCGCTTCTGGGCGTCGGCCTTTTCCTTTGGTTCGACCAATCGCCCACAGCGCGCCAGCCCGGGCTTTTCTGGTTCTGGATTGCGCCTAGCTGTCTTGCCGCGATGCAGCTCGTTCCTCTGCCTGTTGGGCTTCTGGGGACTTTGGCGAATGGCGCAATTCCGGCAAAGGCATTGAGCCTCCTGACCAACCCGCCAGAGTGGCGTCCCCTGTCTGTTGTTCCCTCCGCGACAAGAATTGCGCTTTTTGGCCTCATTCCTGGAACGGGCGCGTTTTTTGCCACCCTTTTTCTGGGCGCCAGGGAACGTCAGCGTCTTATTTTTCTTGTCATGCTGCTTGCCGCCGTCAGCGTCGGTTTGGGCTTCATCCAGATCAGCCAGGGCGCGAACAGCGAATTGCGATTTTACGCGCAGACCAATCTGGTCGGTCCGCTTGGTTTTTTCGCCAACCGGAACCATTTCTCGGCTTTGCTTTATTGCTCGACCGTGCTGGCGATGGGCTATCTTGCCATTTTGATCAAAACTGAAGGCGCGTCCCGGGATGCGAGCCGCCACCGCCGGTTCGCCTTTATCGCGTTGACGATCGCTTTTCTGTTTTTGTTCATTGCATGCCAGCTCGTGCTGGAATCGCGGATGGGCCTTGCGCTTGAGGGCGTCGCTTTGATCGTGGGCTATTTCGCATTCTTTGCCGATTTCAAAGAAGGGCGTCAGAGCGGCAGGATGACATGGGTTTTCCTTGGCGCCGGGGTGGCGCTCTTCATTTTCTTTGTGGTCTTTGGCCTTTCCGGACTGGTCGAGCGCTTCGATCAGGGCTCGGAAGACGGTGGGCGTGTTGGTTTTGCGCTCACGACGCTAAAGGCCGCCCTGGCCTTCTTGCCCTTTGGGGCCGGGTTGGGCGCCTTTCCTGAAGTTTATGGCGTTTTCGAAACGCGTGAATTGCTGATGCCCGGCCTCTACGCCAATCACGCGCACAATGATTTCGCCGAACTCTTTCTGGAAACTGGCGTTTTTGGCCTGGCGTGGGCTGGCGCATTCATTTTCTGGTGGGGCCGGCAAATTCGACGAAACTGGGGTCCGCATCCTGAATCGGTCGGACCTGTCGAATTGATACTCTCTCGTTCGGGCGTGATCGTTGTGGGGCTGCTTCTTTTGCACTCCTTGGTCGATTACCCTCTGAGGACGCAAACTTTGGCGGTCGTGATGGCCATGGCTTGCGCCTTGATGCTCAAGCCGTTCGCTGCAAATGTGTGGTGGGCGGCACCAGCTCATCGCGGCGGCGCAGCTCGCAAATCCGAGTTGAAAAGATCCTCGAATGCTCTGCGTGGCATTTCTTCGCGACGTGCGAGAGGGCCGGGCGCTCAATAGTTTCGGCCGCCGTCGCATCTGATACCAACCTGCAGTGATCAACATTGGTGTGCCCAATCGCGCAGTCCGATGGACATGATTTTCCAGGGCATGTCGACGAGCCTGTTCCAGGCGTCACAGCATTTATCGACGATATCTGTATAGGACGAGAAGACCCTATTGGAGTGCCAGTTCTGACGCATGAACTCTGATGTTCGTTGTCAATCGTTTTGCACGCACTTTGCCGTTCCCTGCGAGGCATCGAGGGCAAGGCAGTTTGAAGCGGTTGCGCGGAGCTGGAAACAGAGCCTTAAGACGACGGTTGAGCAGACTCTGATGCGCGGGTTGGATACCGCATTTCCGTTGTTCGTCCAGGGCTGCCTCTATCTGCCAGCGGGCGTTGATGAAAATCATCAGCCACACAATTCATGCGAGGGTTCCCCACCGAGGCCCTGTCTCCGGCATCGCGCAATCGCGGATGTCAATTATTGAATCGATCCTTTGTGATGGCTTTTTGGTTTGCTCAGCCTTAACATTACAGTTGTGATTTCATGTGAGCGTGTCTTGCTTGGGCTTGGTGGGCTCTTCGCCAGAGGGACCAGGCAATGACGAACTCTGGTTGAATGCGTTTTCGAGCGAGGCGCGTGGCGATGCG
>JBEKFQ010000147.1:0-5045 GCA_050013235.1 Beijerinckiaceae bacterium
GCTTCTCTGCTCGGCGGTGGGCGGCACACGCCGGTCCTTCACTAGGGAATGCTCCTAACATAAGTCGCTACGATGACCTATCTGATGACGACCGCTATGAATACTCCGGCATTCGTGCCCGGCAACGGTGCCCGCAGATATCTCCGCCTATCTTCTTACGATTTCGATCATGAATGTGGCAGTTGGCGTCGTCACCGCCCTGGTTATGTGGCTTACGGGAGTTGGCGATCCAATTCTATGGGGAACGCTCGCCTTTTTGCTGAACTATGCGCCGATCATCGGTCCTTCCTTGGGCGTCGTGATCTTTCTTCTCGCCGGCCTGTTGACGATCGACACTCTCTGGCAGGCGCTTCTCCCCGCGGCGCTCTACCTGGCAATTCATATGGTTGAGGGCGAGATGGTAACGCCCATGCTTCTGGCGAGACGGTTCACTCTCAATCCTGTTCTCGTCATTTTCTCAAAGGAAGCAAACGGCGGGACCAAGGAGCTCGGAGTGCCCAAGGCCCAGGCCCGCTATTGAGCGCGAGAAAGCCATCGGAACGATATTGTCCAGTCAGCGCTTCACAGATCAGACTGACCCAAATTGTGAAATCGCTTTTACACGTAAAGGGCTGCGCCGAACGATGTGTGCGAGCCTGCAACGATCCGACGCATTCAGTCAATCGATCCTGTCACAAAGTCGTAAGCGTCTATGCGCTCGCGCGGGATCGAAATGTGCTTATGCGAAGGAATTATTGCTCCGCTCCAACGACCGACGGCGCTCTCGGAATTGATCCACGTCAAGGTGGTATCGGCACCACGCCACTACAGTTTCTTGGCAACGATACAGTTGCTTTACAACGATCAGAAGGGAACCTAATCATGGCGACTACTCCGGTCACGCACCCCGCCGCTGAAGCGCATCTTGCGGCGGCTACTCACCACGCAGCAGCTGCACATCACCATTTCGAGGCGGCTCACGAGCATAATCAAGGCGAACACGCCGAGGCAAAGAAGCACGCCGCAGCCGCCGCTACGCATAGCGAAAAGGCTCACGAGCTAACCACCCAAGCAGTTAAGCACTCTAGCAAATAAGCTTGATTTCGGTTCTGGAGAGTGGCGTCAGTTGAATAGCTGGACGACGGGCGGCCCACAGGTCTCACTGACCCGCATGCGGGTCTTGGCACCGTCGTCGGCTATGTGGCGCTCTCCAATTACAGAGGTGGCTCCGGTTGTCTGAACGGTTTCCCGCGAATGATAAGTGGCGTTCTGCCGGGTTGATATCGTTAGAGGGCGCAGGGTGTTGGGTGTGATGCAGGAAGAGCGTAGCCTGACCGTAGTCGCATCCAACACCCTGCGGCGGAAAATTCACGTCGCCGCCATGCAGGGCGTCGGTCCGAAGTAAGCCTCGTCTGGCGTGCGCCGGTCAAGGCTCAGACGCTATTTCACCGCCGCGGCATACAACTCGGCCACGTATTCCCAGTTCACAAGGTTATCGACTACGGCTTTGAGATAGTCGGGGCGACGATTGCGATAGTCGATGTAGTAGGAGTGCTCCCATACGTCCACGCCAAGGATCGGCTGGCCGTCATGAACGAGCGGGTTCTCGCCGTTAGCGGTTTTGGTCACAACGATCTTGCCATCCACGACGGCGAGCCAAGCCCAGCCCGAACCGAATTGCGTCACGCCAGCTTGAATCAAATCCGCCTTGGCCTTTTCGACCGAGCCGAGCGAGTCGGTAAGCGCTTTTTCGAGCGCGCCGGGAATGGCACCGCCGCCCTTCGGCTTCAGCCATTTCCAGAATTTCGCGTGATTATAGTGTTGAGCGGCATTGTTGAAGAGGCCCGCGTTCTTGGCAAACGATCCCTTCACGATCTCCTCGAGGGACCTGCTCTCCCATTCGGTTCCCTTCAACAGGGTGTTGCCGTTTGTGACATAGGCCAAGTGATGTTTGTCATGATGGAACTCGAGCGTCTCTTTGGACATGTAAGGCGCCAAAGCGTCATAGGCGTACGGCAATTCTGGCAGTGTGAATGTCATTGTCATGGTTCCTTTCGGGCGCGAGGACGCGGATCGCCGCGCCGTGCCGTTCCAGCACGGCGCTTTTGAGATTGTCATAAAGGAGGACATGCGGAACGCCATGCCATGCGGTGAAAGCGGCGACATGACCGCGCAGGAAGTTCTCCATCCAGGCGTCTGCGAAGAAGCGCAGGAAGATCTGGCGTGAGTAGCTCAGCACCATGACGAACGCCATCCGCGACCGTCGGCCCGACCGATCTCGAGATGGCCGAAGTGAGCCCAGTCCACCTACGCCTGTTCGCCAGGCAGGCAGCGCAGACGCAGATAGGCCTCGGCTTTCGGTCGCGGCCGATGGCAGGCGATGAGGTGGCGGAAGTGATCGGGGCTGCCGCGATAGCCGCGCTCGCGCACCATCGCATAGCGCGGCTACTCAAGCTCAATCAAAAGGCTTCCAAGAACCGCCCTTCCAATATCCCTTACCCTCATGCTCCCGCCATTGATGCTTCTCGCCTTCCTTCCACTTCCAATCGTTTTGATGGACGGTCAGGCCAAATTCCGGCTGGTATTGGTACTCGGTCTGAGTATGCCAGCAATCGCCATCCTCATTGCAGACGATTGCTGCCGACGCACTCGTGGAAATCAAAGTCACGGCGCTCACGCCCATTAGCGCGGCGAAAGTAATTGTGCTGAGTAGTTTCATTTTGAACTCCGTTATTTTTTCTAGGTCTAAACAAGCGTTCGTCGCCGGCTATAGTTCCACATTTGCTCGTGCCGACGTACCTCAAAAACTCTGTACGAGCTTCAATCCGAGGAGATGGATCGCCATTCGACGCTGTTTAGTAAGTAGACAATACGGCGTGGCCTCTTAATGGGAAGGCTCGGAATCTACTTAGGGCTCGATGGTTTGAATTCCGATGCCGTCGCCCATGCGTCCGAAAGCTGCCAAGAAAGCCGCAGCGGCAATTGGGGCAACGATAAAGGAGATCGTCTGGACCCAAGGGCAATACAACATGATCGCGATCACGGAGGTGTCGGACGAGGTCGGGGCGAGCGCGTTCACGCTGAACACGCTCAAGTTGGGCAACGTCCGAGCGCAGACGTTGCGCGCCTTCACGGCGGCTGAGATGGCGAAAATCTTAGAGCACGTCGCTTAGCGTCAAGCTGCCGAGGCACTGAAGGGGAGGGATTGCTCCCCTTTGTCATGACAATTGGCGAGGCGTCGGACTTCACAGGCGACGCCTCCCTTCCTGACCTCTCAACCCTAGGCTCATACGCAGGCAAACATTTACGCTGTATCCAATCGTGATCGATGGTCTGTCTGTCGAACGTATATGAAATTGTGGTGCAATCTGCGCTCGCCAATCTGTCCCTGATCCCCGCTGCGAACGATCCCGCGATCGGCAGCGCCACGCTACAGGCTACGTTCGGCAAGTTTCGCGCGTATCTGCGCGTTTCCTGCGTCGAGGTCTCCACGCCCATGTTTTACGAGGACGCCGACGTGGCGGCGGGAGGTTACATCGGCGAATTTATCATTCCGCTTGCTGATGCGATCAAGCCGCCATTGGCGATGGTGGTTCTCGCGTGGTTGGGGGAGCGACAAGGTCGCAGCGTGAGACTGAGAATTACCGACATGGTGGCCGAGGCGCAATACGTGGAGGAGGTCGAAACGCTTCTCCTGCATGCCCGGCAGCTTCGTGAGGAACCTTGGACGGCCGCCGATGACCAATCATGAAGCAGCTCGCAGCGTTCGTCATGCCTCAAGTCGCCGTCACGCGGCAAGCCGCCCATGATGGCGAGTAGCTCCCGACCTCAATCAGCATTTGCCTGTCCCAGGACGCTTACAGAGCCGCCAGCGCCAATCCATCGGTCTCGGCTCCCACAATACTACAACGTGGTTCGCGGTCCTGTGCGGCCGTCCTTGCGGGCGTGGCCGAGGCTCCTTGCCGATCGTATCAGAGCTGGCGTCGCTGCGTGTAGCCGGGCGGGTCGACCACCTCTGGGGACCTGGGCCGAGCTTCCTGGCGGCCCGGATGCTCTGTGCAAGTACTTGCACACAACCGCGAGCCGATGCCGCGCAAAGTGTCGCTGGCCAAAATTGCGACAGCTGCAAAACGCAGGGAGCGCCTCACACCTCGTGTGAGGAGCGACAGGTCCGAAATTGAGTGTGCGACAAAAGCTGACTTGCGACCGTAATTCTCGAATGGGCGAGCTGTTTGTGGCGCAGCACAGGATCGCCAACGGTGAGGCGACGGCCGACCAGCTCGCCGGTTGCTGGGAGATCAGCGAGGCGGTCCTAATAAGCGCGATGGGCCGCTGCCGGTGGGAAGGTCAGGCTTTCAAGAAGGCGTCGTGACAGGATCGGCGCGCGCCCCGCCGGGCTGATCGGTTTCGCACCGCTGGACCGCCGGGGCGGTGGGGTATTGGTTGGCGGGCTGACCGTCGGCAATGGGGGCAAGCGGACCTTCGGTTCAATCGACCCGAGGATCGGGATGCGCCAGAGCGGACCTTTGTCGGCGTCACGGCCATCGGCCCAAACCGACCGAGGCCGTGTTAAAACTCCGCTTTCGCCTGAAAACGGACGCGCTTAGCAGGATTTTCGGCGATCGGTCTGCCTCTGCTCGGTCAGAATGCTCGAAAAATCGACGAAAATCAGCATGGCCCGTCGCTCGCCAAAGTTTTCACACGGCCTCGACGGCGGCACGTTGTCCGGACTGGCCGACAAGGGCGCGACCAATCTGATCTGAACCCGGTGCTCCATAGTGCGCGGGACTTTAGGGCCGACGTGGTCGAACTGCTGCACATCAGCCGCGGGGAGAAGGCCAAGGAGGTCGCGTAATGGCCGCCTGAGCAAGCGCAGCCGGGTGTCTCAAAACCGTGCCGCAGTACATGAGTATATTCCGAGCCTAGCACAAAGCGTTCGCGAGAGCTTAGCGCCCGTCAGGAAACAAACGCTTCACGTAATTGGGCTGAAGGAGCGATCGTATAGTTCCATTCGCCGTGGAAATCGGCGCGTTGGATGTTGAGGCTTTTCATTTCGTCGTTTGAGA
>JBEKFQ010000148.1:0-4855 GCA_050013235.1 Beijerinckiaceae bacterium
ATCGAGGCCAGCGGTCCATGACCGCGCTGATAGGCCGGACATATGACCGCACCGTTCCCGCAGGATGAATCGTCTGAAGAAAGCACTTGCCTGGGGGGCCGTTCCACATATGTCGCGCTACACGGGGCGAAGCGCCCCCAAAATATCGAGCCCGTCCCGTCAACCTGCAAACATTTTTCCGCACACCCTTTGGTTCGCAGCCGAAGACGAACGAGCGTGAATAAAAATAGGTGGAACCCGTCCTACGTCATCAGAGCGACGCAGTTTTCGCGGCGAAACCATCAAAGCGCTGCATAAAGCGGGCTAGTTTCCCGGATGGCTGCGTTTTTAGGCTAATCGATTGATTGTTTCGATTCTTTGGAATCTTTGGAATCTTTTTTTGATTAAGGCCAGTCTGGTGGGAAACCCATTCGCTTCGCGATGGCGAGCATTGGTCCGACGGTTCCTTGGTATGCTTCGGCGAGTTTCGTCGGATTTGTTAGTGCTTCTGGCTCGATTCTTAGATCGCAGGAATATTCTTCGCGATATTTTTTCCAATCGGCGATGTGATTGCGCTCGGCAATGTCGATCGCTTGCGAGTGAAAAGCGGCAAGCCTGCTTATCGATTCCGGCCGCGGAAGGCGCGCGCCTTTGCTGGAATTAATGGTGGGTGCGATTGGCGCGAGATTCCAGATCCGGTCGTGGCTTACGAAGCTTCGAGGAAGGAAATGATCAAGTGCGATGTGTTTCGGATCCAGTGTGTTGCCGGTGAAGATGCAACGCGGGTGCGCCTCGGCGTTGAGTGCGATTTTTAGGAATGCGGTTTGCTTTTGCAGTCCTATGCGCTCCGGCGGCGGTCCGAGCTTGTCTAAAGTCACTACAATGTTTGGGTTTCGTGCTTGCATCCACGAAAGCCAAGCGAGGTCTGCCCATGCTGCGATAATTGGAAGGTTGGACACGAAATATTTGACCCATGGGTCGCGCACTTCGATCGTTCTGTTGTCGCGGAAGAAGTACGGAAGATTACGTTGTTCGGCTTCTGCTGAAGTCAGATTGGCGACGTATCGGTCGATTTTTGTTTCAGGGACTTCTGCAGCCGTAATCCACGGACGAAGCAGTCGGGCTCGGACCCAGCGGATCACTCCAGTTTTGATTTGATCGGTTAGCTGTTCGGCGGCCAATCCTGCGGCGAAGTTTTGGACGTCAATCTTCTGAAGTCGCTCGTCGAGATTGTCGTGCTTTGACTCGAGAAGCAGGCGCATTTTGTGGTCGCTGAAACCGGTGCCGATCGTCAGCCTGTAATGAATCACGGGCCACCAGGCCACTTCGATCATGTCCGCGAGAACGTCGACGAGCAAAATATGGTTCGATGAGATCGATCTATTGAGAATGGAACGAAAAAACAAGAATTTATAGCATTGGCTTGTTCTGTCGAAAATTGCTGCCAATTTTTCGACGTCAACTTCGTTGTTTTTTGGCAATGAAAGGATTGGTACGGGCATCTGCGGGCGCAAAGATTGTTTGCGTCATTCGATACCGATCGTTCGGACGAGTCAATTATTGTTTTGTCGACGTTTGGACAATCGGTATCCGTCGTCTCGTTGCTTGAAGAGCCTGTCGTTTCCGCCGCGTGATGGCTGAGCTTTGGGTTGGGGTAGCGTTTTGCCCGAGTGGAGCTTCGAAGTCGTTTTGTTTAAATAGCAATTAATATCAATATCTTAGAGCGATAATGACGAAGTTTGTGTGTAGGATTTTCATCCCATATATGGCTTTCAGCGTTTGTTGAAATAGCCCGATATAGTGAAATTATCGGGGGCAAATTCATCAACTTTTATAACCATCGCGTACCTGAAGTACGTGAAAGTTAGAATTCTTATTGACGCGAGGCGCTAAAAATACTAACTTAGTCGTACCTGAAGTACGGGAAAGTTAGAATGGCGCTCCATCTCGTCGGCGAAACTCTGGATAAGACCCGCAGCCACTATCTGGCCGAGACGGGTAAGCTCGTCCAGCTTATGCGCGGTATCTACGTCGATGCTGACGACGACATCGACGCTACCGTCCTGAAGCACGCGGTCCGTATCGCCAAATATCTTTACCCTCAAGCCTACCTATCCGCAGCAAGTGCCGCCTTACTAGGGCCGACCCGCGATGGCCGGCTGTTCCTGAGCGCCCGGCGCAAGCAGCGCACCCGCATCCGCGTGCTGGAGATCATCCAGAACGAAGCGCCCAAACACCCGTCCGTCGGCGACGCCGTCGTCAATGACGGCATGGGCGAATTCCATGTCAGCGTCTCGTCGATCCGTCAGCGCTTCCTTGAAGCCTTCCGCCTGCGCAGCGAACACGCTGCGTCGATCGATGAAGAGATGCGGGCGACGATCGCCGCCCGCTTGATCGAGGAATACGGAAGCGCGCAAGCAGCGGCGGACGCGCTATGGACGCTTGCCCGCGAGAACGAATGGTATCGCGAAGGCGAGCTTGCCGAGCGCAATCTCTTGCATCGGCCAAGTGCTACTCCGGTCAGGAACGAGGCGGCGCTTGACCTTATTGTCGCCTGGCATGGCGCGTCGTTGGGTCATTTGACTCACGACGGCTTCGAATGGCGCTGGCAGCCGCTGGACGGAGCGGGGCCGCCGCTCATTCGGCAGACCACGCCCGGCAAACTGCCGCCCTTTATCGTCTCGCTGCTCCCGGAGGGTTGGCTCGAAAAAGTCCTCAAGGACAAGGACGAACGCACGCTGCTGCGGTCAGGCAAGCGCTACATGTCGAATATCACCATCGTCGAGCGTGAAGCCGAACTGGCGGCGCTGCCGCCAGACGTTCTACTCACCCGGCTTGAAAAATATACCAAGGACGGCACCTTCACCGGTCGGTATGCCGGGCCGGGCCGCAGCGAAATCGAAGCGAACTTCGAGCACAATCTCGCGCAGATTTACCGGCGGGCCGATACGCCGCGCCTTTCAGGCGTTCAGATCAAGGCACCGATGTATCTTGATCCCGAAGGCGTCCTGTCGCCCAGCACCGGCAAGCCCTTCACCCATATCCTGAAGCCGGCGGGGACCAGCGGCTACGATGCTTTGCCGCTTGTCGAATGGACCGCCATGGCGCTCGGTCGGGCCGCGGGCTTCGAGGCCCCGGCTACTGCGCTGGTCGGTATGCCTGATGGCATGCCGCCGGCGCTCGTTGTCGAGCGCTTCGACATAAGGGAAAACCGTGCAGACAAGAGAATGATGGCGCTCGAAGACCTTTGCTCCGTTCTCGACCTGCCGGCCACGGCTAAATACGCTGGAACAATGGAACGGGTCGCGCGCGCCGTTCGGCCGTTATCGACGGCACCTGAAGATGACCTTCTTATAATCGTCAAGCGCGCCCTCTTCGCCTGGCTGATTGCCGACGGTGACATGCACCTGAAGAACATGGCGTTGCTCAAGACTGCGGAACCCGAAGACCGACAATTCCGTAGTGTCCGCATGGCACCATTATATGACGCGGTGACAACGCGGGTCTTTCCGAATCTCAAGCATGACCGCATGGCGCTGAAACTCAACGGCAAGGATGACAATTTGCGTCGCGCCGATTTCCGCGCGCTCGCGGCGACGGCCGGGCTAAGGGGCGCCGATGCCGATGCCGCAATTGATGATATGTTGCAGCGAATGGGCGGCGTCATTGATCGGATTACTTTGCCCAAGGCTATCGAACACACTGCGGAGGCAGGAAAGATTGTCAAAGAGATGCTCGATATTTGCCGCAAACGTATCGAATCGTTTGCATGAACGGCTATCTTGTTGAAATCCGGTGAGGAAAATTCATGGCTGAGTGGGGAGCTGAATAGATGGATTTCGCCAAATGGTGCACTACCGATCGCGTGAGCGTGAAGGGTCACGATCTCCACGTCCTGACAGCTGTCGATAGCAAATTGAATGTTGGAAGAGACGTAGTGGCCGCAGTCGTACCCGGCCATTACGCATCAGAGCAACGCGTCGCTGACATTCTCAAGCGATTAGGAAAAGCGAAGGCCGCAGAATACATCCAACAGAAACTTCCCAAATCCAAGAGCATCAGGTCTGGTGATCTCGGTGAAATTCTAGGGGCCAGCTACGTCGCGGAATTGATGCCCTACGATGTTACCGTGAACAAGCTTCGCTGGAAGGATCACCGCGAGATGGCGATGCGCGGCGAAGACATTATCGCCGTCCATGAACGTATGGGCTTGACGATAGGAGTTTGCCCCAGCCAGCAAGGCGAAAATCGTAAACAAGACGACATGCGCGACATCGTAGAGTTTACCCTCGGCGCGGCGCGGGTCTTCGATTTGGGCTAAAGTATCGAGGAAATCGGACAACGGTTCCATTAGCAACCCACCAGGCGATTCGAGGTTGCTATTCAAGGAATCAGAAAAACTGACAGGCAGGAATCCTAAATCGTTCAGCTGATTAGAGCCTTAACGATAGTGTGTCCGCGCGGACTCACATCACATGCTCTTGAAGTATAGAGCGTTGAACAGCCCTGCCGTGCCATGCCATGCTGCCGGATTCTAGCCGTTTAAACGTGGATGCCTCTAAAGGACCAATCACTCTTTTGTATAAAAAAGCCCAGCGGTAAGGCCGGGCCTTTCGTCGATGTAGATGTTGAGTGAATCAGCTTTTGCTTGCGTTCCAACGGCCTTCATACTTGAACTCCGGCGCAGCCAGCAGTTCGGCCTTCGTGGCAGTCATGTTCGCGTGCCACTTCTTGTCGCCGGCATCATAGCCGATACTGATCTCGTGCGGAACGACTGCAACATAGTGCGCGCCCATGCCCAGAAATCCGCCGACTGAAAGGATGTATGCTCGAACGCCGGAATTATCCATGGCGATATCTTTGATATCGCCGATCT
>JBEKFQ010000149.1:0-4606 GCA_050013235.1 Beijerinckiaceae bacterium
ATCCAGGCCGCGGGAGTGAGCCATCTGGACCTGCGCGCGCGCGACGGTGAACTGCTCACTCCGTTGCCAGCCGTGCTGGGACGGGAGGCTGCGGGATGGGTCGAACGCGTTGGCGCCCGCGTAACGAAAGTGGCCCCCGGCGATCACGTCGTGCTGACCTTTTTGCCCGGTGAAGCAGGAGCCGCCAATATCAGGGGAAGCTGGCCCTTTGGCCCGGACATCTTCGATCGCAATTTCTCTGGTTTCCGGCCCAACGGCTCCTCGCCCCTAAGCTGCGGCGGCGAGAGCATTGCCGGCGCCTTCTTCGGTCAGTCCTCTTTTGCGACCTATGCGCTGGCGCGTGAGGAAAACGCCGTGCGCGTGCCACGGGAGATTCCTTGGCCGGTCCTGGCAGCGCTTGGCGGCGATGTGCAGACCGGCGCCGGCACCGTCATTGGCACGCTCCGACCGCGTCCGGGGGATTCCATCGCGATCTTCGGCGTGGGGACCGCCGGTCTTGCCGCGGTTCTGGCGGCGCGGCTCTCCGGGTGTCACCCAATCATCGCCGTCGATACCAGGGCCAGCCGGCTGGAATTGGCCGAGGCCTTCGGGGCGACCACGACAATCGATCCCGATGGGTTGGAGCCGGTCGAGGCGATCCGCGGCCTGACCGGCTCCGGCGCCCATTTCTCGGTCGAGACCACCGGCGTGCCGGCAGCGGTGCGGCAGGCGGTTGGCAGCCTGGCCCCCGGCGGCACCTGCGCCCTGGCGGCGATGGGAACTCCGGATGCCAACGCCATCATCGGCATGACCCCACTGCTGCTTGGCCGGGCCGTGCGCGGCAGCCTCTTCGGAGGCTGCCTCCCCGCCACCCTCATCCCGCGGCTCGTGGAGTTCTGGCGGCAGGGACGCTTTCCCATCGACAGCATCATCCGGGAATACCCCCTGGAGGAGATCAACCGGGCGGCCGGGGATCTCGTCACCGGCGCGGCCGTCAAGCCGGTGCTGATCATGCCCTAGAACGCTCATCGCTTGGATGGAATCCCCCCAAGCGATAGAAATTGCTCTCTTTATAAGGAATTAGAGAATTTCCCCGATCACAAGGGTCCGCAACTTTCGTGGGAAATGCTCGAGCTCCGGTCATGGAGGCGGCCATGCAAAAACCGAGAATTCTCGTGGTTTACTACTCACGCTCCGGGACGACCCGGCGGATTGCCGAGGCGCTTTCGGCGGCGCTCGACAGTCGCATCGAGGAAGTCCTGGAAACCCACGATCGAGCCGGCATTCTCGGATATTGGAGGTCGTTGGTGGAAGCGCGGATCAAGCGGACAGCCGGCATCCTGCCGGCGAAAAACGATCCGTCGGCCTTCGACTTGGTCGTCATCGGCACGCCGGTGTGGGCCTGGTCGGTCTCTTCGCCAGTCCGGGCCTACCTTTCCGCGAACAAGCAACGCCTGCCCGATGTCGCGTTCTTCTGCACGATGGGCGGCCTAGGCAGCGCCATGGCCTTTGCTCAGATGCAAGAGATCGCTGGCAAGGCTCCTGTCGCGACATGCGCCCTTGCCGCCAAGGAAACCGCGCCCGGCCGTCGTGATTCACTTCTCTCCGCGTTCGTAGCGGCTCTGAGGAAATAGGATATGCGGCACCGGGTGCAAGCGCATATTCAACCCCGGGTCAAACCTTTGGGAGCGGCCTTCGTGTCCGTGATGCAATTGCGCGATGCGGCGCGTAATGCCGTGCTCATCCGCTGCGGCGAACCGGACCTCGGGGAGCTTGTAAAACCCGGAAAAAACATACGCGTCACCGGACCAGGCTTTATCGAACAACGCCTTTATCATACCAAACCACGGCAAGACGGAGACGATCCATGCGGCTCAAATCGAGTGCCTTTTCCGACGGCGGCGCGATCCCCCGGCGTTTCACCTGCGACGGTGAGAACGTCTCCCCGCCGCTTCAATGGAGCGATGCGCCGGCGGGAACCCGCAGTTTCGCCATTCTCTGCGACGACCCCGACGCCCCATCCGGCACATGGCATCATTGGGCCGCTTACGACATTCCCATAAGCTCCACCGCACTCCTCGAGGGCGCTGGCCGCCTCCACGGCGGAGGACATTTAAAGCAAGCGGTCAATGATTTCGGCAAAGCCGCTTACGGCGGTCCGTGCCCACCGCACGGCGATGGGTTTCACCATTATCATTTCCGTCTCCTTGCGCTCTCGGCCGGTCATCTGACAGTCCCTGCGGATCCCTCATGCCTCGACGTCGAGCAAGAGGCACGGAAACATCTCATTGCGGAATCGATTCTTGTCGCGGTGTACCGGCGATAGCGGCCAGCGGCTTTGTCACATCGTCGAATACCGGATCTCTTCCGGCCGTTTAATGGTGCTTGCAAGTCAAGACCTTTTGCCGCGCCATCGCTGAACGTTGGCGAGCGCGGCGGCAAAGAGCGGCTCGTGACGATTTTCGGGATGGCCCTTGAAGGGATCTCCTTTGGCACCATTTTCCGGCGGCAATGACAGACGACCAAGAAACGAGACTGATCGAGGCCTTGAAGAAGGTCGAGGAGCACGGCGACGTAGCGCCCGCTCACGTTCATGATCCAAGGACGATGCTGATGCGCCATTTGGCAATCCATGCGAATTTGATGCGTTGGGATGATGAGCGGGGCCGCTACGTTTTGACCGGCACGGGCCGCGGCCGGATCACCGCGCGCAGCCATGGTCATGGAACCGTCTTACGGTTCAGGAAGGGCGACGATAGAGGCGACAGCGGCGCGAAAAGGAAAGCCGAGGAAAGCTGAAGCCCGGCGGTTCGATTCCTGGTTTGCCCGGCGATTGCCGTCAGGCTCACGCTTCGTTCGTACACCGCCTTCCCGGAACTTGCGCGTGAAGTGCCGGTGGACGGCTAAGCCCCGATCCCGGTGGCCATGGGAGCGCGCCGGCGGCGGTCGTGGTAAGGTGTTGCAGTCGATTCGACGCGCCGGTGGCGCCAAAAACAAGGAAGAACGTCATGGAGAGTGCAACGTTTCGTCAATGGCTGTCAGAGCGTGGTTGCTCCTTCGAGGCCGGCAAGGACACGGTCCAAACGCACGGACAGGCCCATGTGACCGTCCGGCTGGGAGATCGCAGGGCGGTTCTTCCCGAAATCGGTTCCCACAAGCGGCTCGACCCGCAAGTCGTGCGGCAAATCGTCGACGAACTGGGCCTGGACTGGAACGAATTGCCTGGTCCCATGTCCCGCGTTTGACCGGCCGGTCCGGGATCTGAAAACGAAGACCAATGCCGGCTTTCGCCGAAACAGGAACGAGGCCCGCCGGGTGCGAAAAGCGGGCCCCGGCAAAACTCGCCTTACTGCACGGCCCAGGGGCCGGTCCGATTCGACCGGTTGGCATCAGCAGGTTACGTGCATGAGGCCAATCTTCTTTTCATGCGACTGATTGAACGACTGGATGGCTTCGAGCGTCGGCTGCAGCAGGACCTTGCACCCTTTGCCGTCGAAATAATCGCTGGCCTCTGGAGACAAGCGCACGTTCCCTTCCTGGCCTGTTCCCACGATCAGCATATCGCACCCGTCCTGCAGCCCGTCGACAGCACATAGAAGATCGCGTTGAGAACTTCACGGACATTCACACTGCGCGGTCGGCCGCCGCGCTTGGCGGGCGGGATCAGCGGGGCCACGAGCGCCCATTCGGCGTCCGTCAGATCGCTCGGGTAGCGTAGGCCCGGCGGTCAGCAGCACGACGGTGTTCTGGCTTCCACATCAAGCATCCTCCGAATCAAGGACACCAAGGAACGTAATCACAACGGACTCGTGGGACTCAACTTCTTTTCGGAACGCCTCTCATGAATCCCCTCATTTCCCCGGGACTCATATTGGCCAAATTTCATATATAAATCATGAGGATGTAGAATCACATTCCAACGATACTGGTGCCACGAACCGTCCGATCAATCGCGTTGATTTTATTCAAAACTATCTCGACACCGTATTCGCCGGAGATCTCCATGCAAAGCGAGTCGAGTCTCTGGCTAACGGCACGCTCGGCGTCACCTAGCTGAAGATTATACTTGGAGGTTGTTGGTAGTCTTTACCGCTCAAAATGTTGGTAATTCGTCACGGACGACCCAATCGTATTACCGTAACCGCGTAACCCCTCATCAGCGCCGCAACCACGACGACCCCCCCTCGGAAAGGAGGAGTTCCGCCGTGACGCGTCCCCATCTTAAATCAGATGGTGTTTGCCGATGACGCGAACCGTGCTGGCCTGTGCGCCCTTATCCCCCATCTCCTCGACGAAGCGAACTTCGGAATCGACGTGCAGAGCATCGAAGGCGTCGTTGAGAACGCTGTTGCGGTGGAAATAGACCTCGCGGCCGTCGGCGGTTTCGATGAATCCGCAATTCTTCTCCGCGAGGAATTTCGTCACGCGGCCATGATCCTCCGCTTCATGCGGCTTGACCTGACCGCGCAACTCGCGGATGGCGTCCTCGATCTGGCGCTGCGCCGTGGCGAAGGCGTCCTTGATCGCGACCATGACGTGCTCGTGCTCCGGCACGTCGCCGTGAGTCTTGGTGACGAGGACGTCCTTATGCTCCGGCATCGCGATGCGAATACTGATCTTGAACAGA
>JBEKFQ010000150.1:0-4481 GCA_050013235.1 Beijerinckiaceae bacterium
TTCGGGGACACCTATGCCGCACGTCGCGCGGTCTTTGTCGCCGAATCAAATCGCCGCCCTCGCGTCGTATATGAGCTTTGTCGAAGGCGCATCTTCGGAGAAATAGGCTGAGGCGCTCGTTCGACTTGTATACGGGCAAGAGAATGCGGTGTCGTATAAGCCGAGTCCGAAGGATGGAAAGAAGTGCGCGGACTGCAACCTGTTCGTGGCGCCGAAATCCTGCAAGACTGTCACGGGCGAGATCAGCCCCGGCGGTGTGTGCAAACTTTGGGTAAAGAAAGCGCGATGTAAATCGGCAAGTGATGTTTGCCGCGTTGTTTCGTTGCGAATTAAGAACATACAGCAGCACAAACTGAGTTGCCGGGGTCCCGAGCCGTCGAGTCCGCCAATCAAAGGGGCGCTTGACCCATTCACCACGGCGTCGCCAAATGACTGCTTCGTTCACGTGCTGAAGTCGGGCGGGCGTTGGATCGACGCGCCGCCCGATTACGGCCCGAGAAAGACGCTCTACAATCGCTATGTCCGATGGGCAGAGAAAGGCGTTTGGGTCGCCTTGTTTCAAACCCTCGCCCAGGCCGGCGGCCCACCTGAGCAGGTTCTTGTCGACTCCTCCGCCGTGAAGGCCCATCGCTCCGCGAGCGGGAGAAAGGGGGGCGATCCAAGCCTGAGGGTGCCCTCGCTCCAGATGCCTACGATTGATGTTCCTGTTGACGCGTGGCCAAACGGCTTCCGTGTGGCGTTCGAGATCGTCTACTTGGCGTGCTGGCATCAAGCGCTCTAAATGGACGATGCTGGCACTTCCTACTCGAACTTCAACGATCAAAAACAGATACTGTCCGCCTGGATAGTACCCCACCCAGGCGCTTAAGACATCGCAATTTCTGATTGAGGCAAGGTTGCGCTAACGGCAATAAGAGATGGAGCTTTTTATGGACCTTAGCCGCCGGGCTGCAAATTTGAGAGGGCAGCGAGGACAGCACTCGAACTACTGGCGGCAGGGGATGCCGTTACCGGGCTCACTTGAGATTGGTGATCGCCATCGCCATCACCGAGAAAACGAACAGCGGCTTGGAGTGGGGCAGAGGCGGATGAAGCCGGGGAGCTCTGTGGGGTTTGAATCGGATAAGCGGAAACGGACGAGGGTATTGAGGAGGCGCTCATAGTATATTTCCTAGGTGAGGCATTTCACCGGGGATTACTTTGGAGCATGTATATTAAAATAGCATTAATATCTATGTATAAATTAAATTTACCTCCTACAAAAATATCATGCTTTTGCACTAACTACCAACATTACATGATAAAATCTAATTTAACCCAATTCAATTATTTTTATGAGAGAATTTATAATATATAATGCAGCATAGGAGTTCCACGACAGGCTTTCACTAAAAAGCCCATCTGTCAAAAATTTCGAGCTCGCGAATTCACGGCGCGCAGCCTAGGCCATCTCAAATTTTATACCAGAGCGAAATGAGGGGAAAATGAGCATGAGGCGGTCTGATGTCATGTTGCTTCTGGGATGACGAAGGGCCGTAAAATTTCGCTATTTTTGACAGCGGGAAAAATCAGCCTCGCGCGAGCTGTGAGGTGGGGGACCCGGAAAACGTCCATACTTTCGGCAAGAGCCTTGAGATAAAGAAACTCTTCCTTGGAGCGGAGGTCGAAGCCCGCGAACCGCTTTTTTCCGTTGATGAATTCGCGATCGCTTATCGTTTGTTCCGCGAAATTTATCCATGGTCCGTTGCCTTGCGATACGTCGAAGCCGCACCCCTCGTTCATCGGCACCTTCCGCCGGTCGCGGATGGAAGCAGGAAGGCTGTCTTTATATAAATTATAGAGCGCACGCAACGGTGCTTTGCCCCGGGCTTCGCCGTTGACTTCCTCGACTAGAGCTGTGGAATCGAGACCAAGAGCGTATTCCACGACCGATAGATCAAAGAAGGGTTCGCGGACCTCAAGTTGAAAGCGCATGCCACAACGGTCATTTCTCTGCAGGCAGGTCTTGTTGATGGTTCCGAGATGCTGATTGCGCACAAAGGCGCCAGCGACATTGCCGTCGGCATAGGCTAATTCGAGCGGTAGGTAGCCAGCGAACAATTCGTCGGCGCCGTCTCCGCAGAGTGCCACGCGGAACCCGTCTTGTTTGATGCGTTGAGATAAAAGATAGGTGCACAGACTACCACGGATCACCTCTGGCTCGAAGGTTTCCGTCACCATGGCAATTTCCCGGATTAGTTTCGGTGTATCGAAGCCGGCGCTATCGAGCGCGACACAGCGAAGATCCAAACCGGTCATGCCAGCATAACGCTCCGCGTGCGCATAGTCTGGAGAGTTGGGATCGCCAAGAAAGTAAGCGGGTGCCTCCGGCCGGACCTGACCAGAATAGTGCGCCACCAAAGTGCTATCTATTCCGCCGCTGAACATCAGAGCGAATGGGAGATCTGGCGGAATGCGGCAATGTACCGCTGCCGCCAGCAAACGGTCGAGCTTCGCCGGATCGCTTGGCGCTGTCGCTTGTGCTGGATCGACTTCGAAGGACTTGAACCGGGCACATTTAGTCCGTGTGAGCAGATGTCCCGGCGGCAACAGAAGCACGTCCCCGTCTTCGACCGCGGAGAGCAATGGCCGGATTTCCGAGCAAAAGAGAAATCCTGTCTCCGATTGAATGAGATAAAGCGGCTTAACGCCGAAAGGATCGCGCGCGGCTAGAAATTGCCCGGAGTCGATATCGATCGCCACGAAAGCGTACATGCCATTGAGGCGGGTGAGCGTTCTTGGGCCCCAATGACTCAGGGCTGTCGCCAAGACCTCTGTGTCGGACGCTGTCCGGAACTTGGCACCCTCTTCTTCGAGCTCTCTCCGAAGTGCAGCGTGATTATATATTTCGCCGTTGAAGGAAACGAGGATGCGGCCATCCCATGAAACTTGCGGTTGGATTGCATGCGCGCCATCCACAATTCGTAGACGCCGGGTGCCCATGGCCACGTAAGGGCGCGGCGTCACCACCGGATCGCTGACGTCGCCACGATGCGCAAGGCCGTCCATTAATTGCCGAACGATTATTTCGGCTCCGTCCCAATCGACGGCAACTGCTATACCGCACATCGTGTGAGCCTAGCAGGAGAGGAACAAGCCTCGTCTCTGGTTGACCGGCCGCACCCAGCGCCGAATTGATCCACCTTGTGGCCGATGACTATCGTTCCAGTTCTTTGGCAAAGCTGGCGCTTCACTTTTTCAGTCCCAGCCGAATCACGGTCGTGAGGAATTTCGAAGTTTTGATCATCGAGCCTGCTTCTCACGAGCGGAGAATCAAAGGAGATTTTTTAGCATACGGCTGCAGACTGATGGGAAAGTGAGGATAGCTGGTTTTGCGGTACCGTTCCGCGAAATGTTACGCCTCAGAGAAATACACTAAGTTCATGCTATCTACGTGAACTAGAATATTGATTCGCGGGCAGATCCGGAAAGGTCTTTGGTGGCGCCAATGCGTGCACTCGTGATCGAAGACGACCCCATGATTGGCTCTGGATTGCGGAGAGGCCTGGCGCATGCCGGCATTTCTGCGGACTGGGTTAAGAATGGTGTGAGCGGCCTGGAGGCACTGGCGACGACGCAATACGGAGTCGTCTTACTCGATCTTGGTCTGCCAGGGCTCTCTGGCCTCGATATTTTGACGAACATACGCCGTGGTAAGGATCAAACCCCGGTCATTGTCGTCACGGCCCGGGATGATATCGAAAGCCGCATTTCGGGGCTCGACCTCGGAGCAGACGATTACGTCATCAAACCCTTCGACATGGATGAATTGGCAGCCCGGATCAGAGCGGTGCTTCGCCGTCGAGGCGGGCATGCCAGTACCAAGTTGGAATGCGGCGAGATCAGGTTGGATCTCGCGAGCCATATGGTGAGCTATCGCGATCTAGAACTCATTCTTCCCGCACGCGAATTCGCGCTGGTCCAGGCCCTCGCCGAACGGCCCGGCGCGATCCTGTCGAAGGGCCAATTAGAAGAAAAGCTTTATGGCTGGGGCGAGGAGGTCGAAAGCAACGCGATCGACGTGCTCATCTATTCCATCCGGAAAAAATTCGGCAAGGCCATCATACGAAACATCCGGGGGGTTGGCTGGGCAATTCCAGGCAAGCTCTCATGAGGTCTCTGCGCGGACAATTGCTGACATGGTTGCTCGTGCTCTTAACGGTGACTGGGATTCTCGCCGGCCTTGGCTCCTATCTCGTTGCGCTTCGCGAGCCTGCCGAAGATTTTGACGATGCCCTTAGGCAGCTTGCGTTCTACATCGGAGAAGGTGCTGACCGTAGCGCATCGTCGGTGCCGGAAGGGGCTGACCTGGAGCCGGAATGTAAAACAGCGTGCAAAACTTTCCAGATTCCGGGGGTAAACAGCGTCCAATAGTTTCCACCCTGGGTCATGCGATCATCCGGCGTTTAAGCTGGAGAATCTGGGGTGTTGCTCATGGATAT
>JBEKFQ010000151.1:0-4351 GCA_050013235.1 Beijerinckiaceae bacterium
CGGGGCGTCAAAATCAGTCCGGAGCGGAATAGGCATGGCGAATCTCCTCGTTCGCCATGTTGAATCAGAGCCCGGCGGACTTGAAAATACCCGCGCGAGTCAAGCTCTCAGAGGATTGGTATAAGAGCCTCGGCACATTCGACTTTGAGGCTCAGCCCTCGCTCAACAAAGCCCTGGTTTTGGAACTGGCGCGCCTCTCTGCGAATGGATCGAGAAGCGCCATAACTGTATCGCCCTCGGGCCCTCCGGCACGGGCAAGACCCACGCTGCCCTGGCTTAGGGCTCGCGGCTTGCCAGAAGGGCTTACAGCGGCGCATTCACAACAGCCGCCATGCAGCGGTCACTGTCGATGCTCAAACGATAGTATCTAAGAAACAATCGTAGAGCTCTCATGAATTATATAGCGAGGGTCTCACGAAGGGCATAGAGGGTGGCCCATGCCAATTTCGGGGGCAAAAGTGCCTACCCGTTGGGCATGGATCATCAGACAGTTAGAAAGGTTAGCCGATGCAATCGAGCGAGAGCAGGTCCCCGGCTCCAGCAGCCGATAATTCGCTAGGCCGAACTCAGTTTGGTCTCATCATGAAATGGAAGTGCAACGACCAGCCACTTTGGACGATGCTCAGGCCTAAGCCGCGGATCGCCAATCGCCCTCTTGCGCAGGAGCGGATCCTCGAACTGGCGGTCATGGTCGATCCCGATACAAGGGCGATCATCGAGACGCCGCGAATTAGCACCTTCTTGATGGCCGTCGTCGATCATTCCACCTATCTCTGGCAACTCCTCCGCAACGATCCGTTGCGTCTTGCGCGTGTATTATCGGAAGCACCTGCGCAGACGATCGAGCGTGTGCTTTCGGACCTCTCTCAAAGTATTCCCCCGGAGAACGTGGCCTCGATCATGCGGCGGCTGCGGCTGGCCAAGCAGGAAACCGCGCTCGTCGTCGCGTTAGCCGACCTCGGCGGCATCTGGAAGCTGGAAACGGTTATGCAAGCGTTATCGCGATCGGCGGATATATTCATCGCTGAGGCGCTCGCCTTCTTACTCCGCCAGGCCGAAGCGGACGGCAAGCTCGGGATCGCCGATCCTTTGCATCCCGAACTCGGCTGTGGCCTAACTTTGCTTGGCCTTGGCAAGCTCGGCGGCCGCGAACTCAATTATTCCAGCGACGTCGATCTCATTGCCATATTTGACCCCGTCAAGTCTTCACTCAAAAAGCCTGAAGACGCCAGCCAATTCTACGTACGGCTGGTGAAAGACCTCGTACGCATTTTGCAAACGAGGACAGCGGAGGGATACGTCTTGCGCGTCGATCTAAGACTTCGCCCAGATCCCGGCGCGACGGCGGTGGCGATAAAGGCCGATGCCGCGTTCCATTATTACGAGGCCTATGGACAGAATTGGGAACGCGCGGCGATGATCAAGGCCCGTGTCGTGGCTGGTGATGCAGCCCTTGGAGAGGCGTTCATCGAGGGACTTGTTCCGTTTATTTGGCGCAAGTACTTCGACTTCGCCGCCATCGCTGACATCCATGCAATGAAGCGCCAAATCCACGCCGTAAAAGGGCATGCCAAAATCGCTGTTGCCGGTCATAATGTCAAGCTTGGGCGCGGCGGGATCCGCGAGATCGAGTTTTTCGTCCAGACACAGCAACTCATTTTCGGCGGCAAGCTGCCGGACCTGCGAGGGTCGCGCACCTTGCCGATGCTGTTACGGCTGCAGCGCGACGGCTGGGTGACACGCAAAGCCCTCGGCGAACTCACACGCGCCTACGTCTTTTTGCGCGATGTGGAGCATCGCTTGCAAATGATCGCGGATGAGCAGACACATACTCTACCAATCGACCCTGAGCTATTGGAGCGCTTTGCGCTCTTTGCGGGCTTCGCCTCGACCGCACGGTTTTCAGCCGTCTTCAGACGCCATCTTGCGCGGGTTGTCTACCATTATAGGCTTTTGTTTGAGCACGCGCCGGGCCTCGACGATTCCGGTGGTAGCCTCGTTTTCACCGGAATCGAAGACGATCCCGAAACCATCCAGACGCTCGCCGCGCTCGGCTTTAAGGCACCGGCCGTCGTTTCGAGAACGGTCCGCAACTGGCATTTCGGCCGCAAACCCGGCCTGCGTTCCTCCCGCGCGCGCGAGACATTGACGGAGCTTGTGCCCAAGCTGCTGCGGACCTTCGCGCGCACTTTTGATCCCGATAAAGCCATCGCGACGCTCGACAGAGCGTTGGAGCGCATGCCTGCGGCCGCTGAACTCTTTGCGATTTTGTTGTTCAATGCCGCGCTGCTCCGGCTATTTGCCGACATGCTCGGAAGCGCACCACGGCTCGTAGAGGCTGTGACGGCGCGACCGCATTTGCTCGACGCGGCGATTGATCCAACCGCGCCGGCGATGCTTGACGACATGGTTGCGACCGAAGCCGCCGCGGCAGTCCTCCCATCGCAGGAGCCGGCCGAGGTTTTTCTTGACGCATTGAGGGATTGGGCCAATGAGGAGCATTTCCTCGTCGGTTTGCGCCTGCTGTCAGGCACACTCAATCCCGACGATGCTGGTCGCGCATATTCCGCGCTCGCGGTGGGCGTCATTCGCGCGGCGCTCGCCCATTGTCGACAAATTTTCGAGGCCGAGCATGGCACCGTGACCGGCGGGGCCATGGCGGTCCTCGCCATGGGCAAGCTCGGCTCGCACGAAATGACGGCATCCTCCGACCTCGATCTCGTCGTGCTTTATGATTTCAACGCGGAGCGGCCGGTGTCGGAGGGGCCAAAGCGGCTTCACGCCACGCAATATTATACGCGTCTAACGCAGCGGCTTATCTCGTACTTAAGTGCGGCGACGCGGCGTGGCCGGCTCTACGATATTGACATGCGTCTACGGCCCTCCGGCCGCCAGGGTCCGCTGGCGACGAAAATCGGCGCCTTCATTCCCTATCAGTTCGGCGAAGCGGAAACCTGGGAGCACATGGCCCTCACGCGCGCGCGCGTCGTTGCGGGGGACGAATACCTCGGCGCATTGGTATCCGGCGTTGTAACCGAGATCTTGCGCTCGCCACCGAAACCGGCTCTCGGTTATGACGTCGCCAGCATGCGCGCGCTGATCTCGAACGCGAGGCAACCGGCCTCCGATTGGGATTTGAAGCTGGTGGCCGGCGGCTTGCTCGATGTCGAATTTATCGCGCAATACATGGTCTTGCGTTATGCTGGCGAAGCGCTGGACCTCGCCGATCCATCCACCCAGAGAGTCCTTTCCGCTGCGGGGAGATTAGGTCTTCTCGATGCGGAAAGCTCCGAAACGCTATTAAAGGCTCATCGCCTCTACACCAACGCCACTCAAATTATGTGTCTCGCGCTTGACAAGGACCGCCGCCCGGACCTAGCGGGGGAAGGTGTGAAAAGCAGGCTCGCTGCTGCCACCGGCCTGCCGAGTTTCGCGCACTTGATGGACGAGCTTGCTTCGATGCGTCAGGCCGTCAGGGAAATTTTCGACAAGCTTCTTCCGGCCGGCCGCGAACGATTATAAAGCCGCATCAATGAGGCTGCCTTTGCCCTTTCAACTGCGATAGGCGGCAAGGTGCATATCAGCTAATGGTGCCTGCCTTTATCGGATTCCTTGAGCGCGGCTTCATGATACCAAGCGCTACCCGACTCGACTTTATCAGACAGTTGCTCCGCTTGCGCGGCAGGCTCGTCATGCTTGATAGCGTGCGCGTCGTGTTCGCAACGTTTCGCGGCGATCAAATGAGCTTTAGCGGCATTCTCATGCTGAACGGCGGCTTCGTGCAGAAAATTCGTGGCCATTAGATAGCTCCTCTTGCTGAGGGTAGACCTAGAAACGTCAGCTGACAGCTGAATGCAGCAGGGAATGCATGTCAATTATCCTTTATGCATACGATTTGATCTAAATACGAATGATACTTGATCAATATGCACAATAAACAACCAATGCCTACTGCTACCTGTTCCAGGGCAATCGGGCAGGGCTGTTCAACGCTCTCAACTTTGTGCCGGAGCGTCGCACTTTGTGTGATGTGATTTTCCGCTTTTCCTGACGAAAAGCAGGGCTGTTCAACGCTCATTACAGTCCCCTGTATGAGAGGCTGGTTTTAGATAAAATCGAAGTATATCCTCTGGCCGGATGCCGCATCATACAACTCTTCGATAAGTCTTACGGGGCAGTAACCTTTTCGCCTAATTGATGAACGCGATGATCAAGTTAAGAGCAAAAACGGTAAGAGGGGCAAAACCCCGGGCGATTAAGCTGTCGCGGCGCGGGTTTTGATTATTTCGGGCAGCATCGCGATGCCGGCGTGGTTCGGCGCGCCGAGCCTCGCGCCGACATAATCCCAGAA
>JBEKFQ010000152.1:0-4339 GCA_050013235.1 Beijerinckiaceae bacterium
GAGGACATTCTCGACCATTGCTGCTTCGCTTGGAACAAACTCATCGATCAGCCCTGGCGCATCATGTCCATCGGACTGCGAGACTGGGCTCACGGGTTTTGATCAGTGAGGGTTGGTATAAGCCCCCTTAAGTCAGTCCGCCCGATGCAATTTTAGATAGACTGGCGGCGGCTTATTGCGGATCGTGGACGCCAAAACGCTGCGTGGCATAGCGGCCAAGGTCTCGACGGTGGAGCAATGATCGGTCAAGCTGCCTCATGTGCAATCTCTACTCCCTCACCACGAACCAAGAGGCCATCCGCCGGCTGTTCCATGTCTCGCGGGACCTCACAGGCAATATGCCGCCCATGCCGGGCATATTCCCCGACTACCCGGCGCCGATCATGCGCCGCGCGGCCGATGGGGAGTGCGAGCTCGTGCTGGCGCGCTGGGGGATGCCGGGGCCATCGATGTTCGGCGGTGGCATGGTCACCAACGTCCGGAACACCAAAAGCCCACATTGGCGCCGGTGGCTCGGGCCGGCGAACCGATGCCTCGTGCCGGTTACGTCCTTTTGCGAATATGCCGACACCAAGCCCCGAAAGACGCCGACGTGGTTCGCCCTGGGCGATACGCGGCCGCTGTTCGCCTTCGCCGGCATCTGGACCACTTGGCACGGCACGCGCGGGACGAAGGCCAACCCGGTTGAAGGCGAGCACCGGCTATTTGGCTTCTTGACGACCGAGGCAAATGGGGTTGTCGGCCCGGTGCACCCCAAGGCCATGCCGGTCATGCTCACCACGGCGGAGGAATTCACGACCTGGCTCAAGGCGCCGGCTGCCGAGGCGCTCGCACTTCAAAGGCCTTTGCCGGGCGAAATGATGCGCATCGTCGCGACGGGCGCGCGTGAGGATTGGTACCTGAACGGCCACGCCTTTGAGTGACTAGGGGCTTGCCGCCAACGTTCCAAATAATGCGGAATCCGGATCAGCTTGAGTGAGCGGATTCAATGCTAAACTGAGGGAGAGCAGCCCAAGCACGATAGGTCCTAAAACCCAAAGTGGGATGCTAAATTGCTTCCAAGGCGAAACGTAAACGCGGATTGGCAAAATCGTCGGCACGGCCCCGCTCCTAAAAATGGATTAAGTATATCTTCCCCATACAAGATCGGGGCGACGATCGTGTGACAGGTCAGCCGGCGCCGGAGTCTACGGTTTGTTAATCGGCAATTCCACGCAGTGGCTCGGCGGCTTGGAACCCGATACACTCTCGCAACGCGCGCCATTGATGGCTCTCGCTGCTTCTAGAGGCCGCCATGAAAATTTTAGCGTATTGCGCCGCACTGCTCCTTTCGACAGCCGCGCGTGCCGGCGAAAGCACCGTCATCCCCCGACTACCAGAAAAGTATGGAGGCCGCTTCCATAGTGTTAGCGGGCGCAAGCAACGCCATGGGCGGGACAGTCGTCGTGCAAAGCGCGGAGGAAGCATATCTTATTCCAAAACTTAAGGATCCATATAAAACCAAGTTTCGCAAGGTTGCGCAATGCGTCTATATAGAGACCGACGAGGCACCCCCTGGATACGAGTCGCGCTACTTTATGATTGATTTCAGCAAACTTAACGGACATTACTCAGAGTACGGAGAGATGATCGATTTTCAGAGTCCAGAGACCTCCCATTGCTTTCATTTGAGCAACAAAGAGCAAGGATGTTGGAATGGCGGGCTACACATACAGAACAACATTGAGCATCAACAGATGATCGATGACGTGGGGTACCTCTTGCGCCATGGATGCGGGGCGTCGGTCAATGATGACCCCAACCCGCATTGAGGCCTCCCAAACGGGTATCCCCGCCCGCCGATCATGCGCTGCGCGGCCGGTGAGGGGGTGATTTTGAGGCCGCAGGCAATGATCTAGTTTTTGCTCGATGCACCCGGAGCGAATATTCCAACGCCAGCCTTCGCTTGTACGGCGTCGGCTACAGTCCTATCTTTGACAGAGCTCTTGATGTCCTCTCGCATTTCTGTTTCGCGAAGATTGGAGTGTTGCCCATTTTCAATCGAATCCGCTTCGATCGCAGAGTCTTGCAGATCAGATAAGGGCCGGCTGCAAACTGTCATCGCGGCGCTCGCAAGGACCTCCGCGGACTCCCCCGATTTGACGAGGCCTGGCAGCTAGCCATCGACGCAGGCATAGAACTTGTCCCTTAAAACGAATAAAGCTCGCTTAGCGATATCAAGCCGTTCCTGCTTTTCTGCAGCGGCTTTGGCCTCGGCGGCCTTTGTCTCCGCTTCCGCCTTGACCGCGGCCGCTTTAGCCTCTTCCTCGCGCTGTCTGCTCAATGCAGCCTGTCGCTCGTCTTCAGTTCGTCGCGATTCGGCTTCCTGAGCCATCCGCTGTTTAGCCAAAATCTGCTTTTGATCGAATTCAGCCAACTTGGTTTCAAGCTGACTTTTGATCCGGGCAAGGACGGCGCGTTCTAGGTCGTCCGAATACGGTCCCTTGATGAAGGACCATGCAGTTCCTGGCCCATAGGTGATTTCGTAGGTATACCAAAGGCGCTTCAAATCGTCGGGGCATTTCTGGATGGTCGTCTTCAAGTATTCGCCCAACAGATTTTGCTTATACGCGATAACAGCATCATCTTCATACAACGCCTGCTTGGCAACGCATCCGGTTAAAGCCCTAATGAAGGGCACCACGATTTGTCTTTTCGCTGCCTCGCTTCGAGCGAATTGGGCGTATGCGTCCGAAGCAGCTAAACTGATAATGAGCGCCAAGGCTGTTTTGCGAAGAACATTTGCCACCGACGCCACTCCCACGCTGTAAAACACACGCTATGCGCTTGCGGCTTATAGCGTCAATGCTATTACGGCCCAAGACCAGAAATGACGCAGACGGTTACGCCACTTGGACCGTCTGTTGCCAGCGTGCCGGGGTGTTATTTCCCCGTGGAATAGTCGGGAGCATCCGGTTGGGCCTTGGTCGTGTCGCCGGTCCCGGCGATATCCGGAATGTCCGCCGTCGGCGCCGTTGTGAGGTTCTTCCGCATCCACAACTCGAGGAATGTCGTCGACCCGTTCTGCGAATCTTGAGCAAACGTGCACCACTGAATCGAGAGCGGCACCGTGCCGGTGGCGGTCGGGAAGATCATCGGCGTCCACAAAAACCCATTCGGCGCGCCGATCAGCCCTTCGTCTCATCGAGATAAAGGATGGTTGGGGCGGCCTGTGAATAATTTGGAATATCGGCGACTACGTCTTGCCCCTCAGGCGATCCAAAGGCTTCGAGAATAGCTTCCCGGCTGTCGAACGTGCCAATGAAAGACCAGAAAAATGCGCCCGGGTCGCCGTCCAGCGCAGAGGTGGGGCCAAAGCTGAAGCCGCGCAGGCCGGGCAGTCGCTGTACCAGCGGAATATGGACAGTGCGAAAATGCTTATCGAAGTGGGCGGGATCAGCGGGCTCGGCATAGAGAACGATCAGTTTGGCCATGGTGATATCCTTTTGAGCTGCCCGGCCGGTCTATCGAAGCTGCCATCCGTTGTCGATGCGACCAGTTTGTCGGCCAGCGCCAAAAAGATCGTCAGCGCTTGGCACCGTTCCAAAGCTCCGTATGACCGCAGTATCTTGAAAATTGCCGGTTCTGAGATCTCCGGTCCGGAAGAACGCGACCGCCCCGGCGGCGGTCATCGCAAGCCGTTGAACCTCGCGGACCGCGGCGGCGGCCGTCTGCGGTCCCTTCGCCTCGCTGACCGCCAATGGATCGCCAAGGCGGTTCGAACCAACCTTCAAACGCTGTTGTGCTAAGGCCTGGGCCCGTCACAAGCATTGCTGTTTCCGCTGCGAGGTAAGCGGACTTTGTATGAATTGTTACTCAAATTGGTTGATCGAAGCTCGGAATTCCGGTACCGTAATTCTTACTCAAAGGTCTTACACATTGGCTCCAGCTGACGGTAAAATATCGTTGTTTTAACAGGGATTTCTGTCCTATCCCGGAGGTTCGAGTCCTCTCCTGGGCACCATTCGCAAAGCTCTGATTTTAGAGGCGATTTTCGGCGAGGTCATCGTCTCCTTGCGCGCCAAGTCTCCTTGCGAACCGAGGACGCAGTGCGCAGCCGGATGTCTCTGCGCGGGGCAAGCCAATATCTGGCCTCACCCAGTCACCCCTTGATGCAGATCAGGGGCCGCAGCCGCGCCACCCGGCGCGCCAGCCCGGCGCGCTCGGCCGCCAGAACGACCGCGCCCACGTCCTTGTAAGCACCGGGCGCCTCCTCGGCGACGCCGCGCATCGAGGGGCTGCGGATCAGAATACCCTGCTCCTCCAATGCATCCACGAGCTGCCGTCCGCGCCATATCCG
>JBEKFQ010000153.1:0-7055 GCA_050013235.1 Beijerinckiaceae bacterium
CGCGGCGCTGGGCGGAACGAGGCACGCGGCCATCCGCGCTCCAGGATCAGCGTACGGCATCGGCCTATATTTTTGGCGCAATTTGTCCCGCCAAGGGCAAGGGCGCCGGCTTGGTCATGCCATGGTGCGATACCGCCGCCATGGCCAAGCATCTGAAAGAAATCAGTCTTACCGTCGACCCCGCGCTGCCCCGAACTGAACCCCGTGGAAAACGTCTGGCAATTGCTTCGCGATAATTGGCTTTCGAACCGGATCTTCTCATCTTACGCTGACATCGTCGATAAATGTTGCGAAGCCTGGAACAGGCTCGTCGACATGCCCTGGAAAATCATGTCAATCGGATTGCGCGACTGGGCACACCCAGCTTATCAACGCCATGCGTGGGCATTTGGCCGAACATGGCGTGATAGCGCCGCAGGGCGTGGCGAATTTGAAAGCCCTTTCGGACCTGATTGAGGATGAAGCGACCAAACTTGATCTCATGGTCGTTGAGATGGGGCGATTATACCTTGAACAGATCGAGGGCCTGTCCACCAAGATTGGGAACCTGGAAAAGGCGCTCAGGAATGAAGCGGCTCATGCTACCACGACAGCGCGCCTGCTCACCATGCCCGGCATCGGTCCAATCACCGCCATGGCGATTGAGACTTTCGCGCCATCGATGGGGACATTCAAACGCGGACGCGACTTTGCCGCATGGCTTGGTCTGGTGCCTGTTCAGCATTCGAGCGGAGGCAAACAGGTCCTCGGGCGAACATCGAAGATGGGGCAACGCGACATCCGCCGGTTGCTGATCACCGGCGCCATGACTGTGATCCGCTGGGCCAGTCGCAAGGGGGTGCCGGAAGGCTCCTGGCTCGCCCGCATGTTGCCGCGCAAACCCCGTATGCTGGTAGCGGTTGCGCTTGCCAACAAGATGACACGCTCAGCATGGGCGATGCTGACGAAGAACGAGAATTATAGGGACCCGGAACCTCTTGCTGCCTGATCGTCATGGCAGTGGGCAAGGTCCGGTAAGCCGGCGTGTGAGGAGGTCATCGAACGGTAAGGGCAAAGTGATCGATCAGAGAGGGCCAGGAAACGCATTCGAGTCAACGAGCACCGAGCTCGCAGAACTGATTTGCGCCGGGTCCGCGCATCTCCATACCGGCCAGCGGTTCGTATCAGACCGCATTAAAAGGCCTGATACATGACCGCACCCGATCACACGCTGACACCGCTCGAAAACGCCTTGCGCGAATGGGGGCATCCATACATGACCCGCTTTTTTATGGTCCCGAGGTCAGGTTTTGGTCAAGGCATTGGCCTTCTCCTTTCGTCGTTTTGCGCGCATCGGTCGTCAATGAAGACGCCGGCGATCACGTTGCTTTCCCATGCTGTGATGAAATGGAAACAGAGGGCGGCGGCTGCAGAAAAATGCGCATGAAGGTCGTTCGCGCGGGATACGCCTTTGTGATGTTAAGGCACGACGCAAGCAAGCGTGATAAGCGGTGCCAATCGAGTCAAGACCTTGTCGCCGTTCTCATTCTGAACGACGGTCTTCCGGGCTCACAAAAGCGGAATCGTCTTGACGAAAAGTTTGGTTCCTTAGACAACTTTTTTTACAGTTGTTCTCACGCTGTCCGCAAAAGTCGCGCGAAGACCTTTTTAGGCTCTGCGCCGATCACCTCGATCAATTCGATAAATTCCACGACGTCCAGGCGCCGCTCGCCGTTCTCGTATTTGGCGACATAGGATTGAGGACGGCCGAGCCGTTCCGCGAGAACGGCCTGCGTAAGATCAGCTCGCTTGCGCTCTTCGATGAGAATTTCGAGCAGGCGCTGATGTCTGGGAGAACGGATGGACTTGGGCATATGCCAGCGCGGTGAGAGAGCGCGGGCGAAGTTGATCCTAAGATCGGATAATCCCAAATTAGGATATTTTACTGGACTTCCACGCCCAAGGGAGCGAATGCACACCTGCGCCCACCCTGCCGCCCGTCAGGCCCATGCAAGCCATACTCACCCTTTTGGGGAACCAGCATTCATGAGCATCAATAATCCCACAAGACCAGGACAAGGACCCAGCCCCTCTTTCATGAAAGCCGCCTTGATCGGTCCGGCGGGACTAACAATTGTCTATGCCTTCTCCGGGATCTTCTCTGGACCCGCTGAAAATGCCCCTGATGAGCCAAAGAAGAGCGTCGCATACGATGCCAGGCTCACAATGACACCCGCTGTCGTGGCAGGAAACGCACCCGCGTGCCAAACGGAAGAGGCGCTCGGCCCCTACGCCGAGGCCATCAGGCGGAACGATGTCCCAACAGCGCAGCGGTACTTCGCTCAAGACCAGTGTGAAATACTCGGGCCCGGCCTCAAGCGCGATGTGGCTTCGATCGATATCGACGGGAAGAAAACGTCGCTGTGCGCTCATATTCACGGACAGGCCGATTGCGTCTGGATGTTCGCGTCGTCCCTCCTGAGCGAAGACGGAAGTTCTTTGGCGGCCACCCCGGAACCACCCGCCAGCACGCTAGAGGCCGACACACAGCCCGCAACAAAACCGGAAGCGAACCCAACCCATAAATTCATGAGAATCGATACCGTGGTTCGCTTGAGCGACGACGCGCCGGGATGCCCGCGATTGGAAGATTACTCGAAGATCCGGGATTTAATCGGCCAGGGCGACGAGGAGGCAGCGCTCAAGATGGTGGAGAGCGGCGCCTGCAAAAAACTGGATGAAGGGTCGACCGCAATTTTGCAGGATCAGTCAATCTGGAACCGCGCGGAATGCGTCCGCCCCCGCGGTGAAGTGAACTGCTTGTGGGTGTCCCTGGATAGCGTTGAAGAGAACTGAGGAATAGGGGCGCCCCTTCGTGCATATGTCCTTCATTACGGGCCTCTTCCGAATAGCCCCCGGAATTGAACGTGATTGCCGGGCTTCTCCGAACTGGACGGTCCCAAACGAATGGCGGCACCGGGGGCACGCGCCCCTATCCGACTGCACGGTTTAGTCTTTTTGTCCAAGTGATTACTTATCAGAACTCTTGAATTCCAGTGAAAAAGTGCCGCAACAAAAAGCATGGCGGGGAAGCCAAGCTGACACGAGCGCGTCAAACACCGTTGTTTTTAATAGGGTTTCACGATTCCATTCGTAAGAGCAGCCGAGGCGAGCGCAGACATAATCGTGTGAAATTTCCGCGAAGCAAAACTTCTCTGGCAAACGGTCTTATAAATCTAAATGTGAATCTATCTTCAACAACAGGGTCGCGTTTCGCGAGATACTTGACCCAACCAACTTCTTTGTTCCGATCGTAAAACAAATATATTGAAAATTATATAAGAGGGGCAAATTTCCGCGTGTAACCACACTCGGAAAATCTTCCGGGTCATAAAAGGCTACATATTTTGTGGGAACCGCTCGTATGCGTCTATTCTGCGGCGCTGGCCTTCGGACGCCCACGGCCCCGCTTAGCGGGAGCACCTGCGGCGGCTTTCGGCTTGGCAGCTTCGGACAAACCGCGCGGTTGTCCAAGACCGGATTGCTTTGCCAGCGCGGAGCGGGCCACCGAATACGCGGGCGCCACCATGGGATAGTCGCTCGGCAAGTTCCATTTCGCGCGATATTGATCGGGCGACAGACTATAGGCCGTCCGCAAATGCCGTTTCAAAGACTTGAACTTCTTGCCGTCTTCGAGGCAAACGATGAATTCCGGCGTAACCGATTTTCGCACGGGAACAGCTGGTTCCTGCGGTTCGACAATCAGGACAGCTGGCGCGACGCCCGCGATCTTCTGAATTGACTCATAAACCGAGTGAATGAGGGTCGCCAACTCGCTCGTTGGCACCGCATTGTTGCTGACAAATGCAGAAACAATATCGACCGTCATATCCAGAAAACCCGCTTGCCCGCTTACCTCTGTCATTGGAAGTCTCCACCCACAGAATCAGTTAAAAATAGAGTTCGACGATAACCTGCTTTCGCAATAGATAAAAGTCGTCGGCGCGACCTCTGTGACAAACAAGCTGTATAATATGCAACTATTTTGCTGTTAGCCCGTCGTCTTAACCGTGCATCTGCTCAACTCCCTCTGCCCGGAATATGTCTATATCACCGCAGAGAAAACAAAATAGCTGCCCGTTTAGGATGCTGGGACGACCGTCACGAAGTGGCGTTCACGTTCCACAACGGCGGATGCCCCGATGGGACCGCGCGAGCCGCACAGCACGGTGCTAACGCAGGTCGAAGAGGCGATGATCGTGGCCTTCCGGCAGCGACGACATCATGGGGTGTCTGCGTGAAAGCATTCCGAAGTTGACACGGTCGAGCCTTCACCGCTGTCTCGAACGGTACGGAATCTCGCGGCTTCCCGCCACCGAGACAAAGGCAAAGCGTGGCCGCTTTGCCGAAACGGCGATCGGCTATATCCACATTGACAGCTGCGAGCTGCGTCACGCGGACGGCAAGATCCACATGTTCCTCGCCATCGATCGCGTCTCGAAGCTCACCTTCGTCGAGTTTTACGAGAAGGCCGGCAAGATGAACGGTGCGGCCTTTTTGCGGAACGCCATCGAGGCCTTTCCCTACAAGATCCACACGGTCTTGACCGACAACGGCGTTGCTTTCGCCGATCTGCCCAAGAACCGCGATGGCCTCACAGCGAGCTTCTTCGGCGGCCATATCTTCGATCGCGTCTGCGCCGAAAACGGCATCACGCACAAGCTAACGAAGCCCTATCATCCTTGGACCAATGGTCAGGCTGAACGGATGAATCGTACCATTAAAGATGCGACGCTCAGGGCCTTCCACTATCCCGATCTCGACAGCCTCAAGGCGCACGTCCTCGCCTTTGTCGCAGCCTACAACTTCGCCAAGCACCTGAAGGCTCTTCGGTGAAAAACACCGTTCGAAGCCATCGCCCACGCCTGGACAACAGATCCTTCCATCTTCAAGATCAATCCGCGTCACCTCATTCCGGGACCATACACCTAGTCGATAGTTTGTTTGAACGCTTGGGCACCAAGCGCTCAGACTTTAGGTCCTAGAAGTGCCAGGTCAGATCGGACGAGACGACGACGACCTCATGCTTGGTTCCATTGTCGAAAGCGGCTTGATCGAGCGAATGGTACCAGGCGATTTCTGGCCGTATCTCGACCGAGGGCGAGAACCAATGCTGCCAGCCAAACGCTTGGTTGAAGTAGCGGGTCGTGTATCCGGTCCGCTGACCTTTTTCGTCATTGTAGAATTCGCCCCGGAGCGAAAGATTGTTCAGCGAGTCGATCTTATAGTTCAGGTAGGCCAAAAGCGCGTATTCCTGAGCGGTACATTGGGTTGCGCCGTTCTGGCAATGCGCTTCGAGGGGTGCATTGGTCATGTATTGGAATGCCGTGTTGGCATAGCCTTGCGTGACGTCCAAGACGTTCTTTTCATATTCGTAGTAAGATTCGAACGAGATGTGCCACTGATCGTTGAATTTATGATAGATGGTGCCGCCATACCATTGAAGGTTATTATATCCCCAAGTGCCATTATTGATGCCATTGGCGCAACCGTAGAAGTTGTCGTTGCCTGAATCGGTTTGATATTGGAGGCAGCCGGTGAAGCTCGGCTGAGTGCCGGGATCACGTTGGCCGGTATAGCCCGGCAAAGAAACGGTCTTGGCGTTCCACGGCACTGTTTCCGTACCCGCGCTCACACCGAACTGCGCCAGCCAGTTTTTGGTGATTTTCAACGTCCCGATCAGACCGGTGTTGGTGTAATTGTCCAGCGCATAGGTCATCGAATGCGAATACATGTAATTGTTCGGCGCGAGCTGCGCTTCGATGTCGGGGACCGAGATGTAGCGGCCGGCCCGGAGGAGAAGACCTTCCGCGAATTGCGGCAGGTAGAGTTCGCCATAGACCATCGGCATATCATAGCCTTCGAAATGGTTATGATACACATACTGATTGCTGAACACGCCTAAGGCCGTCGTATAGCGATAGTTCTCGCCATAGATACCGCTTACGCGAAAGCCCCAATCCCAATGGGACTGTTGAACGGTATCGGGAACGCGTTCCACGTAGAGCACAGCTTGATCGAGCATGGCTTGATTCGGGCTATACGAATAGGCTGCCGGAGCATTGCCGCCATAGCCGGTCTTCGCGGTACTGACGTTGCCGCCCACGGTGACCCAGCCATAGACTTGAATATGCTGGTCTTCCAACCATTTGCCGGGCGCCGACGTCGCAGGTAGCAGCGCTTTTTGCAACGGCGTATCGACCGCGTTCGGAATGGCGCCGCCAATCGTCGAGGCGCCACCGAAGGGCCATTCGACGAAGGGGTAAGGTGGCGAGGTCTCGGGCTGCGGCGCGATCTGATCCAAGCCGCGGCGGGCGGGCGGAAGCGGCGCCGCACGGGGGTCGGTTACAGGAGCATCCTTGCCCCATTCGTCGGCATAGGCGTGATAGAGGCGGCCGAAGAAATTGTCTCCGAATGGATCAACGGGCGATGCCGCCAATGTCGGCAAATCCGCCGCGAAAGCCGGGGCCCCGCTGACCAGAAGCGCAACGAGTGCCGCCCCTCTGCTTAACTCTCGCATCCTCATATGACTAGTCCCCCTTATTCTTCAAAGCAAAAGGCCCGGCGTCAGACAATGTAACGCTCATACCGATGACATTCGAATGTCATCGGCTTGCCGCGATGCATATTCCGGATTGTCTGAACCGCTCGATCTCGCCGCAGATACTGGTTGCGGAGATTCGGTGGTTGCCCGGCGCCTTTCGTAAAGGCAGAAAACTTCAGTTCGCCGTATAAATTCAATGTTGTTTTCGGAATATTGCCACAATGTCAGCTGCTTCAAATGAGGTTTGACATAAATGTTACACTATTCCCGTGTGGCTAATGCAGAGAAAAACATGGTCGAACCTGCGCTTCGGCCTTAGTATTGATCGTGGCTGCCTCTTTTGTAGCCGTTTTTGGCAACAGGGGCGAAACCCCGGGCGGCGGCTTGATATTTTTGTAGGCTTGGCGGGCATGTTCTGATTCATTCTGGGAATGAAACAGCTGCCCGACATCGACGCGTTATCCGCCCCGGA
>JBEKFQ010000154.1:0-4233 GCA_050013235.1 Beijerinckiaceae bacterium
TCGCGCTTTCCTTCATTCATGCGGCAAGGAACCAAGTCACGCAGTGCGTGACTCTCGGTTTCCTCAATCGACGACGAGCTGCGCCAGACGGGAACGCTTCGTACGGTCCCGCGTTGGCGAAGTGGGGGCATAGGTATGGAGAACGAAAATGGAAATCTGTGCGCATATGGAAGTTGTTGACGCCAACGATCAGCACGTAGGCACCGTGGAAACGGTTGAAGGCGACCGTATTAAGCTAATGAATGACGATGCCCTCGACCCAAAACAGCTATACATCGACAAAAGTCGGGTAGCAAAAATTGACGCCAACAAAGTGTATCTGTCACAACACGTGTCAGCGATTACTGCGCGGGCGTTCCTTTCATCAGAATGATATTCACATAGCGCGAAAGCCGAAGTTGCCTTACCACCCCAGGGCTGTTCAATTCGTCGTCCGTGAAGATTACCTAACCCGCTGATCCAGCTTCGTTCTGAGGTATATTCAAGTTTAGTTTCCCGCGCGTTTCGCGTCTGTGGACGGCCGAAAACTTGCGATTTCTTCTCGCATGAAAGCGTGATTCCATGCCCCAAGGCACTTGATTTGGAGGCGGGTCATGCGTCCGAGGGACCAGCGGGGAAGGGGGCAGAACGACATGTTCACGTCGCGGCTCGATCAGATCGTGGACATGAACCACCCTCTGGCGAAGCTCGGGCGGCTGATCGATTGGCGCTTTCTGGAGGACGAGTTCGGCGCCGCTTATCGCGAGGGGCGCGGGCATCCGCCGCTGCCCACGCGGCTGATGGCGGGGCTCGCGATCCTGAAGTCGATGCACGATCTCTCCGACGAGGTTTTGTGCGCGCGCTGGCTGGAAAATCCCTATTATCAGCTGTTCTGCGGCGAGGAGTTTTTCCGCCACGAGCTGCCGTTCGACCGCTCCTCGATCACGCGGTGGCGGCAACGGATGGGCGAGGACAAGCTCAATGCGCTGCTTCAGGAATCAGAACAGCGTCGTGTCACTCCTGGTCGATCATGAACGGGCTTACCTCGAACACTGCCGCAAACATGATTCAGATGCGGACTGATACGTGGCGGCCGCACACCGGTGGATCGCCTATCATCGTTCCCCGAAGGGCGACGCCTTCTCTTTTTCATCGCCTCCATCGACTTGGAAAAGGAGAAGGTCCCACTTGGCGCCGACAGCGGTCGAAGTCACTTCGCGCCGCCGAAAACGGCAGACGTCGGCTCAAACGTGGCATTCATGGATCGAGGCGGCTGTGAAAATCGGCAAGCGCCACAGCGATCGTATCTTTGTGCACATCCAAGCCGACGTAGATGATAGAACAATTCATGACCCGTCTCCTGTGCGTGAGGCTCTACGCCGGACCATCCAGCGCAACCCTCGTAAATCCTGCATATTGTGAGACGGGTCGCCTTGTCTCAAGCGAACATAGGGTCTAGCTCTCCGGAGTGCGCTACCCTACTCCGTTGCCCAATTTGGGGACAGGGCGCGAACGCCGCGATCTGCTTTAGCCGTCATTTTAACTCGCCTCGCGCCGCCAACGCGCCGGCTGCGGTCGGTCTGCCTTTGAGGATCCATTCGAACCCGACCGCGATTATGCCTCCCAGCACGGGACCTACGACATAGATCCACGTGGTGCTCAGGTCGCCGCGGATCAGGTCGGGCGCGAACGAACGCACCGGGTTCATCGAAGCGCCGCTGATCGGCGCTGCCCAGAGGCCGGCCAAAGCGATATAGCCGCCAACCGCGAGAGCGCCGTTTGAGCCGATATTACGGGCGCCCGAGGCGGTGCCAAGAATCGTGCTGACCAAACCGGTGGTCAATAGCGCCTCCATGGCGAGAGCCTTCAAATCGCCCGCGCCCGCGCCGGGCGTCGTGGCGCCAAGTAATCCCGGTGTGCCGAACATCGCTCGAAGAAAGGAAGCCGCGGCTATGCCCCCGACGATCTGCGCCGCGAGATAGCCCGGCACTCGAGACCAGGGGAAATTGCGCCGCGCCGCGAACGCCAAGGTAACTGCCGGATTTAAATGGGCGCCGCTGACAGCGCCCATGAAATAGATGATCACCATGACCATCATGCCTGGCGCGACGACCTTCATCCCCAGTGAGATCGCTCCGCCACTCCGTGCGCCGACGACATCGGCGCCGGCCGCGACGACGACGAGAAGGAACGTGCCCCAGGTTTCCGCGAAAAGGCGCCGCCATTCATGAGCCGATTCCAAGAAATCAGGTGCGGCTGATCCGTCCAGCATACGTTGCTGAACTGTCGATTCGGTTCGATGAAGGTGTGGAATTACCATGATGTCCTCGCGTAAGAGTTGGATGAGCTCAATCCGGTCCGGCGATCTTGCAAGGAATCATGGCATTCTCATCAAATGTGTAAACTGCGCATAGACGGTGATAACCGTCGGCGATTACCAGCTTGCCGTTTCTCTTGTCCCTGAACAGCAAGAGTGGCGATAGCTTTTCGTCCTGAATGATTTTTGCGCGATCGCGTTCGACGTGACTATTGCTCACCCCGAGCAGCGATAACATGGACGCTCTAAAAATGTCCTTTGCGGGAAATTCGGACATCTCCGCGCTTTCCAATTCCAACGCGGCATTCTCGGCCGCCTGTTGCCCTAAAACAAGACTCAGGTATGAGGCGGCGGCCGGATAATCATGTTTCTGCGGTTTGCTCCGCCATTTGATGATCTTCTTTTTCTCCATGGCAAGTCTCCTAGCAAAGTTGCGGGGGACAGACTGCTTTACCGCGACGCCGCCTCATGCGAGTTCCTTGCCTCGCCCGCCCAGGGATGCGTCCTTCATAAGTGGAGGCAGCATGGCACGGTTAGACTCAAGCGGCTTCTCAGCCTTGTCAAGCAGATCGAGGAACGGCTCGACGTGCCGACCGGCCTCGGGGAAGAGGATGGTTGAAGTGGACCCCATTCGTGGGACCACGGACCGCTTGAATTAAGGTATAACCGCTTGTGTCGATAAGCGTCGAAGGTTGACCTCAGAGCATCTGTCATTCAAGTTCTTGCAATTGTAATTAATTGCGGTTTCAGGCAGGGGTCACAATCGGCGCCGATCGTGACCCCTGCCAAAACGCAGAAAGCCAAATCGGCTCAAAGGGTTCCAGGAATCGGCATGGGGCCACCGCGTGGTGCCTTTCCACAGACCAGCGCCGCGAGCTTTTCAAGCCGGTGCGCGATCAGGATATCTTTCGCCATCGCCGGTCGTCGTTGGCGTGCGCCGGCTGCTTTCACCAGAGAGCATTTATACGCTAAAGCTGGTCCGCCGGGGACGCTCAATGCCGAAGGCGCTTCATGCCAACATGTTCCTCGTGCGCTATGCTCGCGAAGTCATGGATCCCGGCGTGTTGGTCCTTCCGTCCGAGACGAGCTTCGATGCGTTTCTGCGCCAGCACGAAGCACAGGGCCGGTTTCGTCACGTCGTGGTAACCCAAAAGGGCCGGATTTACGGCGTCATTCGCGTCAACACCGGCCTTTGGCGCGGTCTTGAGGGCGCCCACACGCCAGTGACCCTTGGGGACGTCGCCAGCCGGGACTACACGGTCGTCCGCGACGACGCGATCGCCTTTGACGTGATCCAAAGGATGTGGCGCAAACACGCCTTCATGGCGGTCGTCGTAAGGGGGGCGTGGGGTTCCCCGGGGCGTTGACGTCGTTGGCGTCATAACCAAGGAGCACGTCGCCGACTCTGTGGCGAGCAGCATAAGAATCTATCCGAATTGACGATGAAGAGAAGCGATTTCTTGAGTGGCATTAGCATCGACCACCGCCTTGGAAGTTGGTCCTGAACATCGTTAAGGTGTCGCCCGACCATCCGTTGCTCGCATTCGGAGCCGGGGTGCTGCATGTGTGTCTGCAACGGCTCCCAGACGACACGAAATTCTGGATCGACTCAGATATGGCCCAAATTCCAGCGCAAGCCTCGTACGCATTTCAAGCACGGCCAATTCAGCAAAGCGGTGCTCAATACGATCCGGCGAGCACCGCCCCAATATCCCCGTCCAAGGGCATACGACCGTATAGCGATCGACGCACCGACTCACCAAATAGAAATTTGGCGAAATTAAACAGCAATTTCAATGACATAAATGTTAGCGGTGCAACAGGGGCGAAACCCCGGGCGGCGGCTTGATATTTTTGTAGGCTTGGCGGGCATGTTCTGATTCATTCTGGGAATGAAACAGCTGCCCGACATCGACGCGTTATCCGCCCCGGAGCTG
>JBEKFQ010000155.1:0-4181 GCA_050013235.1 Beijerinckiaceae bacterium
GCTTGGCCAAGGATCTTGAAGCCAAGACCAGAAAGGCGCTCGCGTTCCTCAAACTGGCGTCGATACGACTCATGATGCGAAAGCTATGCAATCCTTGCTAAACTTTTCGAATGGACTCTTATACCGTTTGAAGTCGCGGCTCGCGGGTTCCTTGCAATTGGCGTTCGGGGGAATGACGGAAAGCATAACGGTCATGAGGAACGCGGCGAGCGCATCGCCGCCGTCGTAGCCCTTGCCGGTCAGCATGGCCTTCGGCGTATCGAGCTGTAAAGCCAAGAGCGCCGGGATGGCCGTGTAGTTGGACGCCTCGCTTCCTGTTACGACGTGGCCAAGAGGGTCCGTCCCTGACCGTCCGCACGGGCGTGCACCTTGCTTGTAAAGCCGCTAGCGCGTACCAGACGCCCGGCCCGGCCCAACGCCGGAAGCATACGTAGACCGAATTCCATTTGCCTTATCGCTCGTGCAAGTCGCGCCAGGGACAGCCAACGCGCAGCACGTAGAGCATGCCGTTCAAGACCCGCCAGTTGTCATCGGCAGGACGCGCTCAGGTGGAAGTAGAGGGCCGAGGACTGCCCATTCCGCATTACACGGACGCCACAACTCATTGGCGCCCCCCCTCAAAAGGCACGCTTAAAATTCGAGAAACCCTTTATCAACAAAACCTAGGATTTTGCTTCCAAAGCGCTTGGCCGTTCAAACCCAGCACCCCGGGCTCGGCGGGATCGATGGATCCCGCCGAGCCGGTATGCTTCAGGCAGCCGCGGAAGCCCTCCCATCCGACAGCCCAAGTCCTAGCAAACGATTGGCATTGCGCCAAAGCGCTGCCTCAAGTGCATCTTGAGATAAGCCTAGCGCTTTGAAATCATCGACGCCTTGCTTCATAGGCCGGAACGGGAACGAACTTCCGAAGAGAAATTGGTTCTTCATGAAACCGTTGGCAGCCTCGATGTAGAGTTTGCCCCCTGGAGAGAACGTGTACATGTCCGGTGAGACATAGACGTTCTCGTTGCGAAAGGCGACCGTGACCATGGCGTCGACATAAGGATAGAATCCGTGGCAGCAAACGATTGGCAGCTTAGGGAAGGTTTTGGCAACCCGGTCTACGGCCAAGGGATCATTGAGCCGCAGGTCCGGTGTCGTCGGCCCCGACATGACAAAGGCCGGCACACCAAGTTCCTGACATAACTCATAGAGCGGCATCAAACGTTCATCGTCGGCGCGCATGGGGGTACCGTAGAACCCGGCGTCGATGTTGAGCGCTTTCATCCCGAGTTGGGTAATCGCGCGGCGCGCTTCCGCGACCGCCGCATCGCGGCCGAGATCGATGGGATCTACCGACGCGATTCCGACGAGCCGCCGCGGATCATGTTTGGATACTTCGGCTAACGCGTCGTTCTCGATCCGGACGCCGGGAACACTGCGCGCGACCATCACCGCAATGGTGATGCCGGCGCCGTCCATCTCGGATTTAAAGCCCTCGACGCTTTGACCACGTGTGAAGTGATCGACCTCCTTAGTTCCAACCCGTTTGTTGAGCCAGCGAACGACACCGTATTCGGGCGTATCCGGCGTGGCGCCGAAGAAGGGGTGGAGAAAGCTGGGCCTGCTGCGCATGTCTACTATGAGTGTCATCTTTGGTCCTTCTCTGTTGCTTCAATAGATGGTTTTGATTGAGGCGTGCACCCCAACCGTTGTCCGTTGTCAGTGCGAGACGGCTTCGAGGATCTTGCCTTTAGTTTCGACGCCAAGAATGACGACCAAAAGTGCTGCGATCAGAAACCCGCCCGCCCCAACCTCGAATGCCGCTGCAGTGCCACCTTGTTCGACAAGCATTGGAACTAGCATCGGTCCGAGGATGGCACCGATTCGTCCAAATGCCGACGCTAATCCGGCTCCCGTCGCGCGAGCCCGTGTCGGATAAAGTTCCGGCGTATAGGCGTAAAGACAACTCCACATCCCGAACATGAAGAATTGCATCACGAATCCAGTGACGAAGAGAACCGTGAGGTTGGTTGCATTGCCGTAAAAATAGGCGGATATCGCCGAGAGCACCAGAAAGGCTGCCGTCGTTGGTTTGCGGCCAATCTTCTCCAGCAGTGTGGCAGCCGTAAAAAACCCAGGAATACCACCAACCGTAATGAGTGTGACGAAGCCAACCGAGCCGATAATCGAAAAGCCGTGGGACTTGAGCAGCACAGCGATCCAGGAGTTAAGGCCGAAGAAGCCGATGAGCGAAAAGAACCACATTCCAAATGCCATGACCGTTCGCCAGCGGTATTCGGCCGAGAACAGCGTCGTGATCGGACCCTGATGGCTGTTGACAGGCGAAACGGCCACCAACGGCAGCACCGGCGGTAGCTGGCGGCCTGTGCGTTTCATGACTTCTGCTTCCATATGCGACATGACCGATTCGGCCTCGGCATGACGGCCCTTGTCCATAAGCCATCGCGGTGATTCCGGCATGGAACGCCGGACCAAAAGAACAACCATCGACAACATTCCGACAACGGCGAAGGCCCAACGCCACCCCAGATAGGGCAGGACGAAGAAGCTGATTGCGCCCGATATAACGTATCCGATTGCCCAAAAGCCTTCCATGAATGCGATATATTTGCCGCGAACGTTTGCGGGGACGATTTCGGACACCATCGCCTGAGCGACCGGCGCTTCGCCTCCGACCCCGACGCCGATCAGGAAGCGGCAGACCATTAGTGCGGTCAGGCTCCATGCGGCGGCGGCGGCGAGACTGGAGAGGCCCCAGACAATCATCGTCACTTGAAAGACGGTTCTTCGGCCGAATTTGTCGGCTGCCGTGCCTGCGGCGATGTTGCCGACGAGTTGGCCCGCGAAGGTCATGGCCGCGAGTTGGCCCGCTTGCGCCGGCGAAAGATGGAAGGCCACAATGATCGAACCGAGCAAGAAGGTCAGCAGAGCGACATCGACTTGATCAACCAGCCAGGCCGACGCGATAATCGCGAAGATCTTTCGCTGGTACCCAGTCATCGGCAGTCGCTCGAGCCGGCCCGCGATGTTTGACAGGCTGAAATCAATCGCCGCGGCGTGCGAGGGCGGGTCTCCAACAAAGTTCATAGCGTTTCTCCCGGCCAATAATTTCCGCCTGCGCACGAAAGTCTGCGCCAGCCAAAGCCTCTATGCTTTCTCTCCAGACTTTATTCTCAGTATAGTAAGCTTTTGTCGCGCATGCAAGTAGCATTTAGCTCAATTAAACCTTATATTAAGCGTATAGTTAGAGGGTATAAAAGTAAAGAGAGGCGGCATGACTTATTCTATGCCTTTAGGCTTACGTCACTTGTTTCGAAACCGTCCTTTTCTTAGTTGATTTTAGATTATAGGCCGGCCAAAATGCCACATTGAGTAGGCGGGAAGCCCATCAGCGGGATCAGCAAGGCCAGACCGAGCGTATGAGTACGCCGAGGATCTCGGTGAACGCGATCGAAGATGTGATGTCCTTGCCATCCACACCAATCATCGGAGCCACGGCGGCGATAGCAGAATTGCCACAGATTGAGTTTTCCCAACCAATTAAAATCGCCAGGCGCGCGGGCTGCCCCAACAACCTGCTGATCCCGTAACTTGCCGCGATTGTGACAACGGCGGTCCTGACTATTGCGAAGAAAAGCAGGCCCCGAAGCGATGGTCGCAACGACGCAGATCAAAGCCCCAAGTAACATTTCGGCAACTTCAAGGAGCTGTTTGGCACTGACGGCGATGCCAAGACGCCTGCGCGGCCTTGGTTCCCAAAAGGTACCAAGCACCATGCCGAGGAGGATAGCGGCCTCAATATAGGGATGCCTCAAAACTCGTTCCTTGACGATCTGCGCGTCCAACGATATAATTGAAACGGAGATATACAATACAATTCCCGGCGCCAGATCAAAGATAAAACTCAACGAGGAAACTCGCGAGATCCTTGATTCTGCCGTTTCGGTGTTGTGCAATGCAGGCATGTTCTTCACCGGGCTAAATATGCCTGGCAAAAGCTGTTTAAGAAAATATATTTTATGATTAGGGTGATAGGCAGTAGCTATCTTTTTTAGGTCTAGTGCACGGAGTCAGTCGGATGGTTCAGGCAGTCGCCTGAGCTTTGCGAGGATGGTTTCGGCGGGTTTCGTCCAGATGAAGGGCGTGGGATCGGCGTTCTGACGTCGAATATAGGCGCG
>JBEKFQ010000156.1:0-4169 GCA_050013235.1 Beijerinckiaceae bacterium
CGCCTATATTCGACGTCAGAACGCCGATCCCACGCCCTTCATCTGGACGAAACCCGCCGAAACCATCCTCGCAAAGCTCAGGCGACTGCCTGAACCATCCGACTGACTCCGTGCACTAGCATGACGACATCCTTCATGATGCCGGCTGTGCTCGTTCCAGCGATGCGGGTCAGCTCAAAGCTGTGACGATGTAGATGCACGGGATGAACGTCATCGCTGGCGTTTTTCATGCGCAAGCGGTAATGCTTTCCTTGATGCAGATGAAACATCGGCTCCATCTTTTCCATGGAAAACGCGACGCCATTGATGGTCCATTGGTTGAAGCCATTCAGTGCAGCGTTGTTCTTGGCGAAGATCATGTTGATCGTTTCATCGGGTCTTGATGCCGTCGCGCCAGGCTTGCCAAACAGCGTGTAGTCCCAGCGATAGGGCTCAGGGCTGATCCATTCTGGCTTTCCGGTCCTTCCAGCATATTCGACGACGATTCCCATGCCCCGGGTACGGTCGTCATCCGCAAGATCGCCCATCACCCAGACACCCGGATGATTCATGTCGACGATCGCCGAAACGCGTTCGGCGGTCCCGAGCCAGAGCACGGGAACGTCAGCGGTCTTGGGCACGGGGTTACCATCGAGAGCCACGACCTCGAAGCAATGCCCCGGCAAGGCGAGACTGCGGATTTCCGTCGCGCTGCCATTGACGACGTGAAACAGCACGCGTTCGCCTTGTTTGACGCGAAGGGGTCGCCATGACCCAGCATACGTCCATTGATCGAAAATAGGTTGTAGCCGACCTCAAATCCGTGCGGCATGCCTCTCCCCATTGAAGCGCGCATGGCCGTTTCGCCAGCGTCCTCAAGCGCCTTGACACGCGTAGGATTTGCTAAAAAATTCGAAGCCATGTCGCCGCCACGGCTGAGCGTCGGCTGGAACTCCTTCAGGACTAGAAAGACCTCTCGGTCATAGCGGCCCGGCTCCCGAGCCGGTTCGATGTAGACCGGGCCAACCTGGCCGCTGTATTGCCCGGCGGACAAATCGACGCCGGGCATGAGATGCGTATGATAAAATCGCAGCCCCGCCGGTCCCGGAGTGAATTTGATACGGCGCATGCCGTGCGCTGGAATGAAGGGTGTCCCTTCTTCCGATGCGCCATCAACATCGACCGGCAGGGTCTGCCCATGCCAATGCAACTGCTCCGGCGTGTCAGTGTCATTATGAATGTCGATACCGACCTGCTGGCCTTCCCTCAAACGGAGCAGGGGACCGGGGAATTCGCCGTTGTAGAGGGTGGTGGAAACGATGTGGTCTGGTGCAAGCTCGACAAGCCCGTTGGCGATCCTGATCGTATGATCGGGGTTGCTTTGTTGGAATATCGGAATGGCAGGAGGGGCTGTGGGATGAGTCTGGGCTCTCGCCAGGGCAGGACTGGCTCCGGCAAGCGCCGTGGCCGCGCCCAGTTCCAGAAAGGTGCGGCGATCCATGGTCATGCACTATTCTCCAGCGTCGAAACGGCCAGCAGCACTTATTGTATTCGTTATCGAAATCTGATAGTCAACTATAATGTGAGCATAAGGTGATGACGGGAACAATTACGGGCTTGGAACATCACGATCTGTTGAGTGGCTTCGTTCGTCTCCACATTCTGCATCACGCAGCTGAAGGCGAGCTGTATGGCCAGTGGATGATCGATGAGTTGGCGCGCCACGGCTACAAGATGAGCCCAGGAACGCTTTATCCCATGCTACGTAGGTTGGAGACAAAGGGTTATCTTTCGTCGCGCGAGGAACGTGACGGACGGACCGTGCGCAAATTCTATCGCGCGACTCCGGCTGGCATGGAAGCTCTTTCCGTCGCAAGAGCCAAGGCCGAGGAATTGTTTGGCGAGATCATGCCTCGCCGATCTTCCTCTAAAAAAAAGCGGCCCGGGAGGCAAAGTAGTGAATGATACGATATCGCTAGGCGCGCCCGCCGTTCCATCGAAGAGCGGTTCAATCGTTGGGAACCATTTATCGAACGGCTCGCCCGGTGAGGTGTTTGCCGCTTTTTTAAAGTTGGGTTTTACCGCGTTCGGCGGCCCGATTGCCCATATTGGTTATTTTCGCAATGAGTTTGTCGTGCGCCGGAAATGGATCGACGAAGCAGGCTACGCCGATCTGGTTGCCCTTTGTCAATTTCTGCCCGGTCCCGCCTCAAGCCAGGTCGGGTTTTCGCTAGGCGTTTTGCGAGGCAATGGCCTTTTGGGAGGTTTGGCGGCGTGGCTCGGATTCACCTTGCCATCCGCCCTGATCTTGCTTGCCTTCGCGCTTGGGGCGGCGTCCTTCACCGGCCCAGTGGCGGAAGGATTCTTGCACGGACTCAAGTTGGTTGCGGTCGCCGTGGTGGCGCAGGCCGTCTGGGGCATGACGCGAACGCTCACGCCGGACCGCGAGCGGGCAGCGATCGCACTGGCCGCAATTGCCGTCGTCGTCATTGTTGACAGGTCATTCGGGCAGATCGCGGCAATTGCGTTCGGCGCACTCGCCGGGCTTCGCATGTGCCGTGGCGAACCTACCCCACTGTCAGGACATCTGCATTTTCCTGTTTCCCGGCGTGGCGGGGTGGCGGCTCTCTTACTATTCGCGGCGCTTTTTCTGATCCCTCTGGTCATCGCAAGCATTGCTTTCCATCAGAGTGTCTCGCTGTTCGAAGCGTTCTATCGGTCCGGGGCGCTGGTCTTCGGCGGCGGCCATGTCGTGCTGCCCCTGCTTCAAGCGGAAGTAGTTGCGCCCGGTTGGGTCACGAACGAGGCGTTTCTGGCGGGTTACGGTTTGGCGCAGGCGGTGCCGGGGCCTCTCTTCACATTCGCCGCCTATCTCGGTGCAGTGATGGGGCCGACGCCGAACGGTGTCGCGGGCGCGGCTATTGCGCTCGTCGCGATTTTTCTGCCGGGTCTCTTGCTCGTCTATGGGATGCTCCCTTTCTGGGACGTGCTGCGCTCGCGCCAAGCCGCTCAAGCCGCCATGCGCGGTGCAAATGCGGCTGTTGTTGGCATTCTTGGGTTGGCGCTCTACAGCCCGGTTTGGACGAGTGCCGTGCGGACGCCACGAGATTTCGCATTAGCGACCGGCGGCTTCCTTCTGCTGACCGTTTGGAAGGCCCAGCCGTGGATCATGGTTGTGCTGCTGGCTGTTGCCGGAACGGTGTTCGGCATGACGCAGAATTCTTGAGGTAAATTACCATGGCCGGACCAGCGATCCGACGATGCTTTGCCGGGCTTTCGAGGAATACTTTTCTTCTTTCCTTCGCCAGCATGTTCGCCGACATCTCAACGGAGATGCTCTACCCGGTCCTGCCGGTTTTTCTGACACAAACGTTAAAAGCAAGCGGCAGCATCGTTGGGCTGGTGGATGGCTTTGCTCAGGCCACACAGAATATCGTGCAGGGCTTTTCCGGCGCACTTTCGGACAAGTTGCAAAGGCGAAAACCCATCGCGCTTGCTGGCTTTCTCTTGGCGGCTTGCGCCAAGCCGCTGATGGGGCTTTCCGCTACCTGGCAAGGCGTGTTCGGCGCGCGGTTGCTGGACCGGCTCGGCACCGGCACACGCTCCGCGCCGCGCGATGCGCTCATCGCGTCTTCAGTGGAAGAAAAAGACAGAGGAAGGGTTATGAGTTACAATTCATGCTTCCGGTTGTTCCGTGCAGAGCGATATTCATCTGTCGTCCGTGAAGGTTACATAACCCGTTGATCCGGCGCCGTTCTGAGATATATTCAAGTTTAGTTTCCCGCGCGTTTCGCGTTTGTGGACGGCCAAAAACTTGCGATTTCTTCTCGCATGAAAGCGTGATTCCTGGTCTGCCCCCTGAAAAGTGGTCCTCCCTGATGTATGGCTTTTTGCCAGGAAGAGGACGTCGAGATGTCGAAGAAGAGACACAAACCGGAAGAGATTGTTGCCAAGTTACGGCAGGTTGATGTGTTGGTCTCGCAAGGTAAGCCGGTCGCTGAAGCGGTCCGTGCGATTGCGGTGACGGAGGTAAACTATTACCGGTGGCGGCAGGAATACGGCGGCCTCAAGGGCGACCAGGTCAAGCGGCTGAAGGATCTTGAAGCTGAGAATGCCCGGCTCCGGCGTGCTGTGTCGGATCTCACGCTAGAGAAGCTCATCCTGAAAGAGGCTGCTTCGGGAAACTTCTA
>JBEKFQ010000157.1:0-4127 GCA_050013235.1 Beijerinckiaceae bacterium
CCCCTCGTCATCGTGGCGGAAGACGTCGAAGGCGAGGCTCTGGCCACGCTCGTCGTCAACAAGCTGCGTGGCGGCTTGAAGGTCGCGGCCGTCAAGGCTCCGGGCTTCGGCGATCGCCGCAAAGCCATGCTGGAAGATATCGCGATCCTGACCGCCGGTCAGCTGATCTCGGAAGACCTCGGCATCAAGCTCGAGAACGTTACCCTTCCGATGCTCGGCCGTGCGAAGCGCATCCGCATCGATAAGGAAAACACGACAATCATCGACGGCGCCGGCGTGAAGGCCGACATCGAGGGCCGTATCGGCCAAATCAAGGCGCAGATCGCCGAGACGACCTCTGATTACGATCGTGAGAAGCTCCAAGAGCGTCTTGCCAAGCTTGCCGGCGGTGTTGCGGTGATCCGCGTCGGCGGCGCGAGCGAAGTCGAAGTCAAGGAAAAGAAGGATCGCATCGACGACGCTCTGAACGCCACCCGCGCGGCGGTTGAAGAAGGTGTGTCGCCCGGCGGTGGCGTGGCTCTGTTGCGCGCCATCAAGGCGCTCGATGCCATTGTGACCGATCATCCGGATCAAAAGACCGGTATCGACATCGTCCGCAAGGCGATTCAGACCCCGGCCCGGCAGATCGTCGACAATTCCGGTGCCGATGGCGCCGTCGTGGTCGGCAAGCTGCTCGAGAGCGCCGAATATGCTTATGGCTACAACGCGCAGACCGGCGAATATGGCGATCTCGTTGCCTCCGGCATTATCGACCCGACCAAGGTTGTGCGCACGGCGCTTCAGGACGCGGCTTCGGTCGCCGGCCTCTTGATCACCACCGAGGCGATCATCGTCGAGCAATCTAAGAAAGAAGGCCCCGCCATGCCAGGTGGCGGCGGCATGGGCGGCATGGGCGGCATGGACTTTTAAAGTTCAGCTTAGCAATCAAGCAGTGGAAATCAGTCGAAAACGCTCATTTCTGCTTGCTAAAAATGCAAAAAATACTCAATGGTCTTGGGGTTCCGAAGCTTTCGGGACCCTTTTTTTGTTCATAACAGGTTGGTCGCCTGTGAGGATTTCACAAGCGCCTGATCTGGCGTGCGAATCCATATTCGCGAGGGGTCAGTTTCCACCAGTTCCAGACTTATGGATAGATCAAATCTTGTAATTTTCTTCCGCGTCGTGGTGTGACTCCATCGTCCAAATTGCCTGATTTTAAGGACTCGACGCGGCCGGAGGAGGTCCTGAAGAGCGGGCAGGACGATCTGTTCAAGGCACGGCTCGATCAGATTGTGGAGACCTCGGCCATCCGCTTTCGAGGCCCGGCCACTTGGTCGATTGACGGTTTCTGGAAAACGAGTCCGGCGCCGTCTATCGCAACGGGCCGGGGCAGCCGCCTCTGCCTATGTCGCTGATGGTGGGGCTCTTGATCTTGAAGAGCATGCACGGCCCCTTGCGCAATCCAGGCATTGTGAGCACTTAGTCCAGGCGATCACGAGCGGCTGGCGCATCGCCGAAGGCGACATTCGTTCAAGCCTTCAATGGGGTGTCAAGCGCGCGTTTTCCGAAGGCGTTTTTGCGCATGCTTTCTCCTGGGCCATGGCTCCAGACTCGCACGCCTCCACGACTTTGTGAATCCTATGTCTGGCTCAATGCACTAGGTGTGCGTAACTCGCCGCGCACACCATCTGGGATAAAGGGTGTAAGATAAACAAGTTGTATTTCTACAAATTGGCAAGATTCAAAGTCCCATTATGGTCCCATTCTTTTCAAAAATAGCTGTCCCTTTCTGGCATTCAATGTCACCATATGTCATCATAATACATTATAATATATTATCTTTTTGAAAGTCGATTGAGTCTGTCGATATGGTAAAATTGGTTTCAGGTACCAGTCTCGCAAGAGGTGGAGGTTCGAGTCCTCTCCTGGGCACCACCGTTTAGTGACAGAAAATCAATAAGTTGCTGTTAGACATGGGATAGTCCGCCGTCCGCTCTTACACAGCGGTCTTACACATGGCTCTCCCGATGCCTCGCCCTGTCGCCCTCAAAAACGGCGTTTATCACCTCAATGTCCGGGTCCCCGCCGACCTCGCCAAGACGCTCAAGGGCGCCCCGGTGCGGCTGCCCGTCGCAGGCAAGCTGATCACCGTCAAGACCTCGGACAAGGTCATTGTCTCCTTGCGCACCAAGGACCCCCGGTCTCGCCAAAACACGGTTCCATGAGGCGATCGGTGCGCTGACCATGCATTGGGACGCCGTCCGCGCCGGGCCCAAGCCGCTTCCCTACAAACAGATCGTCGCGCTCGCCGGGGAAGCCTATCAGCTCCGGGTCCAGAGGCTCGAGCAGGATCCCGTTCTCGTCCCACATGGCGTGATCAAGGAGCGCGGCGACTTCGAGACAGCCACCGATTTTTGGCGGATCGGCGAGGATGGCCAACGAAATTCGCTGTCCTATGAAGAGGCCCGGTTCCTCGCCAAGCTCCAAAGGCCCTGTGGGCCCCAGCTTCTCGCCTTGGAAACCTTCGCCGATCTCGACAACGAATATGTTTCAATCACCTTAGACCAATCGCTCGACGACCTTTTTGGCGCTGAGGCGGACCTCCTCCTCGCCCAACACCATCTCGTCACCGATCCAGCGAGCCGGACACAATTGCTCCGGGAAATTGGCACAGCGGTGCATTTCGTTCAGCAAAAGCTCAACAAAAATACCAGCGGCGATTTTTCCCCCGACGAGAATGCCGCACGCTTTCCAGAGTTCGAACCGGCGGCACATGATAGCCCCGCACCAAAGCACGGGGGCTCCTCCGCACTGATCACGGTGTTGGACCTCTTCAAGCGATGGTGGACCTATAATTCGGGTAAAAAAGCCGCGTCCACACATCGCCGCTATGGGCCATCTATCGAAAGCCTCGCGAAATATTTGAAAGGCAAAGACGTCCGGTTCGTCACTCAAGATGATATCTGGGAATGGGCAGAGCACCGGAAGGACAAGGATGGGATAGCGCCTTCGACGGTCAATCGCAACGACCTCGTTGCCGCCGCCTCGATCTTCCATTTTGCAACGACCCGGCATGTCGATATCGCCCGGCAAAAGGACAAAAAGCCTCTCCGGACAGACAATCCCGTTCATGGCGTCAAGCTCGATCTGGACCGGCACCATTCCAAGCGAGACAAGGTCTTCCGGGCCGCCGAGGTTACGGAAATCCTGACCCTCACCAGATCCGTGTGCGATCCGCGCTATCCCCGCGCCTCGGCCTCGCGGCGATGGGCCCCTTGGATTTGCGCTTATTCAGGCGCACGCATCCAAGAAGTCTGCTGGCTCAGCAAGGAGGACATTTGGCGCGAGGGCGGCATTTGGGTGATGCGCTTTCCCAGGACCAAGACCGGCGATGCGCGAATCGTCCCCTTACATGATGCCCTCATCGACGAAGGTTTGCTGGAATTCTGGAAGAAGGCGCCAGACGGTTTTCTCTTCGTTGGCGACCGCTCACAAAAGCCAGAGGCGACCCGCACGCCGCAAGAGCAGCGGGCGAGCGAGATCGCAGCCTGGATTCAAGAGAAGGTCAAGCTCGAGGAAGGCGCGTCACCAAACCATTTCTGGCGGCATACGTTCATTACAAGATGCAACGGTCTCATTGATAAACGCATGGCTAACGCGATCGCGGGCCATAATAAAAAGCGCGACGCATCGGATGGTTATTTCGCGCCTTCCGTCGAAATGATGAAGACGGACCTCGATAAATACCCGCGTTATGTCATTGACTGAAAAACGTGCTGGCCCTGTGACGAACCCACTGATTAAGAGACGCCAGGTAATTCAACAAAATCAATGGCTGTGCCGACAAATTCCCATTTTTGTCCAGATTGAAAGGATACCGCTTTCTGGATTTGCCGGAATGAAAACTTGGCATCTCGATGGTTCATAAACGGAGACACATGAGCTGCAGCTCCGCGCCAATTGCCGACATTCGCGGAACATCGTCTTATGGCGCGAAAAAGCTCGCTAGCGTCCAGGACCTTGCGATGATCTGATCCCCGGAAACTGGAGCGTTTGAAGCTAGAGTTTTCCGCTAAAATCCCTTGGCTGGGAGGAGCGGAGACGATGAAGGCATCGAAGTTTTCGGACGCGCAGAAGGCGTTTATTCT
>JBEKFQ010000158.1:0-4541 GCA_050013235.1 Beijerinckiaceae bacterium
GACTTCGGTCGGGCTTCGCCCTCCCTACGTCACGCCCAACGCGCGAAAACACGCAAAGAGAAACCCGGCAGATTCCACTTATCCTTCGCGGGAAACTGTTCAGGCAACCGGGACCAGCTCTCACTTCAGTCGACGGCGGCGAGCGCGGCCTCGTGAAAGCTGGGGGGCGTCGCGACTGCGGCCACGCGCCAATTACAGCCGATCGCGTCGGGTTCCTGATATTCCAAAGTGACGCCGGCGATGCCTGGCCAGTGCGTGGACGCGAATTCAAGAATGAGGCCCGTTAGGCCCGCCTCGCCGATGTAGCTCGTCATTGCCGGCCCGCTTGATGGGTTATGGATGCGTCTCGGTCTTTGAAGCGCGACCGCCCGCCGCTGTGGCGTCGGTTTCGCACATATACGCGCCCTCTTTGGTGTGGCCGTAATTGTGCGTCCCGGCGAAATGATAGACCCCGGAGTTCGTATTCACCCACACCACGGTCGCGCCGGGGCAGCGGGATTTAGCCGCCGCTTCGCTTGGAAACTCCGTTGAGGTCGCCGCGGCGGGCATATGCGAGTAGGTCTTGTCTCCGGAAGGTGCGGCCGGCGCCACGGTCGGTGTGGGCGCCGGAGATGCAGGCGCGGCCTTTTGCTGAGGTGCCGGAGCGAGAGGCGTAGCTGGCGCCGCGGCGTTTGTGCCGACCGGTGTCGGTTGTACTGGCGGCAGTGCGCGGCAGGCGGCCATAAATTGTCGCTTGGTCTCTTTGCCAGTCTTCAGCGCGGCTTTGTTTGTTGTGTACTCCGCCTCGCACTCGCTTGCGGTTTTGAGCGCTGACTGCGCAAATGCTGCACGATAAAAAATCGGCGCGGAAGTGAGCCAGTGAGCCAGAGGGCTAATGCGCAAAAACATATTTTCTTCAAAACGAGTACTCCCCTAAAACCGGGCTTTAGCTTACGTCCCTAACGTCAAAGGCCTTCGATGGCAACCCGATCACGAAAGAAGCTTTCCGTAGCGATACAGCGAGAAATCAGAGATCGGCCGCTTGCTAAAGAGGAGGCGATCCGTCACTTGATTCATGCTGCAATCAGGCTGGTTGCAATTCAGGAGGATCCATTTGCAATCCACTTAATTATTCAAGCGGCAGACGCCTCGATCGTTGGTGTTTCGAAAAGGCTCGAAAAACCGCCGGCTATGTCTTTATTAGATCGGGTTCGTCCCGAATTTAAAGTGATGTCCACTTTGTTACTCACGAAATTTATAATTTCCTTAAACACGGCCAAAGAGATCATGGCAAAAAAGTAAACGCCGGGAATATTGTGGAAAGAAATATTTTTGGACTTTTTCAGGCTATCGTAAATTTTGAACGTTTATTTAGTTATAAGACCGAGCACATGAACGCATATTTGTCTCTTTTTCAAACGTTAATGCCTGAAATATTTAGTTTAAATCCTAAATTTTCGGATCTTATTACATCTGCCGCAGGTGATATTTCAGATATGAGTCCGAAATCGTTCCTACACATGGTATTTTCTAATTTAAAGTCGTTTTTTCCAGAAGTAACCAAGGAACGCGCTGATGACCTAAATGATACGAGCGCGTTTTACGAAACCACCTTTCGTGAGCACCGCGACAAAAGATCCAAAAGCCAGGTAACACCAGTACCCGAATAATGTGCAACCTCTACTCGATCACTCGCAGCCAAGAGGCGATGCGCCGTCTCTTCGCCGTCTCGCGGGACCTGACCGGCAATCTACCGCCGATGCCGGCGGTCTTTCCGGACGGCGTGGCGCCGATCGTGCGCCGCGCGGCCGATGGTGAGCGTGAACTCATTCTGGCACGCTGGGGCATGCCGGGGCCATCGATGTTCGGCGGTGGGGTGGTTACCAACGTCCGGAACACCAAAAGCCCACATTGGCGCCGGTGGCTAGGCCCCTCGAGCCGCTGCCTGGTGCCGGTATCGTCCTTTTGCGAATACGCCGACACAAAACCACGGAAGACGCCGACGTGGTTCGCGCTGGACGACACCCGGCCGCTGTTCGCCTTCGCCGGCATCTGGGCCACTTGGCACGGCACGCGCGGGACCAAGGCCAACCCGGTTGAAGGCGAGCACCAGCTATTTGGCTTCTTGACGACCGAGGCAAATGGGGTTGTCGGCCCGGTGCACCCCAAGGCCATGCCGGTCATGCTCACCACGGCGGAGGAATTCACGACCTGGCTAGAGGCGCCGGTCGCCGAGGCGCTCGCACTTCAAAGGCCTTTGCCGGACGAAATGATGCGCATCGTCGCGACGGGAGCGCGTGAAGATCGCTATATTGACACTTGAGTTACCAACTCCGTTCTCAACGTATATCCCTTTTTAATATCGGTATTTACCGGCGTTTTATGCAATTTTCGGCAGGAATGTAGTTAAAAAGCGGTTAAATACCTGGATACACGCAATGTATGTAAAAACGCATCCAACAACGGCCCCACCCTCTTTTAGCGTTAAGTCATTGATACATCGAAGGGATCATACGTCTGTCCGGGGTCATGCTTGGAAGCGAAACGCGACCCCAAAGAAATCCACTATTCACCTACGAGGCCAATACGTTACCCAACGCGGGCAGTGGGGTCATTGTTGAAAGCGATTTCACATTAACTATTTCAGTGGACAAGCATCGCACGCATCGCCAGACACAATGATGCGACTTCAAAGAGTATTTGAGGCAGTAAGCGTGATATTCGTGGCGGAGAACGTTTAGCGGCCGGGAGTCAGGTTTAAGTCTCGATGCTCCGAGCGGGTCAGAAATAAATGTTCTATCAGCTACCCTGAAACGTAAGCCGGAATTTGCTGTCAACGACGGCGGCGTGTGTTTCCGCGAAGAGCATTAACGCAATAAGCCTCACAGAGGCAGTGGCAGCATGCCCTTGCTCGTTATGTCAGCCTTCGGGCGTTCTTCCGAAAGCTTGCGGCCCTCTACGATGTAATAAACTGTCTTGGCAATACTGGCGATATGGTCGCCTGAGCGCTCAAGGTTCTTTGCGCAAAAGAGTAAATGTGTGCAGAAGGTGATATTGCTTGGGCTCTCCATCATATAGGTAAGGAGCTCACGGAACAGGGAGGCGTTGAGAGCATCAATCTCTTGATCCTTCCGCCACACATCGAGCGCGGCATCGACATCACGATATTCATAGCTCTGTATTACGCGCGCCAACTGATCGAGCACGAGCTGCGCCATATGATCGATATGCGGCACAACTTGGTTGATATGCAAATTGTCGATCAGCAGCACGCGCTTTGCGATATTTTCAGCAAAATCGCCGATCCGCTCGAGGTCGTTCGAGATGCGCATCGCGCCAACAATGTCCCGAAGATCGACCCCCACGGGTTGCCACCGAGCAATCGCGGAGATCGCTTCTTGCTCGACGTCTTGCTGCAAGGCATCGACCTGGTCGTCCGAGGCGATAACGTGCCTTGCGATCGTAGTGTCGTGTTTGCGCAGAGCCTCGATTGCAGCTTTGATCTGCTTGGCGTCAATTTCGCTCATGTCTTTAATTTTGCGAATGAGTTCGCCAAGGTTCTTGTCGAATGCTCGGATCGTGTGATCAGCCATGATGCCCTCCGATATCGCGCTTGCTTCAGAGAGAGCGGTCTCCAGCTGAGCGGTCTCCAGCCTTGCTTCTAATTTTCCGAGTGTCGAAACACCATGTAAAACATTCTCGCCAATCCCCGCCATTTCCATCGAAATGAGTCAATGAGGTTCGCCGCTTTTGCGCTTAGCCGGATTATTTCAAGCCGGTTCCGAAGCTTTATCCGAGATTCTCCAGATGGAAGCCCGGCGAGGCTGAGATTGGCTTTGCTGACGGCTTTTTGCAAGAGGGAACCATCGCTACGGGTTTCAGAAGCGCTTCGGAGGGTGGCTCCAAGGCGAGATCGCCGCGATGATGCAGCTTCCAGCGGCGCACAACATTGCGCATCGCCTTGGCCGCTTTGTCGCTGATCGCAGAAAAAAAATGACGAACAGTCTGCCAGCGCGATTCATCGATTGCCGGGGTCGAAACGTAAAACCCAGAAAATCGAAGCGTTGCTCTGAATGATTGTCCAGCCGGTTCGAATCCTTGCAGTAGACGATCTTCCGACGCCCATCGCGTAAGATTCCACCCGATGTCCAGGTGTGTTGCGCGGAGCAAGATCACCGGTCAGGATTGTCGCGCTACACCTGGGCCAATTTTCGGAGAAAGGCCCAGTCCCGAGCCCATGACTCGCGGGATCAAGGCAATCCCAAAGTCCAGGAATAGCCGCGGGCTTGGCGGCATTTGTTCAACGGGACGGTGCCTTTCCGCCGGAGGGGAACCGTTCACGTCCCCCTTCGCGCGACATAGTGACTCGGTTAGCCTCGCTGCTTCGTAAGATGCTGGCGCAGGCGGCGCGAGTCAGATTCTTTAGCGGGCATGCCATATAAACCGCCCGTCGATCTCTCCGCGATGAACCGCGTCTTCTTTGAAGGGCTCGATGCTGGCGAGCGTCTCGAACTTCTCTGCCGGTTGCATGCGATGACGGTCGAACTCGCGGAGCGGGTCAA
>JBEKFQ010000159.1:0-4084 GCA_050013235.1 Beijerinckiaceae bacterium
CGCTCAATATCGCAAGAGCTAACGGTGCGACAAATATCGCCAGCGCCATGTGGAGCGCGGCTCTCGACCCCGCCATCAGCCTCTCATACAGGGGACTGTAATGAGCGTTGAACAGCCCTGTGGCAATACCGGTCTTTACCCTGAGTATTTCTTTGTTGGCTGAGTATTTTCCGAGCCTATTCAACCCAAGTCACTGAGGCGCAGAGAGTTGACAGCACGGGCATAATGCATGGAGATAATCATGAAGACCATTCTTGGTAGTTTGGCTATACTCGCCATGATTTGCATGGGGTCAATCACTTCATCGGCTCCGGTTGAGGCTAAAGGCTGCATTAAAGGTGCTTTGGTTGGTGGTGTTGTCGGCCACTTGGCAGGTCACGGCGCCGCGGGAGCCGCCGCAGGTTGTGTCATCGGCCATCATGAGGCTGCAAAGAAGACCAAGCAGCGACAGGAAACCCCCACTCGATAGTAGGACGCATCGAACGCGAGGTTGCCACACGAACGGGCTATTTGGCGCTGCCGCGGAGGTGCTGTTTTGTGAAGCACCTCCCGAAATAGGCGTCGCCAAGTACAAGAATCGTAATGCGAATATCAAAACGAAGATTGCGGATGTGGCCAGCAAGCTCGAATGGTAAAACCGCGGCTACCGCGTCAATCGGATTTCTCTCGTCCGCGGGGAGCATGGTATGGGCCAGCCGGTTAATCAATCACGGCGGATCGCTTTCAAGGGTTCGGTAACTGTGCCTGCATCGACGGAGTGAAGCTTCCAGCCGCAAGATGGTGATTGGATTCCCACGGTCTCCAGCCGCAGGATTTGTGTCAGCGCGGCGCGATCCGCACTGGAATAGACTTCGATGCCGGAGTCTTCGACAATTGATCGTGGTGGCCAATCGGCATCAACACGTTACACTCTGGATAATACCCGGCAAGCGTGCCACGCGGCAACTTGTAGGCTGTAAGCGTGAGTCCGTCGAGCCGGCGGTCTTGGCCGTCGTCCACATCGGTCACCAGCGTGACCGTCTGTCCGTGGGTCAGCCCTGCCTCGGCGATATCCTCGGGGCACATCAGCAGGATATAGCGCGAGCCGTGGAGTCCGCGCAGACGATCCGAATAGCCATAGATCGTGGTATTGAACTGGTCGTTTGACCGAAGCGTAATCAGCCGGTAGCGGCCCGGCGCGTCCTGAAATCCGAGCGAATTGAGCTGCCCCGGCGTGGTGAAAACCGCCTTGCCCTGGGGGTCTTCCATATACGCACGTGTGCGTCATTGCCGCGGTAGAAGCCGCCAGCGTCATACATTCGCTTGTTATAGTCGCGGAAATCGTCCGGGTAGGTATATTCAATGAGGTCCCGAACGAGCGCGTAATCCGCGGTCCATTCGTCCCACTTCAGACCCGGCATGGGAGGAATGGTGGTCTTGGCAATTCCGGTGACAATGGCGAGCTCGCTTTTCACCATATCCGAGGGCGGTTCGCGCTCGCCTATCGAACCGCTGATCATCGAAAAGCTGTCCTCGGTCGTGACCGACTGATGACCCGTCGCCTGTTCGTCCGCTTCGAACCGGCCGAGGCATGGCAGGATATAGGCCTGCTTGCCCGGAAACAAATGAGTGCGGTTCAGCTTGGTCGAAATCGTCACCGTCAGATCCTGGCCGGACCAGGCTTGCTCCATGCGCTTCTGATCGGGTACGGCGCGCACGAGGTTGCCGCCGAGGGAGATGAACGCGCGAACTTTGCCGGCGAACAGCCCTTCGACCGCTTCGACGATGTTCATCCCGTCCTCGACCGGCGGATCAAACCCGAAAAGCTCCTTCAGCTTGCCGAGTGGTACGAGCTTGGTCTTTTCAGCAATGCCAACCGTCCGCTGGCCCTGCACGTTGCTGTGGCCGCGCACCGGGCAGCAGCCCGTCCCCGGCCGTCCGATATTGCCGCGCAGCAGCAGAAGGTTGACCAGCATCGCTATATTGAGCGCGCCGTGTGTATGCTGCGTCAGCCCCATGCCATAGACGCCGATCACTTTTTCGGCGGCGATATAAACGTCACCGGCCTCGCGCAGATTGGCTTCGGTTAGGCCGCTTTCTCGCTCGATCTCCGCCCAGCTCGTGTCGCGGCACGATTGGATGAACTCCTCGAAGCCCGTGGTGTGCTGCTTGACGAATGCAGAGTCGATCACCTCCGCTTTGCCCGCCGCCTTGGCCTTGTCGTCGGCCTCGACCACGCATTTGCATAGCGCGAGAATCGCGGCGACATCGCCGCCGGCCTTAAGCTGATGATACTGGTCGGAAATTTTGGTCTCTTTGCCAGAGAGCATCGCGCTGAGATTCTGCGGGTCCACGAATGACACAAGGCCCTGCTCGATCACAGGGTTGAAGGTGACGATCTTGCCACCGCGATCCTTGAGCGCTTTCAGGGGGTGCAGGAATCGCGGACTATTGGTGCCCGGATTCTGCCCGAAGAAAAAGAACGCATCTGTCTCGGCAAGGTCCTCCCACACGATCGTGCCGACCGGCGACCCGATGACCTTGGTCAGACCGACCGAGGTCGTTTCGTGGCACATGTTCGAGCTCTGCGGCAAGTTGTTATTGCCATAGGCGCGCGCGAGCAAAGCGTACAGATACGAGGCCTCAAGCGCGGCATGCCCCGACGCGTAAAAGACGGCACTTTCCCTTGGCAACGCCTTCAGACTGGCGCCAATCTCCGCGAACGCCGCGTCCCAGCTCACCGCTTGGTAGCGGTCGGTCTCGGCATCGTAGCGCAGCGGGTGCGTGAGCCGTCCGGTCATCTCGAGGTCGTGATCCTTCCATTCTCTCAGCGCAGTGACGGTGTGCGCTTCGTCCTTCCAGAACTCCGGCGTGCAGCGCGCGCTGGTGAGTTCCCACATCGTCGCCTTGGCACCGTTTTCACAGAATTCGAAGGAGGTATAATTCGCAGGCTTCGGCCACGCGCAGGATACGCACATCACGCCCTTGGGCTTATTCTGGCGCCCAAGGCTCTTGAGGGCTGCCGGCGTGGGCCATGTCTCGCCATAGATGTGTGACAGCCCCTTCATCGAGCCCCAGCCGCCGACTGGGCCTGACGCATGCGGAAGATCTTTTTGGCTTCTCATCTGGGAAATCCCTTATCGGTGCGTGATCCGCTGAGTGAGCGGTCACGGCACAGCGATTAGGAGCTCAATTCCAGCTATCAAATATGGTTGCAGGCGCCCGCGAGGTGATCCGGCGGACCGTTGGTCGACCGGTATCTTCTAGGGTCGGGGCGCTTTAGCTCGCTGCGAACGGGCAGTTTTTCAATGTTTCCGGAAATTAATGCTGATATCCGTTTTTCGATGAACTCTCGGTCTATTCATCGCATTATTAGACAGCCGGTGAGGAAGCGCTATGTCAAGATTTGCAATCGCTTGATCGGTCGAGAAAATCTGACGCTTTACTCGCCCGGCTTTGAGCTTTAGCGCGGGTTCTCAGTTACTAAACCCATTAACGTATGACCGATCTAGGCTTGAGAGAAGCCTCTGTACGCTCGAGCTGCGACGCTTCGTGGACGTCCGTACGCTGCGGAAACGAAAGCGCCACTCCGCTAATCATGGGGGGATCTTCCGGAGCGGCGCGACCGTTGATGTCAATGCCCCAACGCGGGCCGTGCGGAACCTTGGCGGGAACACGCGTATCTAACTTAGCAGCGGCGCCGCAAATGCCTCCGTAAACTTTCCGTGCGCTGAACGCGGCGCCGCTTCGTCTGACCCAGCTATGGGATATCATCGTTCGTCGACAGCCATTCCATAAAGCTCTCCGCCGTGTAGGCCGAGCCGTGCGGCCCATCTATTCGAACAATCGAGCTGCCCCGGTGATGAAGATACCGCGCCTGCGATAGAGCCGACTTCTCAGCTCGACTTTGCCCATTTCAAGCGGCGTAGCAGAGCGTCTCGGTGAGTCTTTCCCATAGCGCAGCGGGAATTTCCACGCGATCTGGGTCGTGCCGGGACATTGATAAATTCGGCGCGCTCCACAAGAGCCGTCGAACGGCGGCGATCGCATCGCTGAAGGTCGGATCATCCTTGTGATACCAGGCTGTTGATCTGGGACGAAGGCT
>JBEKFQ010000160.1:0-4043 GCA_050013235.1 Beijerinckiaceae bacterium
TGGGCATCGAGCTCGATCGTTGGTGGACTGAGCTGCGATACCACTCTCGACGCCGAGCGGCAGATGTCCCCGGAGGGGGATTTAAGGGCGCCGCCGTCCTGCGGCGCCGGTCTCCAGTCGGGCTCGCCCCTCCCTTCGACCGGCGCCACAGGACGGCCCCTACCAGCCAAGATAGTTGTCGGTGAACCGGCCACGCTAATTGTCGCCGCGCAGCGGCATGACAGACCCGAAGCCCCAAGGGCGTGAGGGCAGGTCGTCTCTTCTTCAATTCTGACTCGGGGAAGGCTGAGCTGAGCACAGGGAAGGGGAAGGGCTAAGACCGGACCGGTCTCGGCAGGAAAAAGCGTCAAGCGAACCAGGCAGGGGCACCCCCCACGAGACCAGGATAGGAAGTAAAATATGACGAAGCGCATTGACCTGCCCGCCTATAATTCTTTGATCGGCATGCGCATGCCGTGGGAGGTAATTTTGAATTGCGCGGAAAAGACGCCATCCGCCATTGCCGTTATTTACCGGCGTGACGTCTGCAGTTCTCCACCCCACAAGGCCCTTACCTATGGTGCCTTGGCCCGCCGCATCGGAGAGATTGCTGTGCGCCTCAAAAACTTGGGGGTGGACGATGTCCATCCGGCCGCCCTGATCGCATCCGAAACCCTTCAGGCTACCATTGCTCTCTACGCGGCGGAACTGGCGGGCCGCGCCGTGGTCATGATGCCGGAAGAAGATCCGGGGCACAACATCCAACTCGCGCGCCTTTGTCACGTCAAAGTTGCTTTGATGCCTGCTGACGAGTTTGACCCGAATCTTGCCCGCCGCCTTCGCGTCGAGGCCGCGGTCACCCATGTCTTGCACATGAACGAACACGATCTTCGAGGCTCGGACGGTGACCTCTGCGAGGGCGAAACGGAGACGCTGGCATTTCATGGCAATCCCGTGGAGTTTCAAAATGCGGCGGAAACGGTACCTTGCATGGTCATCGAGCGAGCCCCTTGGGCGTATGACCGGCGGGAGATCATCGAAAGCTTGACGAGCACGGCCAACGTCGACTTCGATGAAGAGCTGGCTAAGCTCCACAATGTGCTCCAAAAAGGTGTGGCAAGCACCCGGCGTGGCCCCGTCGGAATAAAACATGGAAGTGCGCGTAGACGGCAGCGGATTTGACACGGGTTGACGCGGGAATTGTATGGTGCCGCGGGTCGTAAGGGCGCTGCACACAAGCATCGCCAGCGCCCGGAAGTGGGCTGTTGTTACGATTTGGACACGCAAGTGCCAAAACCAGTTGCGTGAAGACATCTGGAGCGTCTTCGCAAGGTGGTTCGCTCCGGCTTTAACAACGTTTGATATCGCAGGAGGTTGGTAGCGCATCAGTCTAAGCGGACTTTCCAATAAAGGTACGAGCCGGAGCGTTCCGCCTCGTAGCTTCATATGAAGACGCCGAGGCCGAGAAGCCGGCAATCGTCCCATCCGCGCAAGGCCTGGGCGCCTTGGCCGCAACCGTTTGCCGGATCAACGAGGTTTCGCGCATCGCGATTCGCGGTTTCCCGTCCGCCACAAGTTGTGATACTTGCGGGGCGTGCCCGATCGATTGCTCGACGATGACCGTGCTGTACGACGCGCCGTCGCACGTGGGTGGACGAAAAACCACACCGCCGCATTACCACAAGGGGGATGGGGCCGATGGGTGGCCCGAAGCACTCTAGGCTGAGCGCCGGGTTGTCAGCGACGTTCAAGAAGCTGCTAACAAGCTGAATTTCTTGATCGAGATTATTCTCGCTGAGGTCTACGGCGTTTATCTCTTGGCCATAATGTGCTTCCACGCGCTGTTGAAATCGGGATACGGACCGCGATTAAGATGTCAGCAATCCCCGTCGGCGTCGCGAAAGGCGGCCCGCTCACCGGACTTGATGTGAACGTCCGCCGTCTTCTTATCCAAGACATCGTGCGACGGGCCTTCGCGTTCCGGGCGTGGCCGGGTATGTCGCGCGTCCCCTCGAGCGTCGCGGTTGGAAACCACCAAGGCTGAGCGAATGCCGATTCCAAACGTGGTCCGGCGCTCGTTCGCCCCTCCGCGAAGAGTGACAGCGGCCGGAAGCAGCATCTTGAGGCCGCCCTTCCAGAACCTGATGCCGCACGAGGAGCGCGCCGCAAGGGGGACTGGTTTTAAATCGACCCGTGCCCAATCGTCCCAGCCGTCCTCGAAATAGAACGGCTGGAACGAACCCGGCCACAAGACTGCGGAGCCGTGATGGGAGGCATTCAAATCCGCAATCGAATCCTCGACATCGAACGACCCTTCGATGTGCACGACGGGAAGGCCGATGTCGGCCGCCAGCCTCCTCGAGCCGCTGCGCGCCGCGGCAAAAATCTGGACGGGCCCGTTGCGCGGTGCCGGCTGCAGATGCGTGATGAGCGTTATCCGAGGACACCGGCTAAGCTCAAAGAGGAGCGGCCGGTTAACCGGTGGTCCTTAAGGTGAGGGGAGGGGAAGAGAAGGAAGGGGACGGACCGGCGCTGCGGCGCCTCATCTTCCAGTCCAAAGCTTGACTGCCGATAGCGAAGGAAACCCCTTGCAAAAGCCTTCGGCAGACAGGAATAAGAAGGCATGAAAAGCACGAACGACAGGCTGATCCGTGCCGCGCGGGAACTCCTCAGATGGGACCAGGAGAGGCTTGCCGCCGAGGCGGGCGTTGGCTCAGCCACGGTCAAACGGTTCGAGTCCGGAATCAGCGTCGACGACGCGAGCGTGGCCAAGATGACCGCGGCTCTCGAAAAAGCCGGCGTGGTCTTTATTCCGCGGTTTTCGATCGCCGGCCTCGACATCGTTGAGGGGCTCGCGCTCAAAGCGTCGGCCAAACCCGAGCGGCCTCGCCGCCGCGCTAGCGCGAAGGCGCCGGCCGCCAATCCGGCGCCGGACGGAACGTAGGCGCAGGCGGGCGGCCGCATGCGGACGCCCGTGAAAGAAGGACGTTTGGGAGGGTCCCGGTAAGGACGCCGCGCATTCATGGTCATCGCGTCCGCCGGCCCGCCTTGCGTGGACGGGCGCTGCCATCAGCCTGCGATTGGAGATTCAAGAGGGGCGAGGTGGCCTCGTGGATCTCGATGCCCATTCCCAGCAACTCGATAACCACCCAAAGAACGGTCGCAACGTTTGGAGCGAAGCGGCGGATGTCCTCGACGGCGACCGCGTCGAAGCGCCCTTCGGACGCATGGCGAAGCAATAAGACGAGGCCGGCACCGCAGCTGCCGGGATCGTCGAGCGCACCGGAATCGCAATAGTACCGGCCAATCCCTAGCGCCGCCGCGCAGGCGTCCACCGCCGCCTTTTGTTCAAACAGCACAACGGCTCCCCGCGTGGCGGTGAAATCGCTGATGTAGGCCACCACGCGCGGAACGCTGCCGCGGCGCGGTGCGAATGATGATCCGGCACAACCAGAGCAACCCTTCTTTCCAGGCCGTCCAACTGGTTCATCCGTATGTTCATGTCCGCCCGCGTCCTCGGCCGTTCCTTCGGTCTCCATTCCAAACATCATCGCCCCTCTCCCAGCAGATCTTCTCCGCAAACACAATTTAATGCGATACAAAACGTATCTCAATGGTTGGTGTTGGAAAAACGTACGTTTTCTTTTAATCGTGGGTTATTGCGGCATTTTATGAGAATTATGATGTCTTCCGCCGTTGTCGTATTGACACTACGCGTATCGTTCATATATGGAGAGCCGACACCGAAACGAGCCAAGGGGACTTCGGATGGAAGACGTGACGACGCTGATGGAAGTTGGGGCCGGCGCCGAGGCGCAAACCGGGTTTGGCGACATGATGGTTCTCCACCGGCTCCGCCCGAGACCGGTCAGCCCGCGCTGCGACCAGCCTGGAACGCGGCTCGGGATCTGCGTCGACGTCGAGACCACGGGGATCCGATCGGCGGACGAGGTCATCGAATTGGCTGCCCTCCCGTTCACCTACCGGCCTTCAGATGGCGCCATCCTTGCGGTGCATGAGCCGTTCGTCCGGTTGCGTCAGCCCTCGATCCCGATTCCGCCCGA
>JBEKFQ010000161.1:0-4020 GCA_050013235.1 Beijerinckiaceae bacterium
GTGCAAGGTCATTAGACGGAGTTACAACCCGTTCTGGACACCATTAGGAGTCCGATGAACGTTCGCGCTGGCAAAACCTCCCCGGAGATCAGTCTGAAAGCCTCAGCCCGACAGGCTGCTAGAGGAAAATCCGGTTGGGACTGGCAGGAAGGTCATCGGCTATGGCGGCTCAGCCGTTGCTGAAGATCTTCCAATCGGCACCTTGGGCCGCCGCGGGAGCAAAAAACAGAACAGTCAAACGTATTGTCGCGCGCACGAAGCGGCCTTGATCGACGGAGGCGAGGCGACGCAGGTTTGGCCGGACTGCAAACTAAATTCGCCACGCTCATCCTCGGGCTCCGACGACCAGTTCAAGGGCGCTGCGCCGCCGCCCTTACGAGATGTCCGAGTCCTTTTCTGATGTGGGCCCCCGTTCGCAGCATGAACAACCCAGTATATCTGTGACCGAAGGCCGCGACGAGAGCGTCCTCGTGCTCCAGGACCATGACCGCGAGAAATGTCCGGCCGTCTGGCGTTCGCGGCAACCCCGGCCAGACTGAGCTCAAGGCCGATACGGCGTTCCAAAACATCGTCGGCCATTGATACGTGTGCGCCGGATTGGGGAGTTCGTCGAATAATGTCCGGATGGCCGTTGAAAGCGCCGCGCGGTCGTGTTCAAGGCAGAGTGCGGGTACGTAATTCAAGGACATGTCGAGAGGCGCGTTGCGCACCATGCTGTTGCCTCCGTGGATCCGGTATCGCATCAGCGGCTTGTCGATCAGAATCGATCCGTGCAGCGCGGCGACGGTGCGCGCGAGATAAGCATCGGTGTTGAACCGGATTTGGTTCAACCACGGCCCTTTGAGGAGGCGTGCGATGGCGTCACGGCGGTAGCAATTTCCAGAGGTTGGGGACCAGATCCAGGGGTCTGCTTTGGGCGCGAGGGCCAAATGGATATCGTCCATTGTTACGACCGGTTGACGTCCGGCGTACCAGCCCTGCCATTGACCGGTGCCAAATTCGCGGAACATTGCAGGATTCCGTCCTTTGCCGGAGGCGACGTAGGTTGAAAACCCTTTTGTCGTCGTCGTGACGGGCTGACCGTCGACGACATTGATGGTGTCGACGGCCGAAAACCCGGCCGCGATCCGGCAGGAGAGATGCGCTAAGACGTGCGCCTCGATGCAAGGGGGTTCGAGTTCGTCGTCGGCGTCGAGAAACACGACGTAGGCGCCGCGGGTCACTCCGAGGCCTGCGGCGGAGGCGGCGGTCTGGCCGCCATTGACCGGCAATGGCAGGATGCTGACGGCGTCGAGGAGACCGAGGTCTTCGCGGGCCTTGTGGATCTGGGCGACGCTGTCGTCGCTCGAGGCGTCGTCGACCACGACACATTCGATATTTGGATAAGTCTGGCTTGAAACGCTAGCCAATGCCGCGTGGATGTAGCGCCCATAGTTGTAATTGACAATTACGACGCTGACCAAAGGGACGTTGGGATCGTAGCGATCAGGGTAGATCGCGAGATCGCGCGTCGTTTTGGTCTCGCTGGGGATCTTCGGCGTGTCTTGGCCGGACATAGCGTTGCCTCTCCGCCCGCCGCCATTCCGTCCGGTAAGTCCGGAGGACCGGCGGGCCGGCTGATTTACTGCCCAGCGAACCCGTCGATGTCAAACGGCGGGTGGCGAATCGAGCCAGGTGAGCGCCCTGCGCGTGACCTGCGATCCAGCCTCTTTTGACTTGATACGTGCTTGGCAAGACCGCTACACTGCGCGGGCGAGCGCCAAAACGTTTTCGTGGGCCGAAGGCGCCGTTCGCTTGAACACATGAGGGTTCCCTACAATTCGTGCTCTGACCTGTGTTATCCGAATGTCCCGAAATCCTCGTGGATTCGATCGTTCAACCGGTTTTGCGGCCCAGGCATGAGCGCTGCCGGCCTCGCAGTAGAGGAAAGCCATGCCGCGGCCAGCCCAGCCGTCCGTGCGAGCTACCGCGCCGACATCGACGGCCTGCGCGCCATCGCCGTCCTCGCCGTCATTTTCACCCACGCCGGCATCCCCGGCTTTGGCGGCGGCTTCGTGGGGGTGGACGTATTTTTCGTGATTTCCGGCTTCTTGATCACGCGCAACCTCGAGAATGCCCGGCAAGCCCGCGAACGCGGCCTGTGGCCTTTCTACGCCCGGCGGCTGCGCCGGACGCTGCCAGCATTGTACTTGGTCGCATTCGTCACCCTGGCGGCGGGGCTGGCGCTGCTGCTACCGGGCGACCTCAACGATCTCGCCCACAGCGTGATCGCGATCCTGCTGTTCGTCCCCAATATCTTCTTCCTGAACCAGACCGGGTATTTCGATCACGCGGCGGTCACCAAACCGCTGCTGCACACCTGGAGCCTCGGCGTCGAGGAACAATTCTACCTCCTTGCGCCGCTGCTCCCCTTCGGACTGCGCCGGTTTGGTCCCTTTGCCCGTAAAGCTGTCCTCATCGGCCTGTTTGCCCTCGGCCTCGCCGGCTGCGCCGGGTTGCGCGCCGTGGCGCCTGCCGCGGCGTTCTACCTGATGCCGGCCCGGCTCTGGGAATTTCTTGCGGGGTGCCTGGTGGCCGAGGCCGTCTTTCCGCCAATCGCCACGCGATGGCAGGCCGAAGCCGTGAGTGGCGCGGCCTTGCTCGGGCTCGCCGCCGCGATCGGCACATTCTCGGCCGCCACCGCCCATCCCGGCCTGCCGACCCTTCTCCCCTGTCTGGCGACGGCCGCGCTGATCCACGTTGGCGGCACGCATACGACGCTGGCCGGCCGGCTGCTCGGCAGCAGGCTCGTGGCCGGCATCGGTCTCATCTCCTACTCGCTCTACCTCTGGCACTGGCCACTGCTTTTTTTCGTTCGCACCGCTGACTGGCATCCGTTATCGCTCGCCGCGCAAATCACGGCCGGCGCCGCTCTGCTGGGTCTTTCGGTGCTGACATGGCGGTTCGTGGAAATGCCGTTTCGGGCATCCGGCTCGCTGTTGCGCCGCCACGCGCCCCGTATTCTGCCGCCGGCCGCGGCGCTCCTTGCCGCCGCCAGCAGCGTGGTGATTGTCGCGCGCGGGCTACCGGCGCGGTTTCCGCCCGAGGTTGCCGCCCTCGCGGCCTATGACGATTACATCGACCGCCGCCAGTTCCGCGAAGGCGAATGCTTCATCACCTCGAAATACGGCGACGCCGCGCTTTTTGACCGGCAGACCTGCCTGCATCAGCTCGCGGGCCGCGAAAACTACCTGATCATCGGCGACAGTCACGCCGCGCATCTCTGGACCGGCTTCAACACCGTGTTCAGCGCCGCCAACGTAATGCAGGCCACCGCCTCGGGATGCAGGCCGCTACTCGAATCCTCCGGCACGAAATACTGTACCGGCCTGATGCAGGAGGTGATGCAGGTCTACCTGCCGCAACATCCGGTGGAGGTGATTATCCTCGCGGCGGCTTGGGAGTTCGAGGACGCCGGTCATATCGCCGAAACCGTCGCGTATTTGGCGCGCTACGCCCGCAAGGTCGTCGTCGTCGGTCATGTCCCGAAGCACGCGCTGGATTTGCCGCAACTGCTGAGCCGCAGCATTCTAGAGCACAACGAACCGCTGATCCTTAGGGAACAATTGTCCTACCCCTTCGAGATCGATCGTCTATTCAAAAAGGCTTTGCCCGCAGCCAATTACGTCTCGCTGCTGGACGGGCTTTGTCCGCAAGACCGCTGCATCGTCTACGCCGCTCCCGGCGTTCCCCTCCAGTTCGATACCAGCCACTTCACCACCGAAGGCTCGATCCTCGCCGCGAGGTACATTGACCACACCAACGCCTTAAAGGGGCTGTGAGCAGGGGCGCCTACCGCATGAAGCACGGGAAGGTCTTCGTCTTGACCGCACCCAGCCGCCTTTGAGAGCCGGTACGGCTACGAGAGCAGCGCGGCGAGACGGGTTGCCAGACTCCGATCGGAGAACTTCGCAAGATAGGCCGCGCGCGTATCGCTATCGCGCCTCTGTTCAACTGACGATGGGGCTCTCGAAGCTTGAA
>JBEKFQ010000162.1:0-3873 GCA_050013235.1 Beijerinckiaceae bacterium
GGAACCTGCTCTACACCGGCGTCACACGGGGCAAACGTTTGGTGGTTCTCGTCGGCCAGAAAAAGGCTGTCGCCATCGCGGTGAAGAACGTCTCCGGACGTCGCCGGTGGTCGAAACTGAACCAGTGGCTTGGAACAGCCGCCGGAGCCGGCCTTCTCCGCCATCAGTGACGCGATCCTATCCAGCGGGCTGATTACGGTGCGCCCCGTCCGCGGCGCCACCCGCGTATAGAGTGTAAAAACGCGTCCAACAGTGACCCTACCCTCTTTCAGCGTTAAGTCATTGATGTATCGAAGGGATCTCACGTCTATCCGGGGTCATGGTTGGAAGCGAAACGCGACCACAAAGAAATGCACTATTCACCTACGAGGCCAATACGTTACCCAACGCGGGCAGTGGGGTCATTGTTGAAAGCGATTTCACACTTCAGGAGCATCTGCGACCGCGCAGGCGTGACGATGGCCGTCAGCATGAGCCATGAACCCAGGATCAAGCTCCACCAGGGGCCGGACGACTTCGTCGCCGTGCGCCCGTGACGGCGCACCTATTGCCTCTCGGGCTCGAAGCTTCCGAACGGAACCCAGGAATCGGCGATGGCGATCCTCGAGAAGCTCGCCTACGGCGCGGGCGACTGGGCCGCGCTGGAGACGATCCGCGCGCATCGCCGGAAGATCAAGGACGACGCGCGCCTCGCCGAGGAGAGCCCCGACGAGGCGCAGCTCAGAAGCATTCTGAGGGAAACGCTACCGCTGAGACGGATCTTGAGGATCAGGCATGACATCAGCAACCAGGAGCTCTTCTCGATCCTGAGGTGCGACGAAGCCGAGATCATGCGCCTCAGAAGACTCATCGAGGCCGCCGCGACGCTCAAACCGAGCGAGAACGCACCAGAGATTTCGAGAAGCTCAGCTCATTGACCACGCGCCCCTAAACCGGGCCACGATGTGCGTCTTCGCATAACAGCAAACGAGCCAATTTCAAACTGAGGCACTACCAGCATCCGAGGTAACCACCGGACCGCAAAACTGGAGCATCAATCTGCGGTCGAAATCGAGCCTGAGAACGCCCTCGCTCGATTCACCCGCCAGGTTCGCCATGATAGCCGCCCTCACATCAGCCTAACATGCTCATTATAATAAACAAATAGCGGCTCCGACGCCAGAAATCAATGTGCTATCTGGCGAATGCGGGTCATGGATGGACGCCGATTTGCGGATGCGCTGCAGCCACGCGCCGCACAGATTTCTGCAAACTAGCGAGATTCACAGTCCCATTATGGTCCCATTTTTTTCAAAAACGGCTGTCTCTTTCTGGCATCCAATGTCACAAGATGTCATCATAACACCCTGTAATACATTGTCTTTTCGAAAATCGATTGGTCCTGCAGGTGTGGTAAAATTGGTTTCAGGTACCAGTCTCGCAAGAGGTGGAGGTTCGAGTCCTCTCCTGGGCACCACCGTTTTTTCATGAATTGTCAAGAACTTACTGATAGATAAAGGCTTATTTGGCGCCCGCTCTCACCCAGCGGTTTCGCCCATAGCCCTTTTAATGCCCCGTCCCGTCGCCCGCAAAACCGGCGTTTATCACCTCAATGTCCGGGTTCCCGCCGACCTCACCCATCAGGTGATTGGGTCGCTCGTGACCCTGCCCTTGGCGGGATCGGTGATCTCAATCAAGGCCAACGATAAGATCATCATGTCGTTGCGCACCAAGGACATGAATGTTGCGCGGACGCGGTTCGTCGAGGCCTATGGCGCGCTGTTCCATCATTTCGAAGCGCTCCGGGCAGGGCCGAAGCCTCTCACCCACCGGCAAATCGTGGCGCTGGCTGGCGAAGCCTCCCGGTCCCGTGCCGGGAAATTCGATGCCGCTCCCGTCGATGTGGTGGATGGCGTGATCCAGGACCGTGAAACCTTCGCGGCCGCCGTGGAAGGCTGGCGCGACAATGAAGAGGGCGAACGGACGGTCCCCTATGAAGAGGCCCGGTTCCTCGCAAAGATTCAGAGGCCCTATGGCCCCCAGCTCCTCGCGCTGGAAACCATGGCCGATGTCCAAAACGAATATGTGTCGATCACCTTGGATCAGGCGCTTCAGGACCTCTTCGGCACGGAGGCAGACCTCATCCTCGCCCAACACCATCTCGTCATAGACGGCGCGAGCCGGAAGCGGTTGCTTCTGGAGATCGGCAAGGCCGTGCATTTCTTTCAGCGAAAGCTCAACAGAAATACCGATGGCGATTATTCGCCCGATCCCTACGAATCGCGTTTTCCTGCCTTTGACCCTCCGCTAGAAAAAAGCACATCGCTGCCCGCGTCCAACGCAGCACCAAGTCAGGTCGATGTCACGGAGCTCTTTGCGCGATGGTCGGCACATAATGCCGACAAAAAGGCGCCGGCGACGATCCGCCGTTATACCCCCTCGATCGAAAGCCTCGCCCGGTTCACGCGCGGGCGCGACATCCGGCTGCTCACCCCAGACGACATCTGGGCCTGGGCGGAGCAGCGCCGCGACACAGACGGCATTTCCCCGGCAACGATCAATCGCAACGATCTCGTCGCCGCCGCCTCGATCTTCCAGTTCGCGACAACGCGCGAGGCCGACAAGAAAACAAAAATTGCATTGCGCAAAGACAATCCGGTTCTCGGCATCAAGCTCGATCTGCCGAAAAAGCGCAGCAAACGCGACAAGACTTTCAAGGCAACGGAAATCACGGAAATCTTGATTTTGGCGCGCGGCGTCAACGACCCCCGCTACCCCAGAGCCTCGGCGTCACGGCGGTGGTCCCCATGGATTTGCGCCTATTCGGGCGCGCGTATCCAAGAAGTGTGCTGGCTCAGCAAGAAGGATATCTGGTGCGAGAAGGGCATTTGGGTCATGCGCTTTCCCATGACCAAGGACGGCCACGCGCGGACGGTCCCGTTGCACGATGCCCTCATCGATGAAGGCTTCTTAGACTTTTGGCGGAACGCGCCGGATGGCCCTCTCTTCGTGGGCGACCGGCCCCAAAAGCCTGGCGCGACACGCTCGGCCCCCGAACAGCGCGCCAGTGAAATCGCGGCCTGGATTCAGGAAAAAATCAAGCTCGAAGAGGGTGTTAGTCCCAACCACGGATGGCGTCATACGTTTATCACCAATGCGGAGGGTGCGGACATTTGGAAAAGAACCGCCAATGCAATCACGGGGCATAATAAAAACAAAGATGCTTCGGATGGTTATGTGGCGTTGCCCGTCGAGATCTTGAAACGCGCGCTCGATAAATATCCGCGCTATGTCATCGACTGAAAGGTTTCTGTCTTGGCGATAAATCCGTTTATAGAACGGCGGATTTTCGTCGTTTATGAAAGGGCGAAGGGATTCGAACCCTCGACCCCAACCTTGGCAAAGTTTGAGCGTGATTCGGGTCACGGCGTGACCAATATCTTCGAGCATCACACTTGTTTAGCTGCAACGCGCCCATCCTGGTCAACACCCGCGGGACTTGCGCTCGCCGAAAGCGGATGTTCCTAAACGCCATGCTACGAATGGCGTTCAGACATTCGAATCGTTCCGGGCGCGCCAATAATATCAATAACTTAGCTTACATCTGGCGAAGCCGCGTTTTGCGTGGGGTAACAGCTCCTCATCATTCGGCGACTAGAAGCGCCCTTATCGCCAGGGGATGATCGGTAGGCACCCCGCCTTGCAAATCCAAGATCATCGCGCCGCAACGGTCAAGGGCCGACGTCTTCGGCGCCCCATAAACGCAATCGCTGGCTAGTGCACGGAGTCAGTCGGATGGTTCAGGCAGTCGCCTGAGCTTTGCGAGGATGGTTTCGGCGGGTTTCGTCCAGATGAAGGGCGTGGGATCGGCGTTCTGACGTCGAATATAGGCGC
>JBEKFQ010000163.1:0-3823 GCA_050013235.1 Beijerinckiaceae bacterium
GTCGGTGCGTGGTTCCGGCGCGTGCGCTTCGTCATGACAACTCCTGAATCGCGGCTCATGTTCGCCGCTGTCAGGCAGAAAATCCACTTATCGATCTGTTCAAATTTGCGAGGCCAGCTCTAAAATGCTACCTATATGCTACTTGCTACCTAAAGCGCCGTCTAATTTTGGCGGAAAAGGGTCAAGCTTTAAAAGCCAGACCATTGATCCTAAAGGGATTTCGATGGTAGCGCGCGCAGGTTCGAATTGTGGACCCGCTGATTAAGAGACGCCAGGTAATTCAACAAAATCAATGGCTGTTCCGACAAATTCCCCTTTTTGCCCGGATTGAAAGTATAATGCTTTTTGGATTTGTCGGAATGAAAACTTGGCATCTCGATGAACTTCGGCAACTTCGAGTGACGTGCCCCAAGATTTAAGGCTTTCCCGGCAAAGAGGCGAGAGGGAGGTGGAGCTTCCTCCCGCCAATCGATTTCAAAGCTCACATATTATTGATGACCCACATGACCCGCATGACCGACGTTGCCCGCATGACCGACGTGGCCGACATGACCAACGTTGCTGACATGACCGACGTTGCTGACATGACCGACGTGGCGAACATGACCGACGTGGCGAACATGACCGACGTGGCCAGCATGACCGACGTGGCCAACATGACGGACGTGGCGAACATGACCGACGTGGCCAACATGACCGCCGCCGTGTCCGCCATGCCAGTGGTGCCAGCCGTAACCGCCGCCCCAGCCGTAGCCGTAATTGGCACCATAGCCGCACCAGTACCAACCCGGACCGCGCCAGCCGTCGTCATACCAGCAATATTGCCGCCCGCCCCAGAAATAACCTCCGGTGGCCGCGCCGATCCCGTTACCCGGATCTTGCGCTTGCGCAGGCTGAACACCGAGGGAGACCCCCATGAGCATGGCCACCGCAGTGATTAAAGCTGTCGTTTTGTTCTGCATTACGGACTCCCTCGAAAAGCGGCTCAAACCCGGTCGATTTCCGCAATCGTCAAACGAACTCAGGCGAAATGAGTTAACTTCCGTTCGCCGATTTAGCGCTGCCGTCGACAACACAGATCAAGGATGAAGCTTCACGGCAACATATTGCCTCTATTTCAGCAACGCTCAAGCAGTCATTGGGATGAGACGCCAGATCCTTCCATCGTCCGGTTGTCCGAAGACCGGAACAGAGCCGCCGCGAGGGCCAAGAGCAAAATGAAATAAGATCACGCGGCGCTGGGCGGAACGGGGCACGCGGCCCTTCGCCCCCCAAGATCAGCGCACGGCATCGGCTTATATTTTTGGCGCAATCTGTTCCGCCAAGGGCAAGGGCGCGGGGCTAGAAATGAACACCGGCGGTTATCGGCGAAAAGAGGCGGCCGAAAAATCGCGTCCTGCTGATACGCCGCTATCGCGTGGCAAACTTAAGAATTCATCCCAATCGTCGCCCCGCGACAACCATCCAACCGCCGCCACCGCCAATCGTCATCTTGATTGTCGCGCTATACGCCAGCTATTAAAGGTCTTTAACACACGCCAAAATGTCGAAGTGTGCGGCTAAAATCGCGGGTCATCTCGGGATGGTCGTTTTGTTTTGTGACCGTCATCCAGCGACGCGATAGGAGCCCAGGTTCCGGCTCGTTAGGAATTGCAACGCTATGTCCAAGGTAACCGATACCTCGAGCCGGACAAGCGCAGCGGTACCGGGCCGGATGCTCGACCAACCCATTGGTCCCCGGACGATCTTGGTTTTTCTTGCCGTGCTGGCCGGCGGCCTTTTCTTCATGGCCTATTCAATTTACTCCGACGTCACCGGAGCGGGCGCCGCCCCGACGACGGTGTTGCCATTCTTGCTACTCGGCGTGGCGATGCTGATCGCGCTGGGCTTCGAGTTCGTCAACGGTTTTCACGACACTGCGAACGCAGTGGCGACGGTCATCTATACCCATTCGCTCAAGCCTCAGTATGCAGTCGTCTGGTCTGGGATCTGGAACTTCCTCGGTGTGATGTGGTCCTCCGGCGCCGTGGCATTTGGCATCGTTTCGCTGCTTCCGGTCGAACTGATCCTTCAGGTTGGATCAAGCGCAGGCTTCGCGATGGTGTTCGCCATGCTCGTCTCCGCGATCATTTGGAACCTCGGGACTTGGTGGCTTGGCCTGCCGGCCGCGAGCTCGCACACCCTGATTGGCTCGATTGCCGGCGTCGGCATCACGAACGCGCTGACGCGCGGGCACGACGGCACTTCGGGCGTCGATTGGGGCAAGGTCACGGAAATCGGCTACGCTTTGCTGCTTTCCCCTTTATTCGGCTTCATACTTTCCGCGGTCCTGCTGTTGCTGATGAAGTTCTTGGTGCGCAAGCCGGAGCTTTATGACGCCCCGAAGTCCATCTCGCCGCCGCCCTTGTGGATCCGCGGCCTGTTGGTGCTGACCTGCACGCTCGTTTCGTTCTTCCACGGTTCGAACGACGGTCAGAAGGGCATGGGTCTTATCATGCTCATCCTGATCGGCGTTCTGCCGACGGCCTATGCGCTGAACCGCGCTCTACCGGAGAGCCAGATGGCGGCGTTCGTGGCGGCTTCCGAGGCGACTTCCAAAATCGTCGCCGCCAAGGGCTCCGGGTTCGCCATTCTCGGCAATCCGCGTCCTGTCGTGACCGATTATATCCACGCCCACAAGGTCTCCGAGGGAACCTATCCCGCGCTTTCCGTCTTGGTGAAGCAGATTGCCGGCGAAGTTTCCGGATACGGCTCTCTCGCCAAGGTTCCGTTTGAGAAGGTCAGCAACACCCGCAACGACATGTACCTGGCATCCGAGGCACTTCGCTTCCTGGCCAAGGACAAGGAGAACGACCTCTCGGTGCAGGAGGTCGCGACGCTGTCCGCTTATAAGAAGCAGCTCGACGTTTCCACCAAGTTCATTCCCACCTGGGTCAAGATCGTTGTCGCGATCGCGCTCGGCCTCGGCACGATGATCGGCTGGAAGCGTATCGTCGTCACCGTCGGCGAAAAGATCGGCAAGACCCATCTGACTTACGGCCAGGGCGCTGCCGCAGAGCTGATCGCGGCAGCGACAATCGGTGCAGCCGATGGGTTCGGACTGCCGGTTTCGACCACACACGTGCTGTCTTCCGGCGTAGCGGGCACAATGGCGGCAAACGGCTCGGGCATGCAATGGCCGACCTTGCGAAATCTCGCGTTGGCTTGGGTGCTGACGCTTCCCTGCGCCATGGCCCTGTCCGGCGCGCTGTTCTTCCTTTTCCGGCACCTATTCTGAAGAAATATCAGCGCAGCAGCGCGAAACCGGCGATAATTGATGTCTGTTGTCAGATGAATTGAAATAGATGGCGGCGTGATTTAATGGAGGACGCGGCTCATCCGAGGTTTTGTTGTGATCGTTCCGAAGCGCGACCCCTCTGGCGAACGGTCCTATGTGTTTGAATGTACATGTGAATCTGCCTTCGGCAATAGGGTCGCGTTTCGCGCGAAACTTGACCCCAGCAAATTCGCGATTCTAATTGTAAAATAAATACGTTGGACAATTTCATGGGAGGGGTCAGACTTCCGCGCATATCTACATCCCCGTGGGCAAAACGGAGTTTTTCCGTATTGCAGCCTATTTAACCGGCCCATACCTCACGTTCCTAGCCATGTCACGGGCGCGCCGATGGTCCCCAAATCTTGCCAAGTCTCATTACCGACAAGATCGAGCAAGGTGGGATCGACTGAAGTCTGAAGCGCGAGACCTGCGATGATACCGCTAGTCGTGGGGATGATATCGATTCCGATGGTGGCCGCCGCGCTGAAGTTATCCGGCGAACTT
>JBEKFQ010000164.1:0-3524 GCA_050013235.1 Beijerinckiaceae bacterium
GCCGCTCCGGCGGCACCCCCAACAACGCCCCCGACGGGACCGGCAGCGGCATCACCTTCCCTAGCTCCACGCTCAGCGCCTGGGATCGTCCCTTGAGCAAGGGAAAAACCTGGCAAAGCTAGCGATATTGCGACTATCAGCGCTGTAATTTTCATCGACATGACTTGGCTCCTGCAAAAGTTACCAACTGTCGTGGCGACGGAGTCGTTCCCAGCCCCTTGCCGAATATCCCCCGAGGTTAAGCCGCTGCTGGTTGACTCCGTTTGACGCTGAAGCCAATCATCTTGGCCATCGCGGATGCCGTCCAGATGGTCGTTTTGCCCGGCGGCTTTTCAATGAGCAAACGCTTTTTCACCCCAGATTCTCTGCCTGGCAGCATTGTCGATATCGCGGAAAGGTTTGGGATACGACGATCCCTGAAGTACCAAGACGTGCGGACGCATAGGGTCGGTTAGGTCGAATTCGGAGACCTGAGACCCATTTGAAACTATCGGCGGATCGAGCGACGGAAGTACGCCGGCAGCCATTATCCATAAAAGCGTCACCGCCAGAGCAATGAAATGCATCGCAAACCTCCTATTTAATCCGCGATGGGACACGCTTAATAACGTGGGAAAGCTGATAAAGGTCCGCCGGCCATTAGAGGATTATGCACTGCCTTGGCCAACGGTAGGATCGCTGCAAACTTCTTCACCCTCCTTTGTTACCTCCTTTGTTACGCTCCACCTGGTCAACGTTCCAGTTCCGGAAAACGCCAGCCCCAAGCGCAGCGAAGAGACCTCCAAGAACCAACCCCAGGATTATGCCCGCCACAAATTTTCGCATATAAATCTTCTCTTGCTTTCTTTACACTAAGCATAGCATGGGAGGCCCCGACGAGAGCATCCGTCAAGAGATTCAAATTTCAAGTTAGTGCACTATCCGCCATCTATCCCTTGCGCGTCGCCGCGATAAGTCTTCTATACTCAGACGCGATTTCACGGTCAAACAGGACACACACAGGAAAGCCGTTCTTTCCTCTTATGTCCAAGGTGCGCCGTGTGGTCGATTGTCAAGAAATCCCAAGCCCGCGTCGACGGCCGCACCCGTCTGGCCCGGCAATTTTGTGACCTTTGCGCCGAGCTGTCCGGCCGCCTGGGCTCTGACCGGCAAGACGACGTTCTCATGCGCACCGCGATTCACCATGCCGCCAGTCTCATCCTCGCCGCCGAAACCCTGACTTCATCCATTGCCGCAGGCGTGCCCGCCGACGCTGGCGAACTCGTGCTCGTGACGGACGCGTGCGGCCGCAGCCTTGGCGCGCTTGGTCTGGCCCATGCCATTTCCAAAGCCGAGGAATAGAGGATGAGTACCCAATCTCCCATGGCCCGAAATGACAAGGCGCAAGAGGCCGTCAAACCGGCGGCGTTGTTCGGCAAGATCGCCAGGAGCGGCCTCGAACAATTCGATGGCGTCGACGATCTCATTGCCGCCGGACGGGCAGCCGGTGACGACGGCCCACAAAGCCCATTGAACGATGGCTTACGCGAGTTGATCGCCGCCCGTGACGCCGCCGCCGATCAAGTCCTCCTTGCCGAGGAGAGGCTTTCCCAGCTCGCAGCGGAAGCGGCGGATGCTCAAGTGGCTCTCCGGCGGTCGGACCAGTTCTAGGAATTCCGGCCGTGGGTTCTCCTTCCCCCGGCCGGAAAAGCGCAAGGCCGGTCCTTCGGCATGCGCATCAAGCCAGGCATGATGCCGGCTCTTATCGGCGCGGCCTCGGGAGCGTTCGAATTTTGAGTGAGGGCGGCGGCATTCACTGTCACTTCGCCCACCTCGATCCGCGCCAAAGGGAAAGAGGCCTTTGGTTCCGGCAGCAGGGCAGCTAAAGCGGTGAGGTGCGGCTCAATGAGTGTTTCCCGAGCCTATACCGGCCCTGCATCCGCTACTATGTTGCTCGTTCCGAGCAACAGAAGGAACACCGGTTGTGACGACAAGTAAAACCACGCCTAAACCCGACACAGCTTCTCCGGCAAAAGCGGCGGCCGTGGCCGGGAAAAAACCGACCGCCGAAGCTCATCTCGCGGCCGCTTCTCAACATGCGGCAGCTGAACATCATCATTTGGCGGCGGCTCATAAACTCAATCAAGGCGAGCACGCCAGGGCCAAAGGTCATGCCAAGGCTGCCGCCGCTCATAGCGGAAAAGCTGATGAGCTGACCGCCGACACCATTATCCTTTATGAAGTATGGGAGATCTAGCCAACAGGCGACGCTTACGGCCAAGGTTAACCCATCGTTAACCATAAAGCGCTGTGATGCTGAGGCGGCCATCATTCATGGGCGCGTCCTCCCAAAACCTCTGGCGCCCGGCATCCGTGCCGAGGCGCCAATTTTATTGCCGGGCAGGCGGACCATCGCCGCGCTTCGAAGTGTTGCCCGCCCCGCTGCGGAAAAAGCGGAGCCATTATGGCGCAATTAGCCGTAGGCGTGGCCGGGCATGTCACTAAATTCATATAAATGCGGATCATGATTGAGCGGCCCTCCCCGAGGGTCACTCCACTTCCACTTCAGCCCCGCTTCGGTGGGGCTTTTTTTGTCGGCCGCATTAACTCCGCTTTCCGGGCGCCCCTCTCGTAGTTTCGTCGCAGATTGCGATGAAACTCGTTTTTGTCCCGCAAAAGCAATCCACCGTGCAACCTGCGCGTTTCTATCAAGAACGCGCGTAAGTCCGCACGATGCAAATTTTCGGAAATCTCGGTAGTGTCTCAGTTTGAAATTTAGCTTGTTCACAATTTTTCGCGCGGCCCCTATTTTATGTTACGCTTTCTACTAAGCGTAGGGGAGGTAGCATTGCGTTACGAATGCGACTTCATAGTTCAAGCCGATGACGGCGAAATCACCTTTCAAGAAGTTAGGGCTTTTGATGTCGAGGACTTATCTCAAGCCATCATTTGGATTGAGGACAAGATAAAGTCCGCGCCCGCAATCTTTTATAAGGCCAATGCTGTTCGACTACGCCATGGAGGTAAAGTGGTTTGGTTGAAAGCGTTAGGAGCGTTGCATGCCAAGAGGCCGTAATTAAACCGCGCGTACCTGACGGCGCGCAAGCCCGCGTTGGGGACCTATCAACGAACGTCGTTGCTTTAGCTCTTCGCGCCTTCGCTAAGGCTCCGAAATCGAAGAACCGCGGCTTCCGCTAAATCGGCGGGATCAACCGATATCCGCCATGCTGTACGTGACGTCCCTGCGCCGCCGTTTGCCGGAAAATCCCGCGCAAACCGCCCACAAGCCGTCGAGAAGAGTCCGAAGAATCGTCATGCAAGCTTGAATCACGATCCAAGCCGAAGGAAAATTCCAAACATCAAGGGGCATTTAGAGCGCTATCCGAGCATGGCGATTCAATAGAGGGTCGAGGATTCCCATATCCTAAGGGCCCGTCAGGAAATAGCTGAATCGGTTCTTTAAGGGAACGGATATGGGATTCCCGGCGAGTGCGCGGCGTCGTAGCGTTGCGGGATGATCGACGAAGATTCGCTCCAGGAGCGCA
>JBEKFQ010000165.1:0-3377 GCA_050013235.1 Beijerinckiaceae bacterium
TCTCCAAAAGCGACGACGCCATCCGACAACCTCCGATTCGGGTTGTCGCCTATAGATTCACACATTTCCCCTCTCGGGAATCCCCTCAGCCGTCTCAAAGATTAGAGAACTGAACAGCCCTGTTCTGACCGGGCCCTTGGAACCGACAAACGAGTGGTACGCCATCGCCAAAATTGCCGGAATCAAGCTCTGCCAGGCTTATCGGAAGCAACACGGACGCCATTACATCTCGGTGATGCCGTGTAACCTATACGGACCGAACGACAATTTCGATCTCAACACCAGTCACGTCTTGCCGGCGCTCATGCGCAAGTTTCATGAGGCAAGAATCGAGGAACGTAAAGAAGCGGTGGTGTGGGGCACGGGAACGCCGCTGCGCGAATTCCTGCATGTCGACGACTTGGCGCGCGGGGTAGTTTTCTGTATGGATCATTACGATGAATATGAGCACATAAACTGTGGCGCGGGATCGGAAATTTCAATAGGAGATCTAGCGGCGACGGTTGCGAAGGGGGTCGGATTCCAGGGCAAAATCATCTTCGATACATCCAAGCCCGATGGAACACCGCGCAAAATCATGGACTCAAGCCGAATCCTTGCGATGGGCTGGAAGCCTGAAGTCGGCCTAGAGGAAGGAATCGCGCGGACTTATGCATGGTTCCTCACTCATAAAGTGACGCACCGATAGCGCCTCTCACATAGAGGCGGAACGGCCTATGCCAAGCGGTATATTGACCGCGGTTGTTAAACGGCTAGCCCCTCCTATTCGCTGCGCCCCGGCGGCGGCGTATCGCCAGTGGAGGAGGGCTCCACCCAGAGAGTTGTCGATTGATCTGGTAGCTGACGAGCGGCTTGGACGAGCAATCGGACTGGCCGCAGCCTCGTGACAAAGGCCGCCTTGGGCGGTTGAGTGATCCCGCTGGCCAATAACGCAAGTGAAGAGACATCGACGCCATAGAGATCGCGCAAGTGTCCGACGCTCTCCCGTACGCTCATGCCGCGGGCGTATATGGAGACGATCTTCTCGTCGAAGCCGGGAAAGCGGCGCTGATATTTGGCGATGAGCTGCGGATCGAACGTCGACTGCCGATCCCTCGGAATATCCAGCTCGATCCGGTTGGTCTCGGTCGTCACCGTCTTTTTGCCGTCGCCGTTGCAGCTGTCACCGGCCTCGCCATTCGCCAGATGATGGTCCATCTCGGCGTTCAGCGCCCGCTCGTCCAGCGCCTTCTTCAGATCGTCGAGAAGGCCATTCGGCTCAAAGGCCGTCTCCGGATCACATCCCAGCGGCTCCATAGTTCCGGCGTCTCGACAACAGATGCTTGCACTCCTCAAATTTCCATAGCTCGCAACGGCGAAACGCCCCGTCCTGCCCGCGATTTCCTGCCTTGGCGCTTCTCGGACGCCTGTCGAGCGCCTATGCATGGTATTGTGACGCAGGCGTCCGAGAAACCTGCACAATTCTGGACCTTCGGAATAAAGCGCGGTCGCATCCAGGCCCTGGCAGTGTAAAAACGCCGCTGGCGTTATGATTGTCTCGCGATTTGCGGGGAGACCGGATGAAGCGCTTTGTTGAAGGGGCGGATCGCGGTTTGATGTCGTCTTCGAGCGAAGTGGAATCTGGTTCGCGTGAAGAAAACGCGACAAAGAAAAAGCGAAAGTCCTTCCGATCCGGTGAAACCGGATCGGAAGGACTTTAGAAGTCTCGAGCGTCAGGGTTTCCGGCGGCTGTTTGCGAACGGCGCCGGGGCCCGCACCGTGGGGTAGGAGTAATGGAAGCAAAAACAATCATATTCGATATTTCCAACCATGGCTTCGGCCATCTTTCGCAAACCGCGCCTGTGATCGATCGATTGTGCGAGCGATTCGCAGAATTGCGCGCCGTCGTTCGAACGCAACATCCCGCAAGCGTTGTTCGCGAATTCGTTTCCTCTCACATTGAAGTCTTGCCCCCGCCACCCGAGGCTACAATGGTGGCTCCGAACGCCATGGCCCTAGACCTTGACGCCAGCGCCAGCGCGTTTAGCCGCCTGCACGCTGACTGGGATGCTCTGGTGAGACACGAAACGCAGAGGCTGGTGGATCTTCGTCCGGCGGCGATCGTCTCCAACATCAATCGGTTAAGCCTAGCCGCAGCTCAACGCGCTGGCGTTCCAAGCGTAGCACTCTGTTGCATGAATTGGATGGACATCTACGAGAAGTTCTTTGGCGGATCGCCCGAGGCCGACCGTGTCATTGAAACAAAGCGACGCGCCTATTCTAGCGCGGAAGTGTTTTTGCAGCCGCGCCCGCATATGCCGATGGAAAACATCTCCAAGCGGCGCTCGATCGGACCGATCGCCCGGCGCGGCGAGAACCGCAGAGGGGAGTTGCGAGCGCGCTTGGGCTGCGCGAGCGACGAGAAAATCGCTCTGCTGACATTGGGAGGCTTGGCTGACCCCTCAACGCTCGAACTGCCGCATATCGATGGCGTGCGCTGGCTGTTGAGGCGCGCCATCGCGCCGGATCGCGCAGACGTCTCGACGATCGAAAGCATGGGGTTGCCGCTGATCGATTTGCTCTTCTCGGCCGAAGTCGTGGTTGGCAAAGACAGCTATTGCACCGTGGTTGAAGCCGCGCATGCGGGAGCCGGCATTGTTCTCGTGCCGCGCGAGGATTGGCCCGAGACGGCATGTCTGGTCGACTGGGCGACGCAGCATTGTAACTTTGCGCTCGCTCCGCGCGGCTTTGATCAGGCGGAGATTTTGGCCAAGGCGGTCACCAAGGTCCTTTCCGGCGAACCTTCGCCGCCCGTTGATATAGGCGGCGTAGACGAAGCTGCGGAGGTCATAGCAGTTGTGTCCGGTCTCTCCTAAACTTTAGGCGCCAATGCAGCGGTGCCGGCCGCGTTCAACGCGATGTTGGACATGTCGGTCTGATGCGCCAACGTCTCGATCTCCGAGGAAAGATAACCAATGCGCTTTGGATGCTGAACGAGCCCCGGTACGTCCGCAGCTTCTCGACCGGCGATTTCAAAGCGCGTCGATATCACGATTGCTCCGGGAGGATCGCCAATCCCGTCTCCATTGCGCCTGCCGGGCTTCCGGCGATTCCGATCTCCCTCCCTCGAATTTCGAATGATCTCTATCGGCCAAGACCACGGATCTGATAGGTTCCCGGCAAGTCTATATTCTGGCCGGACGGCTGCGCCGGGAGAGGCCGGTCGCATGCGTCTCTCATGACACGCCTGCGTGACTGCCCGAGCTGTTTTATTTAAGGACGCCACTGATGTTTCCTAAGCCGGTTCCACTCTTGAAACCAAACACTTACGCCTATGAATCCGCTCCCATGGTCAAGGCGGAGGGGTTCCGGGAATATGACGCGCGGTGGCTGTTCGA
>JBEKFQ010000166.1:0-3372 GCA_050013235.1 Beijerinckiaceae bacterium
TGCACGTGTTTGAGAGGACGGTTGCGATCGCCGGCGATCTGCTTGAGGCGTTCGCCGTCGCGGGCGTTCAGTAGGATGCTGACTGTCTGGGCCATGGCTCCAGACTCGCACGCCTCCACGACCTTGTGAATCCTATGTCTGGCTCAATGCACTAGATGCCCGAGCAAGTGTGTTATCTGGATTTCCGAGCCGTTCTTGGCAGCCAGACACGCGAGATTCAAGCTTGAGATCGATCGCCGCTTAGCCCGTAACTAATCCAACAGTCCTTAGCATGCAACGCCAATGCGGCGGCGGTTCTGGAGGATTGATGCGCTTGATTGAAGCGCCACCGAGCCTGCCGGATATAGAAGGCCGAAGACAAAACGCTTAACCTTGGCGAGCACCAGGTCATTGCAACGGTGGACGCGTTCCAACAGAATCCAAAGAATCAGTATAAGTCTGGATATTTCCAGCGAACCGCAAATCTTCTAGGTTTTCAAGCATGAGTGTCAAAATATTTTCTTGGCTTTGCCTAGCAGGATCAAGAAAATGCATCATGCCAATCCTGCGGACCTGACAATTTATTCGTTCAATAGCAAGCTCTATACGCAAATCCAGATCAAGTTGACTGCCGCAATCCATGTTCAACCCTCCGTTTTGCTAAGCGTGTTTTGATAGTATGATCACAATTTATGTTGCGCAATAGCCGGGATAGTCGACTTTCTGAAAAAGTTCTTAGTTCCTACTAAAGGGGGTAGAATCGTACCGTCTCTGCGCAGGTTAAAGGAGAGCGTCATGTCAGGTGAAAGTCTTCTCGTCATCATTATCGTCGGCATCGCCGCGGGGTGGCTAGCTGGGCAATTGGTTGCCGGCGGCGGATTTGGACTTATCGGCGACCTGCTCATCGGGATCGTCGGCGCCTTTATTGGCGATTGGTTGCTTCCTCAAATCGGCTTGCAATTGGGAGCGGGTATAATCGATCTGATCATCAACGCCACGATCGGCGCGGTTTTGCTCCTTCTGGTCATCAGACTTATTCATGGCGGCGCCCGATGGGGCAACGGATGGGGCGGCCGATGGGGCCGGCGCTTATAAGTTCGCCATCGCAAGTGAGGACCTTCGCCGACGGGTCCGCCAAATCGCGTGCCCGGCCCCGCAATCCGACGGTTATCCGTGGCGCAGCGCCATAGCGGCATTTTTCAGCGCGCCGGAGGGCTCAATGCCGGCCGGCACGCCCCGGGCTAGCCCCTATTGGCACTGTCTTTGGTTAAACGCCGATTAAAGAGTTAATTTTGACGCGCGCGCGTCCGCCGTGTGGCGGAGGAATTGTCGATCGAGAGGCAACCTGTATTCAAAAAAGGACCGCATCGTTTATTGTCTCGTCGATGACGGCATCGGAACGCCTAAAAAGAATCGTAACATTTCGCGTGAAGCATCGGGTCCGTGCGGATCTGTAAATGAGCCTTCCGGCCTGCCCCCCGACCAAGCGTGCGCCAGTCCCTGGATGGTCCAATGTTCCACATGGAGAACGCCGCGCGCGTCCCTGATCAAGGCACGCGTATAAGCGCGGCCTCCAGCCGAGCGGCCATGCTGCGTCTCTTGCGCACCGCCGGGTACGCCGGTGCAAGCTTCCGCGACGATCAATTCGGCGTTCGACGGATGCACCGTTTGATCGGACTCACCATGGAAAACAATAGTGCGAACGCGTCCACTCGCGCTCCTTGGATCAGCCTTCCTTCGCGGCATCGCCACGGGGATTGAGCTGCCGCGCATGGCGGCGAATGCGGAAGGTAGGTCGGTGGCGGACCCGTAGGCGAGGCCCGAGTGAACCCCTGTCGCAGCGTAAAGTTCAGGATAGGTGGCGCTCATGATCAAGGCCATGGCGCCGCCGGCCGAAAGGCCAGCCACATAGACCCGCTTGGCATCGATGTCGAACTCCGCCATTACGGCGCGCGTAATTCCGGCGATGATGCTGGGTTCTCCCGCGTCGCGCATCTGGTCCTTGAGATTGAACCAGTTCCAGCATCCGGAGTGATTGGCTGTCGCCGGTTGTCTTGGATAGGCGACGATGAAGCCCTGTTCTTCCGCGAGAAGATTCATACCTGTACCCAACGCGAAATCGTCTGGGTCTTGGGTGCAGCCATGAAGCATTATAAGCAAAGGACGCTCGCGGCCATGTGCATGGCCCGGGACGTAGACCTTATAGTCCCGCGAACCTGCCGCACAGCTGAAGATTCGGGTCACAAACGCCGCCCCCTCCGGCACCGGCGCTGACGCCGGGAGAGGAGATTCCCAAAGGCGCTTCGCGCCAGGGGCAATGCTCGGACGATTTCCCTGACGCAACAGCGTCAACACTTCCCCCAACGGCCGTTTTACGCGCTCGCCGAGGACTTGTTTTGGCCTCGAATCTTGTAAACCAGCGCTCGCATTTGTGGCGACGGTCTGTGGCAGCTCACTCTCCCTCGGACGGGCGCTGGCCTTTGGCTCAATCAGCCGAAGGTTTTGGGGCGGTTGTTGGAACGGCGATAGGGTATGATTTCGTCCCGTCAGGGCGCGCTGGATCACGCGCGTCGCCTCAATCACATTGTGGTCTTGCGTGAGTTGCGTGGCCTTATGCATGGCAGTGCTGAAGATGGTTTTCATGGGCTGTATCCTTCACCGGATCCGATCGGAGAGCGCCGCCTTGACTGGCTTGCTGGCCTGAAGCGCGCCAAGGACAGTGATTGATTCGATTGTCGCCAGTGCGAGTTTGGGCGTGACATCGCCGGCGATAGTTGCAAGCCCGACGAGTTGAATGCGGAGCTTGCCGCCGGCGGCCTGCACCGCCTCCAAGTCCGCGCGGCTATAGAACCGCAATCCAAGTTCGAGGGTCTGGCGCATGATCGATTTCTTGACGGCATCCGCGTGCGTGTCGAGCTGGTTACGGATTGCCGTCCTGATCAAGTCGGTGCGATTGGAGTAGAAACCTTCGTCGACCAACAAATCGATATGGCCAAGGTCGACATATCCAATGTTAATCGTGATTTTCTCGGTCTCGCCCGGTTTGTCTCGCAGCCGATGCACATTTCCGGTCAAAGCAGGTCTCCATACACCATCCCCATGGATGGTGTATGGATGGTGAATGGGCCGATTGCAAGTGAAAAACTGGCTCAAGCGAACACGGACGCCGCATGAGGCGAATAGTGATCTATGCGGCGGAGTGCCGTTCGTTCTAATATCTGGATATGGTGATGACGCGGCTCCGGCCGACCATCCAGGCTCGCCGACCTGTAGCAAGCCATTCACGGCCGAAGCGCTGACGACCGCCTTGAGATCGCTGCTCAAGTAGCCCGATGTAACTTAAGAACTGTCGATTCGTTGGCGGCTTATGAACGACAGAGACAAGTGAAACGA
>JBEKFQ010000167.1:0-3308 GCA_050013235.1 Beijerinckiaceae bacterium
GGAGTCCTCCACCTCAACATCAAGAAGCCCGCTGAAGACGCGAAAAGCGCCAAGACTATAGAGATCAAGCTTGGCGCGCCTGTGAAGGCGGCTGAATAAAGATGATTCTCTATCCCCGATGACATCGGGCCGGCGTGCCTGAGGCGCTGCCGGCCCCTATTGTCGCGGCCATTAAGGGGGGCACCTCCATCATCATCGAGCTAATTCACAATTAGATATTTGTGGCTGGAACAGTCCAAGCGTGACGAGAGTGATCGGGAAGGTCAGGAATACCAGGATCGGCCGGACGAAAGCGCAGGTCAATGAGCTTGGCGAACACAGCACCTATCTGCGTCCACCGATCTCGTCGATACGATGCAAGAGATCGGCAGGATCCTCGTAGACGCGGATCGCACCGGCCTGCCGCAATTCGTCAGGACCGTAACCGCCACTGAGCAGGCCCACGCCGAGGGCCCTGCAGCGTGTTACCGCCAGCATGTCCCAGATTGCGTTACGAAGGCGACTTCGTAGTTCAAGGCGATGACGGCGAAATCACCTTTCAAGAAGTTAGGGCTTTTGATGTCGAGGACTTATCTCAAGCCATCATTTGGATTGAGGACAAGATAAAGTCCGCGCCCGCAATATTTTATAGGCTCTTATAGCGGTTTTTGTTGATAAGGTCCCAATCCGATGGCCCCAAGGATCATCTCGGCCGATGTGGCGTCTTTTCTCAGCGCCTCCAAAGTCCGGCGCCAGCCGAGATAGTTCGGCAAGTTTTTGGTGGCGACGCCGTGGAAGCGGCGCAGCCATTCCTTCAGCCGGCTATGGTAGGCGTTGACATTGTTGAGGTGAAAATCCGGCGCTTTTGGGTTTGGTTTGCCAGGCATCGGCAGGACGTGGGCCGCAATTCCAGCCCGGCGTGCGAAGGCCACAATCGCCGTGCCGCCATCGCAGCAGAATTCGTTGGCCGGCGTGACGACGCCGTCCAGCGCCGCGGCAATCGACACACGGTTCAATTTCGCCAGCACAGCATCCGTGGGGGCTCCCTGACGGTCGCGCGCAACGATCACAGGGATCTGTTCGGCGGACAGTCCGCGTTTGGCCGACTTGCCGCCTCTCTTGCGGGACTTTCGCGGCATGTCCGCCCGCCTGCCCTTGAACGATTCCAGAATGAATGTCTCGTCGCCTTCGACGATCCCGGCCAATGTTTTGGGTTTGTCGCCGGCGAGAGACGCCAGAAACCGGTGTCTCCAACGAAACGCCGTCGTATAGTGCACGCTGCACCGTCGCGCGGCTTTCGCCGTGCTGACACCGTCGATCATCGCCTCGGCTTGCGCCGCCCATTTGTCCTTCATCCGTAAGTTCGCCAACGGCGTTTTCGTCAGCGCGTTGAACGTGCGCAAACAGGCTTTGCTGTAGCGCAACAATCTGAATGAGAAGCGCATTGCCTCGCCAGAACTGTTCCCTGATTGTTAGTTATTGCCTCACCTGAATTGCTCCTGACCGATTTCGGTTGAGGAGGGGGCGATGAGGCATATCAGCATGGCAACGCGTGACGAACTTCTGAAAGCGACCATCCTTCGTTATCGGGAGGGAACCCGTGGTGAACGAAGCCGCATGCTCGACGAATTCGCGGCCTTGAGCGGTTACCACCGCAAGCACGCGATGCGTCTTCTGCGCGGTCCCGCGCCGCGGGCTCCTTCGCCGGAGCGTCCGGAACGGCGCCGATACGGGCCAATAATTCGCGAGGCGTTGATATCACTTTGGGAAGCATCCGACCGGATCTGCGGCAAGCGTCTCAAGCCGTTACTTCCGATTTTGGTGGCCTCGATGGAAAGTCATGGTCACCTGGTTCTCGATGCCTTGGTCCGCGATCAGCTTCTTCAGATGAGCGCCGCAACGATCGATCGAGCGTTGAGAGATACTCGAAGCCATGCCAATAAACTGAATGGTCGCCGCCGATCCAAGCCAACAGGTATTCGCGCCAGCGTGCCGATCCGGACTTTCGCCGATTGGAATGATCCTGCACCGGGATTTTGCGAAGCTGATCTTGTCGCCCATTCCGGTCCGGTCGCGAACGGCAGCTTCATTCAGACCCTCGTGTTGACCGATATCGCAACCGGCTGGACGGAGTGCGCGCCGCTCATCGTGCGGCAGCAGACAGTCCTGACCGAAGTCTTGAAAACGATGCGAAGATCGATGCCCTTTCCTCTCCTCGGTTTCGATACGGACAACGACACCGTTTTCATGAACGAGACGGTGCGGGATTATTGCGCGGCCGAAAGCATCGTGTTCACGCGCTGCCGTCCCTATCGAAAAAACGATCAGGCTTGGGTTGAACAGAAGAACGGCGCCATCGTTCGGCGCATTGTCGGATATCGACGCTATGAAGGCTTCAAGACGGCCAGGATTTTAGCTCAGCTTTATGCAAGCGTTCGGCTCTTCGTGAACTTCTTCCAGCCCTCGTTCAAGCTTGCCGGAAAAGAGCGCCATGGTGGTCGGATACGGAAGCGCTATCATCCGCCGGCGACGCCTTTTCAGCGGCTCCTGGCAGACCCGCGGACATCTGAAACTACTCGCCTCCGGCTGGAAATTTTGGCCAAGGATCTTGATCCAGTCCGGCTCCTTCGAGACATCCGTGCTCAACAAGAAGAGCTTGTCAGGATCGCTGATGAAAGCCCCGCCCATTTAGGCGCTGACAAGAGTGGTAATGCCACGCCGACGATTGACGAGTTCCTCGTAGGCTTGCGAACCGCTTGGAAGACGGGCGATGCGCGGCCAACATCACGGCCGAAGCCGATGCTTAAACGAGAGCGTCGTCGGCCAGATCCTCTCATCAATATCACCGAAACGCTGCATGCTTGGTTCACGGCGGAACCAAATCAAACAGCACGCCAACTGCTCAGCAGATTGCAGGATGATTATCCCGGCGCCTATCCGGATGAATTGCTCCGAACGCTACAACGCCGCGTCAAAATCTGGCGCCATGATGCAGCAAGCCAACTCGTGGTCGGCTGGATGTCTAACCTGCCTGACGCCGTTCTTGTGCAGCCTCAGCCTTAAAGGCATGCATGAAGATCGCCGTGGCGGGGCGGCGCAACCCCGACCATATGTGGACGGCCCCGCTTGGCAAGCACTTTGTGACGCGACGTCTCTTTGGCGATTGCAGTCATATGTCCGGCCTGTGGATGCGGGCTCGAAACCCGCTGGCCATGATGTTATCCGCTTCCCAGGTTTCTCATCAGCTCCACGCGCTCGGAGCGCGGGTCAGGGTTCGGAATATCCTGGGCTGCGGTTCGCCGGAAGTTCATCACCTCACTTCGCACTGG
>JBEKFQ010000168.1:0-3303 GCA_050013235.1 Beijerinckiaceae bacterium
ACCGTAGCAAGGCCTTTTTGGGGGACTCCAACGAAAAACCGATTATCCGCGACAATGTCGGCCGTTGCATTTTGGAATAACGCCTCGGCTTTGAATCGATTAATCCCGTAATCCAAATTGACACACAGGGCGACGGCCGTAACCTTTGCGCCTAAGCTCGCATAGACCCTAGCTTGGCCGGCTACGACGGCCGATGTACCACAGGACTGCCAGGCCGGATAAACGATTACGATATTTTTTCCGCTAAGCGAATTCAAACGGTTCTCCCTTGATGGCGATCACGATAAGTGACGGGGGCTTTTTAACATACGACTTAACCAAAATTCTCCAGATGGCCGCCGGTTCAAGCCCAACTTGCGACTTTTTGGGGGGTCCTGGCAAGCGCGGAGTGCCGCCGATACGTTTGCGAGCAGTGTTAAGACGCGCCGAAGTTGCAAAATCCAGACGATCGTGAGCACGGATTCCACGTGATCGTGAGTATCTTGTGGACGGCCCGGCGGGCGCCGCGTTCGCCGAAAATCCAGATGGTCTATGGCGCCTCGTTTCAACAACGGGGTGACCATGCCAACCGAGAGATTGTCGATGCGGAAAATCCGCGAAATATTGCGTATGAAGCTTGAGGCCGGGATGAGCGAGCGCTCTATCGCGCGGTCACTGTTGCTCAGCAATGGCGCCGTGAACAGCTATCTCAAGCGCGCCCGCGTGGCGGGTCTTGTCTTGGCTGGCCGTTACCCGGCGATCTGGACGATACGACGCTGGAACAATTGCTGTTTCCGTCGGCGCCATCGGCCGTGGGTCCGGCGCGGCTTCGTCCAACTTCCAGCCTGATAGGTGAAGTTCGCGTAGGAACGCCGCATTTCGTTAGGCGGACGTCCGGCTGGGCGGTTCAACAGGTAGCCGATCCTCTCTCGTAGGACGCGGTTGGCGGGGAGCCAGATCGCGTATTTGACGTCCTCGGCTTCCAGATCTGTTCATTAGGGTGCGCGCGAGACGTTTGTTCCAGCCGGGATAGGGCTACGCCACGACAGCCATCGACATGGCCGTGTTCGGGTTCAAGCGTGCCGAATGAAATCGCCATCCGAAAGGGAGTGCAACGCCGGCGCCCCAATTACCGTGAACGGCAATTAGGGCACGCTACGCGAAGACGCCGAACTCTTCGTCACCGGGCAGAACGTCAATGGTTTCAACAATACGACAACATTAGCGAACGGCGAGGCGCGCCGCCAATACTTCGATGATCCTGTCCTGATCCGCGTCGGTCAGACCGATCCAAAGGGGCAAGCGAATCAAGCGCGCTGACAAATCGTCGGTAACCCTGAGCTCCCCATGGGCGCGGCCAAATCGCCGGCCAGCCGGGGACGAATGCAAAGGCACGTAATGGAAAACCGGATAAATTCCGCTGTTGCGAAAATTTTCCAAAACCGCTTGGCGGTCGAATTCGGGTGACAAAATTATGTAAAAGATATGCCCGTTATGCTCCCGGTCGGGCAATATCGTAGGGCGCCGCAAAACCCCGGCCGCTTCAAACGGCGCCAGCATTTCATAATATCGCCGCCAAATGCGCATGCGCTCCTGGGTAATGGCCTCGGCAGCCTCCAATTGCGCCCATAAAAATGCGGCGATCAATTCGCCCGGCAGAAATGATGACCCCATTTCCTGCCAGGTGTATTTGTCGACCTCGCCACGGAAAAACTTGCTTCGATCCGTACCTTTTTCACGGATAATCTCTGCCTTGGCGCTCAAGGCGGGATCGTTGACCAAAATTGCTCCGCCCTCGCCCGAAATCACATTCTTGGTCTCATGAAAGCTATATGTGCCCAAATCGCCCATGCTACCGAGCGGCCGGCCCTTGTAACTGGCCATCAAGCCTTGAGCAGCATCTTCAATGACCCTGAGCCCGCGACGGCGCGCGATCGACAAGATCGGATCCATTTCGCACGCGACGCCAGCATAATGCACCGGCACGATCGCTTTTGTTCGCGCGGTTATCGCCTGATCGATGAGCGCCTCATCCATATTGAGGCTATCCGCCCTGATATCGACGAATACGGGTACGCCGCCACGCAGCACAAATGCATTCGCCGTTGAAACGAAAGTATACGATGGCATTATGACCTCGTCGCCCGCCTGAATATCAATCAGGAGCGCCGCCATTTCCAACGCAGCGGTACAGGAATGGGTGAGCAGAGCCTTTGAGCAGCCAGTATGAAGCTCAAGCCATTTATGACATTTTTTTGTAAACAGCCCATCTCCGGCCAACATATGGGCGGACCAGGCTTCGACGATATATCCAATTTCCTTGCCGGTCATGAAGGGACGATTGAAGAAGATCTTATTTGAAACCATGCTCAACACTCATTTGCAAAGAAGGGGCAGAGCATTTCGATTGCGTCTGCCGCACTGGAACGGCCCGCAAGCCGTTTGACCGGCTCCGGCGGCTAGGCAAGACATTGTCGTTTTGCCTCGAGGCGGACCCTCGCGGCTTTGGCTTTCTTCGTCAAATCGTGGGCCATGGGCATCGAAGCGTCGCAGTTGCCCCATCGCAGATCCCGCGCAAGCCTTGATGGCGAGCTTGATATACAAGAAGCAAGGGTTGGCCGCTAGTGCTGGGAGTCATTCAGAATCATAAGTATAGCATTTTGAGCTTGACACAGGCATCGGCGGTCGTGAATTGCCAGCGATCTGAACCCGGAAAATGCTAATTTCCGGCGGTCCTAGAATGGGTATCAAATCAGGGCTACACTTTAAGTCCAGCCCCCCTTGATCCTAATGATGGGGACCACTTCATGAGGCCACGAAAGACTTCCTCTGGCTCAAGGCGCACAGGCAATTGCCGATTCCGCGCGCCGCTCTTCAAGCCACCGCGCCGGACGCCCATTGCATCCGTAACGAAGGCCGCATAATGTTCAACCCGGCGTCGCCGTCCCCCGCGAAGTTCAACAAGCATCGGTACAGCCTTTAGTTTATCAAAGACATACGGGCCAGTGAAAACTGGTCAATCGACTCGCTTCGCCTTCGAATGAAATCTGACGCAGCTACGGATACATATATGCAGAATGATGCAACGCTCGTTTTCACTGGTGAACGCTTTCATCCTGAAATATCGGGGAATATCGAACTTGAGCACATGCATCGCTACATCTATGCGCTGGCCTATGCTGAAGGGAAAACGATTCTCGATATAGCATCGGGGGAGGGGTATGGCGCGGCGCTGCTAGCTAGCCGGGCTGTCTTCGTCACAGGTGTCGACATCGCTGAAGACGCTGTCGCGCATGCAAGGGAAAAATACCATCTACCCAACCT
>JBEKFQ010000169.1:0-3303 GCA_050013235.1 Beijerinckiaceae bacterium
CGTGACCCCGGCGTCAGGACACATCATATCCCATGCCTTGTGGCATGCCGTTTGAGAACCAACTGCCGCCGGCTTCGGCCGGCAACGTAAACGGTCAGCGCTCGTTTCCAAGAGCGCGCCGCTCTGCGCAACCCTTACCAGCTCCGCGCGGCGCTCGCGGCGGACCGGATCAGCTCGTCCATACCGAAGAAAACGGCAGTCTTTCGAGGAGCTGAAAAACAGTTGGCAGCCTCCCGCAATTAAAGGGCGATTTTACAGAGCAGGCTATAATATGTAATCGTGACGGGCGACGTGGCCATTGAGGGCGTCGCCGATGAATGTCGTCGCTAAAGTTCATCGAACGCCATCCCTTCAATGCAAATAGGGGCGCAGACTATGCAATCTAAAAATCCATTCCGGCAACACACCCCCGACGATGATCCGGAGCAGGACACGCCCGGCACCGGGGAGGATGTCTGTCCCGAATGCGAGGGAACCGGCAAGCAGCTCGACAAGGAGACCGGCAAACCGACCGACAAGCCTTGCGAACGCTGTGACGGAACAGGAATCATCGTCCAAGGGATTGGTTAGCGCCGCCCGGTCATACAAGGAAAAAGGCCGCCAGGCAGAATGCTTGGCGGGCGAAAAAATTGATGCAGAAATCTTGATTTCTCAACGTCAACTCTTCAACTGCGGCGATGTCGTTTATACCCCACCCCCGTTAGATGCTGCCCGAGCCAGAAGAGGGCTAACGTCGCCTTCGCGAGGCAATCGCAGACTGTGAAAACAAAACCCATCTTCGGCGCGTCGGGCCGCGCAAACTCATCCTAACTCCTAGAAGGCCAATCACCCGCCCCACAATTATTCCTATCGTCAAGCTGCCTTCGTCACGTGACCAGCCAATTTCATAAGACGATCGACGCCGATCGGCTCGTCCTTCAGCAGGGGAACGACCGCATAGCGCCGGGCGTATTGGATTGCAACGGCCTCTATTTCGCGCAGTTCGTTGCGCGCGCGTTGGCGCAAGAGCGGGGAATGCGGTTGCGCCGCCGCCACGCTATTGTTGACGATCCAAGCCCAAGGCTCAATACCGGCTCGACGAAGATCCGCTTGCAAGCTGGCCGCCTCTAAGACTGGCGTTGTTTCTGCCAATGTGACGAGCAGCACCTTGGTTTGTTTCGGGTCCTGCAATTGCATCATCGGCGTGGTGAAGTGAGCGCCCTTACCGACCTGCCGCGCAACTTCACGATGATAGGCCCCGGTGGCGTCGAGCAGCAGCAGGGTATGGCCGGTCGGCGCAGTGTCCATCACCACGAATTTTTTGCCCGCCTCGCGGATGACGCGCGAGAACGCCTGGAAGACCGCGATTTCCTCGGTGCAAGGCGAGCGCAAATCTTCTTCCAGCAGCGCCTTGCCTGCGGAATCCAGCTTTGCGCCCTTGGTGGCCATGACTTTGCGCCGATAGCGTTCGATTTCGACGTGAGGGTCGATCCGGCTGACGGTCAGATTGTCGAGGACGCCATGCAGCGTTTCCGACAAGTGAGCGGCGGGGTCAGACGTGGTGAGATGCACGGGCAGGCCACGACTGGCAAGCTCGACGGCCAAAGCGGCAGCCATTGTGGTTTTGCCGACGCCGCCCTTGCCCATCAGCATCACGAGGCCATGACCGTCTGCGGCGATAGCATCGACCAGTTTGGAGAGACCCGGCGCCTCCAACCTGATCGGCTCGCCCTTGTCCGCGAGCAATTGCGGAACCGTATCGCTCAGCAATTGCCGTAGGGCGGGAATGCCAACGAGATCGAAGGGCAGAAGCGTAATTTTATTGCAGGGCAGGTCTTTCAGCACGGAGGGAATTGTCAATAACGCCGCCTGCTCCCTTTCGTAAATGGCGCCGGCAAGGGCATCCTGCGCCGATTCCGTGCGCGGCAGCAGTCCGTTGATGACAAGATATTGCCGCCCAAGACCGACTGCTGCGAGTTCGTCATGAGTGCGGGCGACTTCGCGCAACGTTGACTGTTGGGCGCGGGCGACCAGGACCAGGCGCGTGCGCCGTTCATCAGACAAAGCTTCCACAGCCGCCTTGTATTGGGCGCGCTGCTTTTCAAGACCGGCCAATGGTCCGAGGCAGGAGGCGTCGCCCTTGCCCTCTTCAAGGAATCCGCTCCATGCGCCCGGAAGTTGCAACAGCCGGATGGTGTGTCCGGTTGGAGCCGTGTCGAAAACGATGTGGTCATAGCCGGCGGTCAGGGCGGAATCGACGAGCAATGCGGTGAATTCGTCGAAGGCCGCGATCTCCGTCGTGCAGCCGCCGGAAAGCTGTTCCTCGATGCCCTTCACCACGGCGTCGGGAAGAACGCCGCGCACGGGACCGACGATGCGATCGCGATAGGCCTGAGCCGCCGCCTGCGGGTCGATCTCCATCGCGAATAGACCCATAACCGCAGGAATATGCGTGATTTTATTGCCGATCGTAACGCCAAAGACCTGCCCCACATTGGAGGCGGGATCGGTGCTGACCAGCAGGATGCGCTGCCCGGCTTCGGCGAGCTGAATCGCCGCCGCGCAGGCAATCGAAGTCTTGCCCACCCCGCCCTTGCCGGTGAAAAGCAGAAAGCGCGGGGGAGATTGGAGAAACTTCATGCTGCACCTTTGAAAACTCAACAGCTTTTGCCGCCACAGCATCCGCTTGGCTTCGCTTCGGCTGGGGCTTCCGCCAGATTGGCCCAACGCGCCAATTCGGCGCGATTGGGATAACGACCGGCCATAGCGACTTCGCCATCGACAAGGATCAACGGCAGCCCTTCTTGCCCGGAGCGCTCCAGAAAGCCTTTCGCCGTCGCGTTTTCTGCGAAAACCATGGGCTGCTGAGCCAGATTGAACCGCTCGATTTTCGCGCCTTTCTGCTTCGCCCAGTCCACATCCGCAGAAAAATTGACGAGGGCTTGGTCGACGTCGACGCCGCAAACGCCCGTGCTGCAACACAGCGCCGGGTCGAACACCTGAATCGTTTTCATTTGACGCCTCCTGGCCGGTCCCCATCGAGTGGTCCAGAGTTTATGTTAGTTTAAAGTTGGCCTGAGCGCGAGAGCTGGTGTGGCCGGCGAAGCTGGTCCGGGTTGCGCAGCCGGCCACACCAAGACCTCTGGCGCGGGCGGCCGGTAATCGAGCGATGAGTGCGGACGCAAGGTGTTATAATGATGTTGCCAACTTTCAATGAGAACCTGGGCCTCCCTGAGCGTGTAAAAGATTTCGCCGTTGAGAAGCTCGTCGCGAAGCTTGGAGTTGAAGCTTTCGCAATAGCCGTTCTCCCACGGGCTGCCGGGC
>JBEKFQ010000170.1:0-3282 GCA_050013235.1 Beijerinckiaceae bacterium
TGCTCATGGGGCTCGGCGAACGACTTGCCTGTCGCGCCATGGTCGGCCTGTTGGCGCTCGCGCATGAACGCGCCTGCGAGGCGAAACTCGCCGTGGCGCTGCAAGCCGATCTCGACGACGGCGCTCTGCCCGATCTCAAGGCGATGATTGAACGCTTCCGCCCGAAGGACGCGGTTGAGATATGGTCGGGATCGGGGCTTCCATCGATCCGCCGACGCTCCGTGGCCACGATCTGCGCTGGGCTGTACCGCGCCTCGCCGCGCGAGCCCGGCTGTTCCCCGAAGATCTTCACGAGCTGCGCGTAGCCGACAATCAGGGAGCGCCACGGCTTGGGCTTTGGCTATGGAACCGTGTGGCGGTTCCTCGCGCGGCATAGGATCACGCGCAAGAAGAAGACGGGCAGCGATTCGACATATCGAATTTCTAGCTTACTCTGTGCGATAGCAGGAGAAGACAGCGATGACACAGGGCCCTCAGACGCTACACGAGGTCCTGACCGCCTGGCGGAAAGGCCAGATAAGCAATGAAACGGCCATGCGTCTAAGCGGAATCGACCATTTGGCCGACTTATATGAAGCCGCCAGGAATAGCGCCGTTCCTATACGCAAGACGATGCTGCCCCAGGAAACGCAAGCCGCCCAAATGGCGACGCAGGCCATCTTGAAACGACGAGCCTCAGAATCGGCAACGGTGACGGCGCATGGCCAATGGCTCGTCGTTTCAGACGCGGGACCGTTCATCAGCTTGGCGATGGCAGACCGTCTGGATCTGCTCACGACGGGAAAGAGGAAAGATGACAAGATCAAAAGCAGGGGCGCAGCCCCAGGTCGAAGCGGATACGAAAGTGACCACAACGGCAGCCGAACATGAGACCGCGTTCGACGCGGCGTTACACGGCCTGAGACTCGAGGGCAGAACCCTCGATCTGAAAAGCGTGCCGGAATTCGACAAAGTGATCCGGAACGAGATGACTTCCGAGGAAGCGATCGAATCCATCATCGCGCGCAGACGCAAGAACTGACGGCATGTCGGACCCATACCTTCAAAGGAACGGGACGCTCAAGAACCGCCTCGGCATCACGGACCCACATGAGCTAGCGATCGTCGAAGACGAGATCTCCGCTCTGCGCCTGCACGACATCGAGCCCGGTCCAATCGCGCACCCGCGGAGCCTCAAGGACCTAAAGACGATCCATCGTTTCCGAAAGGGCTGAAAGAGACCATGAATCGTTCGACTTTTTAACCCGCCTCGGTATGACGAAATCTGCCGGGGTCCCATTTCGGTGCTGATTCTCACCGAGGTCGCCCGTTCCTGTCAGCCCTGCCATATCGAGCTGGGAGTTCTGGTGGGGGTTGGCACCGGCAGGCACGTTGCTCGCGTTCCGGATCGCCGGGAGCGGCATCAAGAGGAAGCCGCAAGACGACGGCGCGGCCGAGTTTTGGCTGTGGCGGGCGGCGACGCGTGTCCCAGGACTTCGCCGAGGTGGTGAAGCCGCATGGCCGGACGTTGCGGCAGCGTCACCACCAGTTCCAATTCGCCACCGATCGCTTCCACGTAGCTCCGCAAGGTCGAGAGGTACATGTCGGCCTGCTTCTCGATCTTGGATACGGATGGCTGCTTGATTTTCAGCGCGCTCGCGATGTCGGCTTGCGCCTTGCCGGCGATCAGCCGCAACTCGCGCAGACCCTCAACCTCCTGGCGTAGCTCCTGGTAGCGCGCCTCGATCCTCTCCTGCCGCTCAGCCGGAAGCTCGGCGATGATCTGGTTCAGGTTCCGGCCCATCTCACTTTCCCTTCTTCGCGGCTTTCAGTCTTTCCATATGAGCGGAAAACCTGAAATCCGCCTTGGCGATGATCTGCTTGTAGAAGCGTTTCTCGCTCCCACCGGATTTGTCGCCGGCCACAAGCAGGATCGCCTTTCGCTCTGTGTCGAACGCGAAGGCGGCGCGCCATTCGCCATCCGGCGCCTCGAACCGCAGCTCCTTCATATTGGCGTGCTTCGAGCCTTTGAGCGTGTCCGCGTGCGGCCGGCCGAGCTGCGGACCATAGTCTGCCAGCAGCTTGGCGACGGCGAGCAACGCATCCTGGACGGCCTGCTCAAAGGCTAGAAACTCCGCCTCGAAGGCGTCGTGGAACTCGACATCCCAGCTCATGCATATATAGCTTTCAGGCTATGTTGTCAACAAGCGCGTGTTATCACAAGCGCGTGTTATCACGAGGCCCGGATCATGCGGCTTCGTTCCTGGCCGTAGCGGCGTCATCCCGGCCGGAGGCCAACAAAGAGGCGATTTCCTCGCATGTCCGTGTCGCGGCGGGTTTGAGCGCCTAATAGTTATTGCCCAAAATTCGTCGTGTGCTTCCGAAATCTGTCAGGCTCTGTCCGGAAATTGCTTTTTTTCCGGGCATGCCCGGCACTGGCATATCGGGTCCGCGTTCTCGACCGCGGGCTCGTATCAAGACGGGTAGGGACTTGGTCTGGACGCTTGCCGGTTACGACAGTACCGGACTGAAATGGGAAATCTCGCTATTCAACACGATGTCCTTTGGCCTTGGCTTTCCGGCTCTTATCCCTGCCATTGGGTGCTATAGCCCGCTGATATCTTGGTTTGACCGTGCCGTCCTCATTGATAAGCTGCAGAGGAATTCCGCCATAGCGGCTCGCGCTCACGATCGCCAGCGCCTCCTTCGAGGGATGTTTGCCCGGACCTAGGATTTGTTGCCAGCTCTGTCCGTGTTTCTTGATTAAGAGATTGGCCGTTGCAAGATCGGATTTTCGAATAGGGAGGGCACGGGAGACCAGGGACCCAGCATTGATTCGAAAGCGAGGCGAAAGGATTTAGCCTCCTCGTCCCGGCGTCCGGGTGTCCATTGTCCGGTTTCCACCAAGGGCTGGGCGCGAGCGAGATAATCCCGGTAATAAAGCTCCCAATCATCTTCCGATGCAACAGGCTCTCGCCGCGCTTCCCACGACGTGAGCCATTCGGCCAAGAGCTCCTCGGACAGCATTCCCGGAGCGTCTCCCTCCTCACAGGCATCGAAAAGTCTTTGCCAGTCCCGAATTTGAGCGGCGGAAGCGCCCTTGGCCGCCAGCATATTTTCCAGGACACCCCGGCTATGTTCACTTAGCGTTGACTGCATGACGAACCCCTGCATGACGACCCCTGTCGATAGCTAATTAAGTTGGCCGGTTTTGGTAGCACATCAAATGTCCGCTTCTTCTGCTTCTGTTGTCCTGTGGGCGGGGTGGGCAAGTCGTAGACTTGTCCAGGCCGTCCACAGGTT
>JBEKFQ010000171.1:0-3276 GCA_050013235.1 Beijerinckiaceae bacterium
GTCTCAAACGACGAAATGAAAAGCCTCAACATCCAACGCGCCGATTTCCACGGCGAATGGAACTATACGATCGCTCCTTCAGCCCAATTACGTGAAGCGTTTGTTTCCTGACGGGCGCTTAGGAGAGCGTTCGGAGGGCTTGAACGCGACGAGGAGACGGGAGTCGATCATGGCGCTGTCGAGGGATATTCGCGAGAAGATCGTGAATCTGGATGTCTCCCCTGCGCCGTTCTCAACGTTGAATTCCCGCCATGCCGCCGCTGATAAATGCCCGGCGAGGCTTGGCTCAAGCGAACCAACTCAGTTTTCCGCCGCCATGGCCTCCGCCTTCGCCTTTCCAACCTGAGGCGGCCTGTTCTCCCAGAAGGGGCCGGAGCTTGCCTTCGCGTAGCCATAGTCAAACAGCAGGCGCATCGTATCCGTCTCAAATCCGCTGCTGCCGCTTTCGGCGATGTCTCTGCCAATATAGCTGAGATTGAAGCCCAAGCCGTCGCGGGTGGCGGCTGTATAGGTTTCAGCAAGCACGGCTTCGGTATCGACACGGTTCATGACGCTGAACGAACGCGCCGCAATCGCTTCGGTCTGATTTGGAACGACACGAAATCCCGCGTCGAGTCGCGCGTTGACAATGACAAATAAATTCTGGCGTCCGCCGTGCGCGACAATCGACTTGCCGCCAAGCAACAGTACGTCCGGCAGGATGAAAACGGGGGCGGTGATGGAGCCATCGACATGCATCTCCTGAAAGCGCCGCTCATTGACCTCGACATCGATGAGTTGCGGCGTGAAGATGACAGGAACGCTTGCGGAAGCGGCGAGAACGTCACGAAACAGCTTGAACGCGTGAGGGCCACCGCTCGCCGCTATGGCGCCCATATCCCAGATGACGGCGCGCTGTGCGTCCAGATCGGTCGTGACGACCAGTAGACGACGCCCCTTTCGATCCTCGCGCGCGATTTCGCTGAGCATTTCATCGTCCAGATAGCGTTCGACCATATCCCGCATGCGCCTGCTCTCGATCAGGCCTCCTCCGAAGATCGCTCCAAGAGGACTGGCTTGGTCAATGAGGTTTTGCGCCTCGCCGCCTGTATAGATTTGCTTCAGCTTCTCGTCGTAACGCGGACCAAGAAAAGCAAAAGGAGCGATCATGGCGCCGACGGAAACGCCCGACACCACCGTAAACGCCGGACGCGTTCCAGATTTCGTCCACCCGTTGAGCACGCCGGCACCATAAGCGCCGCCGCCGCCGCCGCCCGATAGAGCAAGATAGGCGAAAGGCTGTCCCTTCTGGACGACCGCGCGCCGCGCGGCGTTCTGCACGACGCTCTCTGGCGCATCAGCCCAGAATCGAATATTACGCACGCCAGTTGGGACCGCCGCCATCTGGTCGGCTTTGGTGAAGGGGGTGCGAGGCACACTGGCGCAGGCGCAGAGCAGCAATTCACTCGAAGCAAGCGCCAGAAAGACCAGACCGGAACGACGCATGACGTTAGCCGCGGCGCTTTTCGAAATCGGTCGTGAGGAACTGGACCAATTCACGCTTTTGCCGATCGTCGAGGCTGCCGTAGAGCGGTTCGGCCGCATCCGCGAGTTTTTTCAAGGACGCGCCCCTGGCGCTGAGATCGTCAGCCTTCATCCGCATCAAAGCGATCTCGTTCGGTCGATCCTGACCCTGATGTTCGCGATCACGCCGGCTCGGGCGATTTCCGCTTTCCATGGCGTTCTTCAATTGTTCGATTCCATAGTCGCGCAATGCGGACTGCAAGCCTGGCCAGTTCTTTTCCTGATCGACAGTCAATCTCAAATTGGCCTTGAGCTGAGCGATCCGGGCGTCGACTTCATTGGCGATCTGATTGTCCGCAGGTCCGGTCTTTTGTTCCGATTGCTCTGGCGGCAACTTCTCGCCCGTTTGGGCGATCGAACCGTTGATTTGAGCTGAGCTTATCAACGCGGCGGCGACGATTCCGATGACGATAAATTTTTTCATTTCGTTCTCCCTTGAACTCTTTTGAACTGACATCCCCAGATGGCCGCCGATTTCAGGCTGAGACTGCGCCACTTTGGCTTATCGCGCAATCCTGAAGCACCAATGCGTGATCGTCGCGCTCAAGGAGAAGGGTTCGGTGGCGCGGGGCTGGATTGGCGTGCAGATCCAGCCCGTGACGCAGGATATCGCCGACAGCCTGGGGCTGAAGTCCACCAAGGGCGCGCTCGTCGCGGAGCCGCAAAAAGGGGCGCCCGCCGAGGCCGCGGGGCTCGAGGTGGGCGATGTCATCACGGCCGTCGATGGAGAGAAGATCGACGGACCTCGCGATCTAGCGCGCAGGATCGCGGCGCTCGGACCCGGCAAAACGGCCGAGATCACCTATGTGCGCGGGGGCGCCGAGAAGACGGTGAAAATGAAGCTCGGCGTGCTGCCGGAGGAAATAGAGGCCAAGGAGGATTTGAGCGGTCTCGACAAGAGCGGCGCGATTTCGGGGCTCGGCCTCGAGGTCGCGCCAGCCGCCGAAATTCCCGGCGGCGGCAGCGAGGGACTTTACGTCACCGGGATCGATGCAGGCGGACCCGCCGCGCTGAAAGGGCTGCGCCGTGGCGACGTGATCGTCGAGGCGGTGGGGCAGGCGGTCAATGCCCGGAGCCGAACTCACCGCGGTCTTCGAAAACGCCCGCAAGGAGGGCCGTAAGTCCGTGTTGCTGCGGGTTAAGTCGCCAGAGGGAATGCGTTTTGTCGCGCTTCCGGTCAATCCGGCCTGATTTTCGCGGCGCGGACCATGTGCCAGTTCCCTTTCTGGCGGGGATCCCAGCAATGAAAGGCGCTGGTATTCCCAGCCTTATTTATCCGATGACCGGCACTCGGGAGACAGATCGATCACGCGACAGGCGACTCCGTACGGATCGAAATACCCGCAAGAGTGAAGCGAAACGTGGTGCCGTGATTGACGGCGCTGCTGACCGTAAGTTCGCCGCCGAGCCGTTCCACGAGGTCACGGCACAGAAGAAGGCCAAAACCACTGCCCGGCTCGCCCGCGGTTCCAATCGTGGAAGTGCGTTGGTCCAGTTTGAACAGGCTGGAAATCCGGTCTGGAGGCATGCCGACGCCCGTATCAGTAATTTCGATCTCAACGGCATCTCCACGCCGGTTCGCTGTGATTGAGATCGTCCCGGCGGGCAGGGTGAACTTGACCGCGTTGCTCACGAGATTGCGCAGAACCGCTGCGAGCATGTCGCGATGCGCGCGCACTTGGATGTCGGGGCAGTCGACAAGGAGAGATATGT
>JBEKFQ010000172.1:0-3239 GCA_050013235.1 Beijerinckiaceae bacterium
AAGCCCCGCGAAACAGGCCAAGAACCCTTCCATCGACCCACCCTCTCAAGCCAAAAAGCCTGAGCGGTGCAGAATCGATCACCAAATCACACGCAAGCGAATTCGATATGCGATTCCCCTGGGCTTATGGCACTCCCCCCTTCACAAGGGCGTCACGAAAGCTATAGAGTGTGCCCGCGAGTTCAGTTGCCCTCGGGTGTCCCCAGGGCCAACATGGCGAGGTGCCCGGTTTGACGGTTCACTTCCAATCGATGGTTTCGCCCGAAGCCTGTCCAGCCCTTGTGCTGAACGCGGATTTTCGGCCCTTGAGCTATTATCCTCTCTCCCTCTGGTCTTGGCAGGACGCGATCAAGGCGGTGTTTCTCGACCGCGTGAACATCGTTTCCAATTACGACCGCGTCGTCCGCAGCCCGACCTTCGAGATGCAACTTCCCTCGGTCGTCTCGCTCAAGACCTATATCAAGCCCTCGCGGCACCCCGCCTTCACACGGTTCAACGTCTTTCTGCGCGACCGCTTCACCTGCCAATATTGCGGCGAGCGCGACGAACTCACCTTCGATCACGTGATCCCGCGCTCGAAAGGCGGCATGACCACCTGGGAAAACGTCGTGGCCGCCTGCTCGCCCTGTAACTTGCGCAAAAGCGACCGCCTCTGCGCCGAGGCGCATATGCACCCCGCGATGAAGCCCTACCAGCCCTCGATCAGCGACCTCCACAGAAACGGCCGGCTGTTCCCGCCGAACTATCTCCATCAGAGCTGGATGGATTATCTCTACTGGGATTCCGAACTGGAACCGTGAGAGCCGGGGTGCCGGGCAAACGGTCAAGCGATTGCTTCAGCACCTGTCTTAAAAAGCGGCGCACCGTCCTAGCGAGCGAAGCGAAGCAATCCAAGGCAACGCGCCGAAGCGTGGATTGTTTCGCTGCGCTCGCAATGACGGCATTGTGGTCCATGCGATCTCCGAAGACGCCAAAGCCTTCTATCTCGCTCTAGGTTTCGATCCCTCGCCGCTGGAGCCGATAACGCTCATGGTGACGCTGGCGGATTTGCGGGAGGCGCTGTAAGCGCCTGGCACGCCTCCTGCTAACTTCCCAAAGACCGGACGCCACGGATGCACTGGCCCCGGTTCGTCTTCCCGTCGCTCTCGTTAAACGATGACCGGCAAAAACACCCGCGAGGGATGCCCGCCGCCGTGACGGATCGCCAAGGTCGTCACCATGGCCTCACGGGTTTCCGCCTGCTCGGGATTGCGCCCTGTGCCCGGATTGACGGTAAAGGCCGGCCAGGCCGCCGCTTGCAGCGACAACCGTAAAGCCTGCCCTGGATATAAAGTCGTGCAGACCGCCCGCATCGTGACGCGGCGCGGACCGAAGGCCATGGCGTCGGGCACGCGCAAATGGCCTGACGTCAGCGTGATCACTCGTCCATCCGGGGTGATGATCGACAGCGTCGCGTGGATGTCGTGGGCCGGGGCATCCGCCTCGATGAACAGATCGGCCGTGACTTCGCCCACCAGCCGGTAGGAGCGAGTCAAGGGCGCGCCGCTATAGACCGCGACATCGGAGCGGTCGTCGATGGCGGCGCGGTCTTGATAGCCGCCGGGCGACCCCCAAGCCCCGCCCACCGCTGGCGCGGGGCGCCAGGGATCATGCACGAGATGATCATGGCCATAGGCGCCGGGCTCGACCACGAGCTCGCCGGTCGAGGCGGTCGCGGCGCGGCCATCGCTGGTCAAGAACAGCGTGACAGGCTCGGCTTCGGGCCAAGCGGAAAAATGGCACCAACTCTTGGCGCCGATATCGAAGAGACTGACCTCCGGCCCCGGCGCGCCGTAGCCTTTCAGCTCGTGATCGAGAAAAGCCACTGTCTCCAAGTCCACGGTGGTCACCGCGTCGGGGCCAAGATCGAGCGCGCCGACGCGCCGCCCCCAGGGCGCATGCGCCCAGGGCCCGACGATGAGACGTTGCGGTGCCTCGCCGGCCTCGCAAGCCGCGTAGGCGCCGAGCGTTCCCTCGAGCAGAAAATCCTGCCATCCCCCGATATGGAGACCCGGCACACCGACCGGCCGGCCTGTGAAGAGTCGGGCCGGCGCGATAGCGGCCCAAGTCGCGGGATCGTCCGCCAGCCATTCCGCGTAATGGCTGAAGGCGCTAAAGCGTTCGAGCACGTCGGGCCGTGCGGGTTTTGGTCCCGACCAGGGCGTGCCCCGCGCGGCCGCGCTCAGCGCCGCGAAGGCCTCGGCATGGCCCGCGAGCCGCGCGGCCTCGGCGCCCATCTGGCAGGCCCAGCCGATATTGCCCGCAAGTCCGAAAGCACCGCCCGTATAGGCCCAATCGTCGCGAATCGTCCAAGCGCCCATCGCGGGAACGATGGCATCGGGCCGCTTCGTTCCGGCCCGGATCGCGCCGGCCAACGCCAAAAATTGCGTCACGGCCTGATAGCCGGAGCCATACATCGCGACTTGCCCGTCGCTGCCGGAAAGACCGGCCGCCCATTCCAGCGTCGCCGCGCCATCCTCGATGTCGTTGCGAAACAGCCGGAATTTGCCCTTGCTGCCGCCGCGACCGCGCACATCCTGAACCACCACGACATAGCCATGCGCCGCATACCAGGCGGGATGCGCGAGAGTCTGCGTCGATGCGATGGCCCGTCCATAGGGCTGGCGCATCAGCATCACGGGATAATGGCCCGGCGACACCGGCCGGTAGACATCGGCGACGAGATCGATCCCATCGCTCAAGCGCAAGGTCACAGTTTCCGGCTCGGCGACCGGCAACAGGCCGTTAGCCATCGACACACGTCCGCTCGCTCGTCAAGTTCACCGAGAAGGCCCGGACGGCCCTCGCAACGGCACGCGGTACGACACGCGCCGTGCGGCCCATGGCCGGGAGATCAGGATGAGGATGCAACATCACGTTCGTCTCGATCTCTTCCCTTGAATGCAAACTGCCGGCGCGATCCCCGAATCACAAGGCCCTTCGCCGAAAACTGCTCCCGTGACTATCGGCGAACGGCGGATGCTTACAACCCGCGCGACATAGATTTTCGTCAATCCCGATCCCAATGCCGCTGCGAAGCGCGATAAGGCGTAAACCAGGCCAGCCCTTCGAGGGTGCCTGTCAATCAGCGTTGAATAGTTTCCAGGTAACAGCGTCCAAAAGTTTCCAGTTAGTCAGCCGAGTTTCGGCTGTTTTTTGCGCTGTTTGAATCGGAAGGAATCGTTTCCGGTTTCCAGGAT
>JBEKFQ010000173.1:0-3145 GCA_050013235.1 Beijerinckiaceae bacterium
TCTCTTGTGCAAAGTCCTGGATAATCTTTTCGTCGATCTCGTCTGCCATGCCGTCCTCCTTGTTGACGGCCCATGCATGCTCCGTTGGCGGCAGATGTCGAATGGAATGTGGAGCAATGCCGCAGAATATCGGGCATAGGCGCCGGGCTGTCTCCCAACGGAGACGGTCCGGCGAGACAATACATTTGGAGCTAAGGAGATGGCAAAGGGCAAATTTTTGCTTATGAACGCCGGTCCTTCGCCTCCTCTCGGTGACTTTGATCACTTCACATCAAGTGAGAGGCGGTCCGCTTTGCGCCCATCAAAGCCGTTCCAGATGTTCGACGCCGTTCCCGCAACCGGTCGTTCAAAAGGATGAATTCCCCGCCGCGCTTTAAAATCAACCGGCGCGCGCGGTTGATTTTAAAGCATCAGAATGGTCGCCACCCAAGGGCGAAGCCGAAGGACGGTCGTGATCCTCTGCGGATCAGTCCGGGGCGGCGATTGATGGATCGTCCGTTGTTACGGAGGTCGTCAAAGTCGCGACGTCGACGTGACGACGGTTGACCCAATCGACAAGGTTATGAGGACGGTAGGCTAGATCACGACGCCAACGATCGAATATCGACTTGTCGATTGTCTCGTTGATGGTGTGGACCGTCGTCTGGCTGCGCGTCTGCGGCTCCCTGCCGATCGGCCGCCAGTTGCGCTGCCCGCGGCTGTAGACCTTGTAGGCGCCCCCGAGGAAATCCGAGAATGAATCCTCGATGGCTCCCGTGGAGGCCTCGGCGTCGAGTTCGACGTTCCTCTTGAACGCGAGGCCGTGCAAGGAGGCCTTGGCCAGAAGCCATCGCAAGGGCAACTGTGCCAGGGCGTCGCTATAGGTTCCGCCGCCGACGTCGCCATGGGCGCCGCAGAACCAGCACTGCTCGACTTCGGTGACCGGGCGTGGCGAAACGTAGGGCGTCGTCTCTGTATTCGGGCGATAGTACGACAGCAGCGTTACGTCGAAGTCGGCGCGGTTCTCGTCGATCGCCATCGCGTGAAAGACGTGCTCCTCGTTCTTGCGAAGATTGGTGTCAAGGAACGAGTGATCGCCGCCGGTCAGCAGCGAGAGGTAACCGTTCGTTGCCACAGAACCTACCGTGTCCCATACGCCGGTGAACGTGACCGGAGCGGGAGCGCAGTCGCGTACCATCCAGCGCTCCTCAAGGTCGTAACCGCTCCCGTCGGCGCCTGGCTCCAGCAACTGGTGGAGCGTCTTTACATGGTTGCCCTTTTTGTAGCGGTCGTAGAGCTGTTTCACGCCGAGCGGCGAGCCCGGCCGGATCACACCGCATCGCGACACGTAGCCAGAAAGGCTACGCGACGCGAAGGCGCCTCGACTGAAGCCGAATACGAAGATGTCGTCGCCATCCTCATAATTCTCGACGAGCCAACCGTAGGCGTCGACGACCTGATCGTCGATGCCGTAGCCGAAGACCTCACCGCGCGCGATCTCGCCGAGCTGCGTACCGACGCCGGCCGCGTAATAAATGCGCTGCTCGCGGTCGTCCTTGTCCTTAGCGGCGCAGAGCGAGCGCGCTCGCCAGACGTTCGTATTACCCTCAGACTTATCTGTGGTGCCGTCGAGGAAGATGGCTAGCCGCCTCGGCTTCGACGGCGGCTCGACCGTAACGATCTCGGACATCATCTACTCCCCACCGGCACTTTTTCAAACTAGGCGCCTAAAGGGCGTCGGCGCTAGGCAGCCGATGGTCGGATCGCCGATCGATTAAAGGGCTTTCATCCCGACCACATGCGTTCGCATTTTCAATCATAACAGCCAAAAATAAGAGCTCGATGAGCCTGGGGGAAATCAAGCAATCTTATCTCTAAAGCGCTGTACCGTTTCCGGTATTTGGCCGGCTCTTATCCCGGCAGGCGCCGCAGGGGCGACATTGGCTAGCATCAAATCCACGGCCACGAATAAACCTGCCTGGTTTTTCCTGTTGCCAACGTGCAATTTCGCCGAATGCCGGTTCGCGATCGCCTTGACGATGGCGAGTCCTAGACCGGACCCAGCCGTATCTGCCGTGCCGAGACGCTCGAAACGGTCGAAAAGTCGAGGTAGATCATTTTCAGGGACACCGGGACCGGAGTCAATAATCTCAAGCGTGGCGGACTTGCCAGATATTTTGATTGCGACATCCACATTTCCGCCAGGCGGAGTATAGCGCACTGCGTTGTCGAGAAGGTTTCCGATCAGCATGCGTATCTCGACCCGATCGCAGAGCACAGGTGCCGTAACTTGCTCGGTGACACCAATTTCGATCGAGCGGCGGCCGGCAAGACCCAGAACATCTTCGAGTGCCTCCTTCAAGATACCGCAGAGATCGTGGCTCTGGTTTAGGGGTTGCCGGCGCGGCATGTCCGTGCGGGCAAGATCGAGAAGCTGATTGATCATAAGGGACATGCGTTTAAGGCCACGTTCGATGTCAGCGGAAAGCTCCTTCACCTCGCCTGGCGAAGCCGCATGACGAAGATTTTCAGCCTGAATCTTTGCAGCCGTCAGGGGGGTTCTCAACTGATGCGCGGTGTCAGAGAGGAACCGTTGGCGGAAATCGAGCAATGCCTGTTGACGCGCGAGCAGTGCATTGGTGGCCTCGACCAACGGCGTCACTTCACTTGGAAGGTCACTCACATTGAGGGCCGAGCCGTTCCCCGGTATTCGAGCTTCGAGATCCGCCGCGAGACGGCGCACGGGGCGTAAGACACGGCCGACAGTGAGCCAAACGAAAAGCCAGGAAAAAGGAATGAGCGCGGCGATAGGGTAAACGGTCCGAAGCGCACTCTCGACCGCGAGTTCTTTCCGGACGGACACTCTTTGCGAAACTTGCACGGTTCTTTCCGGACGCGCTAAACTATAGGTGCGCCATGCGTCTCCGTCAGCGGCAAGATCCGCGAATCCCGTCTTGGTCTGTCGCGGCAGGAGAATTGCCGGGTCGGACATCCGGATAGCCCGTCCGGCTCTATTCCAGATCTGGATGACCAGCACGTCTTCCGGCTGTCAATCAGCGTTGAATAGTTTCCAGGTAACAGCGTCCAAAAGTTTCCAGTTAGTCAGCCGAGTTTCGGCTGTTTTTTGCGCTGTTTGAATCGGAAGGAATCGTTTCCGGTTTCCAGG
>JBEKFQ010000174.1:0-3117 GCA_050013235.1 Beijerinckiaceae bacterium
AGCCCCGCGAAACAGGCCAAGAACCCTTCCATCGACCCACCCTCTCAAGCCAAAAAGCCTGAGCGGCGCAGAATCGATCACCAAATCACACGCAAGCGAATTCGATATGCGATTCCCCTGGATAAACGGCCTCCCCGCCTTGCTCTCCGGCGCGTCCGCCGCTATAGAGCCCAGCTTGCGTCCGTTTCCGACACCCCTGGAGGCGTGGGCGCAAGCATCACACTAAACTAAGGAACACCAGATGGCCGAGACAAAGTCTTTGGCGGCCTCGGTGCGCAGTGGGACAGGCAAGGGGGCCGCCCGCAGTGTTCGCCGTGAGGGTCGTATACCAGGCGTGATTTACGGGGGCGGTGATCCGCCAGCCGCGATCTCGCTTTCATTCCGGGATGTGAACAAGGTGATTTACGCCGGTCACTTCCTGACGACGATTTTCGAAATCGACGTCGATGGCACGAAAGAGCGGGTGATTCCGCGCGATTATCAGCTCGATCCGATCAAGGATCGCCCGCTGCATGTCGATTTTCTCCGCCTCAAGGCGGGCACGCTGCTGCGCGTCGATATTCCCGTGGTCATCACCGGGGCGGAAACCTCGCCCGGCGTGAAGCTCGGCGGCGTCGTCAATGTCGTGCAGCATTCGCTCGACCTCAGGGTCGGCGCCGATGCGATCCCGGAAAATGTCACGATCGACATTTCGAAGCTCGGCATCAACGATTCGGTGCATCTCTCCGACGTTACGCTTCCGGCGGGCGCGCGCCCGGCTCAGCGCGGCGCGAATTATACGATCGTCACCATCGCCCCGCCCGCCGAGGCGGAGGATGAACCGGCCGCCGCGGCCGCCGCGCCTGCCGCCAAGGGGGCTCCGGCCGCCAAGGGAGCTCCGGCGGCTAAGGGGGCTCCGGCCGCCAAGCCCGCCGCCGCCCCAGCGCCCAAGAAGAAGTAAATCTGAAATTACCGCCCGCGCTGGTTTGGCGCGGGCGGTTTTTGCCGGACATTCCCCATGCTCCTCTTCGCCGGTCTCGGCAATCCCGGCCGTCAGCACGCGGGACAGCGGCACAATATCGGCTTCATGGCGCTGGACGCGATCGCCCGCGCGCATCATGCGCCTCCCTTCAAGTCAAGGTTCCAGGGTCTCGCCAGCGAGGCGCAGATTGCGGGCACCCGCGTGATCCTGCTGAAGCCCGGAACCTTCATGAACGAATCCGGCCGCTCCGTCCGCGAGGCCCTGAATTTCTATAAACTGACGCCCGCCGATGTGACCGTCTTCCACGACGAACTCGATATTGCCCCCGGCACGATGCGGGTGAAAACCGGCGGCGGCAATGCCGGCCATAATGGTTTGCGCTCCATCAGTGCCGAAATTGGCAACGACTACCGCCGCGTGCGTCTGGGCATCGGCCATCCCGGCGCCAAACATCTGGTGTTGAATTACGTGCTGGGTGATTTCACCAAGAGCGAACAGGGCTGGCTCGAGGTTCTCTGCGACGCCGTCGCCGCGCAAGCGGGCGAACTCGTCAAGGGCGATGAGGCCTCGTTTCAGAACAAGGTCAATCTCAGGCTGGAGGCCGCGGGGTTTGCGTGAGCGCGGGACTTAAACACAATTCCACTCTTTCAATTAAAAAATTTGGGCCGTTCGACGCCCCTCAAAATAGGCAATTTACGTTCATTTTAAAATCAAAACCCGACGATAAGAACAATACGCGTTCGTTTCCGTTGAGGAACGTGCCTATTTTTTTCAATTAAAAAAATCTACTTAATTACTACGCTACCGACGGTAGCGCTTTGAAGCGAATTAAATTGCTCAAAATTAATTGCACCCTGCACTACGCGCATTGACGAGGCAGGGTGACAACTCTTGATTAATATTCTGCGGGTAACAATTGAATAGGGTCGTCATTCAATCCTTGATCCGGAAGCCGATAGCTCGCTTCTGACCGATGGCGACCAAACAAATGCCTCGTTCTCGAAATTCCAAGTGGAAAATGAATAGTTTGCAAGCGGCCCATGTTGGCCAGAAGGGACTCCCATGTTCGGTTTAAACGTCGGTTCTGGTCATGACTCAAAGCTGGTGATCGAGGCTCTCAGCCGCTCGCTCGGCATCATCGAGTTCGATCTGCGCGGCACCGTACTGACCGCCAACGAGAATTTCTGCAAGGTCTTGGGCTACGATCTCGCGGAGATCAAGGGCCAGCATCACAGCAAGTTCATCGAACCTGCCTATGCGCAGAGCGTGGAATACCGGGAATTCTGGGCCAAGCTTGGCCGGGGAGAATTCGACGCGCAGGAATATAAGCGGATTGGCAAGGGTGGCCGCGAAGTCTGGATTCAAGCCTCCTACAATCCCGTCAAAAGCTCCAACGGCACCGTGCTCAAAGTGGTGAAGGTGGCGACCGACATCACGGCTGAAAAGCTGAAGAATACGGAATTCGAGGGCAAGCTCAACGCGATTTCACGGGTCCAGGCCGTCATCGAATTCCTGCCCAGCGGCGAAATCGTCACCGCCAACGAAAATTTCCTCGGAGCGGTCGGCTATCGCCTCGATGAAATCAAAGGGCGGCATCACCGCATATTCGTCGAATCCGCTTACGGACAATCCCACGAATATCAAGATTTCTGGGCGAAATTGAACCGCGGCGAATTTGTCGCCGCCGAGTTCATGCGCATCGCCAAGGGCGGCAAACAAGTTTGGCTTCAAGCGTCCTACAATCCGATCTTTGACATGAGCGGGAAGGTGGTCAAGGTGGTCAAATTCGCCACCGACGTCACCGAGCGCGTGCGGGCGGTGAGCGAGATCGCCGCCGGACTGTCCGAACTCGCCAACAACAATCTCGACGTCCAGCTCAAGACGCCGTTTAGCCAAGAATTCGAAAAACTTCGCGCGGATTTCAATTTGTCGCTGGAAAAGATTCGATCCTCGATGAGCGAAATTTCCGAAAGTACCACGGTGATGCAATCGGGAACGCATGAGATTTCGACGGCCGCCGACGATTTGGCGCGGCGCACCGAGCAGCAGGCCGCGAGCCTCGAGGAAACCGCCGCCGCGCTTGGCGCGATCACGGAAACCGTCAAGAAATCGGCCGCCGGCGCGAGCCACGCCCGCGAGATCGTCGCCACCGCCGA
>JBEKFQ010000175.1:0-5074 GCA_050013235.1 Beijerinckiaceae bacterium
AAAATCACCGCGTAAAGCAAGCGCAACCGTCATGGCGAATCCCTCTCGATCCGCCACATTGATTCAGACAAAATTAATTTTGAAAAGCCCACGAGTCTCATTCAACGCGCGTTGGTATTATTGCGTGATGCTGACTTTGCCGGATTGATAAGATCCGCGCTAAACGGCACGTGGCAAGGATACAGACGGGAGGAGTAGCGTCTCAAACTTCATCCCGCACGCGTCCACCCAAAGCCGCCGCCGCGCTCGCGACGAAAGCGCCGATTATCAGCGACAGAACCATGAAAAGAGACGTGCTGATCCCCGCCTTCCGGGCCGCGTCCGCCGTCTCCTTGGCCTTCGCTTTTACCTGCTCTATTTGGGCAAGAACGCCGGTGACGTGCTGTTGCGCATCAGCGGCGGTCCGTCCCGTCCGAATGGAAACGAGCTGCGCCAGGTAATTTCTGTCGGTCGCCGGCATTGAGCTGGAGGCGAGACTCATAAGGAGGATCCTCGAAGCTTCTGTCCGAGGGTCGGCGGCATTCTGACTCGCCGCTGCTGGACTGGCGGCGGAAGACGAATCCGCAGGCGGCCGGAACATCAGGTCGACATAATATTCGACCGGCAACCCCAGCCCATTGGGTGCTTGGCCGGTTGAGGCCTGCCCTACGCCTTGGGCGGTTCCTGTCGCCAGCGATGTCGCCGCGCCGGCGCCGGCGGTTACGACGGCGGAGGCAGCAGAACTCAAAACTCCAGCCACGAGGACCGTCGCGAGTGCCCATGCGAGAAGACCATGGGCAGTATCGCGGAAGAACACTTCATCCGGATGAACTCCCGCCCACCTCAATCTCAACCGGCCCGTTAGGTATCCCCCCAGCGCGGAGGAAAGCCACTGAACAACGATCAGCCAGATCACTGTCGATACAGCGAAAGTCGCCGGGCTGACCCCGGCGCGCGACCAAGGCGACACCATCGTAAGCCCCAGCCCAGAGCCCATCAGCAACAAAACCAGCGAGGATGCGACCGCTACGATTGAGCCCGCAACGATAGAACTCCACGATACCGCCGGAGCGGATGTTTCGTTCCCAACAGTAATCTCGTCTTCGCCGAGAGTCATGATCTCGAATTCCGTCATCGCCGGTCCCCTTATCGGTAAAGAAGTGCGATGAGAATAATCACCGGGATCGGAACCCCCAGCAGCCAGAGCAGAACACCACGTCCCATAACATTCTCCCTTTGAGCGCATTGCAGACGCCGGTTGACGTTGAATCAGAATTCTCCAGGTAGGCTCCCTGCATATCATGCGCGCATCGGGCGGGCGCACGCGCGGAACCCTCGCGACCTGGTATCAACTCCAAGATCACAACGAACAAAACGCGCGCCCGCGGTGCCTATTTCCCTTTCAGCGCATCTTTGACAGTGTCCTTAAGGCCGCCGACGGCGTTTTGAACCTTGCCCTCGTTTTTGTCGGCCTTGCCCTCCGCCTGCAGCTTAGCGTCACCGACCACCTTGCCGACCGCCTGCTTGATTCCGCCTTTGATTTCCTTCGCCGATCCGGCAACCCGATCCTTGTCCATGATATCTTCCTCCAAAACCGATCACAGCTTGCGAACGCGCGAGGTGGGCTAAAAGTTGCTTTTTGCCTGCGCAGGCAAAAAAATTGCGGCGCGCACTCGCGGTCCTCACTGATCTGAGTCAACCGGTATTCAAAAAAGGTGGGGATAAAATGCGGTGGATTCGATGGTGCGTTGATCACGAGTCTTGATGACGCCATCTCCAATCTTGGCGTCGAAAGGCGGAACTGTGGCAGGAAGCTCTTGGTTGCGTGGCCGGCCAAGCCTTAAGGGGTCTTGGCATTGTTTATTCACTTACAGTTCACGTACCAGAGCCGACAAAGTCCCGCCTGTCTAAAACAGGTCTCGTCCCATCGGAGGAACTACATGACAAGACTTCTTGCCGCGTTCAGTCTCTCGACCGCGCTCCTGCTTACCCCCGCGCTCGCTGAAGACAGACCCGCCGCCCCTTCGGATCAAGGCATGGAACATCACCACGGCTGGCACCACGAGCGGCACCACGAATGGCATCACCACCATCATCACCACGATGATCATCGTGACGATCACCACGATCACGACTAAAACCTATTCTCACACGCGCTTTGAGACATGCCTCGCCGCGCGTGTGAGTTTTACTATTTGCCTTTAGCCGCTCCGCTTAAAAATTGACCGGCACCACAGTCGCGACACAGCGTTTGGGGTTGTTCATGCCGGACATGCGCGTTGTCCAGGTTCCCTGCCCACATGGGGATTTCGAGCTCGTCGAGCGGCTTATTCCAGAGCCACACGCTGGCCAAGTTCTCATTAAAATCGAGGTCTGTGACATTTGTCGCGGTGACGCCGTGGCTAAGAGGCCGTTTCGAAAAGGGTTGAATGGCTGAAATCGGTGTGATTCCAAGGTGATTGATGATTGCTGCCTTGGAGCCGTCATGTGGACCCCAGCCACTCGCGAGAAGTATTGCCGTTGCGCGTCACGATACCAGAGCGATGTCACCGGCGCGGGATGGGGTGTGATTGAGCCGCATCTTCCAGAGCCGAAGACCAGAGGGCGGCCACGAGGTCGGCCGTTACGCGAGATTATCAATGCGATCTATTATGTGATGCGGTCTGGCTTTTTCACCGGAATTCTTTGCACCAAGGGCGACGTCAGCTATCCGCTCAAACTCGTCGAGCGTGGCTCGAGCGCGCGACTATCGTCGCGAGGTGATAGCCGATGAGCAACTCTTTTTGGTCAAGCTCTTACCGCTTGAGTTCGACTTTGGGCAGGCTGATTATGATGTCGTTATTCGTCCTCTGCGTCCTCTGATAGTAGAGGTATCCAACCACGGCCAGCGCAACAATGAGCCCGCCGATAATTGCTGCTGTAAGAGGTTTCATTAGGCATACTCCAGCTTGACCGACATTCTCAAGATGGCCGCCGAATCAAGTCTAACTTGCGACTTTTTGGGGTTCTTCGCAAGCTCGAACCGCCGCCCCGGCAAAGCGATCGCATTTCAAAACAGGTTCGAAGGAGGATCGATATAATGTGATAATTCTATCTCATGTCGTCGTCGTCCGCTAAGTTCGGCAGTCTGCTTCACTCTCCTCGACCTGCTTCTAGTGATCAACGCAGGCGACGGCCGCTGTGATTAGGATTAAGATTAGATCGGTTTATGTGTTATGAATTACAACTCATGCTTTCGGTTATCTCGTGCAGAGCAATGTTTGTCTTTTCGTGCGGGTCATCCGAAAGCAAAGACGACGCCCTTTTGGTTGAGGGAGCTGACCGCAAGGCAAGCTGTTTGCCCGAGGCCATTCGCTGCCATGGCGAGTGTGCGGAAGTGATCGTTGAAAGTGCCGATCCAAGTGAGCCGCCCAGAAGACCAAGAGATCGGGGCCGGCTCGCTTGGATGTCTTGTTTCGTGGACACTAGGGTGGTCCGCAGTGACATGAGCTTTATCCAGCCCGGCGAAGGGTCCGCAAGACGATGCGTTTTGAGACGAATACACTTGCGCGCGCGCGCAAGCTCCGCCAAGGGCCGGATCTGACCTCGCCACTTCGTGGCCTGGTTGGGAGTGCTTTGCCCAGACCACCTTGGGATGACGCTGCTCCCATCCGGGCCGAACTCTTCAGCGTCGAGCGGCTCGAGGAGCACGCGAGAAGTCTCGCGGCGGCGCAGCCCATGACGCTCCGTCAGGTGAAGGGCGCGTCCCTTGCCAAGCGGATTGCCGACAATGAGGCCGTGCTCCTGGCGGCCTACCGCGACATCGCCGAGGCGGTCGACGAAGGCGCGGCCATCACGCCCGCAGCAGAATGGCTGATCGACAATTTTCACGTGGTGGAGAAGCAGATCCGCGAAGTCCGGGCCAATCTGCCGGCCAGCTACTATCGGCAGCTACCGAAGCTCGTCAATGGCCCCTTCGCGGGGTATCCACGCATATTCGAAGTGGCCTGGGCGTTCGTGGCCCATACCGACAGCCTTTTCGATCCGGAGATCCTGCGCCGTTACCTGCGGGCCTATCAGGAGGTGCAGCCGCTGACCATTGGCGAGTTATGGGCCGTCGCCATCACTCTGCGGATTGTTCTGGTCGAGAACCTTAGGCGGATCGCCAAACGAATCATCGATAGCCGTGCCGGCCGGCGCGCGGCGGACGCCTTGGCCGCGCGGCTGTTGGGCGCCGGAGGCCGCGCGGCGGAACCGCCGCATGCTGTGCTTCCGCCGCATTCCCAAGCGACCTTTCCTGACGCCTTCCTTGTGCAGATGGTCCATTGGCTGCACGATCAGGGTCCGAGCATCGCTCCGGCGTTAGAGTGGCTCGACGAGCAACTCGCCCGGCAACAGACGACCGCGGATGCGGTCGTCCGCGACGAACATCAGAGGCAGGTCGCCGGCAGCGTGACGGTGCGCAACATCTTCACCAGCATGCGCCTCATCTCCGACGTCGATTGGACGGAACTTTTCGAGCGCGTCAGCCTGGTCGATGACGTCTTCCAAGCCGTAAGCGCCTTCGGCGCCATGGATTTCCCGACGCGCAATCTCTATCGCAGCGCCGTCGAACAACTCGCCCGCGGCTCTGAGCTCACCGAGTTGGACGTGGCCCACGCGGCGGTGGCGATGGCCACGCGCGCGCTCGAGGAAGGCGATGCCGAGAGCGACGCCCGCCCGGCCGATCCGGGCTTCTATTTGATCGCCGGCGGGCTGCCGGGTTTCGAAGCGGCGATCGGTTTCAGGCCGCCTCCGAAGGCTTGGCCGGGGCGGGCTTATCGCGCGCTGGGGATTGGCGGCTATGTCGGCACCGGCGCATTCGTCGCCGTTGGCCTCTTGGCCCTTCCCTTGACGATCGTCTCATTGATCAGCGTTGACCACGGATGGCTACTGCTGCTCGGCATCCTGGGTTTGATTCCGGCGATCGACGCAGCCGTTGTGCTCGTCAACTACATCGTCACCCGAGGTGTCCGCGCCACCTTGCTGCCGGCGCTGGATTTGCGTGGCGGAATTCCCCCTGAGCTGCGGACGCTCGTCGTCGTGCCGACGTTCCTGACATCGCCCGCAGACATCG
>JBEKFQ010000176.1:0-2991 GCA_050013235.1 Beijerinckiaceae bacterium
AGCTCCGGGGCGGATAACGCGTCGATGTCGGGCAGCTGTTTCATTCCCAGAATGAATCAGAACATGCCCGCCAAGCCTACAAAAATATCAAGCCGCCGCCCGGGGTTTCGCCCCTGTTGCATAAATTGATCGGCTTTCGAGCCTGAAAAAATCCTAAAGGTTTCACTGAGGTTTCACCGTTCGGCCGCGCCAGCGCCAGCGATCGGCGGAATTGGAGATAACACCGCTCGCCGCGCTTCTCCCCACGCCAAAGCCGGGAGTCACAGCCCCGGCGCAGAGGATTTCTAAAACTCGACGCTCGCGCCGGGATCGGATTTGAGTGTCTGAAAGAACCGCGTCCACGCGCCCGTGGCCTCACGAGCCCGAAGAAATTCGGGGCTGTTGAATGCCCCAATGCGCTCCCGCGCGCTCGGCAAGCCCAATGCTTTGATGGTCGCCGGGTCCAACTTCAGCCGCGCGGCATTGAGCCATAAATCCCGTGCGCTATTGAGCTTGATGCGCAATCCCAGGCAGATCTCTTCGGCGTCGAGAACTTGGGCCGCGAGATCGCCCATTGCCGCCTCGATCACGGCCGCCGCCGATGCGTCGCGGGCCGTGAGGCAACGGAGCGTTTCGGCTTGGGCATTGGCGAGAACTGCCGACAATTTGGCGAGACCGGCTTGGGCGAACCGCTCTTGATCGAGCGCGGCGGCGCGGGCGTCGAGGCGATCCTTCAGACCGGCTGATAGCGTGATCGAGACCGGTTGACCCGGTTGGACCTGGCCTACCGAACTAGCGGCCTCGGCGGCAAGCTCGGCTTCCAAATCGCCGAACGCTTCGACGCCGGATCTGGCGATCTTGGCGAATAGCCCGGCGGCCTCGACGGCCCCTTGCGCTTTTGCCTCAGCGTCGACGGCCACCTGATGCGCGGCGATGGCGTCTCGCAACGTTTCGCGCGGGTCGAGCGGCAACTCTTGGAAATCGTCGGCGGCACTCATTTCCGCGAATTCCAGAAAGCGGCGTTTCTTGCATTTAGAGAGCGAATCGCGTCGCGCTTTTCACCTGCCGTGCGGGCGCCCTCGACCGTCGAACGGTCATAGGTCGCGTTGTCAACGTTGTCCTGGTCTTGAACTGGCGGCTGGCCATTCTCGTCGGCGATCTCGAAAATCCTAAGCGTGTCGCCGACTTGATCGGCATAAAAGCCGGGGCCGGTGAATCGAGTTACGAGCGTCCTGTTTGCCTTGCTGAGAAACGGCAGGCCGGGGCTGTCGCCGTCCCGGTAAATCACGAGCCCGCCGCTCTCGCGTTCGGCCGTGTGCCCCTTCGCGAATTCGGCAATGGCGCGGCGCTTTGCGCTATCGCGGCTCGCGATCTTGCGGAGCGGCTCGAGTTGATCTTGGACGGACGGCTTCGGCGCGACGCGATTGACGGTGATGGTAACGCTATCGCGGCCGTCTCGAAATTTTGCGTGCATGGGGGTTCTCCTATTTTGATTTTTCGAGGGCGGCAGCCAAACCCAAAATGCCAAGGCTGCGGTTGGCGGCATCCGTCACGAGCACGAGCGCGCCAGGGTCGACGGCGGCACCGGCCGCAAGGCGGGATGTCAGGGTTTCGGCGGAGAGGATCAAGCCAGCGGCACGATGAATCGCGGTGCGTGTGAGAGCGTCTTGCGGGGCGGTGCCCAGGCGGCCAGAGAGATCGGCGCAAAGGTCGCGAAATTGGCGCGCACTCTTAGTGCGGCCATCAACGCGGGCTTGGGAGAGAGGTCTTGCAATCGACACCGCAGCACACCTTCAGACACAAGAGGAAAGAACCGGTTTTCCTGTTTGTCGCGCTGTTTAGGTCGTGCTGTTTGGGCCGTGAATTGCGTCTAGATATAGAGCACTTATCGCGGCGATACGCAAGGGATAGAGGTGGATGTTGTTGTGAAATTGCGAGAGCAAGGATGGCCTGTCGCGGCCTATGAAACGCGATCCCTGCGCCGCATCTCCCGATTGATGGGAGAGGCGTTAGTAGCACATTCAGCCACCCAACTAACGGGCGACCCGCTTGCCAGCGGTGCATGAAGCTTTATGCCGACACCACTCCGTCACCGGCCGCCGTGACCGCCACCGCCGCCACCACCAAAACCGCCACCGCCGCCGCCACCCCCGCGACCGCCCCCCATGCCGCCACCCCCGCGACCGCCGCCCATGCCGCCGCCCGCCGGAGCGCCGCCCATTGGAGAGCGTCCCATTGGAGCGGCTCCCGCAGGAGCGCCGCCCATTGGAGAGCGTCCCATCGGAGCGCCTCCCGTCGAAGCGCCACCCAGACCGCCGCTCAACCGGCCGCCCAGCACGCCGCCGAGATGGCCGGTCAGATGACCGCCGAGCGCACCGCCCTTTTGGCCCTCACGTCCTCTGCGCGAGGCGCCACCGCGCCAACCATTCCAGCCGTAGCCGCCGCCCCAGCCTTCGCCGTCGTTCCATTCGTACCCGCACCAATACCAGCCGGGGCCTTGCCAGCCATCATCGTACCAACAGTAATTTTGGTCGTCGAAAAAGTATTGCACTTTCTCGACAAGGGCGATTTCTAATGGTGGAAGGCGCGAGACAAAGGCAAAGCCGCCAATCGCCGCTTCCGCCGGACTCGCGAGCAGCAATCCAGTTCCCGCTGCGATAGCGAGTGCAAAAGCGGAATGACGCGACATGGCTGAATTCCTTTCCTGGTGCGGCGTGCGAGACTTTGGCTGCGCAAGCGTCCCCGCGTCGTGCTCTAGGGCATTGCCGCGCGCGAACCTGCCACAGATGCGGCTCGCGGGCCGGGCGCGGCGACGGCCACGCGGCGATCGCTCACTCATGGAGGCCCAGACGTTCTAGGTCTCCATGCAAGGTCAGGGCTTGGGTAGAGCCACCAGTTTTTCGAGGATCTGGAGGGTGATTTCCGCGCAAACTTTCATCGGCTCGTCGTCCGCGCATTTGACGTTCACCGCCGCGTCGCCATCCTGGAGAATAATATGCGCGCCCTTGGACG
>JBEKFQ010000177.1:0-2950 GCA_050013235.1 Beijerinckiaceae bacterium
TCATTGGCGACACCTTGAAATCACGCGATGACACGTGCCGTGTCACCGAAGTGGCAATCGCGGTCAAATCGCTCAATCGTATGAACGAACTTGGTCGAGCCAAGTTCGTCCGCATCGAGTAGTCGACGTTGCGACGGCCTCCCCGCGCATTCCCCGACCTCGATGCAACAAAGTCCCATCCGCCGACGAACCGGCGGCGGTCAGGCGGACGGTCCAGGCTTGCCAGGAACCCCAAACAGTCGCAAGTTGGGCTTGAACCGGCGGCCATCTGGAGAATGTCGGATTGACTCATTTGAGCAACATCGTTTCGAATTCAGTGTGCTCTTCGAGCTTGCGGTTGCCAGATCTCGGCAAATTAATCTAAGTCATAAAAGCTGATTCGCAGTCAAACAAAGTAATTTCGGGTGCCGAGTCGGGTCGTGACTGAATCGCCGGTCGCAAATTTCCACGGCAAGTGGATCGCCGAGGATTACGGGAGGCAATTCGTGAGCAATTTGAAATCGAATGATTATCTTGCTGGGGCTTGCGCGGCCGCTTTTCTATTCTGGGCAAGTGCCGCCAGTGCGGCCGATCTTCCGAGCCGCGTAGCGCCACCGGTCATGCCGCCGCTGGAGGCCGCGCCTTACGATTGGACCGGATTTTACATCGGCGTGAACGGCGGCGGAGGGATAGATCATTTCGGAGTTCCTTCCAACGGTGTGGCCGGGGCTACTGCTTTCACGGGCTTCACCACAATTCTCTCACGCGGCCCCGTACTCGGAGGCCAAGCCGGCTATAATTACGAACTCACCAATCTTCCAATCATCGGCCATGCTGTGGTTGGCATCGAAGTGGATTCCGATTGGGCCGGTGTCACCGGATCGAGCACCATCGGCACCTTGGCGGGGCCTGCGACCTTCGGTACGCGATTCGAGGATTTCGGCACGGCTCGCCTGCGCGTCGGCTATGATTTCGGCCCCCTCCTCGTCTATGTCACCGGCGGTTTCACCTACGGATCCTTCAATTCTTTCTACAGCGTGGCAGGCTTCTCCGGCTCGCAAAATGTGACCTATGCAAGACTGCCTCCCCGTTCCCAGGCCGTCGGAATTGGTGCCGAATATGCCTTGACCAAGAATTGGTCGGTCAAAGCCGAATATATTTACGACGCCGTCCTTGCCCAATTGGATACGGTGCCGTCTCGCACGCCGGGCGCTGTTGTCAGCTTCTCCACGCGGGCCGATTATTCGATCATACGTCTTGGCCTGAACTACAAATTCGGTCTGCTTTCACCGCCGGCGCCGGTCGTCGCGAAATATTGAGTCTCTCACCTCTCGCGGCACCGGAAACGTACCGGGCTCGAAGCCGGCCGCATGATGCCTGCGGGCGTTCATAATTATTTGCCGCTACGGCTGAACCTGGGGGCTGGCTTGCCGGCCGTGGTGAAAACGAACTAAACGCGAATGGCATCCGGGCGAGCTTTATCCGCGCGTCGGCTTCATCGTCACCAACATGGCGCGCCGCGCCGAGAATGTCGTCGCCTTCTACAACAAGCGCGGCACGTGCGAGCAGTGGATCAAGGAGGGAAAGGGCGCGATCAAATGGACGCGGCTTTCATGCCGTTCCTTCGCCGCCAACGCGGTTCGCCTTCAACTTCACGCACTCGCCTACAATCTCGGCAACTTCCTACGCACGCTGGCGACGTCCGAGCCGATAAAGGACTGGTCGCTGACGAGCCTCAAAGAGAAGCTGATCAAGATCGGCGCGAAGGTCGTCAGTCACGGCCGCTACGTCGCCTTCCAGATGGCCGAGGTCGCGATTCCGAGAAACCTCTTCGCCGACATCCTGCGGCTGATCGCGGAACTGCGGCCGCCGCCGGTCACGTCAACAGCGTAACGAGTTCGATTTGTCACGCGTTCCATGAAAAACTACGGGAGACGTGCGTCTCGATGGCAGAAAATTCGGCAATTTCAGCGTTCGGCTTGACTTCGGTACGTCCCGACACTCTTCGCAAACGTGCCGGCGGCGGTCCGCGCTTGCCAGGAACCCCAAACAGTCGCAAGTTGGGCTTGAACCGGCGGCCATCTGGAGAATGTCGGTTAAGGAGGATTGTCAATGCGCACATATGCATTCGCCATCGCGGCTGCGGTGGCTCTTTTTTTCCCCGTTTCGGCGTATTCGCAGGATATTCAGATTGGACCGGGAGGTGTCCACATAGATGGTGATCGCGACCGGGAGGGGTCTCGGCATCGGGAGTGTGAGGAATTGCGGAGGGCTTGCGAACACAGGGATCAGGCAGGCGAGCAAGGCGAGGGCAATTGCCGTAGATACCGGGAGACTTGCGGACAGTAGGTTCCGACATCGGGGCTCGCCGTCCAAAAAAACCCGCCGCTGTGGGTTTTGGACCTCGACATTGCAGCCCTCGGTGAGGCTGCTGCCGGCGTCGTAAGCCACATTTGCACCCCCGCCGCGAGAGCAGGAACAGAGTAGAGCCCCGCTTGCGGCGGGGCTCGGTAGTGATCGATCGCACACAGGTGGGAGCGCAGAGCGCCATGCAGAAGCGGCTCTGCGGCACATCTCCGTCTAAGCGACACGTTCTATAACGGCGGGATTATCGTTGTGGCCGGATTAAAATCGGAACGGTGGCCGGGATCAAGTCGGAACAGGTGGCCGGATTGCGTCGGTATCCGCACTCTAGTATTCTTTCCGCCCGCCAATAGTCGGCCAAGCCGTTTGCTGGCGAACGCGGAATGCCGCGGATCGGTCTGCCGGCGAGCCGGAAAGTGTGCCATCTGGCGGAGAGCGGCAACAGGAGTTGAGAATGTTCGGGTCAAAACGGTCAACGCGCATTGATCTCCGTTCCAACGACGCGGCTATCGTTGTTCGTGAAAACGGTGAGATGGAAATGTTCATCCGGCAGACAAAGGGCGACGAGGAACTTCCGCCCGGTCAGGTCGTCCTAGCCCTTTTCGGA
>JBEKFQ010000178.1:0-3485 GCA_050013235.1 Beijerinckiaceae bacterium
GCGGCGCTCTACCTGGCAATTCATATGGTTGAGGGCGAGATGGTAACGCCCATGCTTCTGGCGAGACGGTTCACTCTCAATCCTGTTCTCGTCATTTTCTCGCTCGTCTTCTGGTTCTGGATGTGGGGTATTCCTGGCGCGATCCTCTCCGTGCCAATGCTGGCGATCGCCAAGATAGTTTGTGACCGGGTTCGACCATTTACGGCCCTTGGTCATTTTCTCGAGGGATGAAAGCGAACGTTTCGGATTGATCCCTCCTTTGGGGGCTTCCGGAAGAGAGCGAACGGCGGGACCAAGGGCTCGGAGTGCCCAAGGCCCAGGCCCGCTATCGAGCGCGAGAAAGCCATCGGAACGATATCGTCCGGTCAGCGCTTCACAGATCAGGCTGACCCAAATTGTCAATTGTCGCGTGGGAGGCTATTTTTCCCGGCTCCAGAGGCGCGGGCTCGCGCAGCGGAGGCGTGAGACGATGCGCATTCGGGTCCTTTACGCTCATCCAGTTAAAGCGAGTTTTGTCGCAGCCTTGCGCAAGCAAGTCATCGAGTCCTTGGGTCCGCGTGGGCATGAGGTCGACGATTGCGATCTCAATGTCGAGGGCTTCGATCCGGTTATGACCAGGCACGATCTAATCGACGATAATAATATGGTCCTCGATCGCATGCGTGTAGCGCCGGTGAGGGAAAGCCAAAACGGCGTAGCGGCGGCCCGAAGTGTGTTTCGGCGAGGGGTTCGGACGCCGATCGGCGCCGGCTCCGGGGTGCACCGCGCATCCAAGGCGAACCGCGGTGTTGAAGGTGGGACGGAGGTTAACTTTTGCGTGCTAATCCGGAAATAAGGTCCTATCCCACCGCGCGCGAATCTCAGCCAAGAAATTTCGGGCATCCTGAGATAACAGGATACGAAGTGCGCTTACGCGATCTTCCTGAGCTAAAGGCACTAAATAAGGCCTAAGCGGCCTAAGTCCGCGGTCGGTCAGCGTCCCGCCATTGTAAGCTATCTGCACACGTTCGATCCAGGCGCATAGTTCTTGCCTTCCCGCGGAGCTAATTAGCGCGGGGAAATGCTCTTGATTGAGCCCGGAGTATGAAAGCGGAGCGTCAGGCAAAATTTGATTTCTGAGAATCCAGACCTTGCGCCCTTGTACGAAGCCGTAGCCCGGATCGGACGGGGCATTCCATTGAGCTTCGTCCAGAATGGCCCTGATCTCCACGGGCAAAAGCCAAAGACCGGAGCCACTTTGCTTTTCTGGAAGGCCTGGGTTGTCTGACAATTTTGCGGTTTGGCTACCTTCGCCCTGCAGCAGCCAGCCTTCCTGTAAAGAAACTATCGCTACCACTTCAGAAAGGAGTTCCCGCGCAGTCCTTTCTTGGAGAGCTTTCGTTTCAGTGTAAAGGAACACGCCAGCCGTTATTATGCTGGCCGCTATGGCACCAATCAGAGCAGCGAGGATAACCCTCCAATTTGTCATTTGATGCTACCACGCCCACCGAGATAAATTCATTTCTATAATCAATAGCATCAACGAAAGATGCACACAACCGAAAGGCGATTGCAAATGTTCCGTAAGCAAACCGAATTGTTTTGGTAGAGACTTGAGCAAACCCGATCGCCGCTTATTGAACAGCGCCTTCGCGCGCTGCCTTAGCTCCCACGACACCGGCAGCGGATTTGCCATCACAATGTCACGGCATCTGCAACCAAAGCGATTCGGCGCTTCAGCGCGATCGAAATCCTTGCGGATATCAATGGAAATCAGGGTCTTGACCCGGCCTCGCCGAGAGGTTCGGGGCCTCTACTCAATAGCCGTGGAGCGCGAGGCGGCAGCGGGCGACCGCCGGGTCCTGGCTGATCATGATGCGGATGTAAGCGATGGCGCGCGTGGCCTCGGCATGGGTCAACGTCAGGGGAAGCCCGGCCTGGACGGCGAGTTCCCTGCACGCGGCGGGAATGCTCACGCGCGCTTCTTCGGCGCGCAAGGGCAGAGCGAGCAGCACCAGAGCTATCACAGCGAGTACGGCAGGCATCCCAGGTATTTACCCGACATTCCCCAGATGGCTTGATTGCCGGACTCTAGGTTGCTCCTTTTCGGCTGTGCCGGCAAGGCGGGGAGGGAGATGCAATTTCAACCGGAACCATTCTATTTAGCATTTTGATCATCATTCCTGACATTTCAACCGGCCGGCCGGCGGCCGAACCGTCCGGCAAGAGACCTGGCAATCGTCATTGCCAGTCCTTTGCGGACGCTGGATCAAATCCTTCCGGCAAAACTGGCTCATCATTGAAGAGCGATGGCGCTTATATCAAATTCCAGTGACCGCGACCTGTCTTCAGCGTCCTTGCGAGCGTAGCGAAGCAATCCATCTTCGTGCAGGGGCCGGCATGGATTGCTTCGCTACGCTCGCAAGGACGGCATCTTATCATCCCTAAAAATCGGCCGGAGGACAGTCCCCCGCGTCGTGAAGGTCGGAACAGGTTACGATCACTGTGATTTGGTATTAGCCCTTATTCGAGATTCGGTTCCTGCCTGTGATCCGGCCTTTGCCGTATTGGCCCTGACCTGCTCCGGGCGTTCCTTCGAGAACAGCATAGTGGAGAAATCGCGACAAGGATCTTCAAGATATTACTCGAACGCGACGGTTTCTATGCCATTTACATCATGGAGACGCGCGCGATCGTGGCCAAACGGCCGCTCCTCGAGTCTAGGCTTCCGGTCAATTCAGAAAATGGCTAGCATTCACGCCAGATGCGCAGTCATCCACGGGATCCCGGCTCGAGAAGAAAAAAGACTCGTGCGAGGAGGCCGTTTCGAGGAAGCTAATTTGTTCCTTGGCTTGCGCTGGTCCTCATGAGACCTTGGACGCGGAAAGGTGCGTGTGCGTCCGCAAGGCCTCGATGATCCGCCGGCAAATGCCACGCTAAGGAGGACGATATGCCTGGCAATCGATCGCGAGCGGCGAAGGCGCCTCTGGTTCCCGTTGCGCTGATCCTGTTTGCCGCATTGGTGCTCTCCGCCTGCGTGCAATCCGAGACGCCATTATTGGTTGGATCGAAGCCGCTGCTCGGAAAGCAATTTCAGCTGAGTCTCTATCAAGACTTCACCGAAGGAAAAGCGCTCTCCGTGAGAACGTCGGTCTTCCGGTGGAACGACACTCACTACTCGCTTGTCAGCGGCGATTCCTCAGGCATACAATATTTCGTAATTCAACCCTTCGACATCAGCAATTTGCTCATCGAAGCCAACGAAAATGATCACGTGTATCTCCTGGCCCACAAGCTTACCAAAGGGACCTATCGCATCCGGCCCATCGTCCAGGATGACGTCGATGAAGCGACGCGCAACCGGACGTGCGTGATGAGAAATCCGGTAATCTGCACGGTTCAGACACGCCAGCAGCTTGACACTTTTGTCCGCGCAGCAGCCGCCAAGACGGACGACCTTATAATGGTGGGGGTGATTTCCGCTACGGCGAGGTGAGGCGAGAGAA
>JBEKFQ010000179.1:0-5177 GCA_050013235.1 Beijerinckiaceae bacterium
GCACAGCGCGCTACATCGAGACGCTGAACGAAGCGACGGTCAACGAGATCGTCGCCCGCGTCGTAAGCGCTATCGATCCGAGCGACTAAACGCGCAACGTCACCTTCAATCCAAAACGATGGTGGCTTGAACGTAAGCAATCCAAATATCTACAGATGCGCCTGAATTAAAGGGATAAGCCGCTTATTTTTTTAAAAAAATTACCATGCCCGGCGTGAAATCAATGGCCCTGGGTATGCGAAAGATACTTGCAAAAGTTGGGCGTTCTGCTATAATTTCAATGAGCGTTCTGCTATAATTTTAATATGACAATTTACGGCTATGCACGAGTATCGACGGACGGCCAGGCTCTCGACAGCCAGCTTGAGGCGTTGAAGGCTGCCGGTTGCGAAAAAGTGTTCCGCGAGAAAATCAGCGGGGCGAAGGTAGAGCGCGCCCAGCTCACTAAATTGCTGGCGACCGTCGGCAGCGGCGACGTGCTGATCGTCACTCGCCTTGACCGCTTGGCGCGCTCGATACGCGATCTTCTCAACATCATCGAGGTGCTAACCCAGCGCGGCGCTTCCTTCCGGTCGCTTAGCGATCAATGGGCTGACACCACCACTCCGCATGGGCGCTTGATGTCCACCGTCCTAGGTGGCCTTGCCGAGTTCGAGCGCGAATTGATCCGCGCGCGTACCGGCGACGGTCGCGCGCGGGCCGTAGCGCGCGGGCAGCACATGGGCCGCCCCCCTGCCCTGACCGCGCATCAGCGCCAAGAAGCGGTCAAAGCCCTTGCTAATGGCACGGCCACACAAGCCGATCTTGCGCGTCAGTTCAATGTGAGCCAAAGCACGATCTCACGGCTTGCGGAAAAAGCCGTCTCCCCTGCCCTTTCCACCAAACCGGCGCTCGACGCCGAGACGGAACGCGCAACGCGCGCCTTCATGCAGCGCCTTAAAGGCAAGTATCCTGTGATCGAAGGCATCTTGTTCGGCAGCCGCGCGCGGCACACTCACACCGCCGAGAGCGACGCTGATATTGCCGTGGTGCTGAAAGGCGCGCATGGAGACCGTACCGCCGCCGCTCTCGATATGGCCGGGATCGCGTTCGACGTGTTTCAGGAAACGGGTGTCTTGGTCGAAGCCCTACCGTTGTGGGCCGACGAACTGAAGCGACCCGAATTGTTCAGCAACTCCGCACTGATTCAAAATATCCGGCGTGAAGGGTTGCGGCTATGAGCGACGCCGTGTCATGCACCGCTTATTTTGAAAAGGCCGAGCGCGCCTTGTCCGGCGCGCGTTTACTGTTGACCGCCAAGGATAGTGAAGGCGCGTCTAACCGCGCCTATTACGCCATGTTCGACGCCGCGCATGCGGCTTTGTTGGCGGCTCATATCGATGTCCCGGAATCCACGACCAAGACGCACACAGGATTAATCCGCGCTTTTGGCCGGTATCTGGTTCAGGGCGGTCATGTGGACGCAGAGTTTGGCCGTGCTCTTAACAAAGTACAGCGGCTTCGCCAGATTGCGGATTATCTGGGTGATCCCGTTAGTCTTGAGGATGCGGCATGGGCGGTTGACCAAGCCGGGGCTTTCGTCGCGGCCATGCGGTCGAAGTTTATGACAAATCCCTGACGGAGCAGCTGCGAGGCGCTTGCGCAGCGCACGATGAAGAGCAATTTTTCATCGAGATAGGCCGCAGCTATAGCCGATTTCCTCAACCTGCCGAGCGGATTTATTGCCTGTTCAAGATAGAGCCGAACGTCTGCGTGTATTTCAGCAAAGAGTTTGGACGCCGATCGGCGCGGAGTCAAAATCGAAGCTTCTGATTTGTCGTGAGAAAAATTTCCGCCGGGGGGCAGTCGCCCGAGTCGATTCACGGTTGTGCTTGCCATTCAGCATCAGAGTGCCAACGTCTCCGCTTCGGACCATTGCGGCGGCCGCGTCGCTGGGATCGGCGCCCAACCGGTAAAGGAAATGCGCCGTTTCGTCGGCTGAAGCCTCCGCCCCCAACTCCGCGATCCATCTCCTGGTCGGATCGCCGAGCCTTCGCGCCGCCGCCTCATCGCGTCCTTCGAGCGGCCGGACCGGTGCCTCCCGTATCTCCGGTTCGATTCTGGACCTGCGAGCGCGTGGGTTTCGGCAAAGAACGCGATGTCGTATTTATCTCTTTGGGCATCCCCTTTAAGAGATTTGTCCGGGAACGGGAGATCGAAATAATTGGCCATGCAGAAATGGCAGCCGTGGACAAAAACATAGGCTTCGAAGTCCAGCATCTTGGCGTGTTGGCAGAAGGACTCTTGTTGCGCCCGACCGATGAAGATGTTCCTGCCGCCCGGCGGTTTCGTCTTGTAGCAAAGCACTCCCCTTAGGATGAGGACAAACATTCCGAAGACATGGTCAAGGAGAGGATTTTGGTCTTCCGGTGTCCGGATGTGCCCTTGGAATTTCGTCCCCATGCCTTTCTCCGCGCTGGATTTCGGTGTCATGGGGTCCGCTATCCGCCGCGCAACGGCAAGCGATGTGACTTGCCTGATCTGCCGGATGCCGATCAAGGGAACGTTAAAACGTTCGCCGGACAGTTTTGGGACGACTTCCCCGCTATGGACGGCGGTGCAGGTCTTATTTGTGAGGGTTACACCGCGTATGCCACCAGCCCTTGTCGTTCCGGAGCTTGCCGGGCGCGCCGCAGACTTCGCAGAGAGCGAAGGATGCGTCCTCCGCGCGTCGGCTGAGCGAGCGCAGCTTCTCCTCAACGACGTCTGGAATGCCACTAACCCGGAAGTAGAACCGTAAACCACCAAACTTTTCTTTAATTTGGAGGATACGGACTTTAGCGCCTGCTGAACCTCGAAGCACGACGTCGAAATCCGAAAACAGCTTCTCGAGCAGAGGCCGCGATCATCGGTGCTCCTTGCATCTGGTTGCGTGCTTTCGCCGCCGGCTTGGCGCTCCGCAGACCTCGCAGGTCTTCTTCGAGAGGTTGATGAACAGGGTGCTCATGTTGCCGATCGCGTCATAAGTTTCGCCACTGTCGCCGATGACGCGCATGACGATCTTGAGGATGCCGCGTTCCTCGCCGATCCACAGGAAATCGACGGCCATCGCCGGCTGGTCCCACAACAGGTCATCGAAGCCCACGACCATATCTTCGATCAGATGACGCCAGCCAACTTCGCAATGCGCGTCAATTTCGGTGTTCAAACACCAGGGATAAGCGATGCGAATGATGATCACGGCATGAATCCGATCCGGGTTCTTCCGCCGCGATCGAGCAAGGCGATCGCCTTGCTGACGTCGGTCGCTCCAATCTTGGAGCGCTGGGCGCAGACCGCGTACGGGCATGCGAGTTGGAGAGCCTTCCGCACCTGGCGGGCGTTCATACCGAGCAATGCGTTGACGGCCGGGCCGGAGATCCCCTCGAGCGCGGATCCGGCGATGTTGTGGATCACGGCGCAGGCGATCGACCGGATGATGCCGCGCGATTGATCGGCCGTAAGCTCCGGGATCTCGACGACCATTAGGCGGCTGAGCACCGGATCGGGAATCGTGTCCGTCGCATTCGCGGTGGCCAGGAAAAAAGCGTGCGAGAGGTCGATGGGCAAGTCGAGATACTCATCGACGAAGGCTCTTGCGTTTTCAGGTTCGACTGCGGAAAGCAAAACGTCGACGACGTTCTCGCCGCTGAATTTCGTCGATTTGTCCAGCTCATCAAGCAGGTACAAAGGCGACGCGGCCGGACAATCCAAGAGCAGGCCTCTGGCGAGCTTCCCCATTTTGGCGCCTCGCCATGCCGAGGAAAGGCCCCCGAGTTGTCCGCGGTCGCTCGTTCCGTTCATCGCGATCGGGATGCATGTCGTGTTGATCACGCGCGCGACCGTTTTCGTATAGAACGTTTTACCGGCGCCCGGCGGCGCGAGGGCCAGGATCGTTGGGATGAGGAGAGGGCGGCCGGTCTCCGAAGACAGACGGATCGCGCGCTCGATAATGCCGGTGATGACCGCAAAATGGGGCATTGCCGCGGTCTCAGCCACCAGCCGGGCCGCCATCTCCGGCGTTCCCATCAACACAGGGCGCGTGTCACCATAGGGGCTCGCCAAGATCTTGCGCATGCACCGGGCCCACATCTCGCCTTCGCTCGTGCGCTCGATGTTTGCGGCCCGTGGACGCTCGTCCTCGGGACCCCGGAAGCCGTCATCGACGTCTTCACCCAGTGCGTCCTCGAAGGCCTGGCGATCATAAATCCGGACATGATCGCTCATGGCAGCATGATCCTCTTCGGCCGGCGCTCCTTGAGACCGCGCCGGCGTTCGAAACCGGCTTTGGCCAGGAAACCGGACGAGCCCGGTCCGCTCGCCTCGAAGTCGATGGTCGCGACGGGCCGTGCGATGTCCATCAACGCGCTCCCCGCAGGTGTTTCGGCCTGGCTTCGTCCCTTGAGTCGACGCCGAAGACGTCGAGCCCGAAGCCAGGTAACTCGATCGCCTTGGCTTTCGCGGGCTTGGTGCCGGCGGCGAACGGGACTCCAGTTGCGATGACCTTGGCGTTCTTCAGGCCGTGCTCGATCCGGTACCGGTTGGCCTTAACCGTGAGTTCCAACAAGCCTTCCAGCCTCGTGATTCCTGTTGGTCCCTCACGTAGAGCGGCGGTCCCGGACAGGCACCACCTCATCATTCCGATCGAGAAGGACTTATCGTCCATCACAGATCCTCCATCGGGATGAACGTGATGTCGGCCGATGTCGCCCGCTGTTGCCGAAGCCAGTGGTCCAAGAAGTAATCGGCGGCTTGGTCGGAATTCGCGGGCGGGCCAACCAGTTTGTACGTGTTGCCAGACCACGTGGTCGCGAGCCGCCTGGCGGCATCGAACTTCACGACTGGCGAGCTGATGCGGCCGCGCGTGGTGTTCTCGACCCGGCCGTTGAGATGGTTGGTTCCACAAGCGTGGCGCACGATGCGCCAATGGGTGAGCCTGATATTCATTTTTAGACGATTTGGTGGAAAGGGCAGCCCGCGTTGAGTGCCTCGCGAGCCGCCTTGGTCACTTCGGAGATATCGCCATGTCCGGCGAGCTCTTCCATTTTGGCGCCATAGTGATGACGAAACATCAGGTGCATCCCATCGCTCTCTTGAACCGCGCCTCGGCTTGACCCCGGATGCCGTCAGGCGCGGTAGCCATGACGCCGGTGAACAGA
>JBEKFQ010000180.1:0-3616 GCA_050013235.1 Beijerinckiaceae bacterium
ACTGCCAATCAGCCCTTCTCGGCATGGAGCGAGGTTTTCCCCGATGCCGCGATGACCGCCGCCGCCGTGGACAGAATGGTTCACCATGCGACGATTATCGAGATGAACGGCGACAGCTACCGGAAGCGCTCCGCAATCGGAAGAAAAGCGAGGGAAGACCCCAGCACGCCGGCTTAACCATCCGCGCTAAAATAATCTCGCGAGGCTAATCGCCGGCGATCGAGCACCGCTCCCGATTGCCGCGTCCCTTGATAAGCGGCAATTAAAGTAATTGTCGCTACGCTAACCTATTGCCAAACGACAACTAGATTGGTATCCATATCGTCGCTACTCGACATCGGCCGAATTGGCCAGTTTAATTGTCGATGACCAGCCATCATAATCGCCGCTCTACACTCGGTTAGAAAATGGAAGGCCGCGCGGTCGTGCCAGATGTCATAAACCTCGGTAGGCTCCCAAAGCGTCACATCCGCGACAATCCAGTTGGCCTTTTCCGCCTGTGCTCCTAGACGCGATTTGGCGGCACCCAAGGCGGCTCCCGACAAATCAAGTACGGAAAGAGCGCGAAATCCCCTTGCTAAAAGACTATCGACAAGGCGCGAGGCTCCGCCGCCAATATCGATAATCGCGGTTTCGGGCGTGGCGCCAACCGCCTCAATCAGCTCAAGCGAGGGGGCGGGATTGTCTTGAAACCAACTTACCTCGTTCTCCCCTTTGGTGGTGTAAACACCTTCCCAATGGGCCTGACGGCTCCCGCTCTCCAAAGTCTGTTCCTCCCCATGATTAGGTTCTATTAACATGGTCGCTGCCCCAATTCTTTGCAAGAAATTCACTTTGAAGCCGTCGGTATTTGCCCCTGCCGCGTTACTCAGAGAAGCCCGAAGGCAGAAAGGGCTTGGCAACACCGATGTGCCGCCCGTCTGCGTCCTCGATCCGGATGGCGATCTTGTGCGCCAGTTGCGCCAGCGCGGCGCGGCGAGGCCCTTCGCCGATTGGCCTTGTTACCATACGGAACTCTATACCTTTGAGCTTGCCGGTCAGCGCGTCGGCATTGTGGGCTGTGTCGTCGGCGCGTCCTTCGCTGTACTGGTCGCGGAAGAATTATTCGCCTGCGGGTGAGCTTAACTTCGGCGGGGCAGATTACCCCCGCCGGAAGTCCTCCGTATTTCGTGGTGATCGACCGCGCATTGCGTGACGAGGGCACAAGCTATCACGACGCCCCGCCTTCCGAGTTTGCGCAAGCTGATCCCGAATTGGTGACGGCGGCGGCGGCTTTGGTATTGACAAGCCTGACGGTGATGAGCCGGCTGGGGCCGGCTTTGACCGTCTTTTCAACGAGTTGGAATTCGTAGTCCTTGATGTTGGCGAAGGCGAGCGTGGTTGATCCGGCCATGGCAAGGCCAGTGAGCGCGGCCGTCAAAGCGCGCGCGTGTTTAAACGCGGTCATGAGTGTGTTCCTGCGAAGCTATGATGCCGCTATGCGGCGTTGAGGGGCTTTCGCCGCGGAATTAGGCGGCGAACAACGGCCTAGGGGCCGTTTCAGACCATGCTTCGAGGAGGCGGAGGAGAGGGGTGCAAATTCCTGCCCGTGAAATCGAGTTCGTCGGCGGGCATTTCGCGGGCAGCGGAGATGAACGGCGGAACCGCAAGTGCAACGTCGGAAATGCTATCAACGACCGGCGTAGCGCATAGCGCCATCAGCGAGCACTTGGGACAAGTTGGTACACCTTGCTTTTTTGGGCAGCACTCCATGCCGCCTGCGACCACGACTGATGTCTGAGCTGGCTTGGCTAGGGCAATGGACGCCGGCGCAATCGTCAGTCCGGCGATCATGCAGATCGCAAGAAGGATGCTTATGACTGACCGGATGTTCATGGCCAAAATCATCGCACAGGGACGGCTCGCCTGCAACCGGGCGTTCCGAAAGTTCTGTTACGTGCTCAGACGTGAGTGTCCCAAGGGTATTCTAAACGAATGTCCGGTTCCGAGAGCGGCGACTAGCGCTGGGAAGGGCAACCACGGGCGCAAAGCGGACCGCCTCTCACTTGATGTGAAGTGATCAAAGTCACCGAGAGGAGGCGAAGGACCGGCGTTCATAAGCAAAAATTTGCCCTTTGCCATCTCCTTAGCTCCAAATGTGTTGTCTCGCCGGACCGTCTCCGTTGGGAGACAGCCCGGCGCCTATGCCCGATATTCTGCGGCATTGCTCCACATTCCATTCGACATCCGCCGCCAACGGAGCATGCATGGGCCGTCAACGACGGAGGACGGCATGGCAGACGAGATCGACGAAAAGATCATTCAAGACTTTGCACAAGAGATTGCTAGCAAACTAAATGAGGCTGCCATTATCGCCCGGACGGCTGATGGTTTCGGCAAGCAAGGACTGGCGGAGCGGGCCTTTCGGTCGTTGCTCGATATCGAACCGCTCATCCACGAAGCGGCGACCTTGTTGAATGCGACTTCGATCGTGCGCCGACGCGATCGCCTGCGGTCTGACTGCATGTCTGGCTGAAGGGAGATCGTTTCAGCTTAGCTTCAAGACTTTGTGCTTGGCCCCAAGCCGCGTCTCGCGGCAGGGGCTTTGGGCCGTGGGGCTGCCGTTCAGGCGTCCCATTCTTTGGAGTACGACATGATCAAGATCACAGACGCGCAATACATTGTTCTTTCCTCCGCTTGCAGCCATGAACTCGGTTTGGCCGTTCGGCCCGCGAGTCTGAAGCCTGCGCAGGCCGGCAAAATGGCCGCGATCCTTACTGAGAAGGGGTTGGCAAAAGAAATCCGGGCGAAAGTTGGCGTCCCAGTTTGGCGCGAATGAAGAACGCAATGCGGTAAAGAGTGCTGGCGCTGCGCCGCCTGCGGTTCAGGACGGTGCCAAAACGTTGATTGATGCGACTGCTGTTGTCGATCAAACCAATAGCGCCGGATCCAAAGGGGCCGCGATCATCAGTCTCATGGAGCGCGATGCAGGGGCCAACATGGACGACCTCATCGCCGCGACGGGTTGGCTGCCGCATACGACGCGGGCGGCTCTAAGCCGGCTCCGGAAGAAGGGCCTCACGATTGAGCGCAGCCGGGCAGCGCAGGGCGGTGCGACGGTCTACCGGATCACGCGAGACGCCACGGCGTTGGCTGCTTAAGCAATGGCAAGGGAAAGGACTGCGGGCGGAGCCAGCAAGGAAGCCGTTCGCGTTCAAGATCGCCTCGAATCCGAAGACATGGCCGCCAATCTGGAGGCTCTCTCGCATCTTGACGAAAAGGGCGTGCGGCAGCGATGGCGCATGCTGATGGGGCGGCCCATATCTCTTGGTTTGGGCCGGAGCCTGACGCTGCGCATTCTCGCCTATCGTCAACAAGCCCAGCGCTATGGCGATCTTGAACTGGCCACCCGGAAAGCTTTGGCGCAGGCCGTCACTAAGCAAGGTCAACCCGATCAGAGGCCGGGCAATGCGGTGACATCCGGCGGCGCAGTGGAACGCGAGGTTCCGGCAGAGCGGCGCGGAACGAATGCCGGACGCCTTCTCCGGCCTGGTACTTTGTTGGCTCGCGAGCACGCCGGTGTCCTGCATCGCGTCATGGTGATGGACGAGGGCTTTGGCTGGAATGGCAAGACCTA
>JBEKFQ010000181.1:0-3473 GCA_050013235.1 Beijerinckiaceae bacterium
CCTCCCGGCGTTGTACGCGCCTCTGCCGTCCAACCCGCGATCGCGTCCGGCGTAAACCAGATAGTCAGGCTCCCGCGATTTCGAAGGGCCGCGTCATACTCGCGCCAGTTCGTAACCCGACGTCGCTGGTGGGGAATGTGGCGCCGACCTTTCGAATGAAGCTTGAAAGGCATGATCGGCTCCCGATATGAAAATCCGAAGCTTTTTGGGCCGACAGCCCTTAAGAAGATCTTCCCGCTCGTGCCTCCGTGCAACAAGGTCCCGCCGCGCGGTAATTTCTTCGTTCTTTTCGAGGTTTTTGAGCGAGGCGTCTCGGTCCAGGTGCACGTGTACTCCTGGCGGCCGGAAGGCGGACGCCTTGCCTTGTCGAATGCGGTCTTAGGCGGCAGAGCGTGTCGGAGGCGCCATGAATTCAGGTCCGACAGGATCGCCTATACAATCGGCGAGGATGCGGTCGATTTCCGTCAGTGCATTGCTGTCGAGCTTCCAGCCCATGACCTCGGTGACCGGATCGAGTTGATCGGGATGTCGGGCGCCCCAGAGCGCGATACTCAGCGGTTGCTGATCGAGCACCCAGCGCACCGCCAAATGAAGGACACGCTTGCTGTACTTTTCTTGCGCGAACGTATCGAGCCGCTCAACCGCACGAAGATATTGCCCCATGCGCTGGGCTTGAAACTTGGGATCGGTACGACGCAGATCGTCGCCGGTGAAGCTCGAGTCGGCCTTCATCCGGCCGCTCAACAAGCCGCGGCACAGCGAGCCATAGGCAAGCGTTGTAATGTTCTTGTCCCGGCAATAGGGCAGTATGTCCTTCTCAGCTTCGCGCTCAAATAGATTATGCGGCGGTTGCACCGTGTGCAGCGGCGCGGCTTTACCTGCCCGATAGAGCTCCGCAAGCGCCTTTGCCGTTTCCTCGATAGGCGTGCCCGGATCCGGCCAATGAACCTGATAGAGATCGATGACATCGGTACGCAGGCGACGCAGCGAATCCTCGATCTCCTTCTGGATTCGCGCTTTGCTCGCGTTTCGGAAGGGCGCTCCGTCGCGCCAATCAAGGCCCACCTTGGTGGCAATAAGGACGTTATGCCGCTGCCCGCTTTCCGCCAACGCCTGGCCGACAATTTCCTCCGCATGGCCGAAGCCGTAGACCGGTGCCGTATCGATGATGGTTATGCCGCGATCGATGGCGCTCCGGATTGTCCGGATCGACTCCTGATCGTCGCTTCCGCCCCACATCCATCCGCCGATCGCCCATGTTCCGAGCGCGATGCGCGAGGGAGTGAGGTTGGTGCCGGGAATGGTCGTGGTTTCGAGCGCGGCATTTGGCATTGTTCAATCCTTGTGTAGCTATCAGGAAGCGCCACGGCGCCGTCTTGCTGTTCCCGGACTCGCCTGCCACGGAGAAAAGGCCAGCCCGGCTTTAGGCAGCATCGCTCTTGATCGGCGTCATGACCGGATAGTCGGTATATCCGGCTGCGCCACCGCCGAAGAAGGTTGCACGATCGGGAACGGTTAGCGGCGCGCCGATGCGCAAGCGCTCGACGAGATCCGGGTTGGAAATGTAGAGCCTGCCGAATGCGACGAGGTCTGCGAGGTTCTCGCGACGCGCCTCAAGGGCCAGCTTCAGGTCATAACCGTTATTTGCGATATAGAGTCCTTTGAACGACCGTCGCAAAATCTGCAGGTCGAAACCGCCTGCGACTTCGCGCGGCCCTTGTGTCGCGCCCTCGATAATGTGGATGTAGGCCAAACCAAATGCGTTCAATCGTTCCACCACGTAGCCGTAGGTTCCGGCGGGATCACCATCGAGGTCCGCGCCGTTGACGGGGCTGACCGGTGAAAGCCGGATACCCACGCGTCCGCCGCCGCATACGCCCACCACGGCCTCTATCACTTCGAGCAGCAGACGCGCGCGGTTCTCGCGTGACCCGCCATAGGCATCTGTTCGCTTGTTGGTGCTATCGCGCAGGAATTGCTGGATGAGGTAGCCGTTGGCCGCATGGATCTCGATGCCGTCGAAGCCGGCGGCGAGAGCGTTCGCCGCAGCGCGGCGATACTGTTCGATAATCTCGGGGATTTCGGAGGTTGCAAGCGCACGTGGTGCAACGCAAGGCTCAAAGCCAGCCATGGTATAGGAGGTGGCTTCTGGCTGAATTGCCGAAGGAGCGACCGGCAGGGCGCCGCCGGGCTGCAGCGAAGGATGTGACACGCGTCCGACATGCCACAGCTGAGGAAAGATCCGTCCACCGCAGGAATGGACTGCCTCGGTCACTGGCCGCCACGCCTTGACCTGTGCATCATTATAGATACCTGGGGTGAAGGCGTAACCTCTTCCCTGCGGCGAGATATTCGTTCCTTCAGCGATAATCAGGCCCGCAGAAGCGCGTTGTGCATAATATTCGACCATCAAGGGCGTCGCCAGACCATCTACGCCAGCGCGGCTCCGCGTAAGCGGTGCCATGACGATGCGGTTTGCGAGCTGGTAGGGACCAAGTCGCACCGGCTGAAAGAGATCGCTCGGCGGGGTGGTCATAACACTTTTGTCCGGCATAGCATTCTCCTTCGGATGTCGTCGGCGATGCAAGATTTGCGGATAATCGAGTAATCAATAGACACCTGCTGCGGAAATCGAACCTTGATCCTGGTCAAGCGACGACCGCACGCGCCTCGCGTAATCAAAAAGATGTGATGGGTGGCATATTCCAAACGGCAGTCATGTCAGGCAGATTTCGGTCGGCGGGGACCGCGCCGATCCGATGAACCTCTTCAACTATATCGGCAAGATCGGAAATGCCGTCACGGCGCTCGAACCCGGGATCAGCGAGGCGGACGTCCAATCGCTGATTGGATCGGGACTTGGTCTCATGCGCGGGGACGATGATCCAGCCATCGGCCACGCGAAAGTCATGAGTCGCAAGACATTCACCGCCTCCTGCAATCAAGTGATGTCGGCCGAAAGCACAGCCACGCATTGCGAGTTCGCCCCCGGTCATGAGCGCCGAAGCCTATTGGGCCATTGGCCAGCGCATTACACCTCGGTCCGCAGTCAAATGTCCATCGTCAGAGACAAACTGACCATAGGCTTAATCATCGGTGCCGTTTGAAGTCCGCGATCTCACTATGGTCCGTCTCGTTGGATTCCGGCGTTCGACCGGCCGGTCGAGAGGCGTCCGGGCGGTGAGCCAATTTAGAGCTTGGGATGTGCTATCGACCTGATCATCATGCCGCCCGTTCGGAAACGCCAGCAATTCCGAGAGATAATCGCCGAGCCAGGGCGCGTCTTGCGGCAGGTAGATCTGGCCTGCTTCAAAGCGAGCGCTTTGCGCCAAGAGCCGGGCCTCTTTGTCATATCGCGGCAATTGTAAAATAGGCCGCAGGTCGTCCGTCCGGCGCAAATCATAGACGAGCGCGCGGCCCAACTCCGTATTTTCGATCAAGGTCGCATCGGCGTTCCAGTGACGGCTCAACCC
>JBEKFQ010000182.1:0-2707 GCA_050013235.1 Beijerinckiaceae bacterium
GGAGTCCTCCACCTCAACATCAAGAAGCCCGCTGAAGACGCGAAAAGCGCCAAGACTATAGAGATCAAGCTTGGCGCGCCTGTGAAGGCGGCTGAATAAAGATGATTCTCTATCCCCGATGATATCGGGCCGGCGTGCCTGAGGCGCTGCCGGCCCCTATTGTCGCGGCCATTAAGGGCGGCACCTCCATCATCATCGAGCTAATTCACAATTAGATATTTGTGGCTGGAACAGTCCAAGCGTGACGAGAGTGATCGGGAAGGTCAGGAATATCAGGATCGGCCGGACGATGGCATTGACGATGCCTGTGAAATCGCTCCGAAGCGCGACCCCTCTGGCGAACGGCCCTATGTATTTGAATGTACATGTGAATCTGTCTTCGGCAATAGGGTCGCGTTTCGCGCGAAACTTGACCCCAGCAAATTATCTATTCTAATTGTAGAATCCATACGTTGGACAATTTCATGGGAGGGGTCAGACTTCCGCGCGTATCTACACCCCGATTCATTGGCGATCCAGCCTAACTGCTTCGCAAGGCAGCGTGAATCCCCAAACGTCGTGTCAATCAGCAGGAGCCCCCATCAATCTCGTTGACGTCCGAGGCGTTGCTCGGGCATGGCAGCTCAGCCTCACAAAATGCTCGCCAAGCAGATAGCATCGTGGGCACTGAGTCGATCAGCCCGCGCTCCTGCCAGCTCAAGATTATGTCAGCCGCCTGCCGAGCAGAGGCCTCTGGCGCGTGTTCCAAAAGCTGTTCTACAAGATGCTTGGTCACTGCCATGTCGTTGTATCGGCCGAGCTGGTCCTGGAGTTCGCTGAGCCGGCGAAGATAGCGCTTGGCGATTCGCCGATGGCCCAGCGCAGTGAGGAAGAAATCCGCCGCATAGCGCAGCTTCTTTACCGCCAAGCGCAGCTGATGGCGGGCCTCGGGCGTGAGGCGCCGGAAGTGCTTGCCGCGTTTCAGCACTTTGCGATGCCGTTCGGACAGCGCGCGGGCAGCGAATGAGGCCGTGGCCTCGACAAACCTGGACGGGCTGCCGCCGCCGCCATCCGCCTGCCACGCCCTCCGCTCAATCCAGGCGCCGAGCATGAGATGGAAGCGGGTATAACGTTCCGCCGACAAAGTCTCGCGGACCTCGGCGTAGGCTTGCGCCCGTAGCGCTTCGGCGGCATCCTTCAAATGGTCCCAGCCATTGCCCGCGCAACCGGCTGCTGCCTCCGGCAGCGTCTCCGCTAGGAACACGTCCCAGCCCCGCGCGTCGTCAAGGCAGGAGGCGGCCCACTCGGCGTCGGCTCGCAGGGCCTCAAGCGTTGGGGATGGCGCGATAGAACGCAACAGCGACAGGGCGGAGCGCAGGCGGCGCAAGCCCACGCGCATCTGATGGACGCCTTCTAGGTCACGACCGTCCTCGGTTGCCGCCTGGTTCTCCAGAACATGGCCATGGGCGGCGCGGAAGATCTGGGCGAAGGACTCTCCGATTGCTTTCTCCGGGTCCAGGATGGTTGCCGGCGCATTGGCGGAAACGGGCGCGGCATTTAGCGCCAGCGCATAGCCGCGGTTCGCCTTGCTCTGCCCGCCGAGTTTGAACGCATGGTGATCGAGAAGCTGCAGCGCAAGCTCGTACAACACGGCCGGAGCGCCGCTCCTCAATTTGAGCTCAATCTCGCTGATAGGAACCCTGTGGTCACCCGCCTCAATGACTCCCTCGTCGAACGCGACCTCGACCGATGCGCCGGCAATATCGAGTACGCGCTGGCGTCGCCGGAAGCTGGTTGTAAAGACGGGCCGCAGATCGTTGGCGTCGAGAGAGGAACGGGGTGCCTTCGGCAACCTGTCTGCGAGCGCCGACGGAACGAGGGCCATTGTGGACACCGGCGTCTGCCATTCTCGGCGGCGAATCTGGCCGTCGTCGAGCGAGACCGTCCTCAGTGTCTGCACGAATGTTCGCCCCTCGCGGCGCACGCGCAGCGTCATGCCAGCGCGATGGAGAGCTTGATCCGTCGTATCGTAATAGGCGGTTTTAAAACTCCGGACGGAAGGCTGGCCGCGCGCAAGGGCGGCTATAAACGGGGAGACATAAAGCGCGGCCAGATCTTTTGACCTGGAAACGAGCTTCAGTTCGTATTCTGCACCGGCAAATTGCATCGTGCCACTCGGATTACGCGTCATTCGGCTCAATCGGCGTGATGATCACGCCTTGCTATACTGTAAAGAGGTGCGTTGGCACCATGTCTTGTTGCCGGCGGTGCCCTCAGCCTCGACAGCCTCCCCGAAGCTCGGCGAGGCGGCGGCTCGCGGAATGCAATTTGGCGCTGTGCCGATGGAAAACATTACGGCATCTAAAAGGTCGGCTGTGCCTCACGCACGATTTTAACCTCGTGATAACCGACCACGCGGCAGGGTGTGTCCATCATTGATGAAGGAGAGATCATGTCTGACACCGTAGGCCTCGCGGGCGACCGCATCCGCTCTTTTGTCGAGAGAATCGAGCACATTGATGTCGAGTTTCAGGAGTTGAACGAAAGCAAAAAAGAGGTCTTCGCGGAGGCTAAAGGCGAAGGCTTCGACGTGAAAATTCTCAAGGAGATCATCAAGCTGCGCAAGCAAGACAAAGACGAACGTGAGGAGCAAGAGACGCTTCTCGATGTCTACATGCGAGCGATGGACACCGCAGAGCCAGTATCGGTTTCGAAGGCCGCTTAGGAG
>JBEKFQ010000183.1:0-2693 GCA_050013235.1 Beijerinckiaceae bacterium
CGAATAGGCGCGTGGCGGCGCCGAGCTCGCGCCATGTCGTGGCGTTGATTGTGAAGGAAGTAGGCGGACGTTCTGTCGGAGCGTTGGGGTCGGTCCGGCGCGTGTCTTGGTATCTCTCGTCGAGGTCATAATAGCTGTCGGGAATTTCGATCTTGTGGATTGGGTCGAGCAGCGCGTCGTCGAGGCACTCGGCGACGGAACGCGAGGGATTTGACCGGACGTGATCGGCGAATGCGGATGGCATGAGGGCGCCGGCAATTTCGTCTTCCATCGGCGCCCCTTAACGAGAGCAACCCGGCAGGATGCCGCTTATCATTCGCGGGAACCTGTTCAGACGACCGGAGCCAGCTCTGTTGACAGAGCCGTCACCGTCGCAAACCAAGGCGAGCCATCTTATGATATAATGTTGCTCGGGTTATTCCGAGCTGCCGCGCCGATTCGGAGATATTTCCAGCTGTCTTGGCAAGTGCCGAGCGAATCGCATCTGCCTCCCACTCGACGAGCGCCTTGCTCTCGACCGGAGGCTGCCATTTAGCCAGTGGCGAAACCGCCTGATCGCCCTCTTCTTCCTGGTTCGCGTTGTTCATTTCCCTGAGAAAGTCGACAGGCAGATCGCAAGTCAGAATTTCCGAGCCAGAGGCCAACACCAAACAGGACCGCAACACATTGCGCAATTCGCGAATGTTGCCTGGCCAGGGATGACGGTCAAAGATATCCCAGACGCCCGCAGCCAAAGTCTTTGGCTCGTTGACGTGTTGCGCCTTTATTTCCTGTTCCCACAAATGCTCAATCATTTCGAGTTTGTCGGGACGTTCGCGCAAGGGAGGCAACCAAAACTGGGCGCCATTGAGACGATAGTAGAGATCTCGCCGGAAACCTCCCTTTCTTACACTGTCGGGAAGATCATTATTGGTCGCGGCGATCACCTGAACGTCGACAACCACGGGCTTAGAACCGCCAACGGGGACAATCTCCGAACTATCCAACGCGCATAAAAGTGCTGTTTGCAGATCGAGGGCCATGTCACCGATCTCATCGAGGAACAGAACCCCCGCGTGCGCCTCGACGAACTTACCCGTCTTTCCCCCAGCGCGAGCGCCAGTGAAGCTCCCCGGCGCGTAACCAAAAAGCTCGCTTGAAATGAGGTCGCGTGGGATCGCGGCGCAATTGACGAACACGAGAGGCCCCCCCTTGCGAATGCCCTCCGCATGTATCCTCCGCGCGAAATAATCCTTGCCAACACCGGACTCGCCGGTGATCAATATCGGTATCTTCTGCTTCTGAAAATTGACCGCTTTTTGAAGCGCGGCTTCGATTACAGTGTCGCGCCAGGGCTTCTTGCCCCGGCCAGACGCGGATGCCGACGGGCCCCGGCTTGTCGTCCGGCTTGGAAAGGCGCCCCTTGGGTCAACGGGATCTTTTTCTGCGGGACACCGGGCACTGAACTCCGCCTTCAGGGGCCACCCGTCCGGCATCTCAAGTCTTATCGGCTTGCCTCGGCTTGCACAGACTCGGATATCCCCCATCGTGGCCCCAAGAACCCTTTCCGCTTTTTCAAGCAAGATATTTGAATGGCAATCCGCGCGAAGTAGATTGAGTGCGGTCCGCGTCGCGCCGACGATCCTGCCGTCTTCGTCGAGCGAAAGAAGGCCGTCGAGCAGACAATCCTGTCCAGTCATACCTGCGCTGATGCTGTCGAGGCGTATACGGAGGATGAAAGCGCCGGGCGCCTGAATCTCGAACAGATTCGTCTCGATCAAATAGCAGGCGATATGAGCAAAACCGAGAAGCGTCTGCGCTGATGAACGCCGGTCCGTGATAAGGCCGAGCAAAGCGACCAGCGCGCCATCATGCGCAAACAGCGGATGGCCAACGGTGGCGAAAGGATGCAATAATGGAGAAAAATGCTCTTTTCCCTCGAACGCGACGGGCTCGCCAAGCACTGCGGCCGTCCCCAATCCATTGTTGCCGACGACATGCTCATTCCAGCTCTCGCCTAGCTGCACCAGACGGCGGCCCATGGGACCGAGATTGGAGTCGCCATCCAAGGCGTGAGTGATGGTACCCGCGCTATCGGCCAAGAGTAGACTCGCGCTCGTATCCCGAAGCAGTGGCTGCAGATTGAACGCCATCGTCCCCAGCGCTGTCCGGACCTCCAGACTCGCCGCTAGTCCGCTACGCGCGCCAATCTCTAAATCTCCAATCGCTTGCGGACGTAATAGGCTGGTGCTCGGTGAAAGCCTGTAATCCTCGATGCAGCGGTACCATGCTTCCGAAACCTGCGGCCGGACCCAGTCCCCGGTATCCGGCGCTTGACCCGTCTGCTTCATCCAATCCCATGCAGCGCCTGGCCGGTCGACTCCGAATAATCCGGCCTCCTGTTCGAGCGGCGGAAGTTCCTGTAGATTAGCCCTATGTTTGGCATTGACTAACTGACCCATTCTTGAACCGCTGCTCATCGCCCGGGCCTCCTGGCCAAGAAATCCCGTTCCACGGTGAGCTGGCCAATCTTTGCGTAAAGCTTGGCCGCTTCGCGTTCGCGCTCCTCCGCGCCATCGCCGCCACAGGCCACACCGCGCGCGAAAAGACTCGCGGCGTTTTCGAGAAGCTGCTTCTTCCACCCATAAATCTGGTTCGGATGCAGCCCGTGCCGCTTCGCAAGCTCGGGAACCGTCGCATCCTCGCGAAGCGCC
>JBEKFQ010000184.1:0-2688 GCA_050013235.1 Beijerinckiaceae bacterium
TGCCCACATACCCACAGCAGAAGCAAAAACAGCAAGTGACGGCTTGATATTTAGGACAAGGGCAAAGCGAGATTACACCTTAAGTCCGGACCCCCATGGTCCTAATGATGGGGACCACTTCAAACAGCCGGTCCTACCGATGATGCCGGGCATTCCAGAACGCCGGACCCATTCCTATATTCGCCACGACAACTTCCTTGATTCCCCGCCACGCGTTTTTTATACCGTGCCCCGCGATCCCCGCTCGAACCCCTATGCGCCGACTCCTATGTTACCAGGCGTGGCGCACGGGATGCGCCGGTTACAGTGGATCGATCATGCGTGTTGAAGGTTCTGACAATCCGGAGGTACCCATAGGCACCGCGCATTCGTTTCTCGTCGGCGAGGATGGCGAAGGCCACTGGCTCGCGGTCGAGACGCACGGCCTTGGCGGCGGTATTTTCGTTACCAAGGACGCGGCGCTGAATTATGCGCGCCGCGAGACGGACAAGCGGCCCGGCGCCGTCACCCTCGCGCAATGGCCAGTCATGTTCATGTTCTACAGCCAGAAACGGGCTGCCTAAAGCATGCCCCCGACGCGCCGGCGACAAAGCCCGCGCGCTTTCAGGGGCGGAAGACTTGTTCTCACGGCGCCGTGGGCACCAGAAGCAAAATATCCAAATCCTGCTTTGGCGTGAAATTCGTCATTAAACGAATGCTCAACGTCATAAGAATGCGTAGCTCAGTCGCCAGAAAGCGCGGCATTCCCCCTAGAGTGCGTTCCGCTTTGGTGGACTCACCAAAGCGATAAGAACTCGGCCTCTTATTAAGGAGTTAGAGCATGTCCTCGATTGAAAAAGTCTGCAACTTTTTCGGGACATGCTCTAATTATGGCTGACCAGCCTGTCACGGACCGGATGATCGCAAGCTGACCATGCGCAAACCCAACGAAATCGATTTTTGGCGCGGTTTCGCGCTCATCACTATTTTCATCAATCATATCCCCGGCAATTTCATCGAGCGGTTCAGCTATCGCAATATCTCGCTTTCGGATTCGGCCGAGCTTTTCGTGCTGCTGGCGGGCTGGTCGATGCGGCTGATGATCGAAAATCCGAAACGTCCGCTCACGACGGGCGGTGTGGTCTATAAATTATGGGGCCGCGCGGTTACGCTTTACATTGCCCAGACCTTTACCACGGAACTCGCGATTTTTATCCTGGCGGCGGGGTCCATCTGGCTCGACGCGCCGTTCTTGCTCGATTGGCACAATGCCGGCGCCGTCTTTCACGAACCGGTCGAAGCGCATATCGGCTTGGTTTTACTGACCCATCAGCTCGGCTATTTCAACATTTTGCCGCTATATGTCGTCCTGATGGTGGCCGCACCCATTATCGCATTGATTTATCGTACCTTTCCGCAATTGCTCCTGCCGCTTTCCCTGGGGCTTTACATCCTCACCCTCGCGTTCAGCATCAACCTGCCCTCCTGGCCCATCGAGGGAACTTGGTTCTTCTCGCCGACGGCTTGGCAGTTGATTTACGTGATTGGTTTCTTGCTCGCCGGACACAAAACGGACCTCGGCGCTTTCGCCCGGCGTCACATCCGTCTTCTCCGCTGGATCGCGGTACCGATCGTCTTGGCCGGCGTCGCGATCGCCTCGACACGGTATTTCCCCGAACTTGCCGATCTTCCAAAATCCGGCCGGTTCTTCGTCATCTTCGACAAGACATTCCTGTCGCCCGACCGGCTCCTCCACATGCTGGCGCTTTGCGCGCTTTTTGCCGGGGCTTTCACCTCTGTCCATAAGTGGATGCCCCGGTTTGCCGGTTTTCTTGCCTTGCTCGGACGAAACGCGCTTAACGTATTTTGCGCGGGATCTCTCTTAAGTCTTTGCGGGCAAATCGTTCGCTATATGTATGGAGGCCAGGTTGTCACCGACGTTATTTTATTCGCGGGCGGCGTCGCTATCATGGCGTTCGTGGCATGGATAAGCGAATGGCATTCGAGATCGCAAAAGGAACAGGAAGCCTTGGCGCCGGCCTTGCCTTCGCCTTTTCATTCCTCCTGACAAGCCCCGCGCTCGCCATGGAGCCCGCGCAACCGGCCCCGCAGGCGGTGCAAGGCGCTCCCGGCCAGACCCCGCCGGCCTTCAGCCCGCAATGCGAGGTTCCCGCCACCGATCTTGCCGCGCCGGCCCCTCTGCCGAACCTCACCAAGGCGCTGGACGAACACCGCTTTAATCCGTTCGGATTCGAGATATTCGTAGACCTTGGGATTGGCGAAGCCGGCGTCGGCGCGGAAATAAATGCGCGAGAGCTTGCCACGATAGCGCGCCACGACCGGCTTCAGAACGCTCTCCCTGCCATCGGCGCTGTGCACGCTGCCGGCGCGCAAGGCGCAACGTTCCAGGTCGCCATATTGGTTGAATAGGAACAGCGGATGATAGCACGTGCAGTCATGGTGCCCGTTCCAGACGCTCATCTCCTGTTCGCCATGCCTCGGGCTGACGCTCGAATCCATATCGAGCACAATGCCTCTGGGCGGATGGCGGCCATGAACGCGGCCTATCCCTTGACCGGAAAGACCGGCGAGCGCGGAAAGGTTCTTTTCGGCACTGAGCCAGCGCGTTTTGAAACGCCCCATCTGGCTTGCCGATGCCGCGCATCCCGAGGCCGCTTTTCCGCCGGCAATCCAACGCATCGCCGCATC
>JBEKFQ010000185.1:0-2657 GCA_050013235.1 Beijerinckiaceae bacterium
GCGGCCTCTGCTCGAGAAGCTGTTTTCGGATTTCGACGTCGTGCTTCGAGGTTCAGCAGGCGCTAAAGTCCGTATCCTCCAAATTAAAGAAAAGTTTGGTGGTTTACGGTTCTACTTCCGGGCTAGTGGCATTCCAGACGTCCATGAGGAGAAGCTGCGCTCGCTAAGCCGGCGCGCGGAGGACGCGTCCTTCGCCCTCTGCGAAGTCTGCGGCGCGCCAGGTAAGCTCCGGAACGACAAGGGCTGGTGGCATACGCGGTGTGACGCTCACAAATAAGACGTCGAGGATCATTTCGGCAGGCCGTTTTCATCGTAGAGCAGGTCGGCATGATCGGCGTAGGGGCGCTTTACATGTGCGGCAGCCCGATCGGCAATCGCCAGTAACTCTTCCACACTCGCCTTGCCCTTCCGATGCTCGATCTTGGCGTAGCGTTCGCGTAGGGCTTCGGTGACCACGCGGGTCATGCTCTCCCCCGTGGCGCGGGAGATGGCTTGAGCTAGCCGGTGCGCCTCCGGGTCTTTGATGTTGAGACTCATCGCTATCCCGGTTCTGTAAATAATTTTATATTTTTACCATTCTACCCCACGGATTGAACCGTGCTAAGGGCGAGGATACAGGGCGAGGATACAGGGCGTGATACAGGGCGAGGATACGGTGACCACCACCAGCGTCAGACTTTCACCACTCTAGCTGTTCAGGATATCATGGACGGTCGTCGTGTTGAACGCACGGATTCTTTTCAAATCCCCGCCAGCAGCGAGGTATTGGGCGACAAGGAAATCAATTTCGGCAAGCAATGCGTCTGTATCAGACCCCCGTTCGAGCTTGGCATGCACGAGTGCCGCGCTGTAATGGGAATAGCGGTCAACCATTTCTTGGGAGCTGTGTCCGGTTATGCTCATCACTTCAGCCGTGGAAAGCCCTCTTTCGAAGAGCCTGCTGGTCCCTTCGTGCCTAAGGTCATGCCAATGAAGATCTTCAATGGCACAGGCTTCAAGAAGCCGTTGCCACCAAATTTCAAGCTGGGAATCCGAAACATCGAAGATTTTCTCATTTGACGTCGATTGTGGGTCAAGATCGCGCAACTCGCAGGCTTTATCTATAATAGTTTGAAGTTCAGACGTAATCGGAACCACTCCGGTTCGTTTCTGACGCTCGCCTCTGGTTTTCGGAAAGGCGATGGCGCGAATGCCGGCCCCGGCGGTACGAATGTTTGAAAGGCGGCAGGTCAGGACGCGACCACGCCGAAGGGTGGTCGTGACCGCAAATCGGATGATGATGGGAAGGACCGGAGCGATAATGCCTGCTTTGGAGAGCATTAGGTCCATCTCAGTTGGGCTTACCCGGCGCTCGCGGCCAGGCGTCGCCTTGGGCATTTCAACGCCTCTTATGACCGGAACGCCTTTCACCGTTTGTGAGACATGTTTCAAAGCCCTGTTGATGAGTTGGGTGACGTTGGCGATCGTCGAGCGTGCCGGCATCTCGATGCCTTCACGTTTCTCGATGACGGCAATTTGCGCTTCAAGTTTTCGGCGTTCCTTCGAGTCTTTAATCGAGGCGGCGAGCTCGCGGCGTCGAGGGAGACCTTTGACCTCCTCGATCACGTTACGGGGCGCTTTTTCCTTGGTGAGCCGGCGCACCGATGTCCTGACATTCTTAATCCAGCCTGCCTTGAGGAGCCGGTCGCGGAAAGCTGCGACATCTTGCGGTGTCAGATGGGCGATCGGCAGTTGGGCTATCGGGTCGTCTTGAATTGTCTTGATACGGTAGCGATCGACTTTTTGATTTTCTTCGAGGCCCTTCATCCCTTTCGCTTCATAGCGCCGCAAGGCTTCAGCAAGAGAAGTTTGCTCTGCCTCCCGGGTTGACACGTGCGATCCGGTGAGCATCCGGAGGCGAGTCTCGGTTGCCCAAGCCTCGGCCTCGGTAAGCTGCCTGCGCTTTTCGGAGGCTTCCGATGAAAGGAGAGGAAAGTTCTTGACGACCGGCGCATGGCCTTTCAGTCTGATCTGAATACGCAGGGCCCCGGAGTCCCGGCGCGTGAACCCCTTTGGCAGCTTCTCTGGAGACATGTCGGTCGCCCGAATTGGGACCGGCCCAGCCAGTCCAGCCGGGATATTGGGACCGAATTGGGACCGAAATTCAAGCGAAGAATAGAGAATAACCTCCCGCCGCCAACGGCGGCCGGTTTTCTCTCTTCATTTCAAACGTTTGCGAATGGTGCCCAGGAAAGGACTCGAACCTTCACCTCTTGCGAGACTGGTACCTGAAACCAGCGCGTCTACCAATTCCGCCACCAGGGCACGAGAGTTCTCCTTAAGGGGCCGATGGGCGCGCTGTCAATGCGCTTGGCCAAATCCCGCAGGGGAATCGCATATCGAATTCGCTTGCGTGTGATTTGGTGATCGATTCTACGCCGCTCAGGTTTTTTGGCTTGAGAGGGTGGGTCGATGGAAGGGTTCTTGGCCTTTTTCGCGGGGCTTGAAGATCCGCGTGCGAGCAATGCGCGGCGGCATGATTTGCACGAACTGTTACTGATTGCGCTTTGCACGTTTCTCTGCGGGGGCGAGTCTTGCGTGGATATGGCGGATTTCGCGGAGGAGAAGGAGGCGTTCTTGCGCGAATTTCTCACGCTCCCCGGCGGCCTCCCAAGCCA
>JBEKFQ010000186.1:0-2629 GCA_050013235.1 Beijerinckiaceae bacterium
ACCAGCTCCCCCATGTCGTGGAGCGCGAGATTGGGGACAATGGCCCCGGATTCGAGCTTCGTCATATCCAGGAGGTTCGCGATGAAACGGTTGAGCCGCTCGGATTCGGTGATAACGGTGGAAAGCAGCTCGGTCTTGCCGTCCGCGCTCAAATCCTTGTCGTAATCGCGCAAGGTCGAGCCTGCGCCGAGGATCGACGCGAGGGGGGTCTTGAGATCGTGGGAGATCGACGTGAGAAGGGAGGTGCGCAAACGATCCGTCTCGGCGGCAAGTTTGGCGCGATCCACATCCTCGGCGAGATGGACCCGTTCGATCGCCAGCGCACCCTGATCGAGAAGAGCATCCAACAGACGGCGTTGCTCCGGGGTCAGCAGCGGGCCGCTCTTATCGTCGTCGATTCCAACGACGCCCACGGGGCCGCGCCCGGTTCGCATAGGCGCGAAAAGCCGTTTGCCACCGGGCAACGTGTCGGCTCCGCGTCCGGCCGGGCGATTGTTCGACCAGGCCCATTGCGCGGCCGCGAGATCGGCATCGCCGAGCATATCTTCTGGCGGATAGCCCGCCTTGAGGACCACGGAGCTGCCTTCCGGCAACAGCATGACCACCCGGACATGCAGCATGGAAGCGATTTGATAGGCGGTCGCCCAAAGCACATCGTCGGTATTGACGCAGCTTCCGAGTTTCCGGCTGAAACTGTAAAGCGCTTCCGTGATGCGCGCGCGCGATTGCGCGACTTTCGCTTGCCGCCGTGTCCGTGCCGCGAGGTTCGAGACCAGGACCGCGACGAGGGTGAAGAAGAAGAGGGCCGCGACATTGGCGGGACCGGCGATGGTGAAGGTATAAAGCGGGGGCAGGAAGAAAAAATTATAACATAGCGTCGCCGTCACAACCGCCAGCAACGACGGCAGAAGGCCAAAGGTGACGGCGACGCAAACTATCGCCGACAGAAAGACAAGAGCGATATTATTGACGCCGACCACCGGCTTGAGCAGTTCGGCCAAACCAAGCGCGCCCGCGATCATCAGGAGCGATAGGATATAGGGCGAGGCCTCGACGGGCTGGGCGGCGTGGGTTGCGCGCTCGTGCTTCGTGCGGGCGGGGCTCTCGTCCGGCTCTTCGCCCGCAATCACGTGGACGCCGATATTGCCGGAATTTCTGACGAGATCGTGGACGACGGAGCCGTTCACCAATTCGAACCAACGCGAGCGCTTGGTTTTTCCGGCGACGATCTGGGTAAAATTATTGGCTTGCGCATAGGCGAGAATATCGTCGGCGATAAAACGGCCGCCGCCGGGGATCGTGATGGGATCGGCACCAAGGCGTTCCGCCAAGCGCAGCACTTCGGCGATATTATCGTGCTTTTCCTCGCTAAATTGCAGGCTCCCGGCGGTTTCGACGTAGAGCGCGGTCCAGGATGCATGCAGACGATCGGCCATACGTTTGGCGTAACGCACCAGCGCCGCCGAGCGCGGGTCCTCGCTGACGCAAACCAGGATGCGCTCCCCCGCCGCCCAAGGGCCGCGGATGGCATGGGATTGCATATGGCTGAGAAGTTGTTCGTCCACCCTTTGCGCGGTGCGCCGGAGCGTCAGTTCCCGCAAGGCCGTGAGATTGCCGGCCGAGAAGAAATTCCGCAACGCGCGCTCGGCCTGACGCGGAACGTAAACTTTGCCTTCGCGCAAACGCTGGATCAGATCGTCCGGCGCAATATCGACCGCCTCGATATCGTCGGCGTTGTCGAGGACGGAATCCGGCACGGTTTCGCGAACCCTGATCCGGGTGATCTGTGCGATGACGTTATTCAGACTTTCGACGTGCTGGATGTTGAGGGTGGAATAGACGTCGATTCCCGCCGTGACCAGCTCTTCCGCATCGAGATAACGCTTGGGATGCCGGCTTCCCGGTGCATTGGTATGGGCGAGTTCATCGACGAGAACGAGGCCGGGCCGGCGCTTGAGGATGGCATCGAGGTCCATTTCCCCCAGCTTGTGGCCTTTGTAATCGACCTCGTGCCGGGGAATGATTTCCAGCCCGTCGAGCAAGGACTTCGTCTCGTCGCGGCCATGGGTCTCGACGACGCCGACGACGACGTCGACACCTTCGCGCAGCTTGGCGCGCGCGGCCTGCAACATGGCGTAGGTCTTTCCGACGCCAGGCGCGCCGCCGAGAAAAATCTTATGCCGGCCAATTCGCTGCTCTTCGCGGTGAGCAGCCTCGAGAAGGGCATCCGGCGACGGCCTCAGGTCGTCGTTCATGCTACACCATGGTTAAACTCATCAGCTCTTCGGGAGCCTATCCAGCGCAATGTTCAAGGCGAGAACATTGACTTTGGGCTCGCCGATCACGCCCAGTGTACGGCCTTCGACGAGGTTTGACACGAGATCGTGGAGCTTGTCCTCCGGGATATTGCGCGCCTTGGCGACGCGAGGCACCTGGAAGAAAGCGGCCTCGGGCGTGATGTCGGGATCGAGGCCCGAGCCCGACGTCGTCACGAGGTCTTGCGGGACCGGCGCATTGGGATTTTCCGCCTTCAGCTTGGCGGTGTCCTCCTTGATCCGGTCGAGGAGGGCCTTGTTGGTGGGGCCAAGGTTGGAGCCGCTGGAATTGGCGGCATTATAGGGCGCGGGGA
>JBEKFQ010000187.1:0-2601 GCA_050013235.1 Beijerinckiaceae bacterium
TTGCGCTCCTGGAGCGAATCTTCGTCGATCATCCCGCAACGCTACGACGCCGCGCACTCGCCGGGAATCCCATATCCGTTCCCTTAAAGAACCGATTCAGCTATTTCCTGACGGGCCCTAAGGAAGGAAAAACCAGGCCGTGCGTCCGGTTTTACGGGGATGCCGCGATCTTGCGCAGCGCGCGCCGCGCGCTTTGGGGCAGGGCTGTCTGCGCTCTTTTGGCCAGGGGGCGCAGCCGTTTGAGGGCGAAAGCGCCGGCATGGCCCCAAATCGTCAGCGGCTTGAGGAGGGTATCGATCTCGACCGTCTTCTTGGCCCAGATCATCTTGTAGGGATCGTTGGGCGCGAGGAAATCGAACGTTTCCAGCCCCTGCGCGGCGCATTTCTCGAGGAGCAACGAGGTGAGGGCGTGTCCCGGCGACCCCGCCGCAAACCGGAGGCCGAATGTGCCGAGAAGAGAGCGATAGGCGGTCCGGTGGATAAAGCCGATTTCGACCGCGGCCGTCTCTTGGCCGACGAGCAGGGCATGCACCAGCAGGTTGCCGGTGGCCGCGATGCGATCGAAAAATGCGTCCGTCGCGGCATGGGTCAACCCGGTGCTGTAGAGCCCCTTGGCTTGCAGCCAGAATCGCTTTTGCGCGAGCGCGGTCCGCACGGTCTCGATCCGCGCCGCCGGGTCTTCGACGACGCGGAGGGAAACCTGCCCTAAGCTCGCCAACTGCTTGGCGCGGCGCGACATGCTTTTGTGACGGGAACGCCCGTTTTCTCGATGCTCAAAACATGTCAGATCGACAAAAGGCGCGCTCGTTCGTGGGCCCGCTGCCTCGAGTCCGAGGGCGAGTTGGGCGAGGACACTGTCGCCGCGCAATCGCGAAAGGGCAAACAGATCCACGCCGCGCCGGCGCCAAAGGTGCTCTCGCGCGGCCTCGAACCAATGAACGCGGTCTTCTCCCGGTTCCGCGAGAATATCGCCATATTGCGTGATCGGCTCGCCGATCCACCGCGCGATCGATATTTTGGCTTGTTGCTCGATTTCGAGCGGCCATAACATGACGAGCCGCTGATCGCCGAAAACGGCGACGACGCATAATTTGGCTAGCGATCCGCTTGTTTGCCGTGCCGCGAGCCAACTGCGGCACCAGGTGAAGGATTGAAAGCCCGTCGCCTCCGGCGTCCGCTCTTCGAGGGCGATCCAATCGGGCGCGAGCTGGTCGATCTCGCCGATCGACTCGTAGATTTCGACGCGTATCGATTGGATGCCGGTCATCGCGGATTATTTCAGCACGAGGTAAGGCTCGATGTCCGAAAAGCCATGCTGGGACTCGGGATCGACTCGGAAGTCGATTTTGAGAGGCAAAGCGCGGCGTTTTCCCCCACGCAGCAGCTTGTGGGCGCCCGCGAGCGCGAACTTCGCCCAAAAGGCCGCTCCCCTGGTCGCCTGCGACAATTGCTGCTGGCCAAAGTGCTGCCGCAACAGGCCATTCGCGTAATTCACGGCATAGGTTGCGCGCAAATCGGCGTTCCAATGTTCCATTGTCACGGAAACATTCAAACAATCTTCGTTAACGACGCGGTGCGGGCAGTTTTGCGGCCAGCTCGCCATGTCGCCAGGAGACAGATCGAAAATTTTCGCGTCCTCGTCGAAGCGGGGGTCGAAGGTCAGATCGGTGTCGCCCGATCTTTTCAGCACGATATTCTCGATGGCCTGTTGCGGCAGGAATGGTGCGCGGGCCGGATAGATCCAGACCCGCTTGCGTCCGCGTATTTGCCAAAGGCTTTGGCCCGGCACATCGGCATGGTAGGCAACGTTCATGCGCGGCGACGAGACTAGGACGCTCATCGAGCGCTTAAAGCTCTTGAAACCGGGAATTTTCTGCTCGAGTTCGCCGAAGGCTCGATTGAGAAGATCGCCATAGGCGGCGTCTGCCTCTTGGATGCGCTGGAGATGAACCCAAATATTGCCTTTGGCGACCGCGTCGAGGACGGCTTGGCCCGGCAGTCCCGTCATATCGCCCTCGCGCCATTGACGGGGATCGTCGACGTCGCGATGGATCGTATTGATATGAAAGCGGTTGCGCGGCGTCGCTTCGACGAGGCGAGCGAGAGCGCTGTCTTCGAACAGCGTGGACGAGTGGAAATTATGCCGCAGGATGAGCGGACGTAACGCAAAATCATTCGCGTCGGCGTCACTAATCGATGAAAAAATGCCGCTCATTGGACGTTCCAGGGATGGATACCCCCAAATCCTACATGCATTTTTGCCTAATAGGGTTTAACGGCCTTTCCAATCGCCGCTCTTTTATTTCTTTACCCTAACAACTCCTACGTAAGGCACGCATTATCGACTGGAAAATGGCGGAAGGCCGGGCCGCGCCATGAGTCTTCGACGATTTGGGCCAGAGCCGCAAACCGGCGTCTTATAAAGTCAGAGGAGTCTTTGCTTGATCGTAAAAAGCTTTCAACTTGCGCGCTAACTGCTCTAAGTGTCCGTTCCAAAAGTTGTTGAGTCCGGTGAATCGTTTGTGATTCAAGAGAAGTCGCTCGATTCGGAGGGGCTCTTTGATGTGGACCGTGGAAAATCGTTCTCGTTACGACCGTACT
>JBEKFQ010000188.1:0-2575 GCA_050013235.1 Beijerinckiaceae bacterium
TATCCCGTGGGAATCCGCCCCAGAAGGTCAGACCATGCCGCAGGTTATCTCAGCCAATACGCTCGCTCGCGGACGTGTGGTTTTTTATGGCGCCGGCGGCGCCTGGGTCGAAAATATCGCGCAGGCCATCGTCTATCGCGACAAGGCCGCGGCCGAGGCGGGATTGGCGGCGGCGAAGCTGGATGAGGCGCGGGCACGCGTGGTCGACGTTTTCCTCGTCGATCAAAAAGACGATGCCGAAGGCCGCGCGGCCTTGACACTCCGCGACGCCATTCGCGCCTATGGCCCCACGATCGATTATCTCCCGGCTTCTCCCTCGAACGCCGCCTGAAGGCATCATACAATGTATCGATACGATGAATTTGACGCGGGTTTCGTCGCCGAGAGGGTCGCGCAATTTAAGGATCAGGTGGAACGCCGCTTGGCCGGCAATCTGACCGAGGAGCAATTCCGGCCGCTGCGCCTGATGAACGGCGTCTATTTGCAGCTGCACGCCTACATGCTTCGCATCGCGGTGCCCTATGGCACGCTGTCTTCCAAGCAAATGCGCAAGCTGGCGCATATCGCCCGCGTCTACGACAAGGGCTACGGCCATTTCACGACCCGCCAGAACCTGCAATTCAATTGGCCGGCGCTTGCCGATTGCCCCGCGATTCTGGAAGAGCTCGCCAGCGTCGAGATGCATGCGATTCAAACCTCGGGCAATTGCATCCGCAATACCACCGCGGACCAGTTCGCCGGCGCGGCCGCGGACGAGATCGAGGATCCCCGTCCCTATGCCGAGATTTTGCGCCAATGGTCGTCGCTGCATCCGGAATTTTCGTTCCTGCCGCGAAAGTTCAAGATTGCGGTGAACGGCGCGGCGCATGACCGCGCGGCGATCCAGGTGCACGACATCGGCTATCAGATCGTGCGCAACGAACAGGGCGAGGTGGGGTTCTCCGTCTATGTTGGCGGCGGCCAGGGCCGCACCCCGTTGATCGCGCATCGCATCCGGGACTTTCTGCCGAAGAAAGACCTGCTCTCCTACACCAATTCAGTTCTGCGCATCTACAATCTCGAAGGGCGGCGCGACAATAAATACAAAGCGCGGATCAAGATCCTCGTCCACGAAAAAGGCGCCGAGGCCGTGCGCGAACTCGTCGAGGCGGATTTTGCCGAGCATGGCGATGCCGGCCTCACCCTACCCCAGGGCGAGATCGACCGGATCATCGCCTATTTTGCCATGCCGGCATTGACGCCCCGCGCGGCTGTCTCCGAGGCGTTCGAGGCCCGCAAACACGCGGACCCCGCTTTCGCCCGCTTCGCCGCGCGCAACGTCACCCCGCATAAAGTGCCGGGCCACGGCCTCGTCACGATTTCGCTCAAGCCGGTGGGCGGCATTCCCGGCGATGCCAGCGCGGCGCAGATGGACCTGATGGCCGCTCTCGCCGAGACCTATTCGCAAGACGAGCTGCGGGTATCGCACGAGCAGAATGTCGTGCTGCCGCATGTCGCCCTCGACGATATTCCCGAAATCTACGACAGTCTCGCCGCCAACGGTCTCGCGACCGGCAATATTGGCCTCGTGACCGATATCATCTGCTGCCCCGGCCTCGATTATTGCGCATTGGCGACGGCGCGCTCGATCCCGGTCGCGCAAGCCATTTCGGAACGTTTCGCCGATGACGAGCGCGCGGCGGAGATCGGCCAGCTCAAGGTGAAAATCTCCGGCTGCATCAATGCCTGCGGCCACCATCATGTCGGCCATATTGGGATTCTGGGCCTCGAAAAGGCAGGGGTCGAGACCTATCAATTGTCGCTCGGCGGCACGGCGGACGAGACCTGCAGCATTGGCGATATTACGGGACGAGGCTTCTCGTCCGAGGGAATCGTCGATGCGGTCGAGACCGTGATCGACACGTATCTCAAGCTCCGCAAGGACGAGACCGAGGATTTCCTCGCCGCCTTCAGGCGTCTCGGCATGTCCCCTTTCAAGGAGGCGCTCTATGCCCCTGCTTGATCAGCCCGTCCGCCCCGGCGACACTGGAGTTGCCGAAGCCCTGTCCGCCCGTTTCGAGTCCGCGTCCGCGCAAGAGATTTTGCGCGCGGCCCTCACGGAATTCTTTCCCGGCAAGATCGCCGTGGTCTCAAGCTTTGGGGCGGATTCCGCCGTCTTGCTCCATCTCGTTTCGCTCGTGGACCCGGCGGCTCCCGTCGTCTTCGTCGATACGGGGCAGTTGTTTCCCGAAACTCTGGCCTATCGCGATCTCCTGACCGGCCGGCTCGGCCTGACCAATGTGCAGGTCTTCACGCCGGATGCGGAAGATCTTAGGGAGCAGGACCCCGAGAATTTTCTCTGGGCGCGCGATCAGGATGCCTGCTGCAATATCCGCAAGGTGCTGCCCTTGACCCGCGCCTTGCAGGGGTATGACGCCTGGATCTCGGGCCGCAAGCGCTTTCAAGCAGATACCCGCAAGAACCTTCCGGTGTTCGAAGCTCAAGGCGCGCGCACCAAGGTCAACCCGCTCGCCAACTGGTCCGCCCAGGACATTCTGGACCATCTCAAAACGTGGGATTTGCCCCGCCACCCGCT
>JBEKFQ010000189.1:0-2567 GCA_050013235.1 Beijerinckiaceae bacterium
TCTCCAAAAGCGACGACGCCATCCGACAACCTCCGATTCGGGTTGTCGCCTATAGATTCACACATTTCCCCTCTCGGGAATCCCCTCAGCCGTCTCAAAGATTAGAGAACTGAACAGCCCTGGTGCGCGTGCCGATATTCCGGAAACTCGTATACTGCATAGCCGTGCTCACGGTAATTACGGAAGAACCGCGATAATAGGGATTTTTGATCGTGCCCCAAGATTTAGGGCTTTCCCGGCAAAGAGGCGAGAGGGAGGTGGAGCTTCCTCCCTCCAATCGATCTCAAAGCCTGTTAGTGATGGCCGTGGTGGCCGGCATGACCAACATGACCGACGTGGCCGACATGACCAACATGACCGACATGACCAACATGGCCGACATGACCGACGTGACCGACGTGACCGACGTGGCCGACATGACCGCCGTGTCCGCCATGCCAGTGGTGCCAGCCGTAACCGCCGCCCCAACCAGTACCGTAAGTGGCACCATAGCCGCACCAGTACCAACCCGGACCGCGCCAGCCGTCGTCATACCAGCAATATTGCCGCCCGCCCCAGAGATAAGCTCCGGTGGCCGCGCCGATCACGTCACCCGGACCTTGCGCTTGTGCAGGCTGAACACCGAGGGAGACCCCCGCGAGCATGGCTGCCGCTGCGATTAAAGCTGTCGTTTTGTTCTGCATTATGGACTCCCTCGAAAAGCGGCTCAAACCCGGCCGATTTCCGCAATTGCCAAACAAACCAAGGCGAAAGGAGTTGCCTTCCGTTCGTCGATTTAGAGTTGCGGCCGACGACATGGATCAAGGATGAAGCTTCACGGCAACATATTGCCTCTATTTCAGCCACGCTCAAGCAGTCATTGGGATGAGACGCCAGATCCTTCCGTCGTCCGGTTGTCCGAAGACCGGAACAGAGCCGCCGCGAGGGCCAAGAGGAAAATAGCGGGCACGAGCGTGGCAAAATTCTGAAAACGGGGCGTCACATAGGCCCCCAAAATTTAAAATCGCTTTCAACAATGGATGCGTTTTTACATTGAGGGTTCTTCGAGGTGATCGGGCGCGCGGCCCTAATACGTGTGCATGGCAGATGCATCTACCCGGCTCGCGCAACGGCGGTCCGTTGAATGAAATCGATGGCGTCAGCCAATAGGTAATTTCCGAACCTGCCGCGCAAGCGTAAAAGCCGGTATTATATAAACATAGCTCGGGCTTGGCACGACCATATTCGTCGACCATATTCGTCGCGCCGCAAATCAAATGGCGTCGATAGCGAATATTCAGAGTGCATTCCTTAGCGGCCTCATTCTGCCGTCTGAGGCGCTTCATTCACTCTAACTTCAAATGGCCGGGCCAAGCTGTTCGTGATTCTTCAAGGAGATCGTCCATGTCGATCCGTCTTCAAATCGCAATTCTCGTCTATATTATGGTTCAGGCGGTCATGTTTGGCGTCGGAGTTATCCTGGTGCTTGCAACGCCGTTGTCGGTTTTCGCGATGAATCTGATGCCCTGGGTTGTCGGCGTCAGCGCCTTCCTCTCCGCGCCCGTGGCATGGATGATTGCGCCGCGTTTACGCGCGCGTTTCCAACGTCAGACGGCGCTGCCGGTCATTCCGGCTAACCGAACCTAATTCAAGCCGTCGATCGAGGGCGCGCATGCGCCTGACTGTCCTTCGGCGCGGGGTTTCGACATCAATTCTCGTCGGGCTCCGCGCCCAAACGATTGAAATCTACGCATAGAGTAAACGCTCCCGGAGCATCTGATCATGCAAAATCACGGTCACGCGGCGATCGGAGGGCAGGAGGATTTCAGCGCCTGGTTCGAATTCTTTCTCGATGGGTGCTGGTACACCATAGACGCGCGTCACAACCATCCGCGCATCGGCCGAATTGTCATGGGACGCGGCTGTGACGCGGCAGACGTTCCGACGTCCCCGGTTAAAAAGCATGGCTTTTGAGTAGATTCCGATTTTGTCGTCCTCCGCTTGCCGCCGATACGACATTGGGCGAATCGGGATTGCCATCGGCCGAAACATTTGACTGATCGCTCCGACAGGCAGCGAAGCGGACGGGCGCATTTTCATGTTGTGTAAAGCCGCGCATATGTGCCCTGCAAGGTTTCTGCGGAATGTTTGAGGGCCTTCCGCTCCATTTCATCAAGGCGCAGTTCGAGGACGGTCTCAACGCCAGATTTGCCGACGATGCAGGGCGTGCTTAGGCAGACGTCGCGAAGACCATATTGGCCGGTCATGAGGGTTGAGACAACAAGAACGGAGCGTTCGTCGCGCAAAATGGCTTCGCAGACGCGGATCACGCAGCTGGCGATCGCAAAACAAGTATTGCCCTTGAGGGCGAAGACTTCGGGACCGGCGCGACGCACTTTGGCGAGGAGCTCCTCCCGGGAAGGAAGCGCCTCCGCTCCCCGATAGATCGCCAGCGGTATGCCGCCCACCTGGGCAGCACTCCAGACAGCCACCGATGAGTCTCCATGCTCTCCGATCATGGATGCATCGACAGAACGGGCGTCGACATTGAGGCTTTCGCCAAGAATGAAGCGAAAGCGCTCGGTGTC
>JBEKFQ010000190.1:0-3081 GCA_050013235.1 Beijerinckiaceae bacterium
GTATATTCGCAAGGATGGGACCCGGTTCCCGGCGGTGGTGTCCGTCACGGCGCTACGCGACGCGCAGGGCGCCATCATCGGATATCTCCTCATTGGCACCGACAATACCGCGCGAAAACAGGTCGAAGAAGAGCAAAAAAAGTCCGATCAGCGTCTGCGCGATCAACAATTTTACACGCGCTCTCTGATCGAGTCCAACATCGACGCGATAATAACCACCGACCCCTCCGGCATCATCACGGACGTCAACAAGCAGATGGAGGCGCTCACCGGCTGCACGCGCGACGAACTGATCGGCGCGCCGTTCAAGGATTACTTCACCGATCCGGAGCGGGCCGAGGCGGCGATCAAGCGCGTACTGAGGGAAAAGTCAGTCACCGACTACGAACTGACGGCCTGCGCCCGCAATGGCAAAAAGACCGTGGTGTCCTACAATGCGACCACCTTTTACGACCGCAACCGGACTCTCAAGGGCGTGTTCGCCGCCGCGCGTGACGTTACGGAGCGCAAGCGGGTTGAAGTGGAATTGCAGCAGGCCAAGGCCGCCGCCGAGAGCGCGAGCCGGACCAAATCAGATTTCCTGGCGAGCATGAGTCATGAGATCCGAACGCCGATGAATGCGATCATGGGCATCGCGGACTTGCTCGCGAAGACCGCTCTCTCCCCGGAGCAAGACAAGTTTGTGCGGATCTTTCGCCGCTCCGGCGACAACCTGCTGAATCTGATCAACGACATCCTCGATCTCTCCAAGGTCGAAGCCTCGAGGGGCTGGCCCTGGTATGCGAGATCGCGCCGAACGTGAACACCGACCTGGTTGGCGACCCGACACGGCTGCAACAGGTGCTGCTTAATTTGCTTGGCAACGCGATCAAGTTCACGCAATCGGGCGAAGTGTCCCTGCGAGTCGCGCCGGATGGGGACTCCTCCGTTCCGGCTGCATTGCGGTTTACAGTCTCGGACACCGGTATCGGCATTCCCGGCGAGAAATTGAGCCAAGTGTTTGAACGCTTTACGCAAGCCGACTCATCCACGACGCGCAGGTTCGGGGGCTCGGGGCTGGGGCTCACGATTTCGAAGCGCCTGGTGGAACTGATGGGCGGCCGCATCTGGGTCGAGAGCGAACTCGGGAAGGGCAGCGTGTTTGCTTTCGCCGTGCCATTCGAGATCTGGGCCGCGGTGAATCGGCCAGTGGCCGTGCCGGCCGGCATGGGCCCCGAGCCGCCGCTCCCTGCGCTGCGTATTCTTTTGGCCGAGGACTCTCCCGACAACAGCACGATCACGATAGCCTATTTAGAGGACACGCCCTACCGGGTGGAAGTCGCTGAGACCGGGGCCATCGCCTGTCGAATGTTTGAAGCTGGGCGCTATGACCTTGTCCTGATGGACCGGCAAATGCCGGTCATGGATGGCTTGACCGCGACGCGGACAATTCGAGCGTGGGAACAGGCGAACGATCGGTCGCCCACACCAATCATCGCCCTGACGGCCTCGGCCTTGAAGGGGGATAGAGAAAAGTGTCTGGCTGCGGGATGCACGGCTTTTCTGACGAAACCAATCAAACAAGAAGTGCTACTGCAAGCGATCAAGGACCATTCCATGGTCGCGCCGCCGTCATTGGAAGAGGAAAGCAGCCGGAAGGACACGGTCCACCTGAGTTTGAATCAAAAACTCGCAGCCAGAGCCCCCACATATCTGCAAAGCTGCAGGCAGAGTGTCATCGAGATACTGGACGCATTGGATCGGGTTGACTTTGAAACCGTGACAATTCTCGGGCACAACATGAGGGGCTCCGGGGGCGCCTATGGATTCCAGGCCATCACTGACATCGGCGGTGCCATCGAGCAGGCGGCTGAAAGCGCCGACAATGACGCATCGCGCAAGTGGGTGGGCGAATTGTCCAGCTTTCTGGATCGTGTCGAGATCATTTCCGGCTAGCCTTGCGGCATCCACCAAACGACCGTCCGCAGACAGGGTCCGCTCGGCCTTAGCGTGGGGTTTCGGAGAGATGCTGCGATGACTTCAAGATTGTCTGAGCCGGCGCGGCGTTCCCAACAAACCCCGGTTTGATGCGAAGCCGGTGAATGGCGGTGCAATCATACCCATGTCCCCCCATTCACCCTAGAAACCCGTCCAGAAACCTATAGCCGACAAACCCCTCCCAGCTTAGGTTGATGCGCGGGGAGGTCCTGGACATGCTGATCGGCTACATGCCCGTGTCCACCGGTGAGCAAAATCTCGATCTCCAGAGGGATGCGTTTGAGCGCACCGGGTGCGAGCGGGTCTATAATGACGTCTGCTCTGGCCGCGCGACTGAGCTGCGGATACCGACGCAATCCGGCCACCTATTCCAACTTGATCCCGGCCACCGTTCCGATTTCAATCCGGCCACCCTTCGGCAGCTTTCACGCAGGTCAGCACCGCGACCATCAGCCCCTCGATTGGCGAGGAGGATGTGATGCCGGCGAAGAGAGGGCTGACGATGAGACAGATGCGGCAAATGCTGCGGCTGCTTCATGATGGTGTGAGTGCGTGGGAGGTTGGGCGGCGGCTCGGCGTCGCGCGTAGCGTTTCGTCAGTTGGCGGCAGGCTGGCTTCGGCACGCATCGTTCAGTGGGCTGGCCAAAATCTAACGTCCTTGATACCGGAAAGAATGACTAATGCTCAGCTGGCCTCCCTGCATGTTTTGGTTGTGGACGATGATGCTTTCATTGGAATGCTCGTCGAAGACATTTTAGTCGACAACGGTTGCCGTGTTTGCGGGCCGCATATCACCTTCGCCGCTGCAATGAGAGCCGCAGAGACCGAAGCTTTCGATATCGCAGTCTTGGACGTTAACCTGAGCGGCATAAATTCATATCCGATCGGCGAAGTCCTTGCGGCTCGGGGAGTGCCGTTCGTTCTAATATCTGGATATGGTGATGACGCGGCTCCGGCCGACCATCCAGACTGGCCGACCTGCAGCAAGCCATTCACGGCCGAAGCGCTGACGACCGCCTTGAGATCGCTGCTCAAGTAGCCCGATGTAACTTAAGAACTGTCGATTCGTTGGCGGCTTATGAACGACAGAGACAAGTGAAACGA
>JBEKFQ010000191.1:0-2513 GCA_050013235.1 Beijerinckiaceae bacterium
CCAGCAAAGGTCGCCCTTGTCGCCATCGCTCGAAAACTGCTCGTGACCGCGAACGCTCTCGTGAAATCCGGGCAATTGTTCGAAAAAAAGAAAATAGCCTCTTGACGATCAATACAGTCGCCCGGCTCTCGCCTTCGGCTCGCCCCGGAATGACGGCGCGGCCCTAAAACGAAGACTGACACAGCAGACTATGGCTTCGCCATAACCGGCACCGCCGCAGCCGCCGGGATCGCAGCCGCGGGCGGAACAACCGCACCGGGCACGACCGCGCCCGGCACCGCGGCGACCTCGGCCGCCGCGGGTTTGACCGGCGCGGCTGGAAGCTTCACCGACTTGGCCGATTTGGGAGGGTTCAGCTCGTTCGGGTCCATGCCGGGGCGGATCACGTGGTACAGCTGAAAATTCTCGCCCTCGTAGAGCGTCTTCAACTTGTCCGGCGCGGGATTGTCGCTGTCTTCGTCGGTGAAGAGTACATAGACGTAGTCGTATTTATCGATCCAATCGTGCCAATAGCTCGAATCGTCGGGGCTGCGGCCGACCGAATCGAGAACGAGCTGATCGATGGTCGGCGGCACGCCATCCTCCGTATCGACGAGCTTCCGGTATTCCGGCCGCACATGCATGATCTGCTTGCCCTTCGTGGTGAAGGCCGTGGTGATCAGCGCCGAGCGTTCCATGATCGCCAGCGTCGCCGCATGGACGAGGCCCAGATGCTGGACTTCGTTCGGCATGTTGGAATCGGTATAGGCGACCAGAATTTTCGAGCCCTTCTGGATCTTGCGCATGGACTCCTTCATCTCGAGCGTCGCGTCGGATGAATTGGCCCAGGCGATATCGACCTCGGCCACGCGCGCGCCCAAAAGCGCCATCGTCCCGAGCAGAAACAACCGGCGAATGAATTCCTGCCGGAGTTCGATCCGGAAACAGGCCACGGCCATGAAGACGATGGCGATCGGCAGGCGCTGATCGGCAAGATAGCTCGCGAATAAAACGCGGGGCATGGCCATGTAAATCACGCCGCCGACGATCAGGAGCGCCAAAAGGAACGGATGGAATTTTAGAATTTTGTGCCGGGCGGCCCAAATCGCGGCGACGACGACGCAGGCCGTCAGCACGAAAGCGACGATGTCGGAATAGGTTTCGACCGCATAGATCAAGCCATCGATCTTGCCGAGCGAATCCCACTCCCAATCCTGCGCATGGCTCCATGTCGAACTGCCGGTCAGCAGGGGAATGAGGGGCAGGAAGGGGAGCCCCGCGCAACAGAAGCGGACGGTCCTGACCAAAAGGCTCGAGCGCTCGACCGAAACGGCGAACCAGAGTTCAAACGCCAGCAGCCCCAGGCCATAAACACCGAGCGAAAAAAGGTGGCAGAAAAACAGGGCCACGCCGAATAGCGCGGAAATCGCGTAGCGGGCGGGCCACGGGCGTTCGCGTAAGGCCACCCAAGCGGCAAGACCCCAAAGCGCCAGGCCGATGCCGAAGAAGTAATTCATCACGCCGACGAGAAAGACGTAATTATAAAGCAAGGGAAAGGCGATCAGCGGCAGAACCGACCATCGCTGGAACAGAGCCCGGTTGAGCGCGAACGTGCCGGACATGATCAGCACGAACGTGGCGACGGTGAAGAGCTGGCTGGCGAGATAGACGTTCACGAAACGGGCGATCTGCGGAACCACCAAATCCATCATGAGATTAGGCAAAAGCTCCCAGTCGATCTCGTAATATTTCCCCAAGGCGGGCGTGTGGCCGCCATCCGCGATGACATACATCCGCGAGACGTGGTTGGCGTAATCCTCGAGCGGCGGCAGGGGATGCGTCAGAAGCGGGATGATCGAAATCAGAAGAAAAACCAGAAACACGGCCACGCCTTGCACGGCGGTCCATTCCCGGCTCACCGCCGGCGCGGCGGCCTGAGCGGTGTGGTGTCCGGCGAGGGCATTAAAGGTCATCGCAAATCCTGTCGCAGGGCGTGAGATTAAGTAGGCCGCAGCCATTCCCATAGCTTAGGTTTCACGTACGCCAATCAGCGTCATGCACACTAATCGCGTTCCGATAATGAAACCGTTTGGAGTTCCGATAACACGTCGATTACGCCGTTGCTATTGCTGTATTATCGTCACAGCCGGCATATTTTAGGTTGTTTGATAATGACGTTAATCTTGCATTCAGAATGAGTATTGATTGGGCATGGGGGGAAGGCTTGGAAAAGCTATTCTGGCGGCTGCCCCCGTGCGTTTGTGTCGCTTCTCCACCGCTCCGGTCAAGGCCGCGGGGAGCAATAAACCAAAAAATTCGTCCGCGCTCGCGCGGAAACGACGCGAAAGTCAGGCCGGTTTTGCCGTCGCATGCCGGAAAGTGCTCTCTTACCAGGGAGTTAGAGCGATTTCCGGCAACAGGGGCGAAACCCCGGGCGGCGGCTTGATATTTTTGTAGGCTTGGCGGGCATGTTCTGATTCATTCTGGGAATGAAACAGCTGCCCGACATCGACGCGTTATCCGCCCCGGAGCTG
>JBEKFQ010000192.1:0-2512 GCA_050013235.1 Beijerinckiaceae bacterium
AATGCCGCGCATCCCTTCGAGAACCCGACGGCGCTTTCGAATTTTGTGCAGATGGCCTTGATCTTCGCCATCGGCGCGGCGCTCACCAACGTCTTTGGACGCATGGTGGGAAATCAGAAGCAAGGCTGGGCGATTTTCGCGGTGATGGGCATTTTGTTCCTTGCGGGCGTCTCAATCGTCTATTCTGCGGAAGCCGGCGGCAATCCGTTGATCCACGCGCTTGGCGTCGACGGCGGCAATCTCGAAGGCAAGGAAGTGCGCTTCGGTGTCCTGGGTTCCTCGCTCTTCGCCGTCGTCACCACGGATGCCTCCTGCGGCGCGGTCAATGCCATGCACGATAGTTTCACCGCGCTCGGCGGGATGATCCCGCTGATCAACATGCAGCTCGGCGAAATTATCTTCGGCGGCGTCGGCTCCGGCCTTTACGGCATGATTATCTTCGTGATCATCGCCATCTTCGTCGCCGGACTGATGGTCGGGCGCACGCCCGAATTTCTCGGCAAGAAAATCGAGTCGAAAGAAGTCAAGATGGCGATGCTCGCCATCCTCTGCCTGCCCCTGGCCATGCTGGGCGGTACGGCAGTGGCCCTTTCCGTGCCCTCGGCGGTTTCCGCCATGGGCAATCCCGGGCCCCATGGTTACACCGAGGTCCTTTACGCCTTCTCCTCGACGGCGGCGAATAACGGGTCGGCCTTCGCGGGCCTCTCGGCCAATACGATGTTCTACAATGTTATGCTCGCGGTCAGCATGCTGATGGGACGTTTCTTGATCGTGGTGCCGGCGCTTGCGATCGCAGGGTCGCTTGCCGCGAAAAAGTCGGTCCCAAGATCGGCCGGCACGTTCCCGACGACCGGGCCCCTGTTCGTTGGGCTCGTGATCGGGGTCATCTTGATCATCGGCGGCCTCACCTTCTTCCCGTCGCTGGCTCTCGGCCCCATCGTCGAGCATCTCGCCATTATGGCGGGCCAGAGTTGGGGCTAGCCCCGTTTCGCAACATGCCCTTCGCCCGCACGCGGGCGAAGGTCCCAAGACGATAATTCGTTTTAACAATCAGGCATCCCAACATGTCCAGAGCAACGGTCTCTATCTTTGACCCCAAACTCCTCGTGCCGGCTATCGGGGGGGCCTTTAGAAAACTCGATCCACGCGTTCTTTCGAAGAACCCGGTGATGTTCGTCGTCGAGGTCGTGGCGGCCATGACGACGGTGCTCTATATCCGCGACCTCTTCACGGGCCATACCGATCATGGTTTTACCGTGCAGATCATTTTGTGGCTATGGTTCACTGTCCTCTTCGCCAATTTCGCGGAAGCCGTCGCCGAAGGACGTGGCAAGGCGCAGGCCGATAGTCTGCGGCGTCAACGCACGGAAACCCAAGCGAAACTTCTTTCCGGGAAAGACCGGACTAAATATACGCTTGTTCCCGGCACCGGTCTCAAGGTCGGCGACATCGTGCTCGTCGAGGCGGGCGATATCATCCCCAGCGACGGCGAGGTGATCGAGGGTATCGCCTCGATTAACGAGGCCGCCATAACGGGTGAATCCGCGCCGGTCATCCGCGAATCCGGCGGCGACCGCTCGGCCGTCACCGGCGGCACGCAAGTCCTGTCAGATTGGATCCGCGTGCGCATCACGGCGGCGGCAGGTTCGACCTTCCTCGACCGGATGATCGCCCTTGTCGAAGGCGCCTCGCGGCAAAAGACACCGAACGAAATTGCCCTCAACATTCTTTTGGCGGGCCTGACGATCATCTTCGTCTTCGCGGTCGCGACCATCCCGAGCTTCGTCGCTTATGCCGGCGGCTCGATCCCCATCGTGGTGGTCGTGGCCCTCTTCGTCACCTTGATCCCGACAACCATTGGTGCGCTGCTTTCCGCGATCGGCATTGCCGGCATGGACCGTCTCGTTCGCTTCAATGTTCTCGCCATGTCGGGCCGCGCCGTGGAGGCGGCTGGCGACGTCGATACGCTGTTGCTCGACAAGACCGGCACGATCACGCTCGGCAATCGCCAGGCGACGGCCTTCCGGCCGGTCAAAGGTGTCAGCGAATTCGAACTCGCCGATGCCGCCCAACTCGCTTCGCTCGCCGACGAGACACCGGAAGGCCGCTCGATCGTCGTTCTCGCCAAGGAAAAATACGGCATCCGCGAACGCGATATGGTCAGCCTCGACGCGCATTTCGTGCCTTTCACCGCGCAGACCCGCATGAGCGGGGTCGATGGCGCGGGCCTTTCCATCCGCAAGGGCGCCGTCGATTCTATCCTCGCTTATGTCGATGCCTTGCCAGATACCGGCAATCCCAACGGCGTGATAGTGAGCAACAAGCCTTTGACGAGTTCCGCATCGGCCCGCGAAATCCAAGCCATCGGCGAGGAGATCGGCAAAAGCGGGGGTACCCCGCTGGCGGTTGTCCGCGACGGCAAGCTGCTCGGCGTCATTCATTTGAAGGATATCGTCAAGGGCGGCATTCGCGAGCGCTTCGGGGAATTGCGCCGGATGGGCATCCGCACCGT
>JBEKFQ010000193.1:0-4334 GCA_050013235.1 Beijerinckiaceae bacterium
TCTCCGCTGTTGAAAGCGGAGGCACTGAACGAACTATGCCGAGCTGATCAAACGCCGGTCAGCGAGAAATCTGGGGAAAAGCAAACCCGCTCGGCATAGTTCGACGGTCGGCATAAACCGCCCTATGCCGAGCACGGCATAGGGCGGTGTTGAGTAGCGACGATATGATTGCCCATGTCTCGCCGCCGCCCGCGTCTCCGCAGAACAGACTGTTCTTTTTTCCGATGGCAATCGGACGGATCGAACGCTCGACAATGTTGGAGTCTGGCTCCAGCCGCCCGTCTTCCAGGAAAAGCGTGAGGCCCGCCCAGTGGCCAAGCGTGTAATCGATCGTTTCGCGCAACGGCGATATTCTCGATATTCCGTCCTTCACCGCGACGAGCCGCGCGTGCAACGCTTCCATGATCGGCCGAGTTTCGGCCTGTCGCGCGGCGCGGCGATTGTCGGCGCTGGTTCCCCGAATGCGCTTCTCGATGGCGTAGACCTCGGCCAGGCGCTCGATCACCTCGCGCGCGAAGGGCGATTGGGTGGATTTATGGATGGCGACAAACTTGCGCCGTGCGTGGGCAAGGCAAAAGGCAAGGCGGATTTTGCCGTTGGTCGTCTTGCCGCCGGCCAACGACTTGTAGGCGGCGTAGCCATCCACTTGCAGCACGCCCGAGAAGCCGTTGAGCTGTTCGGCGATCTCCCTCTTGCCGCGCCCCTCCGCGAACACATAGGTGACCGCTGGCGGCGCGGGTCCGTTCCAGGCGCGATCGTCCGTCGCATGCGCCCAGAACTGGCAGGTCTTCGTTTGTTTGCGTCCACGCTCGACGACAGGCATGGGCGTCTCGTCGCAGAACAGGCGGGGAAAAGTGTGCATATGGGCCAGTTGCAGGAGATAGAGCCCCTTCAGCATCCACGCCAACTGCTTCATCCAGCGCGCCAGCGTCGAGCGATCGAGATCGACGCTAAGCCCGGCGAGGATTTGCATCTGCCTATAGAGCGTCGATTGCCATCCATATTTGGCGACAGCGATGTGGCAGACCAGCGCCGTCGTCACCATGCCGCCCTCGATCAATCGCGCGGGGGCTTTCGCCTGGACAATTTGTTCCTCGCAATTTCGGCAGGCGTATTTGGGACGGATCGTTCGCAGGACCCGCACCACCGCCGGAATCCGATCGAGCGCCTCGCTTGCCTCCTCACCGATGCGATGGAGCTTGCCCGCGCAACAGGGACAGACGGTCGTGTCCGGTTCGATCGTCACCTCGTGGCGCGGCAGGTTCGCGGGCAAGGCTCCGATGTTGCGTTTTGATTTCGCGCGTGGACGCCGCGCGCTCTCGTTCGTCGAGGCGGGGGCCACGTCTTCGTTGGCGGGCGATGGCGCGATGCTGGCGGCATTTTCCAAATCAAGGGCGAGTTGTTCGGCCAAGATGACGGACAACCGCTCCGACCGCGCGCCAAAAATCATCCCCTTTAAATTGGCGATCGTCGCGCGCAGCGCCTCGTTTTCCGCGTCCAATCCAAGCGCCAATTCGGCCAGCAAGGCAGGGTCGGTGGGAAGGTTTTCAGGGCGAAGCGCCATGAACTAAAGCTAGCGCAAAACGCTCTGAATCGCCAGTTAAATCAAGCGATTCATGCAACTATTGTTGGCCTTTTTACGACCCTGGGAACCACCCGCGACCATTCCGAAAGCCCCTCGACGAGCATCGCCAATTGCGCCGCGCTGACGCGCATCACGCCGTCCTTGACGGGAGGCCAGGCGAAATGCCCTTCCTCGAGCCATTTCGTCGCCAGAATCATGCCCGTGCCGTCGAACATCAATATCTTCAAACGATCGCGGCGCTTTGAACGAAACACGAAAATATCGCCGCAATACGGATTGCCCAAACCCTCCGCGACCAAGGCGACGAGGCCATGCACGCCTCGCCTGAAATCGATTGGCTGCGTGGACACGAACACGCGCGTCTCCGAGGCGAACGAAATCATCGCGCCGTCCGCAACGCCGATATCACCGCATCAAGCGTGGCGCGGTCGACGCCCGTGGGCACCCGAATCATCGCGTCGCCAATGCCGATTTCAATTGCGCCCGACGTCGCCGGGCTTGAGACGGAAGCGGCGCTATTTTCGCGACGCGTCGCGTCGCTTTCCACGAGCACCGTGGCGAAAAGCTCGCGTTTTGCCGGCGGTGAGGCAGCCAACGCTCGCGCCTGTCGTCGCCAGATATTCAGCAGGCCGCGACTCACGCCATTGCGTCGCGCGACCTCCGAGATATTCGCCTTGGGTCGGACGCTTTCGCCAACGATCCGATCCTTTTCCTCCGGCGTCCAATCCCGTCGGCGACGGTGTCCGGTGATCACCTCGACTCGGCGATAAGTCATGTCATCATGCATGGCATCGACCATGGCATTAGCCATCCGAGCACTCCGTTGAGTTTTTGATCTCGCGCGGGAGTGTCGCTCATCCTCGACAAATTACGAGGTGGGTCGGTCGCGCCGGTTACGTGGGTCGGTCGCGCCGGTTACGAACGTCTAGCTCCCCGGACGCGGGATTTGCGCCCGGCTTACCAGGTCTCTCCGGGGGGCGGGGGGCGGTTCCACCAGCCGCCGCCGAGGGCTTGGAAGAGGGCGGCGGTGTCGGAATAGCGGCCGGCTTTTGCCTGAACGAGAGCGAGCACCGCCTGATTATAGGTCTGCTGTGCGTTGAGCAGGGCAATGGTGCTGATTTGGCCGTATTCGAGCTGCTTGCGGACGACCGCGAGGCTCTTGGCCGCGGCGGTTTCCGCAGTTTTTGCCGCTTTTTCCGCGCGCGCATCGGCTTCAGCAGCGTGCCGGCATCGAAGATGGTCTGCGTGACGTTGCCGCCAAGCGCGTAGAACGCGGTCGCCGGCACGAAGAGATTCGCCAGATTGGCGGCACTCGAGCCGGTTTGAGCGGTCAGGCTGACGAGCGGCAGCCGGTTTGCAATCGCGACGCCGATCAAGGCGCTGGCGGAATTCAGATTGGCTTCGGCGGCGCGGATGTCGGGGCGATGTTGCACGAGTGCCGAGGGCAGGCTCACGGGCAGCGCGTGTGGGAGCTGGAGCGATTCCAGCGCGAATTTCTCGGTGATTTCGTCGCTGGAATATTGCCCGGTCAGCGCGGTCAGGAGGTCGCGGTTGAGCCCGAGCGCCTTTTCCAGGGGCGGAAGCGTTTGTTCCGCCTGCGCGAGTGCCGCTTCCTGCGCGAGCATGTCGGCGACAGCGGCCTGGCCGAGGTTGAACTGGCGGCGGAGCACGTTAAGAAGCTCCGTTTCGGCGGCGATGATCTTGTGCGTCGCCTCGATCTGCGCCCGCAGCGAGGCCTCCTGGACCGCGGCATTCACGACATTCGAGGTCAATGCCAGGTAAGCTGCTTCCAATTGGAAGCGGGCGAGCCTTGTTTGCGCATCGGCGGATTCGATCGTCCGCCGGGTCAGGCCGAACACGTCGGGCGAATAGGCGACGGTGAGTTGGGCCGTCGTCAGCGAATAAGTTTGCGCGCCCGAGGCCAAGGGCGACGAGAGGTCGCTGCCGGTCCGGCCGGCTATCGGGTTGAAACCGGCCGAGACCGTCGGGAACAAGGCACCGCGCACCGCTTTGCCATTTTCGCGGGCCGCCCGGAGCGCGGCTTGCGCCGCTTCGAGATCGGCATTCTGCTTCAGCGCGCGCTCGACCAGCGTTTTGAGCGCCGGCGAATGGTAGACCTCCCACCATTGGCCCGGAATATCGGCGCCGACGGCCATATGCTCGTCGGGGGCGCCGGTCTTCGCGGTGCCGGGCAGAAAGCCTTTGACCGGCGGGGCCGGCGGCGCCACGAAATCCGGACCGACCGCGCAGCCCGAAAGCAAAGCGGCCGAGAGACATGCGAGCCCCCGCGCGCGCCACGCCCGGCCGGCTCGTGCAGCTTTCGTGGGATGATTCGGCATCAACTCGCTTTCAACTTTAGCAGGGCCGCGCGGGGAACGGCGCGGTTCATGACATGCCGGGGTCAAAGGCTCTCTCGTCATGCTTTCGCCCCTTCGCGTTTGGTTTGATCTTCATCGTCTTCGCGCGGCTCGGGTTTTGGGTTTTCGTCACTCCTGAGGAAGATCATGCGCAGCGCCGGGGCGACGAACAGCAACATGATGGGTCCGATCGTCATGCCGCCGACCACGACCGCCGCGAGCGGCCGTTGCACCTGGCTGCCGATGCCGTGGGAGATCGCGGCGGGGAAAAGGCCGAGACCCGCCGACAGAACCGTCATCAACATCGGCCGCATCCGCTGTTCGGAGCCATGCTCGACGGCTTCCTTGACCGGCATGCCGCCGATTCTCAGCTCGCGATAATAGGTCAGGTT
>JBEKFQ010000194.1:0-2529 GCA_050013235.1 Beijerinckiaceae bacterium
CGTGGAAATCACCAGGATCTCCCTGATCCCCGCCAGCATCAGCGTGGACAACGGATAGTAGATCATGGGCTTGTCGTAGATTGGCAGCAATTGCTTGGAGATGACGCTCGTCATCGGATGCAACCGTGTGCCGCTGCCGCCTGCTAGAATGATCCCGCGCATCTCATGGGCTCCTGGAAAACGAAAATCAGGTTACGTCAGCGGCTTCGGACAAGAGCCGCTCGACGCAGGTTTCAAGCGAGGCGGTCCAGACCGGCAGGGTCAGGCCGTAGGTCTCCGCCAGCTTGCCGCCATCGAGCCGCGAATTGGCCGGGCGTTTGGCGGGCGTTGGATAATCCGCTGTGGTAATTCGCTTCACCCGCGCCACCGGGCCGCCGCGCTTCGGTCATGTGAAAGATGCCATGGAACCGCGATGCGCCCTCGCCCTCCGCCGTCACGCGCCGGGCCACCGCGATGAGCGCGCGGGCGATGTCCAACGCGGAGGTTGGGCAGCCCCGCTGATCCGCGACGACGCCAATCTCGTCCCGCGTGGCCGCGAGACGCAGCATGGTTTTCACGAAATTCTGGCCGAAGGGACTGTAGACCCAAGCCGTGCGGAGAATGACATGGGCCGGGTTCGCGGCGGCCACGGCCTGCTCGCCGAGGAGCTTACCGCGCCCATAGACCCCGGGCGGAGTGGCCGGGTCGTCCTCGCGATAGGGCCGTGGGCTCGCGCCGTCGAAGACATAATCGGTCGAGAGGTGCAGGACTGGCAGCCCGAGCTTGGCCGCCGCCGCCGCGACGGCGCCGGCGCCCACGGCGTTGACGGCATGGGCCAAGTCCGGCTCGCTTTCCGCTTTGTCGACCGCCGTATAGGCCGCCGCGTTGATGACGGCATTGGCGCCAGCGTCACGAAGCGCCGGCCAAACCGTTTCTGGCCGCGCGAGATCGACATCCGGCCGGGCGAGGAAAACGACGTCGATCCCCTCGGCTTGGCCAATCTCCGCGAGAGCGCGGGCAACTTGACCCTCGCGGCCCGTCACGGCGATCCGCATCGCTCAAGCTCCCTTCGCGGAAGAGGGTTCGCCAAGGCCGAGACGTTCGCCCGTATAGACCTTGTCGCGCAGGGGCCGCCACCACCATTCGTTGTCGAGATACCAGCGCACCGTGCGCGCGATTCCGCTCTCGAAGGTTTCTTGCGCGCGCCAGCCCAGCTCGCTCTCCAGCTTCGTCGCGTCGATGGCGTAGCGTTGATCGTGGCCCGGACGATCGCTCGTTGCGCCCGCCGACATTATATTTCTCGCCCAGCCGCCCGGTCTGGACGATCGTCCACAACGCCCGCGCATGATCCTCGACGAAGAGCCAGTCCCGGATGTTGCTACCATCGCCATAGACCGGCAGGGGCTTGCCCTCCAGGGCGTTCAGGATCACCAGCGGGATCAGCTTTTCGGGAAAATGGAACGGGCCGTAATTATTCGAACAGTTCGAGATGACGACCGGCAGGCCGTAGGTTCGCATCCAGGCGCTCGCCAAATGGTCGGAGGCCGCTTTCGAGGCGGAATAGGGCGAACTCGGATCGTAGGGCGTCGTCTCCTCGAAAAGGCCCTCCGGCCCGAGCGAGCCGTAGACCTCGTCGGTCGAGACATGGAGAAAACGAAACGCCGCCTTTGGGCCGGCAGGCAGCGCCGACCAATAGGCCCGCGCGGCTTCGAGCAAGGTGAACGTGCCGGTGATATTGGTCTGGATGAAATCCGCCGCGCCGGTGATGGAGCGATCGACATGGCTCTCGGCCGCCAGATGCATCACCGTCGTCGGCCGAAATCCAGCGAAGACCGCGTCCATGGCCGCGCGATCGGCGATATCGGCGCGCACGAATTGGTAATTCGGCAGGTTGGCCACGGCCCGCAACGACTCCAGATTGCCGGCATAGGTCAGCTTGTCGAGGTTCAACACCTGCGTGCCGGGGTCCGCCGTCAGCAGCCGCACGACGGCCGAACCGATGAAGCCGGCCCCGCCGGTGACGATGACGCGATTCAACGCCAGATCTCCCGTCAACGTTCAATCTCCCGCACGGAATCATAAGTGAATATGGCGGGCAGGTCCGCCAGCAGGGGAAGTTTGGTGTCCTTGGCCGAAAGCACCGCGCCGCCGGGGCCAAGCGGCCAGCGAATGCCGAGCGCCGGGTCGTTCCATAAGATCCCGGCATCGTCGGCCGGACTGTAGAAATGGGTCACTTTGTAGGACACGAGCGTATCGGGTTCCAGTGTGCAATAGCCATGCGCGAAGCCCGGCGGCACCCAGAGCTGCGCGCCCCCGGTTGCGTCGAGGCGGGCGGCGACATGCTTGCCGAATGTGGGCGAACCCACCCTTATATCGACCGCGACATCGAAAATCGCGCCCTTCACGACGCGCACGAGCTTGCCCTGGGCTGCCGGCGGCTTTTGAAAATGAAGACCCCGCAACGTCCCGGCTTGGCCCGACAAGGCCTCATTGTCTTGCACGAAAACCGCATCCGCGATCTTTTCCCGGAACAGCCGGGCGTTGAAGGTT